>CAZITY010000007.1:0-54301 GCA_964542445.1 uncultured Halobacteriales archaeon | reverse complement strand
CAGTCGAAGACGTAGAAGCATTCCTAGAATCGGTATTTGAAGTTCTCGTCGTTGAGGTGAACGCATCCGGTCAATTTAGAGGCCTGATGCAACGGGAACTCGGTCAATATGGCGACAAAATGTATAGTTTATTGAAATACGACGGGAATCCCTTTGAACCAGCAGAAATCATCGACGGATTCGATACCCGCATTAGCGGGAGTACCGATACGCAATCAGAATATAATACGCGAATGGAACCAGCCACAGGTGATTAATTAATGAGTGCATTCAACGCAATCGGCGAACATCGAGACGTAACGGCGGACGAATTTACCCCAGGAATCGAACCACAAGCCACATGGTGTCCAGGATGTGGTGATTTCGGCGTTCTGAAAGCATTAAAACAAGCGATGCCAGAGGTCGGCCGGAACCCCGATGAAGTCTTACTCGCAACGGGAATTGGATGTTCTGGGAAATTGAATAGTTACTTTGAGAGTTATGGATTCCACACGATTCACGGCCGATCACTACCAGTCGCGCGAGCCGCGAAACTAGGGAATCCTGGGTTAGAAGTAATCGCGGCCGGGGGCGATGGTGACGGGTATGGGATTGGCGGAAATCACTTCATGCATACCGCCCGGGCAAATCATGACATGGTTTATATTGTGTTTAATAATGAGGTGTTTGGATTGACGAAGGGTCAGTCCTCACCAACCTCCCCGAAAGGCCATAAGTCAAAAACCCAACCCAAAGGGAACGCAAAGGATCCGGTACGCCCGTTGTCCTTGGCGTTATCCTCGGGCGCTTCATTCATTGCACGGACTGCTGCGGTGAACCCGAATCAAGCAAAAGATATTATTGTCGAGGCAATCAATCACGATGGATTTGCGCACATTGATTTCCTCACTCAGTGCCCCACGTGGAATAAAGACGCCCGTCAATATGTTCCGTACACAGATGTGAATGAATCTGAGGATTACGACTTTGATGTGACTGATCGACGAGAGGCTGGGGAGATGATGCATGAAGTTGAAGATGCGTTACACGAAGGCGAAGTGCTTACCGGGAAGATTTTTGTTGATGACCGTCCGTCGTACCAGCAAGAAAAAATTAATATCGGTGAATTACCAGAGGACCCGGTAGCCGAACGGTTCTTCGATTCGGATAGAACGTGGGAACGTTCATACGACTTTCTTGATCAGCACAAATAACTCCTTTCCGATTCGCAAGATATTTTTTTCAATACCGTAAACAGTCACTTGTGGCTAACGACGGGACAGCGGATCGGGTGCTTGCTATACTTGAGGATGACGCCAAAGCATCCTATGCTGAGGTTGCCGAACGAGCCGGTATTTCGAAACCGACAGTTCGGAAATACGTAACACAACTTGAGGAAGATGGAGTTATTGTTGGGTATTCAGCGGATGTCGATCCTAAAAAATTATCGAGTCAAACCATCGCGCTGGTCGGGATTGAAACAGCAAGTGACGAGTATGTGGGTGTAACACGTGAGTTACAGGAGTTAGAAGCGGTGGAGACCCTGTATTCGTGTACGGGAGATCATATGCTTATCGCTGAAGTTCGAGCGCCGGACGGTGATGCACTCGGCGATGTGATCAGTGATCGGATCGTTTCTATTCCCGGGGTTACCGCGGCCCATCCCTCGTTTTTGCAAGAACGACTGAAATAACCATCGAGTAGGAGTGAGTACTTTCTATAAGCCTGCTTCAAGTAGCCTCCTGTATGGATGTTGAATCTGCGATTGAATCCCGGATCGAAGTTCGTGACTACGCGGACGGTCGAGTGCCGAGAGCTGATCGCCGAGCTATTCTTAACGCCGGCCGACTCGCATCTAGTGGCAGAAACGTCGAGCACTGGCGGTTTATTCTCGTAAGCGACGAAAGCGATCTAGCGGAATTAGGCCGGTTAAGTCCTTCCGGCGGGTGGATTAGTGGTGCTGATTTTGCGATCGTCATCTGTACAGATCCTTCGTATGCATTTAGCGATTTAGACGCCGGAAGAGCTGTTACGTATATGCAACTACTGGCGTGGGAACGCGGCATCGGTTCGTGTATTTATACGGTTGATACTCCTGACGTGGATGCGTTTCTTGAGATTCCATCTGATCAAGAGATTGGTCTAGTCGCTGGATTCGGCTATCCAAAACGAGACATTATCGGACGAAAAAACCGGCAACCGCTGGAAGACCTCGCTTTCGATGGCAAGTACGGCCAGCCATTTGACGTCTGAACGCCGCCCATCGAGGTTTCTATTGATAGAGGAATTGTTCAGCATTTCATTTCCCAGAGGTCGATGGCTTCTGTAACCATCGTGTGAATCCACTCGATAATTGAGGAGTTTGTTAGCGTAAATTCATTGAAATCGTCCTCAGTGGCAAAAACCCCAGGAGTGGCTACACGTAACCCGAGGTACACTAGGGTTGCTCTGAGTTGGACATCTAATAGGGCTTGATGACGATTATCCCGGCCAGTCATGATCATTCCAGCACTTCGAGTCGTACTAGAGAATTCTTCGTACGGGATTAAATCAATCAAATTCTTCGTTCCACCAGAAATCCCGCCAAAATATACTGGTGAGCAAAATACCAGAACGTCGGCATCAAGAACCCTTTGTAGTGCCTGTTGCGTATCTGCATTGTATTCATTGATCTCTCGGTCATCGAAAAACTCCATTTCAAATTCGCGAAGATCAAGCACCTCGGTGTCCGATGTGTACTCTCCGGCGACCTGTTTTGTTTCTTGTGCAAGCGACAATGTTCTAGACTGTCGGCGATTACTACCGTTAATAATACATACAGCAGGGGGAGAATCCATATTTCAACTCTCAGAATACGACCAGATAAATACACCCGCTCTCATGCTGCCCGAAATTCGACCACTGCCCCGTGTACCACCTCCCAAGTGGAGTCGGGATCCAGTGCTGATTTAGTGGAATTTCAATTCGACTATACGGTTGTCAGGATCTCTTACATACAACGCCCAATCTCGCCCGTACGCACCGAGCCGTTCCGACGGTTCGTTCGGTTCAATGACTACTCCCTTCGATTCTAATTCATCTCGCACTCGTTCTGCCACCGTTTTCGTCTCTGTGTCATTTGACCGAACGAGTAAGCAAATATGCTCTCCATCAACATCTATCGCCGTACCGCTCGGAAACAAATGGATATGCCGCCCACCTGCTACGAGAGACACAAACGGTAACTCACCAGCATCGTGTTTTTCTTGGTCTCTAAGAGGCAACCCGAGTATTTCATGATAAAATTGGAGTGATGCATCCAAATCCGAAACCCGAATCGCAACGTGATCTACATCGACAATATCGAATTCCATACAGTCCGTTACAACCTACCGTCGCAAAGGCACTCCCACTCACAGCTTCTCCACCCCTAGACTAATACAAACACTTATTTTTACATTTCACGCCAGTGAGGAACTGCCTATGCCAGATGACTACACCCACCTCCGAGTCGAAGATGTCGACCGTAATGACGCTAAACCAAGCGACCGATGGGAACTCTCTCCAACGCTCGGCATCTCCGCCTATAATTTCAATATCGCGCATCTCAATCCGAACCAACGACTCTCCCAAACGGCTTATCATACCCATGAGAACCAAACCGAGTTCTTCTACTGCATCTCAGGGACATGCCGCGTTGAAACCCCCGATGATTCGTTTGACCTCGTGACAGACGAATGCGTACTGTTCGAACCAGGCACTCCTCATTTGCTCCATACCCTCGATGAAATGACTTGTAAACTCGTTGCTGTCGGTCATCCTCCTGATGGGCGGCGACCAGTCAAGATGATTAAAAGCCACGCAGAAATCCTCGAAGAACGATATGCAAACAACACACCAGGACATCAAGAAACGTAATGCGAATAAGTGTAATTGGTGGAAGCGACCCCGCACCGGGTATCGCACAAACGGCTGAAGAACTCGGGAAAGAACTCGGAAAACGGAATCATACCGTCGTATGCGGAGGGTTAACGGGCGTAATGCATGGCGTTTGTAAAGGAGTGCAAGAATCAAACGGCGAATCAATCGGAATCCTACCCGGCACTGACCCGGATACAGCTAACGAATACGTTTCGACGGCTATCCCAACTGGACTGGGACACGCTCGAAATGTCCTGGTCGTCATGAACGGAGAAGGTGTCATCGCTGTCAACGGAGAAGCCGGAACACTCTCAGAAATTGGGATCGCACTCGATTTAGAGAAACCAATCGCCGGCCTCAACACTTTCAGTATCACCGGCATTGAGCACGTAGATTCGCCGAAAGCCGCCGTTGAGTACATCGAACAAACTGCCGACCCGATTTTCCGCTAAGCCCGAATTTCCTAACGTTGATTGTGGTTTGTGAGTATCTCGTAATTATGGAATTTAGGGTCATCCAAGGTGACATCGCTAACCAATCAGCTGATGTGCTTGTTAACGCAGCGGGAACGAGTCTTCGGATGGGATCGGGTGTCGCTGGAGCGCTAAAACGCGCCGCTGGACCCGAATTAAACGAAGAAGCCATGGCTAACGGGCCGATTGAACTTGGAGAGGTAGCCGTCACCGACGCCTATGCATTAGATGCAGATGTCGTGATTCATGCCGCTGCAATGCCGCACTACGGAGACGGAAAAGCCACGGAAACCAGCATCCGTGAGGCCACCCGAAACACATTGCAGACCGCTGAATCCCTCGGTGCTGTATCACTCGTGATTCCCGCGATTGGCTGTGGGGTTGCTGGATTTTCGTTGACCGAAGGCGCCAGCATAATATGTGAAACAATTGCGGCACATGAACCTAACACACTCAATGATGTCCGGTTGATTGCGTACTCCGATGACGAATACCAAACCATTCGTTCTGTTGCCAAGGAAAACGACGCGTACACTGAATAACCCCTGACGACTCTTCAGAATACATCGGTAATCGCCGAATCAAGTGCAGTAATTGCGGTATCGATATCAGCTTCAATTATCATCAATGGTGGTGCGAGAATAACTTGATATCCTGGTCGGCCACTCCCGATGAGCACTCCTTCTTCCTCTACCAATTCCACGACAGTGGTCACGGGATTATCACTGTCGTGATCGACCCACGGGTGCACGAACGGTTCACCAGTCTCTGGATCCGTAAATTCCACTCCCCAAAGAAACCCGCGACCCCGAACATCTCCCACAACCGCATGCTTCTCTTTAAGTTCCTTCAAGCGTCGTTCGAAGTACGGTTCGAGCCGTTGGACGTTTTCGATGAGTCCTGATCGATATTCATCCAAAGCGGCTAACCCAGCTGCACAGCCCACGGGATGACCGGCAAATGTTTGACCGATATCAAAACCATCTTCGCGAATCCGATCGCCTATATCGGGCCTTGCAATCACACCGGCTAGCGGCACATACGCCCCTGTCGCCGCTTTGGCAAATGTAATCATATCAGGCTCCACTTCTTCAGTTTGAATCCCAAACCATTCACCACACCGACCAAACCCAGTGATGACTTCGTCCGCTATCAATAGAATGTCATACTCGTTACACAACTCGCGGACTTGCGTGAAATAATCAGCAGGCGCTGGGTAGGCACCACTCGTCCCACCAACTGGCTCCATAAGGATCCCAGCGATAGAATCCGGTCCTTCGTTCTGAATAACATACTCGAGATGGTCAGCTGCTTGTTCGGCTAGTTGCTCCGGCGTGTCACCCGAGAACGGTGACCGATACTGAATCGGCGGAAGAAACTTTGTGTTGCCCGTGACTGCCGCATATTTTTCAACCGCTGTCCGGGTTTCTGGATCACCAGTCAACCCTCCAGCTCCATACGTTCCGCCATGATACGATTGCCACCGTGTCAGGATCTTCTCGGCGCCTGTATGTTCCCGAGCGATCTGTACGGCCGCTTCGTTCGCCTCACTCCCCGTCACTGAAAACAACACCGAGTCTAATGATCCTGGAGCGACTTTCCCTAACTCACGGGCGAACTCATCACGAGTTTCGTTTTGCTTCGCTGCCGAAACATACTGGATTTTCTCCAACTGCTCTGTTATTCCGGAAATAATCTCGGTATTTCCATGCCCTGCATTAACACAATACAATTGGGCTATAAAATCTAGATACTCGTTCCCTCTCTTGTCTGTCACTACTGCCCCATCTCCATCTGTCAAGTTGAGTACCGTAGATCCTGGTGTAAACCAATGCGGGATAGCGCCGCGTTCCCCGTCACTCTCTTGATTGGACATGTAAACATACACCGCAGCAGCACACCAAAAGTGATTCCCCTAATAACTAATTGCTGTCCGCTAGTAATTCCCGTGCAATTACTGACCGTTGAATTTCACTCGTCCCACCAGCGATTGTGGCACTAGCCCCTTCTCGCCAATACCGCTCCATATCATGCGCCGGATGCAAACCCGCCCCACCGAGTAATTGTACTCCTATTTGACTTGCGTTTTTTAACACTTCACCCGCATGTAACTTCGCGCGTGCAGCGTCCAGACGAGTCGCACTACCATCGTCAATCTTCCGAGCAGCCCGACGAACCAACAACTGAGCCGACCGAACCGCCACATCGATATCAGCTAATTTATGTGAGACTCCCTGGAAATCACTCACTGATCGCCCAAACCGTTCCCGGTTCGTTGTCTCCTCTATGCTTTTCTCAATCACGGTAACGGCATTCCCAACCATCACCGCAGCCATGTAGGTATGTTCCCGCAGTAAATGATCAGTCAGTATCCTCCATCCACCCCCTGCTTTACCGATCCGATTGCTCACCGGGATTTCAACCGTGTCAAATGAAATATGGTATGACCCGGCTGCCTTCCTCGCAACCAGCAGTAACTTTGTGACCTCCACCCCCGGCGCATCAACAGGAATTAACACACTACTTATCCCCTCCCGTTTCGGTGCTGAAGTATCAGTGCGAACGTATGTATTCACAAAATTCCCTTCTACTCCTGCCCCGGACTGGTAGGTTTTCTCACCAGTCACCACGTACGAATCTCCTCGTTTTTCAGCCGTCGTTTCGAGACTAGCGGCATCACTTCCTGAACCGGGTTCCGTTACCCCCACCGAAAACCGAATGTCCCCGTCAAGAAACCGCAGAATGAATCTCTCAATCTGTGAATCACTCCCCCACTTCGCAATATTCTGCGCGCTTGTTTCTGCTACGACCACTGGGACCCCAAAATCATATCCGTATTTTCCCAAGGCTTCTAACAACAATACCTGCGCTAGGTGCGAACGGTTGTTCCCACCCATTTCCTCAGAGAGCGTTAACCCAATCCACCCCCGATCCACAACACCATCATAAATCGCGTGGGGATACTCTCTATTTTCGTATTTTTCCCGACAATATTCAATCCCGATATCCTCAATTATGAATGACATCACCTCAGCATACCAAGACGATAACTCCGGATCTAGGGGCTCCATATACACCCCTTAACACACCAACACCACTTAACTAACGGACCCGCCCCAAATCATCTTCTTCTAACATTCCCACAAACTGTCTATCGAACTGTGACGAATTGTTTTTACCCCCGCTCTTGGATTCCCTCTCATGGCACGTGTCCAACTCATCAACCAAGACGACCTCCCCGAAGACTACCAATATCTCATGTCTGAGGATGCACTCGGCGAACCCAACATTTTCCGCGCGATGGGTAACAACCCAAAAGTCATGCAGTCATACATGCGGTACGGGACAACCCTCTGGAATGAAAGCGGCCTGACCTTCCGTGAACGTGAACTCGCAATCCTCGCTGCCGCCAGGGCACTCAACTCTGTATACGAATGGCACCAACACGTCAGTCTCGGACGAGACGCCGGGATTACCGATGATGAAATCAAACGCATCAGTGACGGAGATTTCGATTCCTTTGACGCCAATGAACAAGCCCTACTGCGATATGCCACCGCCTTCGCTACCAGTGATATAACGGACGCGAACCATGACGATCTAGCAGACCACTACGACACGAAAACAGTTGTTGGCACGACCATGCTTTGCAGTCATTATATCGCAACCGCTACCGCTCTCGACGCACTCGACGTTCCAATTGAAGAAGAATTCATTGGATGGTCCCTCAAAAACGAATAACGCCCATTACCACAAGCGCTCGTAACTTCCCTCGTTACCGATTCATGTTCGAGGGATCAGAACAGCTAATTGATTCCCTCCCCGGTTACTCTCTATGCCGTCGTTCGACTTTGGAATGCCAGTCCCTTCTACGAGCGCAATATCAATTCCTGAACAGCTTACGATAGTTGACCATGCCGAATCACTTGGATACGACGCGCTATTTGTCGCTGAGTCTTGGGGGAGAGAAGCATTTACCCGACTCGGATTATTCGGCGAACACACGGAATCAATCCGTCTCGGTACAGGAATCGTCCCGGTTCATTCACGATCACCGACACTTCTCGCACAAGCGATTGCCACTCTCGATGAAATCACTGATGGCCGGGCCTTCCTCGGTCTCGGTCTATCCTCCCCCGCCGTCATCGAATCTTGGCACGGAATTGATTTCGAACCAGCACTCCGCCGTCAACGCGAGACGATCGAAATAATTAACCAAGCACTCTCCGGTGACCCCGTTGAATATCCAGGATCCGTATTCGACCTCGAACACTTCCATTTACGCTTTGATCCTCCACGGGATGACCTTCCAATCTACGTCGCAGCGCAAGGCCCCACGAACTGCAAACTCGTCGGTGAGTACGCTGACGGCTGGCTTCCGAATCGTATCCCTGTTTCACGACTCTCATCAGTCCGGGAATACATCCAAGACGGTGCAAGAGAACGAAATCGCTCGCCGTCAGCTATCCAGACTATTCCGTATGTTACGTCCTGCGTCCTTGATGATGGGAACCGGGCCCGTAACCGATGCCGGGATGCCATTGCGTTTTACGTTGGCGCGATGGGATCATACCACTTCGAAGCCGTGGCTAGAAACGGTTATCGCCCCGAGGCGGAAACCATCCAGGCCCACTGGCAAGCCGGCGATCATACCAAAGCCCGCGCTGCAGTAACGGACGAACTACTCGACGAGATCACGTTATCTGGGACACCCGAGGAGGTCGAACCGATCCTTAACAATTACGAGGATATCGCTGAAATGGTTGTGACACTCCCGCCAAGTACTGCCTCCCTAGACGAAATCACGACCACGATGGAATACATCAAATCACTCTAAGACAAACTCACGGACTAAATCAAGTTCCTACCAGGAAAGCGGCCAGTGTTCATCATCCAACTTATCGAACCGTTCACGCGTCTCCTCAGTCAATCGATATTTTTTCCCGTTCTGTGTGATTTCACCACTCCGTTCTAAATGCTCCAAGTGCGCATACGCTTCTCCCGGACCGTGGAGCACGTGAATCCGTTCTAACTCCCCAAATAAATCCGCACTCACGGTCCATGCATCTGCCGAACCCCGATCAGCTAGTACCTTAATAACTCGATAGGACCGTTCTTCATGATGCCGAATAATGAACTCGGCCCGATCCGTAGGATCATCAATTGGGTCCCGGTGCCCGGGCCATGCCCGTTCGAAATCTCGATCAGCGATTTTCTCGAGTGTATTCAAGTATCGTTCGAGCGGCCGGTCAACCCGTACATCAGCGCCGCCTACGTTTGGCGTGTAGACTGGTAGTAACGCGTCCCCTGATAGCAATTCATGTCGGTCAGTCATCACAAACGACGTCAATCCCTTTGTGTGTCCCGGTGTGTACAATACTTCTAGTTCTGTTTCTCCGATATCATATCGCGCACCATCTTCGAACGGTTCAGTATTAACTGGATCGCCATACCGATCAGGGCCACGATCCATGTGTTCAACGAGTCCATCTTGGTACGATTGGGGCATTTCCCATGCGTCAAAATGCGCCAGTTGTTGTTCTCGTAGCTCGTCCCAAGCTGAACTCGTGCCTTCGATCAATGGCGCGTCATCCGGATGGGCATACACCGTTGCGCCACTCGCATCTTGGACTTCTCCGGCGAGTCCCGAGTGATCCGCGTGGTAGTGAGTTAAAAATATACTATCGATGTCCGAGAACGATACATTGTATTCGGCGAGGCCGCTTTGCAGTTGTTCGCGGGTTTCATCAGTGGCGATGCCGGTATCAATCAGAACTGTTTCGTCACCAGTAAAGAGATATGCGTTGTTGTTGCCTTCGAAGACCTTGTTGCCTAACGTAACTCGGTGCATTACGAACGATAGAACAGGCCTGGTATTTACGATTTTCCGAATCGACCGATAGTCGTCTGTTGATAGGATGAGAAAGGCAAAACACTATACTCGTTGTGCAGAGGAAGTGAGACATGGTTCTTCCGGTATTTGATATCGATGGGTCGACGGCAATCGTAACGGGTGCCTCCAGTGGGATTGGGAAAGCGATCGCGATGCAATTTGCTCGGCAAGGGGTCGATGTTGGGATTTGTTCGCGAGAACAGGATCGGGTGGATCGGGTGGCAGCGGAGGTTGATGAGATGTCAGTGGAGGGACGTATCTTCCCGGTTGAATGTGATGTCCGAGATTCGAGTGCAGTCGAGGAGTTTGTTGCCCGATCAATGGATGAATTCGGAGCGATTGATATCTTAGTGAACAATGCGGCGGGGACGTTTCGGTGTGATTTTGAGGAGTTGAGTGAGAATGCGTGGAAGACAATCGTCGACATCAATTTACATGGCACCTTCAATTGTACGCAGGCGGTGGGGTCGTATATGCGGGAGTCGGGTCATGGGTATATCGTGAATTTTTCGAGTGTAGCGGCGTTCAGGGGTTCTCCAAAGACGAGTCATTATGCGGCTTCCAAGGCTGCTATTGTTAATTTGACCGAATCGTTGGCTATTGAGTGGGCGCCGTATGGTATTCGGGTTAATTGTGTCGCTCCGGGTTTGGTGGCGACGCCACCAGTAGTGGATCGGTTGGATCTCGATGCCTCATCGTTGCCGGAACGCGACACAGTGGATCGGCGATTAGGACTTGTGGATGAGATCGCGGACATCGTGCAGTTTTTGGTTAGTCCTGCAGCCTCGTTTATGACTGGGGAGACTCTTCGACCGCGAGGTGTCCCGCCGGTGGAGCGTCACAATCCAGAATAAGTCGAATATCTATTTTCTGACTATTCGATATTAATAGCGAATGTGAAAGCTGCGTGGCGGTAAAAATCAGTCTCCGAAAGTTTTACTTGTGGTAGCGACTCGAACTGACCATGGAATTTGGGTTATCTGAGGAACATCGGATGCTCCGGGAAACAATCCGGGATTTCCGGGATAACGAGATGCGTCCCCGAGTTGCAGAACTTGATCCTGATGCAACGCATTTACCGAAGGCGGAAGCGCAGGCGCTTCGGGAGAAAGCAAAAGAGCAAGGGTTGTGGGCGATGGGGATCCCCGAGGAATATGGTGGTGGCGGACTGAGTATCCTCGGTCGGGCCATTGTGATGGAAGAACTAGTCCAGCATCGGTTGGGGATGTATAATCCGGGTCTAGGAGGTGTTGAGTTGACGCCCGGAGTTACAGTCGGCTCGCCTGAGGTATACCTTGAGACGGCGAATGAGTATCATCTAGAGGAGTTTATTGAGCCGGCGATGCGGGGAGAGCGACATGGGTGTTTCGGGTTGACCGAACCGGCTGCTGGGTCTGATCCGTCGTCTATGGAAACGCGTGCAGAAAAACAGGGCGATGAGTGGGTTATCACCGGTGAAAAACGATTCATTACGACCGGGGGGTATGCTGATTACGGAGTTGTGTTTGCGCGAGCTATTGTTGATGGTACTGATGAGGGAATAACGTGTTTTCTTGTTGATGCTGAGGCTGAAGGGTGGAATGTACATCGCCGAATCGATACGATTCGTCCGGAGGATCCATTCGAAATCCAACTTGATGATATCCGTGTTTCTGATCGGAATCGGTTCGGTGAGATAGGAGGCGGATTGGCGTTAGCCGCGAGTGGGGTCCGGTCAAGTCGGATTCCGTACTCTGCTACACATATTGGGATCGCATTGCAGGCGCTCGAGATGGCCCTCGAGTATTCGAAGGATCGAGAAACATTTGGGAAGCCATTATCGGATCGCCAGGCGATTCAGTGGATGATCGCTGATTCCGCAGTAGACATTCATACCGCCCGGTTAGCGATATACGATTGCGCGTGGAAAGCCGATGAGGGGATTGATGTCCGACATGAAGCCTCGATGATCAAAGTGTATTCGTCTGAGGTGCTCGCTGACGTGCTTGATCGTGCGATTCAGATTCATGGTGGAATGGGCGTGAGTCAGGATTTACCGCTTGAACGATGGTATCGGGAAGGCCGGGTCCGCCGGATCGGTGAGGGACCGTCTGAAGTGCAGCGGCGAACGATTTCACGGAATATAATTAAGGGCTACGAGCCAATCGATTTACTGGATAAAATAACATAGTTCGAAATTACTACGAGGAAATTAATATGACAACTGACTCATCGGAGAATTTGCTTGAACCGAAAACCAATCGATCACCGGCCGAAGTCGGGCGGGAAGTGATTCGGTTAGTCCGGGAGCACGGGACGGTGTGTGTTACCGAGGCTGACGACACGTGGGACGTGAAGATTTTCTTACCCGAAGACGACTAACCACGATTTTTCCATAGCTGTTGTGAGTGGCTAGGGACACCAGTGAGTGATCGAGTCATTTTCCCGTAATGGGGTTTTGTGACTGGATGACGCCAATTATATACGATGTCAGGGTTTTTCTCACCGGTATGGATCGTCCGTTAGAAGGTGTGCAAGTGATTGATCTTGGCCAGATTTACCAAGGCCCGTATTGTGGGTTGATCCTTGGATATCTTGGGGCTGACGTTGTGAAGGTGGAAAAACCAGGTGGAGAGCATATCAGAGATCGGAGTGAGGATGGTGAAACACCGGAGGTGCAGTTATTGAATGCATCGAAACGGAGTATTACGCTCAATTTAAAGAAAGAAGAGGGGAAAGCAGTGTTGAAGGATTTAGTAGCTGAGGCGGATGTCCTATTAGAGAATTTTGGGACGGGCGTAATGGATCGGTTGGGGGTTGGTTTCGACGATCTGAAAGAAGTGAATTCAGAGCTGGTGTACGGTCACGGGAGTGGATACGGGGATAGTGGGCCGTACACAGATTTTCCAGCGATGGACCTCACGATCCAAGCAATGGGTGGGATTATGCATACGACGGGATTTCCTGATTCGCCGCCTGTGAAAGCTGGCCCAGCGGTCTGTGATTTCCTTGGGGGGATTCATTTAGCGACGGGTATCACGAGTGCGTTGTTCAGGCGAGAAATGACTGGTGAGCCTCAATACGTCGAAGTTGGGATGTACGATTGTGTCTACCCGACGTTAGCGTCTCCATTATCGGCGTGGGTGAAAGAGGAGGACCTACCGCCAAGAACGGGAAATCAGCATTCTGGGATGGCGATTTCTCCGTACAATGTGTATGAGACGACAGATGGGTATTTGGCGATTATTTGTATCACTGATCGTCATTGGGAACGGTTTGTCAGATTAGCTGATCGCGAAGATTTACTGGACGACGAACGGTTTTCCTCAAAAGTCGATCGAGCTGCACACATCCCGGAGGTTGATGCGATTGTTAACGAGTGGCTCACTGGGAAAACAAAAGAGGAGGCAGCTGAGATACTGTTAGAGAATAAGATTCCAACGGCACCGGTGCAGACGACGGAGGAGATTGTTGAGGATCCACAGTTACTCCATCGCGAGATGATTAATTATTTCGAGAATAAGGGGGAGGGCCGAGATGAAATCCCAGTGCCTGGTATGCCAATAAAGTTTCCTCGGAATGATCCAGCTGAGATCACGCCATCTCCACGTGTCGGTGAGGATACCTCCGAGGTATTACAGGAGATCGCTGGGTATTCACAACGTGAAATCGACGAGTTAAGTGCGAAAAACGTGTTTTAACACTACAATCATCCCCGAGGGACTTCTGGGACTCGTGTGAGTTACTGGGTTACTCTACGTGCGGATCGTCTTTACCGTATTCTTCAGCTAATTCACGAAACGGGCCATCCCGATAGTCGAGCCAAGCACCAAATCCGCCTTCTTCTTGGCGTTTCGCTGCTTCTTTACCCCACTCTTCGCTTTCTTTTGTTCGATGGACAATCTGGTGCATCCCAAAGTGGTATTCTTGTGTGGCTTGTTGGCCCATTTGATCGAGCGCGAAATTGAGTTGTTTTTTCGTTAACTCTAGGGACACAGTTGGATTAAGCGCTACCCGCCGGGCGAGATATAATGTTTCGTCGGCCAAGTCCTCCCGGGGTACAACGCGGTTCACCAGTCCGAGGTCTTTTGCATCATCCGCATACAAGGGATCACCCGTCCAGAGCAACTCCTTGGTCTTCCGGACACCGATCGACCAAGGAAGCGTCATTAGTTCAGCCCCGGTTCCGACGTGACGCAAACTCGGATTCACGAACCGAGCGTCGTCGCTCGCGACGATGAGATCACAGACATCAGCAATCATTATGCCTGCGAGGACACAGTTGCCCTGGACACTCGCAATAGTTGGAGTGTCGAGATCCCGAATCCGCATCGCGTGGTCATAAAAATACTCGTGTTCGACTCGCATTTGTTCCTCAATGCTTTCGGCGTGTTTCTCCCAGAACGCTTCGTTCAACCGCTTATCGGATTCATGGGAGAGGTCATGCCCGCTTGAAAAATCCTTCCCGATTCCCCCGAGAATAATACAATTTGCCGAGTCGTCTCGGTCAGCTTCTTGAAACGCTTGGTCGAGTTCGGTGAGCATTTCGGGATCTTGAGCGTTCCGCATTTCCGGTCGATTCATGCGGATTCGAACCACTCCATCTGCTGGTTCATCGAACTCTATTTTCTCATACGATTCGACCGGTACTTCTCCACCGTCAGGGTGCTCCATGTTCTACCTTATTCAAGGACTATACTATAGAGTATTCCCATCTCGGCGATTCTGGGTGAGTTATCGGGAAAACCCCGCTAGGCTGAGTTGTACTGTTCGTTGATTGTCGAGGGATGGTTGATTTTACAGAATTTTTCATTATGAATACGAAATATTTAAGAAAGACCCATTCAACTTTGTGTCTGGTGCACAATACCATGGTCAAAGTTACCAGAAGACAGGCAATTAAGTACGGTGCCGGCGCTTCAATGCTGAGTCTTGCGGGATGTACCGGTGGGGGAGAGGGAGAATATCCGAATGAAGATATCACTTTAATTTCGAATTACCCGGAAGGATCAGCAACTCATGCGTATTCGTTACAATTGGGGCAAGTAATTGGCGATCAAAATGATGTTAATGTGGAAGTTGAAGCGGTTGGGGGTGGTGCTGGTCTCCGAGGTCTCGGTGAATTATACTCAAGACCGAATGATGGGTATACATTTTCTACTGCGTATACGCCAAGCCAACCTCTAGCAGCACTTATTAACCCGCCAGGTTTTGAGGTCACCGATCTCACCGGGATTACTGATGGCGGGCATTATACGTGGCACATCATTGCACCACCTGGAAAGTTCGAAAGTTTCGATGCGATGGTAGATCGGTATAATGACGGTGAATTCGACACACTAGGGGGACTCGGATTCGGGCACAGTTGGCACATCGGGTGCGCATGGATCCGTTCAGAGATACCCCAAGGCTGGGATTGGAGTAATTTTGTTTCCTTTGATGGGAGTAACGACTCAGTCCGGGGAACCGCAGCTGAAGAAGTCCCCGTCAGTACTGCATCAACCTCAGCAGTACCCGCGGCTGTTGAAGAAGGCCAAATCGATTCATTAGCTTGTACCTCGTCCTCAGGTGATGAATTCGCGCCAACGGCACCTGCATGGGTTGATGATCTGGGATATTTCAATATGGATTTCCTTGCGAACGTAAGTTACGCGTTCCTCGCACCACCAGATTTAGATGAAGATATCCGTGCGCAAGCAGTCGAAATGTTCAAAACAGCAATAGAGAGTGATCCAATGCAGGAATGGGCTAATGAAGCGGATCGACACATCTATGTTGAATATGAAGGTGAAGAAGTGAACGAATTGATGGAGCGGACGCAGCAAGATGTCCAAGAGAACCTAGACTTAGAAGCGCTTGTCCAAGGCGGATAACGCCAGAACCACCGTTTCTACCATGGCAAATAAGCTACCAGTCTTTAAGTTATATCCAGGCGAATTCGGTCTGCTCCTGATAGTACTAGCTACTTCAGCCTACATGTTCTATGGATCCTACGCCTATCAAGGACTTATGGGGTTCTTCCCCCGATTAATGGCTGCCATTGTATTTTCATTGGCTCTGCTCTTGATTCTCCGTCGAGTATTCCCGGATCAAATTCAGAATAAAATTGAGAGTGAAGCGGAAGGGTTCGCTGAAACCGTCCAGGAAATAGAAGGAGATGAAGAAGATACGATCGACGAACTCGATGAACCAGAACGGAACTCAACTACGAGGAAAACGAATGTTTTAGGATTACTAACAGGAGCTTACATGCTTGGGGGATTTTTATTCGGTTTATTATGGGTGTCGCCTTTGTACGTGATTGCCTGGCATCGATACACAGGCTATGAATGGCGAACGTCCCTTGGCATAGCAGGTGCCGTGATGCTCGTTGTGTATTTAATGATGGATATCTTTAACTTCACGCTTGAAACAGGGTATTTTTTTACCGACATAGTCGGCATTGATATACCCTTAACCATACTTCCCGAGATACCTTTGCAGTTGGTACAGCACGGGGTGATCTAATATGACCGGATCAATTGTGTCAATTGCGTCCCAGATGGTCTTACAAACAGGTGACCCGACGCAGGTGGATGTGTTCTTCCAATCCATCCGCGCCGTTTTTTCACCTGAAATACTCGGATTAATCATCGGATCCATCATCCTCGGAATTGTTCTTGGTGCGATTCCAGGTCTTGGAGCAGTCTTGGGGATGACTATCGTTCTACCGTTAACAATTGTCCTCGATGGGACTTCTGCGGCTGTAACATTAATTAGTATATACAGTGGTGCCTGTTATGGCGCGAGCATTTCCTCAATACTCATTAACGTACCGGGGACTGCAGCGGCAGCAGCAACTACATTCGATGGATATTCCATGACCACTGCTGGTCGAAGTCTCGAAGCACTAGAAATCTCTGCGACGTCCTCAGCATTTGGTGGAGCAATAACAATGTTGTTGCTATTCATACTAATCCCGTACCTACAACCGATCGTTCTCGCATTCGGCGCCCCACAGATCTTCATTCTAGCCTTATTCGGTATCGCAATGATCGGTGTTATCGCCTCGCAAGGATCATTCTTCAAGGGAATTACAGTCGGATTGTGGGGCGTATTATTGATGACGATTGGAGTGGCAGAAACTCGCCCAGTTCCTCGATATACGTTTGGAATTATTGAGCTATACGATGGGTTGAATGTGATTGCCTTGTTAATCGGGACGTTCGCACTTGGTGAAATGCTTCGGATAGCCGATCTTCCTGGCACCATTGTCGAGGAAGGCCGAGAAATTATGGGAGAACGTTATGCCGGCGTTAAGGTCGTGTGGCAAAATAAATTGTTAACACTGAAATCGGCATTTATGGGTATGACAATCGGCGCAATCCCTGGCGTCGGTGCCGGTACTTCAAACTTCTTCTCCTACGCAGAAGCAATACGTAGTTCCAGTACTCCCGAGAAATTCGGGAATGCCCACGGACCGGGCGTGATTGCAGCTGAGGCGTCGAATAATGGAACAGTTGCTGGGTCTCTTGTCCCAGTCTTAGCATTCGGAATTCCGGGAAGTGCATCAACTGCAGTGCTCCTCGGGGGCTTTATCATGCATGGAATTACTCCCGGAATTGAGCTATTTCAGCCAGCAGAAAATCTGAGTTTGACCTTCACGATGGTTCTTGGATTGATTTTAGGGAATTTTCTGATATTAGGCATCGGGTTATTCGTGGTTACACGGATCGGTGATTACATCACCCGCCTCGAAACTGATATGATTATCCCGATTATCATGGTGTTCGCGATTGTTGGTGCCATTGGAATTCGATCCAATTGGGTTGATATCATCACGGTATTAATTTTCGGCATTGTCGCGTACTATATGCAATTATTCAACTATTCAATCATTGCCTTAGTGCTCGGTGGCGTGCTTGCGAGCATTGTCGAGGCAAACTTCATCCGATCAATGCAGCGATCGGGTGGTGAGTGGGGAATCTTTTGGGCGGATCCCCTGTCGATATTTCTCCTCATAGCCATGTTTCTATTCCTTGCATTGGCCTTCTTCGGTGATGAAATCAGAGATCACCTCCCAATATAACAACTCACGAGACTACCGTCTAAAGAGGACTTTTACGCGAGTTACTTATCGTTTCAATCAGATTTCGACTTGGCAGCGCGAAGCGCGTCAATATGATCCCTTGCCGAGGGCCCCACTCCTTCGTGCCATTCAATTAATTGGAATTGGAGCCCAAACCACGAACGAGGGTGAAATGTCGCTTCATCACGGACGTCCGGAATTGTATCTTCCATGATGACTTCTCCACCGAGTGCCTCCATTTGTCTAACTGCTGCATCAAGGTCTTCGACACTAATCCCTAGGTGATGCAACCCGGGTCCCCGTTGTTCAATGAACGTTGCCATAAAACTCTCTTCTGACATCGGTTCAATGAGTGTGAACATGTCACTCCCAATTACGAGGTACACGGTGCGGTATTGCCATTCGGGGCTTTCTTTGACCCATTCAATACTCGCACCATCGATTTCTTCGAATGACTTAATAGCGTCATCGAGAGACTCGACCGCTGCTGCCACGTGATCAATTTCGTACATAAGCACCCCTCACTAGCGAGACATTTCTCTGTTTCGAGATTCACCCCGCAACTTACCGAACCTAGATTCAATGATCACATCATACCGGGGTCAATCCGGGTTTTCCCGATAAATTACGTCACCTTTGCTATAATCGCGCGGTGACCGAACCGGTCAACACGACGTCATTATCTTGATTTACTGCTGAAATATCCGCGTCGACGACTGTTTCATCTCCACTCCGATCGATATCTGTTATCTCCCCTTGAACGGATATCGTGTCATCTGGGAACACACGCGCTTGGAACCGAACACCATAGTATGTAATGTTCGCTAATCCAAGCCAGTCGGCAGCCATATGCGCCCCGAACCCTGCTGTCAGCATTCCCTGGGCAAACACACTCGAATTCCCCGCTTCTGTCGCATACGGTTCATCGTAATGTATCGGATTGAAATCACCACTTGCCCCTGCATACTTCACGAAATCACGTCGTTCTAAATCCTCGACAACAACCTCCGGACCACTATCACCGACTTCGAGTTCTTCTGGAGTAACCGGAGTTTCATATGAATCTGTCATGTTAATCATCCTCCTGAATTGCGCCACCAGTTTCAATACTCGTCGAGCGAACCGTCAACACGTGATCATCGTTCTGATCGTAATACTTCAATTCATATTCCGCGAACGTCATCTTCCCCCCGCGACTGCCTTCTCGCTCATACACATCAGTTAACGTGACTTCACCTGACAAGACATCCCCGACTTCGAGCGGCCGCTCAAACTCGTATTCTTGTTCGCCATGCACCGAATATTCCCGGTAAAACCCTAGGTCAAACGGACGCATCTCCTCAACACCTTCAGGTCGATACCGCGGGAAATACGCCGTTCGCGTAAAGGTTAACGGTGCGGGAACAGCATCGAAACCTTGCGCCTGTGCTGCCTCTTCCTTGCGATGAGCGGGATTATCGTCCTTCACTGCCCGAGCGAATTCCTCTACTTTCCCGCCTTCTATTTCAAAATTCTCTACAACGTGATGGGTTTCTCCCACCATTTCTTCCAGTTCACTTAGTGATTTTCGTGGCATAGTTCACTCCAATATTCCAGTTCTGTCTAGTTCAAGGTCATGGGCGATTTCATCACGGAACCGTTCCGTTAGTTCTTCGAGCGTCCAGCCATCATCTGCATACCCAAGCCTGATAATTTCTGGGTCTGAGACAACACCCATCCCATTACCACCAGCGCGAAGTGTGACCCCAGAGATGTTCTCCGCATAATCGCTCAACGCAAACGCCACCATCGGCCCAACATACTCTGGAGGCATATCCGACTCGTCAAAACTCCGTTTTTCTTCTGGAATCGCTTCAATCATCCGCGTAAACGCTGTTGGCATTAACGCATTCACCCGAATGTTATATCGAGCAAGCTCTCGAGATGTGGTCCGTACTAACCCGAGAACGCCCGCTTTCCCCGCTGAATAATTCGCTTGACCGACACTTCCCAGTGCGGACCGACTCGATACACCGAGAATCGCTCGTTGATCATTCAGAGAGCCGCCTTCATCCCTCGCGAGTTCGCGCCAATGCGCACCGAGATTTCTAATTAACGCAAAATGACCACGTAAATGCACCTGAATTACTTTATCCCACTGCTCACCAGTCATTTTATAACTGATACGGTCGCGGAGAATCCCAGCAAAATTTACCGCTCCATCAACCCGACCGTACTCATCAACGACATCCGTGACAAGTTGTTCGGTGTACTCTAAGTCACTGATATCCCCGAAGTGCACCATGCCGTCCCCACCCGCATCTTTCACCGCATCTAGGGTTTCCTCAGCGGGCTCGATACTTTCGCCCTCACCAGAGACATCGACACCGAGATCGTTCACGATAACAGTGGCACCATGACTACCGAGTTCAATTGCGCTTGCCTCACCGATCCCCCGACCTCCGCCGGCTACGATACACACTTTGTCAGATAACATTCGATAAACGGATTCACTCACCCATCCCTTAAGTGTAGTGAATCATTCACTCTCAAAATTTACATTACTACATCTGAACACGTGAAAAACCGATCGTCTTCACGACTCGGCAACGAATTCACGCGGTCCCAACACCAACAGATGAGGCCCTAGTCGCCACCCTGGTTAAGAGCGTAAACAGCTAATGCGTAGTTTCCATCACTCCGGCAAACCCAATTGCTCGGCAGCTGTCCGCAATCTATTCCGCTTTCGTAATAAAGTGTGCAATACTGATGCGTCAATTTGTGTAGTTATCTCACGAGAAACAGAGTCAATACCCACCGTAAGATTCATCCATCGTGGCCGCAGCCTCAATCGGTTCTCCCAAGTGTGCTTCAAAGAGTTTCCCCGCAGCGCTACAGTCCTCTGATTCGTACCCGGCGGCCACTGCTTCCGTGTATAACTGATGAATGGTGCCGGTTGCCACCATTGGATAATCGATTGACGATGCCGCGTCAAGTGCTAATCCAAGATCTTTCTGACTGAACCCGACAGTAAACCCAGGTTCAAAATTCCGATTCAATACCCGGGGAATCCGTTTCTCAAACTGATTCGACGACCCACCTGAATTAGAAATGATCTCATACACAATTTCACCATCCAGGCCTTCCCCAATCGCTAGCCCCATCGCTTCAAGCGCTATCAATAAATTACTCATCGACATGACGTTATTCACGAGTTTTACTGTATGCCCACCCCCGAGTTGACCAACATAATAATCCGTACCCGCCAACGCGGAAATCACCTTATGGGCATCATCTGGCAGGCCATCTTCGTCCCCACCAATAATCATCGTCATCCCGCCCTCCCGAGCCATTTCTGGTCCACCACTAACTGGAGTATCAATTACTGTCATATCGCGGTCAGCTGCTTCTGCTGCAACCTCTCGACTCGTATCTGGATCAATCGTACTTGTCTCCAGACCGACCGTCCCCCCGACATCACCCGAGAGGATCCCATCGTCACTAAGATACGCAGCACGCACGGTAGCTGGGTCTGGTAGACTCGTCAGAACTACATCCGCTTGTGTCGCGACCGCTCCCGGTGACTCCGCAACCGACCCCCCAGCAGAGACAAGCTTCGTCGTCGCCGACTCATCGATATCAAACCCAATCACTGGCCACGCCTCTTCTAGCAATACTTTCGCCATATTACCACCCATCCGACCTAACCCGATGATCCCAACAGTAGGCATAGTACGACTATACCCTCTCAGGGAAACCACGAAAAATCTTCTCACCCCCCTCTTATACTATTGTATCGTTGGAGAGTTATTTCCCCTTGAACTCCGCGTCACGATCCTCGATGAACGCCATAACACCCTCTTGATGATCCTCTGTCGAATACACAACCCCACCTGCCACTGCCTCGGCACGCATCGCCTCCTCCAACGAACACCCAATCCCACTCTCTAATAACTGCCCAGAGTAATTCAACGCAACCGTCGGCCCGCTCGCGATTTCCTCAATAATCCCCCTAGCTTCCTCATCAAATACAGATTCCTCGAACACATGATTTACTAGACCAAGCTCTAACGCTTTCTCCGCCCCCACAAGTTCTCCCGTATACACGAGCTCCTTCGCAACATTTGTCCCCACAATCCGCGGCAGGAAATACGACGTTCCCGCATCAATACTCAATCCAACATTTTTGAACACAAACCCAAACAATGCATTCTCACTCGCAAGTTGCATATCACACGCAATCGCTAACGTCGCACCTGCCCCGACTGCCGCCCCATCAACCTTTGCCACCGTCGGTACCGATAACTGATGTAACCGCTCGATAATCCCACCACCCGGTGCTAACTCCTCTACACGATCTCCAGCCGGAACATCCTGCTCGAACCGCTCCCGCATCGCATCAATATCACCACCTGCCGAAAACGCTGGCCCCGCACCCTCAATCACTACCACGCGTGGATCTCCCAACGAATTTAACGCCTCCTCCATCCCGTGTACAATCTCCGACGAAAACGGATTCCGCCGATCGGGTTGATTCAACGTCACCGTCGCTATCCCCTCCTCTTCACTCAGTACCACAGCCGAATCAGTCATCACTAGACTGACTCTAACCAAATCGATAAAAAACTACGCCGATCTACACCCTAGACCCAGAACGGTACTGGCGTCCAATCAACATCTTCTTGAATTGGATCTGGATCAACTTCATCGATAATTGATTGTCCCTCAATCATACACAATCCATTCGCCTCGGCGTACTCCCGTGCCTTTTCTTGCGATAATTCATGCCCCGTTTCATCATCAAGCATTTCACACACAACCACCGCAGGCGGTAACCCCGCCCGTTCAGCGAGAGCAATCCCTAGTTCAGTATGTCCCTGTCGGTCCTCGAGGAGATTCGCCGCAGCTTTTAACACATGCACATGCCCTGGTGAACGAAACTCATCGTTGAACGCTTGCGCATCGGGGAGAACCGCGAGTTCAGCGAGTTTCGTAATCGTGAGCGCGCGATCACTATCTGTAATCCCAGTGTACGTATCTCGATGGTTAACGGGTAGTGAAAACGATGAGCGATCATCATACCCTAACTCGTGTTCCTTGGCCACGGGATGCTGAATGATATCTTGCAAAAACGACAAGTTGAGGGCTTCTGCCACTTCGTGACTTACCGCGACGCAAATTAATCCCCCTGCGTCATTCCGTAACCGCGATACCGCTTGTGCAGTAACCGAACTAGCCGGATACACGATATCTGTTTCTCCTTCCCGGTCATCAGCGTCGTGGATCAAAACCGGGTCTCCCGATTGGAACGCAGCTAATGCCCGATCTAGCTGGCGCGAATGCCGAGTGGGCTTACGTTTCGACATATACACTCACCTCGTCACCATCAGTCACACCCAGCTCCTCACGCAAGTGATGAGCAGAAATCAATTCGAGTTGGCTTGTCGAATGATCCGTCCGAGCTGGGATTAATATATGGGCCTCAGCAGATCTCGATCTAGTTGAATCTGTCACCGTAACCGGGTAACAAACTGCCGAGCCATACGTATTGTCGTCTGCTTCCCATTCGTCAATTTGAATGGCTGGCGATAACGATAACAACGACCGTGAGGGTAGACTGTCGTTATCGAGTTCAATATTAAACGTCCCAGGGAACGGCGAATATCCGAGTTTGTCCTCGAATTGTGTACTATACCCATCGAGCTGAATGAAATGCCGACCCCGACCCATTCCACTCGTCACCCTACCCGTAAGTGTTACGTCGGGAACCGAGGTAAAGATCGCTTGATACTCCTCATATTCGTCCCGAAGCGTCTCAATACCGGCCGGTAATAATGCAATTCGCTGGCCATCATTTGTCCGCGTTCGATCAATAAGCTCCGCGTCTGCAAGTTCTCGCAACCGACGAGAAACTGTCTGGGTCGATACCTCTAGGTCCGCGGCGATATTCGCTAATGAAATTTCGATTTCGTTCCCAAGTGCGCCTTGTTGGGCGAGTTTTTTCAGGGTTGCGAGCTCGTCGTATTGGATTTGTGTCGCGTCAGATCGGGGAATTATCATACATACCTTCGTTCATATCGGGTTCGTGTGTGTCGTAGCGCAACAATCGAGATTGGTTGGCATAACAGTATTGATATGCATCACACATAAATTCTCCGAGGTCGAGGAACTCGTTTCTGCTACGCGACCTGGTTAAAATAGGGCATGACCTCGGTAGCGAATGATTCCATTTGGCGCTCCTCGTCCTGAACCGAAATGCCGGGGGTATCAAAAAACGCCCCAAATGCGAAATTCTCGTACCCGATTTCCGATAACATCGCATCGATTTCATCGATAATTTCATCAGTCGTTCCAACCAGCATCATGTCATGATCAATAATATCATCGCTATGGATCCAATCCCCTGCATCAACATCCTCAAATGCCCCGGCAACTGGAATTAACGGCCGATAGTAATTCCAGACGTTTTCTTGGCCGCGTTTCCATCGCTCAGTGGCTTCAGCATCAGCTATCTCGGTATTCCAGACATACCTGAACGGGACGACTCCTCGATCTCGATCTTCATCCCATCCGAAATTAAAAGGCTTTCCATCATACTCGCTTCGATGATCCGGCCACTCCGCCTCCTCGGCTGCGTCATAATACAAGTTTGTATACTCAATGAGATTTTCCGTTGGTGTGGGGAGAAATCCACCGTTGATTCCTTCTCGTGCCGCAAACCGAATAGATCGATACGACGTCGTTGGCATCCACAATTGGGGGTAGGGTTCTTGGATGGGCTGCGGGAACACGGCGATCCGTTTGAGCGTAGTGCCACCGGA
This sequence comes from uncultured Halobacteriales archaeon, assembly GCA_964542445.1. Taxonomy (GTDB): domain Archaea; phylum Halobacteriota; class Halobacteria; order Halobacteriales; family Hikarchaeaceae; genus CAZITY01. The sequence goes on along the minus strand of CAZITY010000007.1, from coordinate 29,209 downwards.
CATGACTTGATTCCATAAATCAGAATAAAAATCACCTTCCTCAGCCCACTCCATCATGTCATCTGTAGACTGGTCAGTTACTGGATCATTGAAATAGGTTTTATCGAAGTCATGGTGCCATTTCGTATGAGTCGGTGGGATAGAGTGAAATTCCCCTCGATACCGCAGCGTTTCTTTCGTCCAACATTCCCGGATAATTTCGAGTTTTTCTTCGAACGTTCGCCGGTTTCGTTCTTGATCCTGAATTGTCCCGCCCCAATACTGTCCTAATACCTCGTTTTCACGGGGTTGATATCCGCGACCAATCCCGATTTCAACGCGGCCATCAGCAATGACATCCAGCATTGCGGTTTGTTCCGCGAATCGGATCGGATCATGCCACGTAATGATGTTGGCTAATTGGGCTATGGTTATATCTTCTGTTTCACTCGCCACTTGTACTTGGGCCATCAATGGATTTGGACTGAACTCGCTCCCGGTTGGTTGAAAGTGATGTTCAGTGAAAAATATCCGATCAAATCCGAGATCCTCTGCTTTAATCCCGATCGATATCTGGGATTTCACGCGATCTTTTGCTCCTTCGTGCATTTCGTTAAGTGAGGCATTAGGAATGACTCGGCCGTCTTCGGTACGACGATGGGGCACATTCGTGCCACCGTTATGAAGGAGCGCAAACATCATGTGCGATCATCTGGTTCCCGGCTATTAACAATAGGTCTTTTTCGGAACAATTCTCGATCACAATAACTCTTTATTCTAATCGAAATGTTACGCGGCCTCAAGTTCTCCCCACTGGCCCTTGAAAAAGGTCAACGCGTTCTTCTTGGGGTTGAGAATATTGGCGTCAATAACTTCACCAACAATGATATCGTGGTCGCCACCGGGGTATGATTCCCAGACTTCACAATCGATATACGCGAGCGATTCGGTGAAAATCATCGATTCAGATCGGGCAGTGTCGGTTTCGTCAGACACGAACGGACTTTCCTCTGCTTCACGCATGTCGGCATAGTATTCGCCAAGATGCTGTTGGTCGCTTGCGAGGATATTCACACAAAATGAGTCAATCGTAGATTCGTGAAGGTATTCATACGTCGTTGTGTCCTTGTCGATACAAATAAGGACAAGTGGTGGTTCAAGTGAGACACTCGAAAATGCGTTCGCGGTGATACCGTGGGGTTCAGTTGTGGGGATTGTGACCACAGTAACGCCTGTTGCAAAGGTTCCTAGAATGGAACGGAACGATGGGTCCGTATCTGTCATTGTCTAGTCTGAGATTCTTTACCCCATGCATTAATTGTTCTCGTTACATGTAGTTCCAGCAGTGATCAAATCGACGATAGCCGACTATTTGGTATGGTATTATTCAATGTCGGTCGGGTCAGTCGGGTCGTACGGTTGCCCAATGTCGTAGGCTGGGGCCCCAACTCCAATGACTTCGATATTCGAGTCGGATGTCTCAGGATTATAGGGCCGAATTGGGCTTTTTGCCTCGACGACGAAGATATGACTCGATTTAATTCTGAATGTTTTTTCTGGTGTTTCAACGTACAACGGCCCTGTTTCAACGATAAACGCTTCTTCTCGTTGTTCATGATAGTGGTAGTCAACGGCAAGATCATCTCCCGGTTCGAGAACGTACTTATTGAGTGAGAGAATGGATAGATTTGTATTTTCAGATATTGCGTGTCGTCTACTCGGGTGATTAGGTGTCCGAGGAATTTCATTAGGGTCAATATCGTGGTAGTCCATCGTGATAAACCGAGTTAGAGGCTATCTGTCCAAATGTATACCGACACTCGTGTCCAAAGATTCATCGAACAGAACTAGAGGGTATGTGATTGGGAAACACCAAAATGAATGTATTTAGGCGTTAAGCCCAATTATTACGATACAGTGCAGGTTATCTTCGATCTCGATGGGTTATTGTTGGACTCGGAATCTGATTACACCTGGCTCAACCATGCATTAGATGAAACCCTCACCGAACTTGGATTGTCTACATCTGATGCTTCCCGTTCGGCCTTGTACCCAGTGAATGAGCCGGAGTTCTCGAACCTGGCGAGCGAAGCTGGGTTGTCTCCTGAGTCTCTGTGGGAGCAGCGGGACTCGAATTATTGCCGTGTGAAACAGGAGTGGATCGAGTCCAAAAAACTCTCCCCGTACCCATCTGTGGAGTCACTCTACGAACTTCATCCTCACCACGAACTTCACATTATTAGTAATTCTCCCCAAGAAATCGTTGATGTATTCGTCGATACCTATGATTACTCGGATTTATTTATGCACGTCATCGGTCGAAGTTCAGACTATTCCGCGTTAGATACCCTCAAACCAGCCCCGGATTTTTTTCATGATCTGCAATCGAAACAAGCCTCAATTACAGATAAGTACGTGTACGTTGGTCATTCAGAAACTGACGAACAGTTTGCTGCGAATGCGGGGATTACGTATGTCTCCGTGGACCGGTCCCAGAATGAGAATCTCAGAAAAGTGGTCGATCTATTTTCTGATCGATGACAATCACGTCAAGTCACACCCGTTTGGGTGATCTCTTCGTGTTCCAACTCGTAGTATCCTGATTGGCCATCAATTGAGACAGTTTCACCATCGATCTCGACATTCCGTTTGCTAATGAGTGTGAGTGCCTGCGCGATAGCTGGACCATCGGCTGCCCATTTCATCCATTCTTGATGTGCGGTTATGTAGTTCTCAATCTCGTCTTCTTGGTGGTTTTTGTCGAGCGAACCGACGAGTTCGCGGTGAACGCGACACGGGGCTGATCTGACGAGAATCGGACCGTCATCGACTGCTATTGTAACGAAATGCACGGTCGATCGTGTGGCTGGTTCCCCTGCTTTGATTGCATCTGTAACCGGATCGAACCCGACGTATTCACGATTGCCCTTCTCGTCCGTGATTGTGAGATCAGCCGGATGGACGTTAATAGTAGGAATGGCGTCAATTACCGGGTCGGTAAGGATCCACATGTACCCGGATAATAAGAGAACGTCTGGGTTGTATTGACGGAGGATAGAAAGTGTTTTTTCATCGTATGTTTCCCGGAGTGTGAGGTCGCTGGTTTCTGCCTCATGAGAGTCATAGAACGCGCGGATGTCATTGGTTTCAACAGGGATATCACCACGCTTGAAAGCGTCAATCCCGGATGCATCCGGGTTGCTCGTTACACCACACACTACGTGATATGTGTCGTTAAATTTCGGATCGTGTTCTTGGAGGTATCGAAATCCGCTGGCACCACCAGAGAATAAAACGCCCACATTGAGCGGTCGATTAGCGTCGAAAATAGTCATAGTCGGGGAGTTCTGTGCCTGATGCTAAATGTTCGTTGTTGCTCGTGCAATTTTAGGTAATTGGGGTTGCGGTGTCCACACCAATCATCGAATTCTTCGGAATGTGGTCCACGAGTTCTTCCTGGGACAGTTTTTCATGACCATCGGGGGGTTGGGGGATGACGAAGTAACGGAGTTCGCTTGTTGAGTCCCACACGTGGATATCTCTGTCATTGCTGATCTCTACACCGAATTCAGCAAGAACTTCTCGTGGTTCCCTCACAACACGCGAGCGGTACTCGTGGGATTTATACCAGGTTGGCGGGAGGCCGAGGAGTGACCAGGGGTAACAAGAGCACAGCGTACAGACAACGACATTATGAACTGACGCTGTGTTTTTAACGACCTCGATGTGTCCTTGGGTTATTTCAAATCCGAATTCGGAGAGTACGCTAGGGGCATCTGTTAACAATTGATCTTCGAATGATTGGTTTTTCCATGCGCGTGCAACGACTTTTTTCCCGTTCATCGGCCCGATTTCTTCGTCGTGGGCTCTGAGAACTTCGTCAATGGCGTCAGTGGTGATGAGTCCCTTTTCGATGAGGAGTGATTGTAGCGCTCGGACCCGCGCAGTGTTCGTATCCACATCGACTTCGTGTGAATGATGATCTGTCATGGTATAGGAGATCTTATGGGTGTTCTAGGTAGCTTTCCCAGAGGTCTACGTAAATAGTGTGAGTTGGGGTGTCGGTAGCGTCCCAGAGGTCATTCGCATCAAATGCAACAGAGTAGAGCGGTTGAGCAGTCGATTCACCGTGAGCATTGTCATCAGGAAAGGTGAACGTGCCGTGGTGTTCGTGAACAGTACCGATTGCTCTGCGGATGTACCGGGGACATCGCGTGTGTCCACTCGGGGCGTGATTTGCTACGCTCACTGAGTCACCGGCTTGATATTTCGGTGGGCGGGGGGACTGGTCGAACCGTGAAGGAGTGTAGAGAGATTTTCTGACATTCGCGATGATTTCTTCTTGCTTTTCGGGCTGTGGCGGTTCTGATTCGGTTGGGGAGTTGGTGGTGTCCACATCAATAGCAGTGTTTTCGCTGAGAAGTGTTTCAATTGCGTACAGCCATCGTTCGAAATAACTAGAGGAAATGTATATTTCGGGATCGAGTTGTTCTATTGCGTGACGTTTTTCATCGATATTGTACACCTCCATGGCTTTTAGAACGCGGTCAATGCCAAACACGGTTCTTTCCCATTCACGATGAAATGAAGTATCGTCCGCTGTCGGAACTGGACCGAACCCGTGCATACCGCCCATGTCGTGAATCCCGTCCATGATTAGATGTCCGTATTGTGTAGGTCGATGGATTCATCCTTAATACTTACTTCCCTGACCACGCTGGAAACCGTCTCTCAACACCGCATTTAAAGAAGGGTACTAGGTTGTGAGTTATCGATCCGTGACTACCAAGGGGGGGAGAAGACCGCCAATGATAAATTCAGTCCCGGAGAACCCCGGGGTAGTATGACTGGCGAACTGCATGTGAGTACGGACGATGGCGTTTGTACGATGAAGATTGATAATCCCGGGAAACGGAATGCGTTATCGTATGAGATTATCCAGGCAATCGGGGATGAGTTTCAAGCATTGGACAGTCGTGATGAGGTAGTAGTGGTAGTGTTGCGGGGGGCGGGGAAGAAAGCGTTTAGTGCCGGGTTTGATTTGTCGATTGATCGAACGACTCAGACGGAGGAAGAAAAAGCATTGTGGCCTCGGATGATTGATGCTGTCAAAAGCTATGATTTTCCAACCATCGCGATGGTTAACGGTCATACCTATGGTGGGGCGATGGAGCTCATGTCGTCGTGTGATCTACGAGTGGGGGTGCTGGATGCTGATTTCGGGATTACTCCGGCGCGGTTAGGCATCGTGTATAGTGGGGATGCAATTGGGGAAGTAATGAACCTGATCGGGCCGGCGAAAACCAAGGAGCTGTTGTTTACTGCCGAACCGTTTGGGGCGGCACATGCAGAGGAGATTGGACTGTTAAATTATGCAGTTGATCGTGATGAGTTGGAGGATCGGACGTATTCATTGGCGGAAACCATGGCGAAGAACGCACCGAATTCCTTGAAATACATGAAGGAAATTGTTCACACGTTGGAGAAGAAACAAGCGATGACCGAGGCAGAGCAAAAATGGGTTTCGAGGATTCGGGATGAATCGTTCAAAAGCGAGGACCACAAGGAAGGCGTCGAGGCATTCAACGAGGGACGTGAACCGGACTTTTCCGGACGATAGCGCCAAAGGGATTTCTCTGTTGGTTAGCGCGTGGGTTGTCTCCAATACACCAAAGAGGACAGAGACCGTTGCCGATGAATATGGCACAGGATACTGAGGCTGACGAAGCTTCGACGGAGATAGACGATTCATCCTCAGATCGAGAACCACGTTCTAACATCCGGTTAATTGGATCAGGTATTGCATTTGTGATTGGGTTAGGATATTTCTGGGGGGCGTTGTACCATGCGCCGTACACAGTTGGGGGTGGCGGTTCGTCGTATACGTTGAGCAGTGGTGTGCTCGCGGCATTCGGTGTTCTCATGGTGTTTGGTGCGGTCGTGATTGCTGCTGACTGGTACGTTAGCCAGAACACTTCGCCCGAGATGGATTAATTCATCACATGATGCTATCCATGTATCGGGTCGACCGAATTAATTCCGACAATATGGATCTCAGTAAGGGTTTTTTGAGAAGATAGTAATGGTGCACTCAATAACCAGTTTAGAACTTCAAAGCGTGTTAGGGTTAATTAAACTCAGTGTACTCGTGTTAGGATTCATGATAACGTATTTTTCTATCCGCGCATATCAACGCACGAACGATCGGTCACTCGGGTACCTCGCTGGAGGGTTCGCTACGATTACGATTGGCGCGGTCTTTGGAGGCATAACGTTCGAAATTATCAACCAACCCCTCATCATCGGAGTGCTAATCGAAGGAATTTTCTTTCTTCTTGGGTTCCTCCTCATCGCGATTTCGCTCCGTGTTAAGTGACCGTTCTAAATCACGATGTCCCTGTCGCAGTCCATTAGTAATCAATTGAATTAAATGCTGGTTGAGTTTGTATAACTCCATGGATCAGCCGCTGTCAAACGTACGAGTGTTGGATCTCGGACAAATTTATCTTGGAGGTTATGCCGGATTGATGCTAGCCCATATGGGTGCCGATGTTGTGAAAGTTGAACCACCCTGGGGTGATAACGTTCGGTCTCGAACCGAGGATTTTCATTCACCACAATTCCAGTTTCTTAATCCGAACAAACGGTCCATTTCGCTTGATCTCAAATCAGACGAGGGGCAAGCGGTGTTGAAGGATCTCGTTGCGGAGGCAGATGTGTTATTGGAGAATTTCGCTCGTGGGACGATGGAGCGCCTCGGAATTGGGTATGAGACGTTACGGGAAGTGAACGACGAGTTGATTTACGGACATGGCTCAGGGTATGGTGATTATGGGCCGTACGCGGATTATCCAGCGATGGACATGACGATCCAAGCGATGGGTGGCGTGATGCATACCACTGGATTCCCAGATCAGCCACCGGTAAAAGCGGGACCGGCGGTGTGTGATTTCAGTGGTGGCTCCCACCTTGCCATGGGTATACTAGGTGCGTTGTATATGCGGGAATACACTGGTACCGGCCAGTATATTGATGTCGCTATGTTGGATTGTACGTTTCCGACGCTTGCATCGCCAGTTGCCTCCCTCGTCTTGGAACGGGACGCGCCTCCACGGACAGGGAATCAGCATTCAGCACTTGACATAGCGCCGTATAACAATTATGAGGTAGCAGATGGCTATATCATCTTGATTTGTATTTCTGAACGCCATTGGGACAATCTGTGTGATGTAATCGGTAAGCCTGAATTGAAAGACGATGATCGGTTCGAGACGAAAGTGAAACGGGCCAATCACCGCGAAGAAATAGACACAATTATTCAGGAATGGATGGAAGGCCGAAATCGAGATGATACGGTTGAATTACTTCTCGATAATAACGTTCCGAGTGGCCCGGTGCAAACAACTGAAGAAGTTGTGACTGACCCGCAACTCCGGGCGCGGAGTATGCTGAATTATCTCCCGAACAATAGTGATGAAGGGAAGGATGAAATCCCAGTGCCGGGTCGGCCCATTAAGTTTTCTGCAGCTGACGATCCCGATATTACTCCGGCGCCTGCTCTCGGTGAGCATACTGCAGAAGTGCTTGGGGAGATTGTAGGGTATTCTGAGGATCAAATCTCAGACCTATCGGAGTCAGATACGATTTAATCCGTGGAGGGCGGGTAGGGACTAATCGCTACTGGGTGTTCGTTGGTGTCTACCGCAAAAATTGTTGTTTACAGTCGCTCGATGTTCGTGGCCCGTGGGCCTTTCTCTGCCTCTTCAATGTCAAATTCGACTTCTTGGTCTTCTTCTAAGTCCGGCCCACCGACGTCTTCCATGTGGAAGAAAACGTCATCGTCCGCGTCGTCCGATTCTATAAACCCGTAGCCCTTCCGATCATGAAAGAACACTACCGTACCAGTTGCCATTCGGATAAATCTCCACTGGGCAATTGTTATTTAAGACATATATATTTACCGGATTGATGTGGTGTTATGGGTATGGAAAGGTTACTGTAGCGGGCAGGTTGTGGTTAACACGGTGAGTCCGTGTGCACGCAATTCAATTTACGAAACATGGTGGCCCCGAGGTCTTTGAGTATGGGACATGTGAGGAAGATGATCTTGAGACCGGTGAGGTTCGAATCGAGACTAAAGCTATCGGTGTCAATTACGCTGATCTAAAACGACGTTCCGGGAGTTCGAGCAGTACCGTGACGTTCCCGTGTGTTCCTGGCATTGAAGCGGCAGGAATAATTACTGAGACGTTAAACGTAGACGGTTTTTCTGAGGGTGATCGAGTAGTTACGTATGTTCCAGAAGGCGCATATGCTGAATCCATCGTGACGGCAAATGAGGACGTGTATCACGTACCAGATGAGATCTCGCTCGATGTGGCTGCGAGTATTCCAGTGCAATTTCTTACCGCCTATCAATCATTACTTGCTCGGGGAAACATGCAGGCATCTGATCGTGTCTTAATACACGCTGCCGCTGGTGGGGTCGGAAGCGCGGCGGTCCAGGTTGCAGCGCTCATTGGTGCTGAAATTTTTGGAACGGCGAGTACACAAGACAAACTTGAATTCGCTCAATCTCTCGGGGCCGATCATGGTATCAATTACACGACCGATAATGTGGTCACCCAAATCAATCAGCTTACTGGGAATGGCGGTGTGGATCTCGTCTTAGATGGTGTCGGTGGTTCGGTGTTGCGCGACAGCATCGAGGTATTGGGATTGAACGGTCGGTTTATTTCAATCGGTTCTGCAAGCGGGGCAGACGGTACACCGGATCCGAGTGTCCTCCGGCGGAAAAATATTCGATTCCATGGCTACCACTTAGGCACCACGAGAAAGACCGATCCGGATAGCGTAACGAGTGATTTAGACACGATTTTTGAGTACATTGTTTCTGACGCATTGACTGTTCATATTGATCAGCGATTCTCGCTTCAGGAAGCAGGAGCGGCTCACGAGTACATCCAGAACCGTGAAAACCACGGGAAAGTACTCTTAATTCCATAAGGTCACTGAATCAGAGTAGTCGTTTCTCACGTTTTCGGAACACAAAAAGAGCTAATTTCACGTGGATTTATCCATGAGGATCGGGAGGATGGCTGATCAGAGGAAGGTGTTTTGGATGAACTGGATATATTCGTTCACTCCGAGGTAGAGCGATACGATCAGGACAATTATGACCGGGATTCTAACTAACCATATCCAGACATCTCCGTACCACCCGAGATCTCCGACGCCTTTTTGCAGTTCATCGAGCGCCTCGTTATAGGTTATCCACCCAACGAGGATGGTGAGCATCAACGCACCGAACACCAGGAGGATATTTGCTGAAAGTGAATCATAGAGACTCAGATAGTTCAAATCAAGGGCTGTCGGGATCCCGAATAGGAATATCAATCCACCTATCGCGATTGTTCCAGTTCGTCGGGTGATTTCGTGTTCGTCGATCAAGTATGACATTACCACTTCGAGTAAACTGATTGCGCTTGACAACGCTGCAATTGCGAGGGTGACAAAGAACACGAGCCCTATAATGTTTCCAAGTGGGATGTCCCCAAGTGCGCCAGCTAAGCTTACGAACACCGCACCTGCTCCTGATGTTGCTGGATCGGTTCCAGCGGCAAACAAGATCGGGAAGACAACTAGACCGGCGATAATCGACACGAGAGTATTTAATGCGACAATGCTTCCGCCGTCGATTCCGAGGTTATCATCTTCACTAAGATAGGAGGCGTACGTGATCATTACCCCCATCCCGAGCGATAATGTGAATAAAGCCTGGCCGGCGGCAGCTGGCACAATACTGGTCCAGTTGGCCATGATCGCGTTGACGTCGGGGGATAAGTAATATGCGTATCCTTCGAAGGCATTCGGTAACGTGGTAGCATAAATCGCCAGTCCAATTAACAGGATGTAGATCGCTGGGACCATGATTTTGACTCCCAATTCAATCCCTTGACGAACACCTAATGCCACGATACCGATCACTAGGAGCATGAAAACTGCATGAAAAGCAACCGCATCAGTACCAGAAGCGATGCTCCCGAAGTATTGTCCGGGATTAGTCATGTATGCCCCTGAAACACTCCCAACGATATACCGGAGAACCCAGCCCCCAACAACACTATAATACGATAAAATGACGAACCCGGTTAGGACGAAGAACCCCCCGAGATACTTCCAAGCACCACCACCTACTGCGACAAGTGCTCCAACGGGATTTCGTTCAGTACGACGCCCGATAACGAATTCGACGAGCATCGCAGGGAACCCAATAGCGATTACGAATATTAGGTACATCACGAGGAACGCAGCTCCACCTTCTTGTCCTGTCTGGAACGGGAATCGCCAGATATTACCCAGTCCCACGGCGCTTCCAACAGCGGCGAGGATGAATCCATGTCGTGTTGCCCATGATTCTCTGATGCTATCTGTGGTACTCATACTCGTTGTATTATTTTTATGTCATATAAAATTTCTTGTCATTACAGTTCACTAATGTATTAAGAGAATATTCTCAATCATTATTGCAAACTAGTGATTGTTTTCCCAACCAATGATAACTCAAAAGAATGATAGTAGTAGACTAGATTCATATTGTTAGGACGTTTCAAGGTATTTATCAGAAAAATATTGTTATATGGGAATGAATGATAACTAATAAGATTGCGCCTAGTTCCGTATATCACGGGTTATGTTAACCAGTCACAATAGCATTGTGACAAGTAATTGGGTTAACCTTATAAATATCATAAAAAATAAATGAACATCAACGTCTCTAGAATACTCATTGAGTTCCACTCCAACGGGGCCACACGTAACTAGACAGCTTGAAGCGATGGATTGTCCACCAAAACATTCTCCAAGTCCCCCGAACCAATCGTTAGTTACATGAGCGACGGCCGTGCGCACGTGTATGTTTCAGGTACTGTCCAGGGGGTGTACTTCCGTGCAAATACTCAAGAAGAAGCACGACATCGAGGGATCACGGGTTGGGTGAAAAACCGCAATGATGGTCGGGTTGAAGCGGTGTTTGAAGGACAACAGTCAACAATCAAGGAAATGATCGACTGGTGTCACGAAGGAAGTCCTAGGGCGACTGTAGAGAACGTCACAGTTGAATGGGAAGAACCGACGGGAGAATTCGACGACTTCACGATCAACTATTGATCTACTCACTAGTTATTCTCTTCTTGCGTTCCGGGTTTCGGCAGAAACCCCGGAAACGCCGCACCGATTTTCGTTACCCAGCCAAGTTTGAATAATCCAAATTGCGAGAGAATACCGAGGATGAATAAGCCGAGGAACACCGGAGCCAATGGATCAAACAGTACTGGTTCAATCGACCAATCAACTCGGACAGTATCAAGCGTCTCTAATGTAAGAGAGCGTGATGCAACGGCCGCACCAATGAAGCTCGTTATGACTATCAGGCCCGTTTTTGTCAGTACCACCCCTACCCAAGCACCGACAACCCCACCGATAACGACCGCTCCTATCGCAATCAATAATCCACCATCCATAAGTGGGGTTACGAGAAAACGACCGAGGAATGCCCCAACGAGAAATCCGGCTCCGGCCATAACGAACGAGAGTGCGCTATACGCGAGAAACATCCCTATCGCTCCCCCGATGAGCACAATGATTCCAATTCCCACGGCTCCTTCCAAGCTACCAACGAGTGCAAGAACCTCTGGTGCCAATAAGTAGCCACCGAACCCCCCGATCAGCAGACCGAGTAACACCACTGAGTAAACAGACAGCGCCGCCCCAAAAAACACCAAGATAAGTCCGATGACGATGATCCCAATATCAGGGGCGGCTTGAACGATTCCATTCGACCCAATGGTTAACAGCATACTAACAAATCGATTTCCCGGAGTAAAAACGCTCTGACTACTCGAGTAATAGTACAACGGGTAAGGCCACGATACTTAATGAAGAGGCACCGTAGTAACCATTCATGGAAATTAATGGCCTTGATCACTTCGTCCTGACCGTCACTGACATTGAGAAAACATGCGAATTTTACTCCACCATTCTAGACCTCGAAGTCCGTCGGTATGGTGATGACAGAACCGCTCTTCACTTCGGGGATCAGAAAATCAACGTTCACGACACTAGCGACAAATATTCATTCGTTGCGAAACACCCAACAATAGGCTCAAGTGATTTTTGCTTCAGAAGCCCAAGCTCGATCGAAGAAATAATCGATCGGTTCGAGACACACGATATCGATATCATCAAAGGACCTGTCGAGCGAATCGGCGCAAATGGCACCATGACATCTGTGTATTGCCGGGACCCTGATGGCAACCTCGTCGAAATTGCAACATACACGCCGTAACTCCCCTACCAACCCACTCTTCACTAGACCAATGCTATCCAACGGGCCCTAGTGGGCGAGGACCGATGCGACTTGGGATAAATTCGATCGTTGTTTTTTCGTTACAAACCGGAGGACTATCGAATCAGCTCCTGCTGACTCGTACGACTTGAGGACTTCCTTGACATGGTCCACTGGACCGAACGCGCCACGTTGCAGTATCTCATCATCTGAATAATCGGCTCGATCGGAATAATACGCAGAATAAAACGACCGCGCCTGTTCCAACGCGGATTCTTCGTCAGCACTCACAACCACGTCGAGATACAACCCATTATCAAACGCCGCTGGATCTCGATCGGCCGCTTTCAAGAGCCCCCTAATTTCCTGTATCGATTCATGATATCTATCAGGATCAATCACATTCGGGAGACAGCCACCCCCGACGGATTGGATCCGATCCACAACCGTCTCCGGAAACCCGCGGTATGAATCATAGCTTCCCGTCGGCACATAGATACGCGGTGCAGTAACAGGTTCAAACCCGATGCTCGCGTCCTCAACCTGATAATGATTCCCCGTAAAATCGATGGCGTCACCAGACCATAATTCGGTCAATAACCGGAGTGCTTCATTTAACCGCTCTCCTCGATGATCGAATGGCCTACCAACGTTTTCGTGCTCTTGTATTATTTCGGGGTTCGCTGACCCAGCACCGACCCCAAGCTGTAACCGTCCACCACTGATTTGATCCACTGTCGCCGTTTGATGCGCAATGTTGACCGGATGTCGCAGTAACGGTAAATAGACGGCCGTTCCGAGCTTTACTGATTCCGTTACTGATGCCACGCCAGCGAGTGTACTCAGCGGTTCCAATCGTGGCCGAGCAAGAACACTATCCCCAATCCACACAGAATCAAACCCACTGTTTTCCGCCCGTTGCGCCAATCCAATGACATCAGCGTTCGTTTTCGCCGATAATGTCTCAGAATCCGAACTCCCAATCACACACCCCCGCGTCGGTAACAAATACCCATATTGCACCATACGTACAGAATGGCCACCCAACCCATAAGCGTCAATGAAATCTCGATCCTTGAAACAATCAGCTATTCACATTACTCAATCGCAAAAACCGACCAGTAGAATTACAGATCGCAGTAAACTGATTCGCTATAAGTTAGAACTTGAAACGCCACCGTCGATCGGCACCGTGATCCCATTAATGTATTCAGAAATAGGTGAACTCAAAAACGCAACTGTATTTCCGAGTTCCATTGGTCTTCCAATCCGCCCGACTGGTACGCCCTCCCCCCGATCCGCTAGGCCCTCTTCGTAACTATCGTATTCACCGCGTTCCATTGCTTGCTCTATCAGTTCGGTTGTCCGTGCTGTTTCAATCGATCCAGGGAGCACTGCATTCGCTCGTACCTCTGGAGCGAGTTCTTTCGATAACGTTTTTTCTAACCCAATGACGCCCATTCGAACCGAATTCGATAATACCAACGAATCAATGGCCTCCTTTACCGTTCTCGACGTGATATTAACGATCGTCCCACCATCTTCAGCTTTCAATGGATCCGCTGCCTCGTGAATCAACCGGACGACACTCATCACCAACAATTCGTACGAGTCATACCATTCTTCAATCGGTAAATCAAGGAACGCCCCACTCGGCGGACCTCCAGCGCTCGTTACGATATGATCAATCCCGCCATACTCATCAACAGTTGTCTCAACTAACGCTTCGATCGTTTCTTGTTCGGTTATATCCCCTGCTACACTCGTAACGGCACCCCCGCCTAGATCCCGGATTTCCTCGGCGGTTTCCTCAAGTGAATCCTTATGCCGACCATTTATCACGACGTTCACTCCTTCACGCGCAAGTGCTTTCGCTGATGCCTTTCCAAGACCACCACTCGATGCAGTTACTAATGCTGCATTACCTGATATCTCAAGATCCATGGTTTCTACTCCTGATCCAACCGTTTAATGAAACCGATTTTCGGCCACAAACCCCGATTGTCCTTTGGGATGCAACCCAGGATACCCGAAGCGGGTTATAAGCCTAATCTACGGTAAGAATTAATTTCCCAATAAAACTATCATTCAGCACGGCATCATGCATCTCAGCTGCCTCTGATAACTCGTACTTCTTGGCGATCTCCACCATGAGTTGGCCACTATCCATCAACTCGGCTAGCTTAGTGAGAATCGATCGAATCGGCGGTAACCGTCCTTTGCGATTCACAGCGTTCGACATACTCATCCAATGCATCGCAAGTTCATTCCCCCGAGGCGCCCGACCATCGACGACAGTATCCCCACCGCCACCATAAATCACCACTCTACCACCGAACCCAGCGATATCAACATCGAACTGCAAATACTCATGCACACGATGATCAAATACCACATCTGCGCCCTCGGGTAACACCGATCTCACTTTGTCTACCAATGAGTCATCCCTGTAATCAACAACCGAACTTGCCCCTAGGTCCTGAACCGTCTCTTTCGCTCTTGGGAACCCCGCTGACGCTACGACTTGACTCCCCATATTACACGCGAGCTGCACAGCGACATGACCGACCCCACCACTCCCACCATGTACAAAACACGACTCGCCTGGTTGCAACCCCGCATGATCCACTAACCCTCGCCACGCCGTAACCCCAACTAACGCAATACCAGCCCCCGACGCAAACGACACTGACTCAGGTAATCTAGCGACAATATCGCGAGGCGCAACCACGTAATCAGCAAATGACCCGCCCTGAAACCGACCGGTATGTAACCCTGTTCCAAATACCCGATCTCCAGGTTCGAATTCTCGAATATCATCACCGATTTCCTCAACTACCCCAGCAAAATCGGATCCAGTCGTCTTCGGTAAAGGACCACCGCCTGCTTGTCTCCGCTTTGCATCAACCGGATTTATACTCGCAGTAGCCACAGCAATGAGCACTTCCTCATCCCCCGGGTCCGGTCGGTCGATTGTATCGATTTGTAACACGTCCGGACCACCACCTTCATGATAGCGCGCAGCTCGCATACGCCGCAGTATTCTAGCCAGCCACAAATACGTACACTACTCACGGACGTATGGCAAACCATCAATCCCAACCTACAAAAACTACTGGAGTTTCACTTGAAGACGCATGAATTGCTGTGGTCTTACTCCATGGTCGCGGAGCGACGGCCGAAAGTATGATTCAACTCGCCCACGAACTCCCGCAACAGGAAACAACCTTTCTTGCGCTTCAAGCCGCCAATCGATCATGGTACCCGCATTCGTTCCTCAAACCGAAAGAGACCAACGAGCCCGCTTTAAGCTCAGCAATAAGTACCGTTCAATCTTTCATTTCCACGATCAAAGACCACGGTATTGCCACTCGGAACATCCTGGTCATTGGATTTTCGCAGGGAGCGTGTCTCGCTTGCGAATATGTCGCCACGCATCCCCAACGATATGGAGGCCTCGCCGCGCTAAGTGGTGGATTGATAGGAGAAGAAGTAACCGAAACAAGCTACGCAGGAGACATAGCGAAGACCCCAGTCTTTCTCGGTTGCAGCGATGTTGATCCTCATATTCCCGTAGAACGTGTTCATTTAACGGCAAACGCATTCGAACTACTCAACGGACGAGTAACAAAACAAATCTATGAAGGGATGGGACACACTGTTAATACCGATGAAATCTCTCGTATTACAGCACTTCTCGAACAATTACAACAGGATACCAACGAAGAGTACAATGAATAACACTCTGGTTGTTAGTGTTTTTCATTTCTTTCAGATTCACGGGTTTACTTCTACTGCCACATGTTAATTGCATCGAATTATCATCGATGTACTACTGGTTGATTACTTATTAGGTTAGAATTATTATTTGTTATTAATAAATTTCTGATAAGAATTAGGAAGGGCTATGTTACCAAACATCATGTCCTTGTGGATTTCTATCGAGAGTTCGCTACAACTTGTTTATTAATACCTATAACTAGACGACTCTTGGCTGATACTTACCAATTTAGTAATAAATAACTGCCGGTAAAATTACGGTCCTGAGATCGCTCCACCGCCGGCAGCGACTGCTCCAGCCTGCGAGAGCAAGAGGAGTACCATGAACAGGACGCCGATCATTCGTGGGTGCTGTGCGAAGTATTGTGCTTTGCCTTTCTCTGACATTGCGTTCCTCACTCATGCCTATATTTACATAAAATTTTTTATATAAAATTAACAATATAACGGTGGAAAAAACTATCCATTAAATGAATTATCAAAATCTGAAACCGCTAGTAACACACTTCTTCACGATTTATTTCCACACTGCAGAGTAAATCATGCACACTCAAAAGTAAAATATAATTACAATGATACTTAATTCTCACCAACTATTCTCCACCGTGAACCCTCTTTCAAGTCTCAGGGAATCAAGGAAAACCAATCGATTTTTTCCACAACCTACCTCACCATCTCCCTGATCGGCAAAACCCCCCATCTGACTCCCTGAATGCACCCTACTATACCGGATGGTCAGAATGTCAGTTGATGGGACTGATTCCGCCTCCTAAATATCCCCTGAACTCAAGCATCTCATCAACGGATTCCGATTATCCTTGGAATTCGGAATCAACCCCGCTCTCAACAACTTAATTGCTTGATCACAGTGTCTCCCATTCCCATTTGAATACGGTTGGCAACCAGACCCGTTCGTCAGTGAAAGTTCTCTTGCAGGTTACCGATCAATATCTACCGAAATCCCATCAAAACCCGCGGAAACACTACCCCACACCTACGCGACTAGGAATAGAACTG
Organism: uncultured Halobacteriales archaeon; assembly: GCA_964542445.1. Lineage (GTDB taxonomy): Archaea > Halobacteriota > Halobacteria > Halobacteriales > Hikarchaeaceae > CAZITY01. Next base: position 12,087 of record CAZITY010000007.1, on the reverse strand, counting down.
ACAAACCACGACAACTAAGAGCGAAGATCCGGCCATTTAATTTCTTCATCAATTATCGCTGGCACATCAAACACAAACCCATCTTCCCCCAACTCATTTCCCTCAACTTGAAATTCCCCCGTCAGACCAGAGGCTATATAATACTCAGAATTATCACCAACATACGGTATAGTCACTCTACCCAACCCACGTTTCCTCGTCAAATAGGTCTTTACCGACAACTCATAACCGCTCTCCATTTCAGTAATATCGTACAACATTGGTACACCACTATCACACTGAACGATGTCCACGCCCCCATCACCCAGCACCACATAATTACCGCCCATCAAACTCTGTGATTTGGCCAAATTCAACGCAGATTGCAAGGGGAATCCTAAATTGAGTAATCTCGCGAGTGTTTTCCCTACTCGTTCCGCCTCACTATTAATGACCTCTTGCACGGTCGCGACGCCCGCGATCGCGCCGGATTCTATTAATTCGATTCCCTGTTGATACGACGTACACGCATTCAAAAAGAAAACGTCAACGCCCACTGAAGAAAGGGTACTCGCATCAAACGATCCATCAACACACTCGAATCCATCCTGTTCAATATGCCCAATGTAATGCAGGAAATCAATTTCTTCTTCCAACACGCTTTCTAATTCTCTCGTCGTCAACTCGCGGTGAATCGAGACAGAGAACGGTAATTCTTCACGCGATCCATACACTTCATCAACAACATCACGTTCCGCTCCCATTGCCGTGTCATTACAGACAACGGTAATCTCAATCTGCCCATCAGTCGTGCTTCGTTCTAACTGATTGTAGTACCCACTCGGGATGACTTTACTCGCATCCAGCGGAAAATCAGGCCCCAACCACGCTTGTTCCAACGCGTCTGCATCTTCTACGTGAATACCTGCCGTTGAATCCGCTGAATCACTAACCGCGCGCGACGCTGATCCCCGCACAAAGCCACCATCAGCTACCGACGGTTTCGGTGGGGAATCAGGTTGCATCGGTGTACTCGATTGTTGTTTATTGGGCGGCCGGATTACCGCGAGATCATTCACTAAAAACGGTATCACCTCGATATTTTCAGCCTCCGGTACAACATGCGCAACGAGTTTCCACGTCGGAAAATGGGGTGATACTACGTCATACGGAACGGAGAGGTACTCCGCCAATTGATCGGCAATGGACTCATCATATAGCCTCGTAAAATCCAACGATACTTCTTCTTGTAACTCGTTCCGCTCGTGCAGATTTACTTGATAATACCCTTCCGTTCGAGTCAAACAATCCAAGAAAAATACTTGTTTCAATACGCGCTCTGTTTCCTCCTCAAACGGTACTTCATGATTGTCGAGTGAATATTCAAACCCGTCCTCGGTAACAATCCGTGGGTCAGACCCAGGTCGCAAATCCGCACCCAAATAATACGCCAACGATGAGGCTGCATATATCGCCTCAAGTTCAGCAGGAACCTCGATCCAAATCCCCGTATCTGGCCGAGACAGCTGCTCCGGAATCGACAACTCATCACCCAATGATAGCGTCGGCGGATGCCCCCGTAGTGTTGGATAGGACCGTTCACACGTTGTTGTTTTTAGGGCTGAACCGAGATACGATACCGCCGTCATCACATCCTGCGGATCCTCAGTAACGTTGATATTACCCGCTGGTTGTTTGTGATGAGAGCGAGCCCCGATTTTAACAGCGACCGACTCAGGAAACGAAATGGTGCTTTCATTCCCCGCGACTTCGATTGAGAATGATGATTCCACTACAACATAGAGTTTAATCGGAGCACAAACCTCGATACTGTAGAGATCCTCCGGAAACGAGTTTGTCTCTCCGTTTGAAATTTCGTCGATCATAAATCCCGCATGATTCCGAACGAGGATTGGGGCGGAATACGGAATTTCGAGGTTTGTTGATTCGAATTCAACTCCCTGATCCACCGGAAAATAAAAATTATCGGTGTTTACCTCTTCCGGGGAAACCTCCGATGGAGTCTGTACCTGACACTGGCGTCGCTCAATCGAATCAGTAATTTGAACGCCAGCGGACCCGGCCTTGTCAATGGAGAGCAACATAAATAGTGGCCCAGACGGTATTCCTTACGATACTAACAAAAAGACAACAATGCTTAAAAGTGTTGTATCGCTTTACCCAGATAATCACTACTAAAAACCGCACCGCTGCAAACACATACTCCCGGTTCGTTGAAAACGGTATGGCTCCTCAGTTAGACTGGTTAACACTTGAAGTCAAATACCTTGATCGCGCCATAGACTATTACTCGAAAAACCTCAAACTCGATTTCACTAAACAGTCCGACTATATAGCGGATACAAGCGTCGGTGAAACGACCTTGAGACTACAAACTCCACATACCGTCCCCCGTGGCGGCCTCCACACCCACTACGCTTTCGCAACCTCAACCTCGGAATACCAAGACTGGTGGGAATTGCTTTCGACCAATCACGATTTGATTGAGCATTCCTTCTCATCGGGTAACTCGTTATACTTCTATGATCCCGATGGAAATTGCCTCGAAATCGGCGAACAAGCAGAATCTGGTAGTGGCCTTACGGGCATTTTCGAAATCGTCCTCGAAGTCGAAAACCTCCAAACCGCAGAAGAATACTACAGCCGCTTGGGCGGCAAACCGATTAGCCGAAGCACAGACCGACCCCGCGTTCGCCTCGATTTTGGTACCTTCGACATTGAGCTATGGGAACCACACCTTGGAATTGCTGATGCCCGTGGCGCTGTCCACCTTGATTTCGGCATCGCCCTCAACAACCCCACTGCCATCGCAAACAACATAACGCAGCATTCCCAATCAATAACTCAAGTTCCGGATGGGATACGTCTTCACGACCCAGACGGACACTACGTAACGCTCACTGAATAACCGAGTAACCTACCAAATCGAGTCAATTGATTATAATCGATCCGCGTCAATATCAACATCAGGAGGGGTAATGACTAAGAACGATCGAAAATGCATAATCGACCCACCGAACTCCTTAATTTCCTCTGCAAACCCACCTACCACTTCATCTAATTCACCCCGAACATGCAACACAAGGATATTCCCCTTTGCCACATCCCGCACCCACTGCTCGCCATTCCTCGACATATCTAGCACGTCAAGGATCACTCGACGATCCTCCTCCGGCATGTTTTCCTCAATAGATCCCAGATCAAGATCAAACTCGCCCATGCACACGTCCCGCACCGGTACAGCAAAAATATTCGTGTCTCACCTTACACGCCCCAACCACAATCCTGAAACCACCGACCGACACTATTATATATGGTTGCCGAACTTGAATTAAATACCATGTCATACGACGAGGTAACCTCTGCGAACCCGCAGGGGGGTCGAGTTCTTCCAGGGCACATTAGCCGTTGAAGATACCGAAATAGACACAGTACGAATTTTTGACACGACGTTACGTGACGGGGAACAAGCACCACGAACGAGTTTCAACTACGACGAAAAAATCGAAATCGCAAAGCGACTCGACGAAATGGGAACCCATGTCATTGAAGCAGGCTTTCCAGTCAACTCGGACGCTGAATTCGACGCTGTCAGTGAAATAGCCGCAATCTGCGATACCACCGTGTGTGGCCTTGCCCGGGTCGTTGACCAAGATATTGACGCCGCTATTGACGCCGACGTCGATCTCGTCCACGTCTTCGTAAGTACGAGCGACGTCCAAATCGAAGACTCAATGCACACATCCCGAGACGACGTTAAGCAACGCTCAATCGAATCCGTGGAACGCGTGAAAGACGCTGGTCTCCCAGTCATGTATTCACCGATGGACGCCACACGGACCGATCCAGATTACCTAGCTGAAATCCTTAGTGCCGTCAGCGATGTCGGCGTCGAATGGATCAACATTCCAGATACAGTCGGCGTCTGTACGCCCACCAGGATGCAAGAACTAGTTCGATTCGTCAGACAACATACCGACGCTCGAATCGATGTCCACTGTCATGACGACTTTGGCTTAGCAAGCGCCAACGCACTCGCTGGCTTCGAAGCAGGCGCCGAACAAGCCCAGGTATCCGTTAACGGAATCGGTGAACGAGCCGGTAATGCCGCCTACGAAGAAGTAGTAATGGCGGCCGAAGCGCTCTACGGAATCGACACTGGCATCGACACGACGCAAATTATGGAACTATCCAAGACGGTCGAGAAGGCAAGCGACATTCCAGTCCCCCGGAACAAACCAATCGTCGGCGCAAATGCATTCAGTCATGAGAGCGGCATTCACGCCGCAGGTATTATTGAGAACGCAGATACGTTTGAACCCGGTGTCATGACTCCCGAAATGGTCGGCGCTGATCGAGAAATCGTTCTCGGCAAGCACACGGGACAGCATTCAGTTCGGAAACGACTCAACGATGCTGGACTTGACCCAACTGACGATCAAGTCCGCGAGATTACGAAAGAAGTCAAGGAATACGGAGCGCAGAAAAACCAGATGACGATGCAAAAACTCCTCGAATTTGCACGAGAAGCCGGTGTCACGGTTGAAGAAGAAGTACAAGCGTAACCGAGCACCACAATGACCGTCGTAAATCCAACCAAAGAGGAATGTCCGTCTGACGCAGATAACTCTCCCGAAAAGGTTATAATACAGTGTTAGCTTACATATTACGTAACGATGGCGCGACTAAACACAACCAAATCGATTTCGATTCGGAGCGTCGCGCTCGAAACGGAGAGTGTACTCGTAGGGGTGTAATACCCCGAATATCTAGTACCTGTTTTGTGACCGATCGTACTATCTGTCGACTATCGTCAATCCGTACTCACCTGTCAAACGGTGATCAACAATGAGCGAACCAGCCCACGCAATAACATCCGAAGAAGAAGAACAGACCGAAGACCAAGAGTATACTGGATCAAACGCCGTTGTAGATGCACTAGAGAATGCTGGCGTTGAGGTTGTGTTTGGGGTTCAGGGTGGCGCTATCATGCCGGTGTATGATGCCCTCTATGACTCCGATCAGTTAACTCACGTCACGATGGCCCACGAACAAGGGGCCGCTCACGCCGCCGATGCGTATGGTATCGTTTCGGGGAAACCCGGGATTTGCCTCGCGACCAGTGGTCCAGGCGCCACTAATCTAGTGACAGGAATCGCTGATGCTGATATGGATTCAGATCCTATTCTCGCACTAACGGGGCAGGTGCCGACGGAGTTTGTTGGGAATGATGCGTTCCAGGAAACCGACACCATCGGTGTGACTGGTCCGATTACTAAAGCCAATTATTTCGCGAGTAATCCAGACACTGTCGGTGATCTCGTTGGTGAAGCGTTCTCGGTAGCAAGAGATGGTCGCCAAGGACCGACGCTCGTGGATCTCCCGAAGGACACCACGCAAACCGAAACAGAACGTGAACCTGGCGCACCGCGCGCACCGGATAATTTCACGGTTCCTGATGAAGCTGATGCGGCTGATGTTCACTCGGCTGCAGAAGCAATTGCGGACGCAGAACAACCAGTGATCCTCGCGGGTGGTGGGGTGCTTAAAGCGAACGCGTCGGACGAACTCGAACGGTTCGCGACCACGTACGACATCCCGGTGATTACTTCGATGCCGGCGGTTGGTGTATTCCCCGAGACCCATGAGTTATCACTCGAGATGGCCGGCATGCATGGGACGGGGTATGCAAACATGGCGATCACGCATACTGATTTGTTGATTGCGATTGGGACTAGATTCGATGATCGATTAACCGGTGGCATTGAAATGTTTGCGCCGGATGCGGAGGTCATTCACGTTGATATCGATCCGGCTGAGATATCAAAGAATGTCCACGCTGATTATCCATTGATTGGTGATGCGGGTACGGTAATTGAGCAGTTGCACGATTCGGTGCCACGGGTGCCGGCGGCTGATGTATGGCGGGAGCAGTGCCAAACGTGGAAAGAAGAGTACCCGATGGAGTATCAGACGCCTGATGATGAGCCATTAAAACCACAGTTCGTGGTTGAAGCGGTTGATGCAGCGACTCCGAGTGATACAATCGTGACAACAGGAGTCGGGCAACATCAAATGTGGGCGGTGCAGTATTGGACGTTCACTGAACCGCGAACGTGGGTTTCGTCGCACGGATTAGGTACGATGGGGTACGGGTTGCCAGCTGCGATTGGCGCACGGTTTGCTGCTGACGACGACCAGTCAGTGGTGTGTTTCGATGGTGATGGATCGTTCCTCATGACGCTCCAAGGATTGAGTGTCGCTGTCCGGGAGAACCTCGACATCAATGTGTTCATCCTGAACAACGCAGCGGTCGGGATGGTGCGGCAATGGCAGGATGCGTTCTATGACCATCGCCGGATGGCGTCTGAGTACCCGTGGATCCCTGAATTCGATACGTTAGCTGAGGCGTTTGGGGCTCGGGGATTCCGGATTGACGAGTATGATGATGTGGCTGACACAATTGAGGCTGCACTGTCGTATGAGGGGCCGTCGGTGATTGACGTGCACATTGATCCGGCTGAGAATGTGTATCCGATGGTTCCGAGTGGGGGCGATAATGGAAGATTTGCTCTGGAAGAAGCGCACTTGAAACAATTACAATGATGATATTTTCTAATACTATGAATCGAGAATACAATTTGAGGTGGTTATGATGGCGGGAGGTTTGGCTGGACCGGCACCTGATGAACGACCGAAGCCGGAAGGAAAACGGAATTCACAGGGAATCCGAATCGATCCGGAAGCAGAAGCTGAGTCCCCTCGGCGTCGGACGGTGCTGTCAGCGTTAGTGCGACATGAGCCCGGCGTGTTAGCGAAGATATCGGGGTTGTTTTCGCGGCGGCAGTTCAATATTGAGGGATTAACCGTTGGGGCGACGAAGAACAACGAGTACGCGCGGATGACGATTGTCATAGAAGAGTCGAGACCAGGGATTGAACAGGCGAAAAAACAGTTTGAGAAGCTACTCCCAGTGATTTCTGTCCGTGAGTTGGCTGATGATTCAGTGCAACGGGAACTGGTTATAGTAAAGGTTAACGGGGACGACCCTGATAAGGTCAATGCGATTACACAAATGTATGACGGGCGGACGCTTGATGCTGGTCCGCGGACGATTACTGTCGAGATCACAGGCGATGAACAATTGATCAACGATGCGATTGATGCGTTTGATCAATTTGGGATTCGCGAGATCGTTCGAACGGGCTATGCTGCGCTCGCTCGTGGCGAAGAATCGACAGCCGAGTTACCAGATGATACCGGAGTCGATGATTAAGTGAGTACTTTCATGAGGAAGTTATGACAGAAGACGATTATACCACTTCAGTGTATTATGACGACGACGCGAATAGTGACAAGATTACGAGTAAAACGGTTGCGGTATTAGGATACGGTAGTCAAGGGCATGCGCACGCGCTGAATCTTTCGGACAGCGGTGTGGATGTTGTGGTTGGCCTGCGCGAGACGTCCTCGTCGTGGGATCAAGCGGAGGCAGCCGGTCTTGATGTGCGAACACCAATAGAAGCGGCAAGTGCTGGGGATATTATCTCAGTTCTGATTCCGGATACGGTACAGCCAGGCGTCTACGCCGATATTAAATCGGAAATCGACCAGGGGGATACGTTACAATTTGCGCATGGATTTAACATCCATTACGATCAGATCCAGCCTCCTGAGGGAGTTGATGTGACAATGATTGCGCCGAAAACGCCGGGGCATTTACTCCGTCGGAACTATGAGCAAGATCAAGGTACCCCCGCGTTGTTGGCGGTGTATCAAGATGCGAGTGGTGAGGCGAAAGCCGAGGCGCTGGCGTACGCGAAAGCGCTAGGGTGCACGCGAGCGGGTGTCGTTGAGACAAGTTTCCAAGAGGAGACGGAAACCGACTTGTTCGGTGAACAAGCGGTGTTGTGTGGGGGCATCACGAGCTTAATCAAACTCGGGTTTGAGACATTGGTTGACGCGGGGTATTCCCCGGAAATGGCCTACTTTGAGTGTTTAAACGAGATGAAACTCATCGTGGACTTGATGTACGAAGGTGGACTCGGTGCGATGTGGGATTCAGTGTCAGATACAGCCGAGTATGGCGGATTGACTAGGGGTGATATGATTGTTGATGAAGAGGTCCGCGAAAACATGCTTGAAACGTTAGAAGCTGTGCAGAACGGGGATTTTGCCCGCGAGTGGGTGTTGGAGAATCAGGCTGGTCGGCCTGTGTATCACCAGTTACGGAATGCGGATCAGAACCATGAAATTGAGGAGGTCGGTGAACGATTACGATCGTTGTTCGCTTGGGAAGCAAACGAATCGTAAGGAGCGATCTAATTACATGACCAAACAAGAGAAACAAGCAAGTGAGTTACTCAGTGACTCATTAGATAGAGAGGAGTCACCGGAAGAAATGGAGCCGTTAAAAGACGTGTCGCATACGCCGCCGGTTGGGCAAGGCGCCAATCGGGTATGGGATGGAACACGCGTATTCGATGGAGATACCGAGGACGATGAGTGAGGGAACGTTATACGATAAGGTTTGGGATCGCCATAAGGTTCGATCTCTGCCGAACGGGCAAGATCAATTATTCATCGGTTTACACTTGATTCATGAGGTGACGAGTCCTCAGGCGTTCGGGATGTTGCGGGAACGAGATTTAGATGTAGCGAATCCGGAATTGACGCATGCGACGGTGGATCATATTATTCCGACCGCTGATCAGTCTCGACCGTTCGAAGATGCGCAAGCGGAGCAGATGATGAGTGAGTTAGAGAAAAATATTCAGCGGACCGAGATTGAGTTCGATGATTTGTCAAGCGGGAATCAGGGCATCGTGCATGTTATTGGGCCGGAGCAGGGGTTGACGCAGCCTGGGAAAACGATCGTGTGTGGTGATTCGCATACGTCGACTCATGGGGCGTTCGGTGCGCTTGCGTTTGGGATCGGGACAAGTCAGTTACGAGATGTTTTAGCGACGCAGACGATAGCGATGGAGAAACAAGATGTTCGCAGGATATCCGTAACCGGCGAGTTGGGTCCGGGTGTGACGGCGAAAGATGTGATTCTTACGGTTATTCGGGAACTCGGTACCGACGGCGGTGTGGGATATGTGTACGAGTACGCCGGCAATGCGATTTCGTCCCTTGGGATGGAGGGACGGATGAGTATTTGTAACATGTCCGTCGAAGGGGGCGCGCGGGCTGGGTATGTGAACCCTGATGAAACCACGTATGAGTGGCTTGCCGACACTGACGTGTTCAAAGACGATCCTGATCGGTTCGATGAGTTACGACCGTATTGGGAATCGATTCGTACGGAACCGGATGCAACGTTCGATGATGTGGTGGAGTTCGATGGTGATGCGATAGAGCCGACAGTGACGTGGGGCACTACGCCTGGTCAGGCTGTTGGGATTACTGAATCAATCCCGTCGCCAGACTCGCTACCAGCGGACAAACAGGATGTCGCGGAACGGGCACAGTCACATATGGAGGTTTCACCGGGCGAGACGATGGATGGTTATTCGATTGATGTGGCGTTCCTTGGGTCGTGTACGAATTCGCGGCTCGCGGATTTACGGAGAGCAGCATCCGTTGTGGAGGGACGAACAATCGATGCTGATGTCCGAGGGCTTGTGGTTCAGGGGAGTCAGCGAGTGAAACACGCAGCTGAAGCAGAAGGCCTAGACGAAGTCTTCCGGGAAGCAGGGTTTGAATGGCGTGGCGCTGGGTGTTCGATGTGCCTCGGGATGAATGAAGATAAACTGGTTGGTGATGAGGTGTGTGCGAGTTCCTCGAATCGGAATTTCGTTGGGCGGCAGGGATCGAAGGAGGGTCGGACGATCCTCATGAGTCCCATGATGGTTTCGGCGGCGGCCGTTACTGGTGAGGTTACGGATGTCCGGGAACTACGGGAGGTGACGACAGCATGAGTGATGCTGACGCGATTATTGAAGTTCGTGGGTCAGGAATCCCTGTTCGTGGGAATGATATTGATACCGATCAGATCATTCCAGCTCGGTACTTGAAGGCGATTACGTTTGATGGGTTAGGTGAGTACGCGTTTTTCGATCAGCGGTTCGATGATGATGGAGATCGGAATGATCATCCGTTTAATCAAGAGAAATACCAGGGTGCGTCGATCCTCGTTGTGAATTCGAATTTTGGGTGTGGGTCGTCTCGTGAGCATGCACCCCAGGCGTTGATGCGATGGGGGATTGATGCAATCGTTGGTGCGAGTTTTGCGGAGATATTTGCGGGGAATTGTTTGGCGCTTGGTATTCCAACGGTGACGGTCGATCCGGATGATGCTGAAGCGTTGCAGGATTGGGTTGAGGCGAATCCGCGTGAGGAAATCGTAGTCGATGTGGCGGATGAGTCCGTGGTGTATGATGATGGTGAGTTGTCGGCGTCAGTTGACGAGGGCCAACGGAAAGCGTTGGTGGATGGAATTTGGGATACGACGGCGTTATTGCGGTCGAATCCAGAAGCGGTGAAGGAAACAGCTCGGCAGTTACCCTATATCGATGGCTAGGGTTGCGGTTATCCCGGGTGATGGGATTGGTCGGGAGGTGATTCCGAGTGCGGTGCGTGTGTTAGAAGCGTTGTCGCTTGATTTGTCGTTTGAGTACGGTGAGGCTGGTGATGCGGTACTGGAGGAAACGAGTGAAGCTTTGCCTGAAGCGACGCGGGCGTTAGCCCGTGACGCTGACGTAACATTGTTTGGGGCGGCCGGTGAGACGGCGGCTGATGTGATTTTACCGTTACGGCAGATTGTGTCGTCGTTTGTGAATATACGTCCTGCGCGGACATATCCGGGGGTTGATGCGGTGCAACCAGGGACGGACATCGTGTTTTTACGGGAGAATACGGAGGGGGTATATGCGGGGTTTGAGTCTGAGTTAACTGAGGATGTGACGACGTTGACGCGGTTAGTGACCCGGACGGCATCTCGTCGACTTGGGGAGTTTGCGTGTGACTATGTCTCATCGCGTGACAGTTCGGGATTTACGGTGGCGCATAAGGCGAATGTGATGCGGGTGACTGATGGGGTGTTTGTTGAAGAAATTCAGAGCGTGGCGGCACGGCACGGGGTTGAAACGGAGTCTGTGTTGATGGATGCGTTGGCGATGTATCTCGTGATGAATCCGGAAGAGTTCGATGTGATTGTGGCGCCGAATCTGGCTGGAGATGTGTTGTCTGATCTAGCAGCTGGTCTCGTTGGTGGGTTGGGGTTGTTGCCGAGCGCGAATATTGGGCCTGATCGGGCGTTGTTTGAACCGGTGCATGGAACTGCGTCTGATATTGCGGGGGCGGGGATTGCGAACCCGACTGCCGCGGTTTTATCCGCGGCGATGCTCCTTGGGTATTTAGATGAATATGCGGCAGCTGACCGAGTGCGGAAGAGTGTCAATGAGACGCTAGAAGCCGGTCCGAAAACTCCTGATCTAGGGGGAGAAAGTGGGACGGAGGAAATGACGACGGCGTTTATTGATAAGTTGTGAATGCGGGTATGGTTTTGGTGGTAACCGTATGGTTAAGGTCGTTGGGAGAGTGGTAAGGAGTATGCCGAAAATCCAGGTTTCTGAGGAGACGGTAGAACGGTTGGATAACCTCCAGATTGAGGATGAAACTCACGATGAGATTATTAATGAGTTGATAAACATTTATCAAGCGGAGGAGTTGACGTTGTTTCGGTCTGGGGACGGGTAATGAAGACGTGTTTTTTGAGTGTGTACCGGGGGTAGTACGAATTAAGGGTGTGCGAGGGTAATACGGTCGCATGCCTGGAACGTTCGAAGGGGGTTTCGGTGGCGCGCATGTACCAGATCCGTTAGTTGGGCCGCTCAAAGAGCTTGGTGAGGCTTTTGATGCGATTGTGCCGACTGATGAGTTTCAAGAGAAATATCAAGGATTGTTAGCGGAGTACGCTGGTCGACCGACACCGTTGTATCATGCGCAGAATTTAAGTGATCGGTTTGGGGCAGCTATCTATTTGAAACGAGAGGATTTGTTGCACGGTGGTGCGCATAAGATTAATAATACGTTAGGGCAGGGATTGTTGGCCAGGCAAGCGGGTCGGTCGCGGTTGATCGC
>CAZITY010000006.1:36284-61175 GCA_964542445.1 uncultured Halobacteriales archaeon | reverse complement strand
CACGCTGACCAGCTGCGAATGCATCGGCGAGCACCGTCGCAAATCCAGCGTGTCCGAAGAGATGCAAGAGCTTGTCCGGACCGAATCTACTGAAAGCTGGATGACGTCGAAGTGGTGACGGCAGAACTGATCCAACCAAGAGCACCACGGCGAAGGTGACGACCACTTTCCAACGAGATTCAAGCCAGTGGTGCTGATCGGTCATGGACCCTATAATGGTGGCGACGTGTTTATTTCCTCGTGATGAACAATGCAGTCACGACGAAGTCCCTCGCCGTGTTAATATTCGCAAGGTCCTTCCATGTTAGTCCCTTGGTACATGGGGTGTTATTTCCCGGGAGACGAATTTGGAATCGAGATATAATACAGTGCTGCAGTCGATGCGAACGACTGGTCGGGGGCGTGAGTATCTATCGATTGGTCTTGCGGTGGGTTGCGTGGAGGTCTAGTTCAAAGGTCTGTGCCCGGGGTGGTTGCTGGACGAGGTGATAACAGGTTTCGGCTGCGGCTTTTGGATCGATGTATTCTTTTTCAGTTACGTTTTCTTCGGTCTCGTAGACGTCGGGGTTGAGGAGGCTGCCGTCGATAATTACGTGCGCGACATGGATCCCTTCGGGCCCGTATTGGTTTGCGAGCGACCGGGCCAGTCCCCGGGTGGCGTCCTTCCCGCTTTTGAATGCGAAATCCCCTGCGTCGGGGGAGGCTCCGAAAAAGAGCACGGTCCCTCCGGTTGTACGCAGGTCATCAAGGACCGCTCGGAAGCAGACTAAGCCACCGTAGCTGTAGAGCCGCCAGAGCTTTTCGAATCGCCGGGGGTCGAGTTCCGTTTCGGTAGTACTCGTGACCGTACTGGCCGTATGGGCCAGCACTTCGATACGCCCGAACTCGTCATTGATTTGATCGATTCCGTCGGCGACAGCGGTCGGGTCGGTGACGTCTACCGGGAGTGCGAGCGCGTCGTGGCCGGCATCGCGGAGGGCTGCTTCGACGTCGGCGAGGTACTCGCTGCTACGGGCGAACATGCCGACGGGGTGGTCTTCGCGGGCGAGTTTCCAGGCGAACTCTTCACAGAACCCTGGGCCGAGACCCGCTATTAGGGCTGCTACGGGCATACCCGGGTTTCACGAGCCCTTTTAATAAGCATAGCGGACAATATGGATCTGTTATCCTAGTTGTTCTAGCACTAGTGAATCTTTTTTGTAGCTGCTGTCGAATTAAACTGTCTCAGGGGTTAATTCGGTTAGCTATTTCTAATCATGTTTCTCTGAAAGTGGGGTAGACATTCGAAATTGGTACTGAGCTGTTCCTCTCACTGACTTTGTCCGTAAGCTTGCGTGTACTGCTGCCCTCGGGGTGATTGCCATTCGACCGCCATGGTATCATTTTCGGCGCCCGGGGTGGTTTTTCGATCGAATACACTTCCACTACTAGCTCAATAGAATCTTAACAACACGTAATAATGAACCAAATTACAAGCGATCACAAAATCAACCAGCTATCGGGTGCCTAAATATCTAATAGGATCTAGAACCCTCTTTCATAATAGCAATCCGACTTCATGCCCACTCCACGTCCCACGGCCGACCAGATTATCACACTCTCCGCTAGCCAGCTCGCTGAGTTTACCGATCAGGACCTCCGGGACATAGAATCGTATTTTCAACCCTCGGCCATGTTACTCACCGACACCAGTAATCCAGACAACCGACACCGGGTTGCCTCCGCGGTGGAGACACCTGTCATCGACGTAACCGAACCAGGCGTCACACACCTCTCGCATTCGACAGTCGTCACCGCTCCCGAACTAGACGCTGCTCGGGAGTTGCTCACTCGCGAATTCCAATCCCCCGTGAGTGTGGTAGCTGACTTCATTCGCCAGGACACCGATCCCACTACGTTTGAAACCACCCTGACGGGACTCACAGAATACGAGGCACTCGTCAGAAATCGCGACGATATTACCACACACTTGGTGACCACGATGCCCGCCGGCCAACAGGTCACCCAAGCCAACATCCCCCTCTATGGCGCCGGGTTTATTCAGAGTATGGAGGGTTCGAAAATCCCCTGTATCACGTTGGACGAGTCGTTTCATGTCGAAGAACTGGACACGACTAAGGTCGGTCTCCAAGCGATCCCAGATATCGGGTGGAAAAAACGCCGGCAACTTGAGGACCACGGGTTCTCCAAACGGGATGATCTGTTGCAGACGGATCCAATTGAACTCCTGGAGTTCGACGGGTTTGGCCCCTACTATGCTGCCCGAGCAACGGCCGGGGCCCGAGCCATCGAAAGTAATGAGCCCGTACGATTCATCAACAATCCATTAGCTGATCGTCGACGGGTTTTCGTGGATATCGAAACGGACTCCCTCCAACCACAATACATCTGGCAGATCGGTGTTTATGACGATGCCACCGGCGACTATCACTGCTTTATTAACGACGACGAACCCGGCAAGGAAGATGCGGTGATCCGAGAATTTGCCGAGTGGACCGTGGAGAACGGTGATGACGCAACCTATATTGCGTGGTATGGCAAACAGTTTGATTTCATCCATCTCACCGATTTCATCGACCGCCATGCCTCCGCTGCCCACCGCGAAGCCTGGGATGCCGTCGAGAAGTTCGATTTATTGCTCGATTTCATCAAAAGCGGGGTTGCCACACCCGCTCGCTCACACAAGCTAGAGATCGTCGCGTCACGACTCGGCTATGAGTTTGAGTACCCTCAGTTATCCGGAGCAGACGCCGCGCAGGCGTTTACTAGTTGGGCCACCGGGCACCAAGAGATCAACTGGGAGAGATGGATATCGTATTGCAGAGATGACGTCTTAGCGATGAAACACGTATACGATGCCGTAACGGACGCCGAACTGTTCATCGATAAACACGAACTCGAGCGCGCGTACCGTAGTTCGGCCCAGACGGCGACGGTCGATGAGTGGGGTGATTCATGAACACCGAGAGCCTAACAGCGAGGTATCCGGGTTACGAAGGCCAACTTGTCCACACCGAAACCATCTCCGCCACCGACTCACAAACTCGACCCGCCCAAAACCACTTACCTGATGAGATAGCTACCCAGCTCGGCCATGATCTCTACACCCATCAAGCGGACGCGTTGGATCTGTTGACTGACGGGACTGATATCTGTGTCTCGACAAGCACCTCAAGCGGGAAAACCCTCATCTACGCCCTCGAGATCGCCAGACAAAAACTCGACAACCCCGACGCTACGGCGCTCTTCGTCTATCCAACGAAAGCCCTGTCCGGCGACCAACTCCGCGAGCTCCAAGCGCTCTATGCCCGACTCGAGGTAGACATTAACGTTGGGAAATACGACGGCGATACATCGAGTGAGGAGAAAAAACGGATCCGCCAGGAGTCGGATGTCATCCTGACGAATTTTGCGGGATTAAACCAGTACCTCTCCCACCATCACCTCTGGTCAAACGTCCTTGCAAATATTGAACTGATCGCCATCGATGAGGCCCACATGTATACGGGGATCATCGGAATGCACGTCGCCTGGATCATCCGTCGATTATTGCGGATCGTGGAGAGTGACCGGTATCGATCAGTCCCACAGCTGGTGTTGACCTCGGCAACGATCGGCAACCCGGCCGAGCATTCCCGGCGGCTAACCGGCCGGGAGGTCACGGTGGTGGATGACGATGGGAGTCCCCGAGGTCGTTGTGATATCGTGTTCTGGAATCCGCCGAGATACACGGGCGACGAAGGGTATCTGGTTCGGCGGTCGACTCATCTCGAGTCCAGTCAGGTATTAGCTCATCTAACGGCGAACGGCCAACAATCGTTGATGTTCGCTCCGAGTCGGAAAATGACCGAACTTGACGCCCAGTGGACGGAAGAACGGCTCGCCCAGGAATACAATACCAATCGGGCTCGTATCGAACCTTATCACGCGGGCCATACCAAAGCCGAACGATCCGACCTTGAGGACCGGCTGAAGGAGCAGGCAGTCGAGGGGGTGGTGTCGACAACCGCGCTGGAGGTCGGTATTAACGTGGGGTCGATGGACGCCACGGTGTTAAGCGGATACCCGGGTAGTCGGATGAGCTTCTGGCAACAACTCGGGCGCGCGGGCCGCGAAACCGCTGATGCACTAGGGGTCCTGGTGGCCCAGAACAGTAGCCTCGACCAGTACATCATGCGCCATCCGGAATACTTACTCGAGGACGATATCGAGGATGCCGTCCTGGATCTCGAGAACAACCGGGTGTATATGCAGCACATTTTGGCCGCCGCCGAGGAGTTGCCGCTGACCGCGAGTGACACGGCGTATTTCGATGACCGCCTACCCAAAGTCGTCCAGATGTACCGCAACCAAGGCGAACTCACCGGCGACCTACAAACCCAGGTGCAATACGCGGGTCGTGGGCGGCCCCAAGACCGAATCAATATTTATGGGACGAGCGGTGAGGAGTTCGAGGTCCGCCTTCGGGATCAAGACGGCTCGGTGCGGACAATCGATCGGATCGACAAGAATCGAGCCTACCGTGATTTCCACCCGGGTGCGGTGTATCTCCACAAGGGCCAACAACATGAAGTTGCGGAGTTCAATGAGGCTAAACACCAACCAGAGATCATCCTCGAACCGACGCGTGTCGACTATTACACGCAGACAAACCGGGAGATCGAGATCCGAGCTATCGAGAAGGAATTGGCGATGACTCTGGATTCGTTCCGGGTGGTCTGGGGGCGAGGAACAGTCAATGAGTACTACCCAAGTTATCTCGAACATCAAACCTTCGGGGAGGGAGCAAGCGGCCCGTTTCCAACCGGGTTGGACGATCCGGTCGAATTATCGACGAAACTGGTGTGGATCGAGATCCCAGACACGTTCAGTGACACGATAAGAGACCGGTATCCTTTGGTATCTGAGGATGAGAACGAAGATGCAGCTCAGGATCCGTTCCTCGGCGGCGTCCATGCCGCCGAGCATGCGTTGATTCATATGGCACCGACGGAGCTGATGATCGATCCGCGGGATCTCGGCGGGTTGAGTGTTTCTCGGCACCCAGAAACTGGGACGCCGACGCTTTTTATCTATGATAGTGCCGAGGGCGGGCTAGGGTTCAGTCGAGCGATATACGAGTCGATTGAGACGCTGAGTCACCGAACTCGTGAACTAATTGAGGACTGTTCCTGTGGGATCCGGGGGTGTCCTGGTTGCGTGATGGATTATATGTGCGGCGATGACAATCACCCGATGCATACCGACGCAGCCATTGATCTTCTCGAGGAATTAACCAGGGAGGCCAGTGATTATCCCGGAGAAAATCCGTCATCCTGAACCGGATGCAGGGTCTCCGATGAGGTTTCTCAGTTGCGGATGGTGGACTAGTTTCGATTCTTTGGAACAGGGAGCTCCGGAACATCAACTCTGACCTCTGAATTCTGAGATATTCCAAAAGGTCCGAGTTGTCAAGCTGTTCAATGACCGTGTTTAGAGCTGATCGAACAGTAGTTTCCTCCTGTGCATCTACAGTTAGAATCTAGTCGGTTGCAAATAGGATACTATTTTTTGGCACTTATCGAAAATATCTCGCGATTCTTTTAGTTTGTAGTTCCTGATGACGACTTCATTGGATCTATTTCTACCTTGCTATTTGGGAGCTTTCTTATCTGAATTCACGTCGATACAATCGATTGGCCCTGAATAAGATGACGTTGGCACCAACTAGTATAATCAACCAAAGTGTCATAGTAATTGCCAAGAATAATAACTCGGATCGAGTGATAGGACCATAGCTGCTTTTGGGAAAATGAGCAGTGTTCCCCACAATACCCAGAATGGAAGGGTTAAAACGGCCCAAATTAACGTAGCAAGTGTGAACACACCAGCTATTCCCCAGCGGTTAATATCAAAAACAGCAGCGAAATGACGGAGACCGGCATATAAATTGCTTTCCCGGCCTCCATTTAAAGACCTCTTCTATCCCGGAATCGTG
The DNA here is from genome assembly GCA_964542445.1 of uncultured Halobacteriales archaeon. Lineage (GTDB taxonomy): Archaea > Halobacteriota > Halobacteria > Halobacteriales > Hikarchaeaceae > CAZITY01. The sequence goes on along the minus strand of CAZITY010000006.1, from coordinate 55,198 downwards.
GCTTTCAGCGTCCTATATGTAGTATACAATGGGTTATTGGGCTACGTCCAGTTTTGGCTGTAAACCTGCGATTCGCCCCAACGAGATCACAAATCAGCGCCATTTGCATTTCTATGTCAAGTGGGGTGCATTTGTTGAAACGCCCACTTTGGTTAACATCTATCTAAAGAAAATATCAATTTTAAACGAGAAAAAATAAATCTGCCTTCAGCTGAGCTAGTGAAACAACCGTTATTCATCATACTCTTCAAGCAGGCGGGTCTTCGCGCCTTCTATCGTCTCGAAGTAAGCCCTCCCCCCATCTCTAGTACGGATCGTTAACACGTAGATATCGCTGTCCGGTTGGTACCAGTGTTCTTCATACTCCCAAAATATCTCAGGAAAGTCCTCAATATCCACATCAGAGGCGTCGGCTTGCGTTCGAGGCTGCATGTCGTTCACAACGTCTTCAAATTCGACTTCTTCGACAGCCTCCCCAGTCCGTAATGTGTGATGTATCTTTCATCAATCAAGTAGCCAATACTTCCGCCAAAGACCGCGCCAGCGAGGGCTCTCGGTTACGAGCGAACAGGATGATGAGTACCAACTCCAGATTATTTCTTTCTGTGACCAATCCTGCAGAGAAACCTGGGAAGAACAATCTACCTAACAACAAACACGAAACTTGTTACAAATGAATACTCAAATAATTAATATAACAGCAATCCATGCATATGAACGGAACAGACTAGCATAATGACTACCGATACAACGGTCCTGATCGTTGATGACGAACAAGACCTCCTTGAACTCTATTCATGTGGCTCACCGACACGTATGACGTCCGAACTGCCTCAACTGGCGAGGAGGCGATCGCGAAATTGACTCCAAATATCAAGGTTGTGCTTCTTGATCGACGGATGCCGGCTTTTCCCGGAGAAGAAGTCCTCAACGAGATCAGAAACCGCGGTCTTGATTGCCGCGTCGCCATGGTGAAAGCCATTAAACCCGATATTGATGTCATTGAAATGGGATTCGATGATTACCTCACAAAACCTATTACTAAAACCGAGGTTCAACACGTCGTCCAACAATTATCGACACTCCACTACCAAGATGAGTTGTTCCAAGAATACTTTGCGCTCGCTTCGAAGATCACAACACTTGAAGCCCATGTCGATATGGAGACATTATCGTCGAAAGAGGAGTACGCAGAACTCAAAGAGCGGTTCAACTCCATAAAACGAGAAGTAAGAGACCAACTCACACACTTAATGACAACGGATGATACCAATCGAGTGTTTCGACGGTTGATGACTGACTGGCCGCCACAATCAGAACCATCTCCTACTAGAGCGGAATCAGGTGCCGGCAATGACTAACAGATCACCAGAATCAATCAAGCTTCTCCACGTCGATGATGAGCCTGGCTTCTCGGCCATGATAAAAGACTTCCTCGAACAATCAGAGATCGACATCGACGTCATATCAGCTACTGGTGTGGATGAAGGCTTGAACTATCTGAGCCAAACTAAGATTGATTGCATCATCTCCGATTACGAGATGCCCACAAAGAATGGACTAGCATTCCTGAAAACAGTCCGAGAGAATCACGGAGATTTACCTTTTATTCTTTATACAGGGAAGGGGAGTGAAGAAATCGCGAGTGAAGCTATCTCCACGGGTGTGACCGATTACATGCAAAAAGGCGTGATACAAACCACTACGCTATTCTCGGCAAGCGAATAAAAAACGCTGTTGAACACCATCGGTCCTCTAACAAACGACGTCAATATGCACAGGAACTCAAGCAAAAAAACACGCCAACTCAAAGGGGTGCTCGATAGTATAAAGGCGGCAATCTGGATGCGAGATACTGAGAGTAGATTTGTCTTGGCGAATCAGAATTTTACGGATCTGTTTGGAATCTCTGACCCCGAAGACCTCATTGGTAAGGCTCCTGACGAGGCCTTTCCACCCGATATAGCTACACAGTTCCGGGAAAATGATCGTCGTGTGTTACAGACAGAAGAACCGATCGAAATCGAAGAGGAAGTAGCAACCCAATCCGGAAATCGAACCTTCCTCACTAGGATCACGCCGCTGTTCGCTGAGGAAGGGGGTATTTATGCGACATGTGGGATTAGAACCCAGATTTTACGGGTAAATAAGGAGGATTCAGTAACAATCTAAGTATTATTAATATTCTCGGATAACATATAAATGGTTTAGAAACTTCCAAAGGGATCATTGATCCGAGAACCAATAGAAGCTTGTTTTAGTAATATATCAATGAAACCCGAGGGATATGTTTTTACCCTGTAAAAAACTGTAAAAAATCCAGTCATTTGATTGAGTTTCCAATTATGTTCTAATTAGGAAGCATCAGGCTCATGCTCTAAGATTGGAACCTAAGCTGGTTCAAATTAATCAAGCAAACAGATATAGTCGAAAAAGTCCCGTAAAAGTATAAACATATACTAACCCATGTAGTTATCATGGCTTACACGGTTTGTGGCGCTTCGGCCCAGTTGGGATATGGAATATCCGAGCCGAGTTTACAATGGCTAGTCGATGAATACGACATTGATGCAATCGCAGCAGATGCGGGATCGAATGATCCAGGCCCCTACTACTATGGCTCTGGCGAATTTTTTGCATCAGTGGATACGCTAACGAGAGACTTACGATTGATATTACGCGAACGCGACCGGTTGGATGTGCCGCTAGTGATTGCTAACGCCGCTACCGGGGGAACAAAACCCCACTTGGACAAAGTTAGTGAAATAGTTCATCGTATTGCTGATGAAGAAGGATTGGATTTTCAACTCAGTAAAATCTACACGGATGTCGACAAAGCCTTTTTAAATAAACATATTGCAAACGGCAATACTCGGAAAATAAACGGAGTTGGCGACGACCTATCGCAACAAAAAGTCGCGGATGCCTCCACTATAGTTTCTTGCATTGGTTATGAATCGTATTTAGACGCTTTAGAAACCGGAAGTGAGGTGATAATTGGCGGTCGCTCACTGGATATTGCCCCTTATACGGCGCTGGCCATCCGGGAAGGCTACCCTGAGGAAACTGCCATCCATTTCGCGAAATTACTAGAATGCGCAGGTTCAGCATCTGAACCAAAGCCAAACAGTGAGCCAATCATCGGTAGTGCAGGCTTAATTGGCATCCTACACGATGATTACTTCGAGCTTGCTCCAGCAAGCCCTCATGAAAGATGCTCTTTGACCGCAGCAGCCAACCAAACCCTCCATGAAAAAGCTGATCCATATACGCTATTCTCCCCCCATGGGACGGTCGATATTTCAAACGCATCCTATCAAGAACACGGAGATCGTCTCAGAATATCGGGAGGTGAATTTAACCCCAATGATGTATATTCAGTATTACTAGAAGGGGTAGAAAAAATTGGATACCGCACAATTGCACCAGTGTATATCGCTGATCCGAACGTTGCATCTAATCTCAAACAGATTGTCGAAGAAACCTACACTAATGTAGTGGAATTATCTGCTCATCCACCCGAGAGTTATGACTTAGTGGCCCGAAAAATGGGCGAAAACCCAAACCATGAAGCCTCCTTGTTCACCACCAGTGAGTCTGATTTATTGCAAGACATGGGGATGGGCATGATCATTGAAGTATTAGGCGAAACTGAATCAATCTCGACAGATATCTGCAGTTTATTTAAATCGAAATTTAAAAGCATCAACTTTAAAGATAGAGTATCGATCGGAGGTAACATGATGATACCGTACTCCCAATCAGAAATTAGCATGGGAGCAGCGTATACTTTCTCTATCTATCACTTACTTGAGGGAGTTGACTATACTGACCTCAGTGAAATCAGGACTGAACACATAACAGAGCGTGGTGAAGCACCCCTGGAGGTATAATCGATGGCTGAACTAAAAGACAAAATAAGTGCAGTCAAAACAAAAAACGCTGGCCCGTTTCGACTCACTATTGATTTATTTTTCGACGAAGAAACTTTTGAAGAAGTAAAATCCAGCGGAAGGATAAGTCAGGAGAATATCGCAAAAGTGTATGGCATATCTCAGAGTAGTATTCTTGGTATTTATTTTGTGGATTTCATTAATGCGATCAAAATATCCGTTGAAAGGCCCATTTCACAGGGCCATCCCCGAGAGACTGATATTTTCGGGATGAACCAACACATGCCTATCCTTTCACTAGACATATAATTTTTTTAATTTCTAGAAATGGGTTTGGTGGACAGAAGTGTAACGTCCTAATGATATTCTTACCCCAACATTGAATAGTTATTGAATCAGATTCTGGTTAAATGGCCCAAACAACCAGTAATACTCTGCAGACGGTCGATGATCTGGATGTGGTATTTGATGCGGACAGCCATACGATGGAGGGATTTGAAGAGATTTGTGAATATGTGGAGAACGATGCCTACAAACGTATTTTTTCGAAAACCAATCGCCCGTTTGCGGACATATTTTCATTCACTCATTCCGGGCCAATCAGTGGTAACCACTATAATCGTGGGGCAGTCGCGGATTCGAAGAATCAATGGGATTTAACTGTTAAAAAGCGCGAACTGGATGATTTCAATATTGATTATAGCCTTCTAACCCCCACGGCCTTTTCCAACATCATGACCGTGAATAACGAAAGGCACGCAGTAGCTTTAGCGACAGCGTACAATGCCTGGCTTGCAGACAAAGTGGGAGATGAAACCGGGAGATTCAAGCGAGTCTTAACAATCGCCCCACAAAAACCACACAAAGCTGCCGAAGAGATCGATAAATGGGCGAACGAGGAAAATGTGGTCGGGGTGTTGGCCGCACCGAGAGAGGGAATCAGTATCGGAAACGAATTTTTTGATCCGATATATCAAGCAGCTCAGGACAATGAGCTCACCATAGTATCTCATATCGCTCTTCCTCCAGAGTTACGTCGGGTATTCATTGCTAAGGCTCAGACGTTTTCTGAAAGCCATTTATTCCTACCAATCGGTACTATGTGGACATTGAACGCACTACTTCACGGAGGCGTCCCCGAACGATTTCCAGAGTTAAACTTCGTGATTCAAGAAGGCGGTGTCGGGTGGATTCCATTTATGCGGATGCGACTTGATGATCATTACCTAGAATATCCTGACGATTGGTACCAGTTGTCTAAGCCACCAACTGAATATATCGATGAACAATTCTACTTCACTACCCAACCGCTGGGAAATCCAGGTAATAACCCAGAATATATATCTCAGTTAATTGAAATGGCGGGCCCGGAGAATATGATGTATTCGGCTGATCTCCCGCACATGGATTTCGATCCGCCCGAAGAATTATTCGAAAAAATCAATCCATATCTCGATGAAGACAAGGTGCGGGGGATCATGGGTGAAAACGCAACTGAAGCATTTGACGTTTAAATAATATACTCTCATGAGCACAAAAGTTGCTGACGTTGCGGAAATTGACGACGGTGAACGAATCATTGTGGAAATCCAGGGCAAAGAGATTGCAATATTCAATCTTGATGGAGAATTCTTCGCAATTTTAAATCATTGCATCCACCAAGGCGGCCCCCTAAGCGAGGGTGAAATGGTCGGCAAAATTTCATTGAAAAAGAATGATTGGGATCTCGCCTATGGCGACGAAATCAATATTGAGTGTCCCTGGCATTCCTGGCAATTCAACATTAAAAACGGGAACAGTCTCTCGGACAACCGGTATTCAGTGCCCACCTACGAAACAATGGTAAAAAACGGCGAAATTTATCTTGAAATTGAAGAATAATGTAACCAGATATGACGCGGCACCTGTGCTTGTAATCGATCATTCTATATCCGAATCGAACAATTTCAATGGGACAATGTCGACGGGAAGTGCTATCAATGCGACGCTGTTCAGCACCTCCCGGTTTATCCCGGCAGTTCGTCCAACGACCTGCTGCCCGCTCAACTCAGTGAGCGATGGGAGGTCGCAGAGTGACCTAGGTGTGGCGTTATTTGGCTACGAGAAGTCGTCCAAGGTCGTTGATATCTGTGAGTTCATCCACGTTCATCACTGTATCAACGAGGTCTGACGCCTGGGCGGCTCCTAGTATCGGTTCGGTTAACCGGTGGGCTTTCGCAGCGACTTCATCGTCGGTAAGTTGATTATCAAGATTCCCTTTGATTTTCGAGGACGGAATCCGTCGTTCAAACTTGCGGCCGTTGGTGAGCCGGACGGTCATCACAGCCGAGTGACTCAACCCCGTGTCCGATTCCTGGTATTCCGCTTCGGCTTGCTCATCAACATACAGTTCGACTTTCTCGGCGAGGTCGAGGATCGATTCGTCGGTCATGGTCTCTTCTGAGTAATGGTCAAATCCGACGTCCCCATAGTGAAATGCGAGTGCAATCACGAACGCAGCGGAATACTGGGCGCTCAACACATCCTTCGGCCGATCAATTTGACCGGCATGCTGAATGGTTTCCGCAAACGTCCCGAATTCGACTGCTTCGATCTGATCCGGGTCGATATCGTGTTCTTCCCGGAGTCGGACAGCGAGTTCAATTCCTGGTTGGGTGAAGTAATTCGCACAATACGCCTTGAACCCAACCTCCAGGATATTCCACTCGGATCCGAGAGCACTCGTTACGACACCGCCGTTGTCGACCTCCGGGATATAGAACTGTTCCCAGCCCCATTTCCCCTCAAAAACCGTAGGTGGCCCCGTGACCCCGTGTTTAGCCATATATCCCGCTTGGATCCCGGACACCGTTGGGATAGATCCTGACACCCGTTTGACTGATCCACCCGTCTGGTTGTATTCCCGGAGTCCGGCGATGGTGTAGCTTCCAGCGATCGAAACTGCTTCACGAATCACCGGTTGATCTAACCCAAGTAATTTCCCCGTTGCAGCGGCCGTGGCATACCCGTTTACCGGGGGGTGAACATTCAGGCCCTGGGACAGCAACGACCTTGAAGCGAGGCCGGATATTCGGTTAATGATCTCCGAACAGGCCGTCACGGCGGTCAGGAATTCTTCGCCACTACTATTTTGTTGTTGGCCTACGGCCAATGCGGTTGGGACGGCGTGACAGCCGACGTGGTTAATTGATTTAATCGAGATATCGTCCATTTCGAAAGCATGCCCGAACGCTGAGTTAATGTAGGCTGCGTCGTCGACGGCGACTGAATCTCCGTACCGGGCCACCGTACTCGGCCCGCCACTCCCGAGTGCCGTGATTCCTTCGTAGACACCGGTACTCCACGGGAGATCGGCACATGCCAGTTGGACGCTCAACTGATCAAGAATAATCCGTTTGGTGTGGTTCTGGATATCAATTGGGATGTCAGAGAGATCAACATTTTGCGCGAATGTCGCTAGGTCTTCGGCTACCGTCATACCCGTGCCAGCCGGCCCGGGGTACCAAATACCTTTGGTAAATGGTGCGAGGGAAGGGATTGCCCCCGATATCACCAACCGAAAGGAACATGAACAGCAACTAAAGTACAGGAAGTCACTGTTGGAGGCTGTCCTCGAAACAACGCTCGATGGGGTTCTAGTTACCACTCACGATTGGGAAATTCTCACCGTCAACGAACGATTCAAAGACATGTGGGGACTCTCAGATGAGATCACCGAATCCGGATCCGGAAAAGAAGCTCTAAAGAGGGTTCTCGATCAACTTGACAACCCGACTGAGTTCGTCGAACGAATTGAGTATCTATACGACAATCCAGGAGAGAAAAGCCATGATCAGATCCAGCTTGCCGATGGACGATTTTTAGATCGCTATTCGAGTCCTGTAAGTGACGATGATGGAACAGCGTACGGCCGTCTTTGTGTATATCGTGAGGTCACCGAGCAAATTAACCACGAACGCGAACTCAAACAACAAAATGAACAGTTAGAAAAATTCGCTAGCGTAGTCAGTCATGATCTAAGGAATCCATTGACAGTAGCACTCGGAAATATTGATTTACTCCGAGAGGACTATGACGAAGACCGGCTAGAAACAGTTGAACGATCTCTTTATCGAATGGACGAACTAATCAATGATATTCTCACTCTTGCCAGAGGCGATTCTGGAATTCTCGATCTCGCGGTACTCGATTTAGGAACTCTCCCGTTTCGCTGTTGGAATACATTCATTAACACTGAGGATGCAACGCTTGTGGTCGATACTGATATCAAAATCCTCGCTGATGAAGGGCGGTTCTGTCAATTACTGGAGAATTTGTTTCGGAATTCCATTGAGCACGCGGGAGATTCCGTCACAGTCCGGATCGGGAGTCTAGACGACGGTTTTTACGTCGAAGACGATGGCCCCGGTATTCCTGCTGATGATACGAACCGTGTGTTTGAATACAGGTATTCTACGGGGAAGAGTGGTACTGGATTCGGCCTCAGCATCGTTCAAGAAATCGCGCACACCCATGAATGGGACGTAACGATTGCGCAAGGGTCGATGGGGGTACCCGAATAGAGGTTCACGGGTAGTGCTTGAAGATGACGCCCAGACACCAGGTATATCGTCAGAATAATGTCCATCGATGTAAATTCGCATTGGTATTTTCAGTTTCACAAAAAATTCGGGTGTCTCATGTACAACCACCTACATTGAGGGGATTATTGTTCCTGACAGTACACTACCTCCAGTGTATTGACCGTTAATTGGTTAATTTACGTTTCAAATAACGATATCATCAATCCAGTAGTCGTAGTCTAATCCTGGTAAAATCGCGTTAATGGTCTAGCGAATTTATGCTTACGTAAGCACTCTAATACATGAGACTATGTCGGATAGAAACCTCCGAAACCGACCTTTGCTCCAGTTGTACTATCGGTACGTGGGCGAACCTGAGCGAATGCGGGACGTTTACGGATACTGGTTATTTTTACTCGGTTCACTCAGTGGATTCTTCGGTATCGGATTGTACTTATACGAGCAAGCATTCACATCAGGTACTTTCGCTATTAGGGAACTCGCGATTATGGCCGCTGCCGTAGGACTCGTAGTCGCGTTATTTGGGATTGTAGTTTTGTTACCAGTCAGGAGAAACGGGATTTTTGCCAGTATTGCTGGCCTTGTCATTGCGTTCGTCGGTATCGGGTTGTTCTATACTGTCTATCCACAAGCGTGGTATGTCCCCCCGGATTACAGCGCTGAAATCATTACTGTATACGGAACCGGGATCATGATTATCGCTGGTGTCGCTGTCCTTGTCCCGATTATCACTGGCGAGAAAGGATTGCTGGTGGAACCAGAAATTGGGATCGGGAGCGACGCCCCACCAATCTTGCTAGGAAAAACCACCCAAGATGCATTTTTCGCGATCTTCGAAACTCCACGGAACGAGTGGACGTGGCGATTGATTTACCGCGACGCCATTGCTGAAAGCGAAGTTGTGACTCGGACCGATACTGATACACGGCTACAAGTTGAGGATGTTCGGGATGCAATTGGGGCTGCCGGCCTTCTTGATTTAACAACTTCATCATTCCGGCTTTATCAAACGGTAGATGGGGTGTGGCGCTGGTCTCTCGTTACTGCAGATGGGAGTGTTGTAGCAGTAAGCGAAGGGACAGCTCCGTCCCGTGATGACATTGAATCAACGGTGACGTTTCTCGGGGAAACTCTCGCTGATGCAGATTTGATTGAAATTCAACGAGCAGCGTTTGACGTGTATCAGGATGCGGCTGATCGGTGGCAATGGCGGTTGCTTGACGAACACCGTAAGCAACTTGCAGTTGCTGCGGAGAGTGTGGCATCAGAAGAGGCCGCGGAGGCTGCTACCGAAACGTTCGTGGAGCAGATTGGATCCGCTCGACTTGTGCCGATCGAGACGATTGGGGTTGAGTTAATAGAAATTGATTCGATGTGGACGTGGCAGGTCCTCACGCCAGACGAGGAGGTGATCATATCAAGTACCGATTCACACGAAGAACGACAAAAAGCAGAAGCGGATGCACATGAAATACTCGATACGATGCGGTCAGGTAATGTGGTAGAGTATGGGAATGGAGGATTTGAACTTATACCCGATTCGGATGGGTGGTCGTGGAGACTACGGGATGACACCGATGAGATCATTGCGGCGGATGAAGACGGTGCTGTAAGTGACGAAGAGACAATCCGATCACTGGCTGAACGAACCCGATCTGCATTGGGAGACGCCACCGTCATCGATTATGAGCATCTTGAGTTTGAGGTTTTCCCAACTGATCATGCTTGGCGGTGGCGGCTGGTAGATTCCGAGCGGAATCAGCTTGCTGAGAGCGTTGAGGAGCATGACGATGTGGAGACGATGAATGAGGCAGCGGGATATGTCAAGGAATGTATTGATGCGGCCGATTTAATAGAATTTGAACAGGCTGCCTTCCAACAGTATGAATCAGACGGGGAATGGCGGTGGCGGTTAATTGACGAAGATGGACAGGTGCTCTCCGACAGCAGTGAGGAATACGGCTCAAAAGAAGCAGTACAGGAGGGAATGAGTACTTTAAAGGAAAACGCACCGGAAGCTGAAATTCTCGAGATCGAAACGGCTGCATTTGAGATTTATCGGGATGATGATGAGTTCGGGTGGCGGCTTATTGACGATGGCGGGAACCTTATTGCAGATGCGACTGCGTCCTACACGTCACGACAAGCCGCTCGGGACGCTGTTCAGTATCTCACCGATCATAATGATACCACGACAATTTACGAGATGGACGCACCGGCATTCCAGTTATACGACGCAGACGATGGATGGGGAGTTCGACTCGTCGATATCGATGGAACGATTCTCGCGAATGCAACTGTCGGTTATTCGACGAAAGATGCCGCACACGAGGCACTCGACCACATTCGCGAAACCGGAATTGATGCACCGATTGAGGCGTTCGGAACCGTCACCGTGAGGCTAAGACATGGTGCAGGGTGGCACTGGGACTTGATCGACCCGGACCGGGCAATCATCGCTGAAGGGGAACAAACGCATGAAGACAGAGAAGCTGCCATGGATGCCATCAACCGATTGATTGAGGGAGGACAAGCCGCCCCGACGTTTACCCTCGATGAAGGAGTCATATGGGCAACGCGTGCCGATACGGAAGACACGTGGACATGGGAGTTATTGGATCCAGAACGGGCGGTACTAGCAAAAAGCGGTCAATCCTACGAGAACCCTGATACTCTCGCCGATGCCATTGAAACGATCAAGTCACGAGCCCCCGATGCAACCCGATTTGAGATCGATACAGCGGCCTTCGAAATCATTCATCGCGATGAAGGATGGCTATGGCGAGTGATCGACGAAGAAGAAACTGTACTGGCGGTAGATCCGGGGTATCACGATGACCGAGCCAGTGTCGCTGATGCAATCGATCGAGCCCGATCATCAGGTGTAGACGCTAGTATTATTGAGATCGATGAACCAGTGTTTGAATTCCTCGAACGTGACGATGGTTGGGTCTGGCGGTTACTCGACGCAAATGGCGAACCGATCGCAGAAAGTGTTCGCGCACATGACTCTAGACAAGCTGCTCGAGAAGAAATGCGAACAGCCAAAGAATATGGTCCTGATGGCGAAGCAATAGTTACCTGGTAAAACCCCCCTGTTCCTTGATTTGCTCACCCGTTTTTGTCCCAACATCTTCGTGTCACTCGGTGAACGCAGACGAGATTACCACTAATTATTGTACTTATTTTCTTGTTCATTACAGAACTTATTTCATTATTCCACAAATCGAAATAGCCATGTCGATACCACGTCGGCAATTCCTTACCGTTCTAGGGGCGAATGGGCTGGCGGGATTATCTGGCTGTTTACAAGCAGGGAAAGAAAATACTCAACCTGAGGTTATTGGTGAGACACTCACGTTGACGACAACTACCAGTACCTACGACACAGGGCTATTGGATGAATTGAACGCTGAATTCGAAACCATGTATGGCGTATCGGTCGATGCTGTGGCACAAGGAACTGGGGCGGCTCTCGAGACAGCTAGAAACGGTGATTCGGATGTCGTCATGGTTCACGCCCGCTCGCTTGAGGATGCATTCATTCGAGAGGGTTATGGTATCAATCGAAGAGACCTGATGTTCAATGATTTCATACTTGTGGGATCGGAAAATGACCCGGCGGGAATTTCCGACTTGGATTCGGCCACCGAGGCATTTACTGCAATAGCAGAGACTGAATCCACCTTTATATCCCGGGGCGACAATTCTGGAACGCAAACGAAAGAACGTGCCATCTGGGACGCTGCTGGCGTTACTCCGAACGGGGACTGGTATTTTGAAACTGGCCAAGGAATGGGTGAAGTATTGAACATAGCGAACGAACAAGGAGGATATACGTTATCAGACCGTGGGACGTTTTTATCCCAACGATCGGAACTTAATATCGTAATTTTACTGCAAGGTCCAATTGAGGGCGGACCCGATATCCTTGCAAATCCGTATGGCGTCATCGCGGTTAATCCAGCCGTACACCCTCACGGAAATTATGATCTGGCGATGGCGTATATCGGGTTTATTACGAGTCCCAATGGCCAGGAAGCCATCGAGAATTTCAAGGTGAATGGAGAGCAATTATTCTTCCCTCGAGCACTCTCAGAAGACCCCAATTTCCAACAATATGTCCCCGCTGGATGGCAACCGAACGCTGGAACGTGAACTAAGCGTTGGTCCAATGATAGCGATGCTAACTGGAGTTAATCAATTGGTTCAAATGAGTTTTATCCGACGGATTCTGATCCCGGTATCCCCGAAGAGAGCCGTAATTCCGTGTTCGAAACTGGGTAAATTACCAAACAGGGAGGGATACTGAGTTGGGGCTTCTAATTGTCAAAGGAATCACTGCTGCACATGGGGGGTCTACATTTCACTGAGAAAACATAGCTGGCAGCCGTTTTGAGCTTACTAGCGTCTAAACATGTCACGGAGATATTACGTTGTACGTTCGCTATATGATTTCATCTCCGTATAGTTCCCCGATTTCATCAGCGGAAAGCCCGAGTTCAGAGAGCACCTCTTCGTTGTGTTCACCAGTACCCGGCGCAGGTTCAATGTCGGGGTACTCCGATTCATGGGGTCTGATCGGCATCCCAGGAACCCGGATATCCCCGAATTCCGGGTGATTGATTTCGTTGACCATGTCACGAGATTCTAAGTGCGGATCATACAGTACCTCGTCACGCTCTTGTACCGGCGCACAGGGGACTCCTGCATCGAGGAAGGTTTGTGCTAACACATCGCGTTCGTGCTCTTGGGTCCATGATTCAATGATTTCATCGAGTTCTTCCATCCGATCAGAGCGTTTTTCATGCGAATCAAGCGCAGGATTCTCGTGTAATTCTTCGTTTCCCATAACTGTCGTGAATCGCTCCCAATGGCGTTCAGTCACGCAAAAAATCGCGATATACCCATCACTCGTTTCATACACGTTATACGGACACCGTTTTCTTCGTGAATGATGATTCCCAGTTCGATGTGGTAACTCTGGAGTTGTGTAATACGCAGCCATTTGAGACGTGAGATTAGGATAGATTGCGTCAAACATACCGACTTCAACAAACTGGCCTTCACCGGTTCGGTCCCGCTGATGTAACGCCGCAAGGACACCTGCGGCGAGGTGGATCCCCCCGAAGAAATCACAGAGCTGAACCCCCGCCATCACCGGCGGTTGATCCGAGTACCCAGTGACATCCATAATCCCGCTCATTGCTTGAATTGTGAAATCCATCGCAGGATAATCCGTATACGGCCCCGATTCACCATACCCACTACCATGGGCATAAATCAATCCAGGATTAATCTCCCGTAGTGTCTCATACCCGAGGCCGAGACGGTCCATTGTTCCGACCCGATAATTCTCAACGAGGACATCAGCATCCTGAACGAGTTCCTTAAAAAGTTCCTTGCCGCGATCGGATTTCAGATTCAGTGTGACGCTTTTTTTCGACGAGTTTAGCATGATAAACGCAGGTGCTTCATCAGCATCGTTCGATCGAAGTTGTTCGCCACCTGGTGGTTCAACTTTGATAACCTCCCCACCGAGAAATTGTAACATCAACGCGCAATACGGTCCATTATAAATCTGTGCGAGTGAGATGATTTTGGTATCATCGAGTGCTTGCATACCGATACCAGTCACAGAATATCTACTTAAAACAGCAGGTCCAATCGGAGTCTAGCGCTGGTGATCGGCGTTAGTAGGGTATTACGAGGGTAAATCAATGGGGAGGCAAGGCCTTTCAAGATAATACGCTGGGGGTTCGAATCGCGTTTGCATCGCGTGCACACCCACCCCAGATTCATGGGCTGATGCGAGCAACGAAGCGAACTCAGGATCAACTGACTCGAAGGGAGCGAATCGATCGGCATCAGGGCGTTGCACCACAAACACGACATGCGATTCGGTTCCTTCCGTTACTAGGTTTTCTAATGCTTGGACGTGTCGTCTACCGCGAGCGCTTTGACGGTCTGGGAATTTTGCCACGCCGTCCTCAACGTAAGTACAGGATTTCACCTCAACATACACGTCATTCTCCTTGGGGTCTTCGAGATAAAAATCAGTCCGGCCGTGTCCAGGCAATGATGGTTCCCGAGACCGAATTGAATATCTTTCAAACTGAGGTATCGCATCGCAATTGAGTGATTCAACAAATAGTTCATTGGCGTACGCAGTTCGGACACTCACTGCGACTTCATTAACGATTACTGCAATCGCGTCATACGAGGTCGATCGGGTTGGATCCTGTACTGGCCGACAGATAATGTCATTTCCTGGGACAATGATATCGATGAGTGCGCCGGGATCACTGAGATGCACTCGAGCTATATCAGGTCCAAATTCAACGGTCACCACAAACCGATTGGGTCGATCTCGTATCACTCCCGTGACGAGTGTCCCTTCGATTATGTCAAGTTGTGTCATTTATCCGAGGCCTCCACTGGGCCTTATCCAATTTGACGGCGTTCGGGGGAAAGAAATTATCCGAACAGGTTGTGTTTTATTGGGGGTTCAGGTAGTACCCCGAAGTGGATGGCGATCGGGACACCTGAGCAATACTGGCTCGTTCGATTCCTTTTCCAACGAGGACTCGCCCTCATTTATCTCATTGCATTTCTAGTCGCCGCAACTCAATTCCGGCCTCTCGTCGGCGAACACGGACTCCTGCCCATCCCCCAATACCTCCAGCGCGTGTCGGTACGAGAACGCCCTAGCATCTTTCATTATGTTCCCACTGATAGAGCTCTCGGTATTAGCGCGTGGACTGGCGTTATCCTCAGCGGTCTCGCCGTTATCGGTGTTCCGTATTTTTTTCCAGAACCATATCCACTCATCATTTCGATCGGCCTCTGGTTCGTACTTTGGATCCTCTATCTCTCCTTCGTGAACGTCGGCCAGATATTCTACGGGTACGGGTGGGAATCGATGTTACTCGAAACTGGTTTTCTCGCAATTTTCCTTGGCGCCGGCGCTACAAACCCACCGGTCGTCCTCATCTGGCTCCTCAAATGGGTTTTGTTCCGGAACATGTTCGGGGCAGGCCTCATCAAAATCCGTGGAGACGACTGCTGGCGAGACCTCACGTGCATGACGTATCACTATGAGACGCAACCTATGCCGAATCCACTGAGCTGGTGGGCACATCACTTACCGGACCGATTCCACAAAGCGGAAGTACTCGGTAATCACATCGTTGAACTCGCAATCCCATTTCTGTATTTCGCACCCCAACCATTCGCAACGATAGCCGGCCTGATTACAATCGGCTTCCAGCTCTGGTTGATGGTCACAGGGAATTTCTCATGGCTTAATGCCCTCACAATCGTCCTTGGGACCGCGACATTCACTGACCCTATCCTAACGAGATTCACGTCAATCGGCACGCCAATACAAACAACAACCTCGCTATACCTAGAGGCGATTGGTATCGGGATAGCGGTCATGATTGTCCTATTGAGCATTCGACCGCTGCTAAACATGGTGTCTGAAACACAAATCATGAATACGTCATTCGACCCGTTGCACCTCGTCAATACGTACGGTGCCTTCGGGACAATAACCAGGCGGCGGTACCAACTGGTAATCGAAGGCACCACGGCAGACAATCCAACTGAATCTGACTGGAAACCTTACGAATTCAAAGGCCAACCCGTGGACCTTCACGATCGGCCTCCGCAGTGGGCGCCCTACCATCTTCGGTTAGATTGGCAACTATGGTTTGCTGCCATGCGTCCGCGACCGGGTCCCCGAGAACAATGGTTTCCAACGTTCTTCGAGAAGCTCGGAAATAATGATCCCGGAGTGTGTTCTTTAATCAAATCAAACCCCTTCAAGGAAACGTCTCCAACCCACGTTCGCGCTGTTCGGTATGAATATGCATTCACCGACCCAGCTGAACGACGCGAAACCGATCGCTACTGGAATCGGACCCGACTCGGAATTTACTACGGCCCAATCACCCCTACCCAGCATTAACACCAAAAATTGTGACGGATACCCGACTGGATCACTTCAAACCAATCCTGTTTTTTGCGCTTCCTAGGACGATGGCGGTGTCGCGGACAACAGCCGCCCCCACATCGACCGATTTTTCGCGATCCATCGGTACACCCTTTCCCGTCCCCAGTGATACACCCGGAACCACCGCAACACCCTAATCACTGGACTGAAAACGCGTCCAATCCGTGACCGACGAAAGGCCTCTTCAATCGATGCGCCACACGAATACACCTCCGTTTCGGTCACGAAATGCGAACACGACGTGTACTCATCCGGAAGACGACGTTCAAGTTCAGCATCCAACTCAGAAAACCCGATGATCACATAATCAGTCCGCTGATCGAAATAGTTCGCCCACCAGGTACAAAACCCACAATCATCATCATACACTAACACCGGATACGATACCTGATCACTCATCAGTCCAATCCATTCGTGTTGAATTTAGCGCCCCACTGATTATAATACTCTTCCCCGAATCATGCTCTCATATGGAGCGATTTGTCCGGTTAATTCTCACCGGGGGAATCGTGTTACTCGCCGGCTTATGGATTCTTCACTTTTTATCCTATATATCTTCAATCGGGATAATCGGTCTCGCGTTTACAGTTCTTGGAAGTGGAGCCCTCGGCGCCGGCATCTGGGATGGACTACAGACTACAAAGTAACTCAAACACCCCCGGGTTATTGACCATCTATGAAGAATTCCGCCAGAGAACAACCGGGTTTTGCGAACACATAATAGGTTCGCCAATCGCGTTGTATGATATGCGTTATAGTACACGATTCAGAGAACTGATCGAACGAGATGAAATCCTCCAACTCCCCGGCGCATACGACGGGTACAGCGCCCGGGTCCTCGACAAAATGGGGTTCGACGCATTATACATGACTGGTTCCGGGACCACCACCTCGAAGCTAGGTCTCCCTGACGCCGGATTAATCACGATGCCCGAAATGATCGAGAATGCCAACCATATCCAGGAAACCGCTAACATCCCCGTTTTATCTGATTCCGACAATGGGTTTGGGAACGCTACCAACGTCATCCGAACCGTCCGTGAATTCATCAAAACAGGCGTTGGCGGCATCCACATCGAGGATCAAGCCGCACCGAAACGATGCGGACACATCAAGGGCAAACAACTGATTTCAAAAGAAGAAGCCGTCGGAAAATACCGCGCAGCAGCGGATGTTCGAGACGAACGAGACGAAGATTTCGTAATAGTCGCTCGAACTGACGCCCGCGGGGCTGTCGATGGATCTCTCGACGAAGCCATCGATCGCGCAAACACGTATTGCGACGCCGGGGCCGACGTTGCATTTGTCGAGGCACCAGTCGACCGCGACGAAATTGTCCGGATCGGCCAAGAAGTTAACGCGCCCTTACTTTACAATTGGGCCGGTGTCTCGCCAAAGCTGTCACCAGAAGAACTCGAAGACTATGGATTCGATATGGTCATCTACCCAGGGGTAACGCGTAAAATGGCACTCGTCAGTTGGTTCAAACATCTCCCAGAAATGAAAGAAAACCCCGCACGCATCCTCACCGAAATCGATGATCAAGCCGAGAACCTCGGTATCGATTTACACGACATCTCTGGGTTCCCCCAAATCGTAGAGTGGGAGGATCAGTATCTCCCCGATGAAGAAATGGAGAAATATAAAGGAACTGTCGGAAACACCTACTAACCAAACCAGATTCTCAACAACCCACCGATCCCCTAGCGGCGACTCCTTTCAGCACGCACGATAGACCGAAACGTTGAAACAACTCCCAAACCCTGCTCTGGCCGTGACTTTATCTACTGATCTCGAAGGTGAACTGATGACGAGTTCTCACTCATGGAACCTCCTAACCGATATCGTCGCGATCAGAAATCGGTTCGCCGGCTCACAGGGCGAGCGAAACGGCGCCCAACTTATAGAAGACGCATACCACGACGTTGGCTTCGACAATATCAAGACCACACCGTTTACAGTCCCCACCTGGGAACGTGGTACGAGTTCATTGCATGTCGAGGGTGAACCAGAACCCTACGATCACCAACACGAACTGCTTGCCCTCCCAAGAACTACTGATGGCGAAGTAACGGCTAATCTCGTCGATCTTGGCTATGGCCTCCCCGAAGACGTCGCCGAGCGCGATGATCTCGTCGTCGATGCCACCCTCGCCAGCGCTCACGCCGGGGTAGTAGTTATGGGGGTAGAACGATGCCGGGAAGTTGTACGTCGCGACCCGAGGCGATTCGATTGCCTGCTGGGGGTTCATCCCGAACTCCACCTGATTCAAAAACACCTGCAACATCGCCTGGGGCTGAACATCCCCACCCGGCGTGCCAAGTGCCATGAACGGTTTGCCGTCTTTCAACACCAGCGCGGGATTAGGGGTCAACCGTGGCCGTTTGCTCGGTTCGAGGCGGTTGGGATGGCGTGGATCGA
>CAZITY010000006.1:0-36274 GCA_964542445.1 uncultured Halobacteriales archaeon | reverse complement strand
GGGGAATATCGTGCTCGTGTCAACTGACACACCGGACGACTATGATCGATTTGTCCACCGGAAAGAAAAATATGCACGCGCTATCGACGCCGGGGCAGCCGGAATGTTATTCGCGAGTCACTTAGACGGATGTAATCCTCCCACAGGTAGTGTCGGGGGAATTACCGCTGATTCACAGAGTGCGAAAAAACCAAATCCTGGGGGAATCCCCGCTGTAGGTATCAGCAAGGAACTCGCCGCTCGACTCCGACGAATAGCCACGGATGAATCCCGGGAAGTTACGTTATCGATCACGTGCGAAAACAAGGAACTAACGTCGCACAACATCGAAGCAACCATCGGCAATACCGGTCGCCAGGAGATACTCGTTACTGCCCATATCGATGCCCATGACATCACCGAGGGCGCCGTCGACAATGGCGTGGGATGTGCTCTAGTAGTCGAAATCGGACGGATATTACAGCAAATGGAAGACGACTTAGAGACCGACATCCGATTAGTTGTGTTCGGATCAGAAGAAATCGGGTTGCTCGGCGCTAACCATTGGGCCAAAACCAACGATCTCGATAACGTCAAAGCCATTATTAATTTAGACGCACTTGGCCGATCTCGGACGGTGAACGTAAACTCGCACCAATTCAGTGGCCTAAAAGAAGTATTCGAGGATGTTCGGACTGAACTTAATGTTCCCGTCGAAATCGATAATGAAGTGACAGCTCACGCGGATCAATGGGAATTCGTCTCTCGCGGTGTCCCCGGAGTACTCGCCTCCTCGGCGACCACCGCTCGCGATCGTGGATGGGGACACACGCACGCTGACACACTCGATAAAGTCGATATCCGTGACATCCGAGATCAAGCACTCGTCCTGACAACGGCCGTCGCCAAACTCGCTGATTCAGCACGAACTACTCACCACAAATCTGTCAAACAAATCCGTTCGGAAATCGACGAGGCGAACGAAACCGAAATGAAACTCGTCGGCCGCTGGCCATAATCCACTGAGTACCCCCCCGGTGAAATCGAATATACCTCAGGGTATTCAGAAAACATAAGGTAGTAGCTCCACGAACTACGTTGCTATGGAAATCACTGATGTCTCAGTCACCCCCGTATCGGCACCACTCGGCCGAATTGTAAGCGGGAGTCTCTATACCAAAGAACGACGCGGCACGCTTGTTGTTTCGATCGAAACCGATGACGGTACCACTGGTCGGATTTACTCTGGTGACAAACTTGATCTTGATGAAACCGGTCGGATGCTCGTGGATTTCGTGCGAGAGGATCTGGTGCCCCTTGTCGAAGGCCAACCATTGTTCTCAGTTGAATCTCTTTGGGAGCGGATGTTCGAGAAAACCAATGAATTGTTGAGTTCTAACGCGAAAGAACGACGACTCCTCATACACGCGATTGGTGCCGTTGACACGGCGATTTGGGAAACCATCGGTCAGGCAACAGACGTTCCACTCTATCAATTATGGGGTGGATACACTGACAAACTCCCTGTTATAGTGATTGGCGGGTACTACGAGGACGACAAAACTCTCAACGACTTGGTTGAGGAAGCAAGGGAATACGAATCATGGGGCATGGCCGGTATGAAACTGAAAGTCGGTGGGAAAACAGTCGACGAGGATATCGAGCGGCTCAAAGCGGTCCGTGAGGGTCTTGGAGAAGACTTCATTATCGCGTGTGACGCGAATCAGGGATACTCAATCGATCAAGCAGTCGCATTCGCAAACCGCGCAAAAGAACACGACATCAGATGGTTCGAAGAACCCGTCGTTTGGAACAAACAATACCGAGGTATGCGAACCGTCCGCGAACGAACCGGCGTCCCCGTTACTGCTGGACAAAGTGAGACAACTGCCGATGGGTGTCAACGACTACTGAACGAGGAATCAGTAGATATCATTAATTTCGACGCGAGTCTCGCTGGGGGCCCCACTGCGTGGCACAACGCTGCAGCATCAGCGACGCTCCACGATGTCGAGATGGCCCACCACGAAGAAGCTCATCTGGCGATGCATTTACTCACGAGTGTTCCGCATGGACTCTATGTCGAAGTGTTCCATCCTGAGGTCGATCCAGTCTGGTACGATATGGTTGAAAACACTCCACTCGTCAAGGATGGCTACCTTCACTTACCAGACGGTCCTGGGCTCGGCCTCGAACTCGACGACGGATTCATCGAGGAATACAACGCCGAAGACAAACTCTAACCAAACGTTAATACCTACCTGGGATTGACCGCATTTTAGATTCAGTTTGCAGTTCCGCCAAGCCCAGTTGCATTCAGTACAGTGCTTTTTCCTCTTCTAGCCCATGGATTTCTGATTCTTCATATCCCAACCAATCGTTGAGGACCTCCTCGGTATGTTCACCGAACGTCGGTGCTCTCGTTGCAAACTCAACATTCGACCTACTCATCTTGAATGGGACTCCCTGGAACCGCCGCTCACCGACGTCGGCTGTTTGCTGCGTCGTGAAATACTCGCGCGCCCGAAGCTGCGGGTCATACTCCATCAAATCCCGCTCGTTAGCAACGATTCCCGCCGGTATTCCGTTTGTTTGTAAGCGATCACGAACTTCTTCTTGGGATCTTTTGCCCGTCCATTCTCGGATAATCGAATCGATCTCGTCGTGATGTTCTACTCGAGAATGATGACTCGAAAACCGCTCATCATCGGATAACTCGGCCCGATCGATTACCGAACACAACTCTTCCCACTGTGCTGTCGTCTCTATCCCCACTACGACCCACTCATCGTCACCCGTTGCAGGATACACGCCTTGCACATACCGATAATCCTCATCCCGGTCGGCTGTTCGTTCTGCTATCCGATCATTATTCACATACTCCATTAACGGTTTGAACATTAACGACGCCGCCATCTCGAACTGCGGTAACTCAATCATCATTCCCTCACCGGTTTGCTCACGATGATATAACCCGAATAACACTGCTAGTATCCCCATGTATCCCGCCGTCGGGTCCGGCCACGAATGCCCGGTTGTCGTGGGCGGATCTTCCGGCAACCCGGATAAATAATCGAGCCCGATCATCGACTGAATCGTCATCCCATAGGCCCTGTAATTCTTCGCTGGGCCACTACTCGCCATGCCTGGCATCGATAAGTACACGATTTCCGGATTCGCTTGCTTAATCCGGTCGTAATCCAGATTAATCCGACTCATGAAATCAGGCGAATAATTCTCCACAACAACATCGGCCTCTTTCATCAACTCAAGCGCTAATTCCCGGCCCTTCTCGTTCGTTAAATCCAATTGGATCGATCGTTTTCCTTGATTGCGTTCGTTATAGGACGCAGAAACAGACGCCGTCTCGTGGGTGTCCATTCCATAACACGCAGACAACCGCGTTGAATCGGGTTTTTGTTTCGATTCGACCTTTACCACGTCAGCCCCGAGCGCTGCGAGGTACTTCGTGGCGTGAGGCCCAGCGTACACCCACGTGAAGTCAAGCACCTTCACACCTTCAAGCGGTCGTGTAATCAACGGATATTCCGACAATTCGTCGTCACTTTTCGAGGATTGTGTCGTTCGATTACCTCGGGATCCTCGATCCGTTCCAGCTGTCTCGACAACAAACGACTCGTCATATCCCAGTGCATCATATACTGCATCCGTGTGTTCGCCGAGGCGAGGGGGACGATCCATCGACACCGGTTCTTCCGGACCACCCGGCCGAAACGGGAAGGCTGGCATCGTCACCTTCTCACCCGATGGAACAGGTGTCTCCTGCCAAAATTCCCGTTCATGCAAATGATCAAACTCGAATGCATCAGCCGGTGTAGCAGTAATGCCAGCCGCAATTCCCCCTTCTTGGAACTTCTCAAACAACTCCCACTTCCCAAACTGCGACGTATACTCTTCGATGATTCGTGTTACCTCTTCGTTATGCTCGTTTCGCGCTGCCCGAGTATTGAACCGTTCATCATCTGCTAATTCTGGACGGTCGAGAAAATCCTTACAGAACACGTCCCATTTAACTCGAACTGAAATATACCCGTCCTTGGTTTCATAGATTGTTTGGGATGCTGGTTGGCCATCGTGTTTTGGGTACCCGCCACCGCTTCGTTCAGAGGTCGCGCCACTCCACGAATGGCCTGCAATGAATCGATCCATCGTTGACACCGCAGCCTCTCGTTTTGACACATCCACATACTGGCCGTCATTTCCTTGTACATCGCGGTTCAATAACGCGCCTAAGCCGCTGATAACACACGCCTGTCCTGCCCAGATATCGGCTGTCTTAATTCTCGGTCTCATAGGGGGACTATCAGGATACCCCATTTTATTCATATGACCGCTTTCTGCCCACGCAATGAAATCAGGCGCTTCGTACTCTTGCCACGGGCCAGTAGCACCAAATCCACTTAGGGATATTACGCTTAATTGTGAGTATTCCTCATCGAGTGCTTCCGGATCAATACCGGATTCCCTCAGTGAACTTTCGAGGACCAAATCGACGTCGTATTCCTCAATGATATCATAAAGCAATCGTCGACGGGATGCTTTGTTTGGTGGGATAGTCACGCTTTGCTTTCCGGTGTTAAGATACGCGAAGAACTCACTGTTATCCGGCGATATTTCGTCATTGACAAATGGCCCAATATGTCTTGCGACATCACCTGCTGATGGTTCTAATTTAATAACAGTAGCACCGAGATCAGAGAATAATTTCCCAGCATAGGGAACGGCGACATATTCACCGAATTCCACTACCGTCAACTCACCAAGATCCATACCGTGTGGTATCAGTGATCACTTGAATTAATGTTTCGACATCACGATACTTTCTTACAATTCACCGCTTAGAAATTCGAACATCGACTCAAACGGCCTACACTGAACTAGTAACAATTTATTGAATTGTTTGGGCACTCGTTATTGGCCTGTTTGCCAAACATTAATATGACTGGTAATTGCGTTCCCTGCATGGAAGAAACAATTAACTTCACAATAGACCCTCCAATCGCGACTCTCACTATCCACAACCCAGGAAAACGAAACGCGGTGAATCCTCCTATGGCGGGTGAGGCGATCGAGGCCATTGAATCGATTGAAGACCGCTCAGATATCCGTGTGTTAATCGTGACCGGGTCCGGCGACAAAGCATTTAGTGCTGGTTTCGACATAACGTACTATTCCGACGAACGACCTGAATCAGCCGATGAAGGCGACGAACCAAGCTTCAGTGATTTTAGTAATAAAGTCAAATATTTTGATTATCCTACCATCGCCAAAATCAACGGCGGCACGTACGGGGGCGCTATGCATCTCGCTGCAGCATGCGACCTTCGTGTCGCTGTTTCTGATGCAGAATTCGGTATCACTCCCGCTCGCATCGGCCGGGTTTACAGTGGCGAAGCAATTTACGAGATAATGGCTGAAATCGGTCCTGCTAACGTCAAAGAATTCTTATTTACCGCGAATTTCATTGATGCAGATCGAGCTTACGATATGGGCTTCGTAAACGATGTTGTTCCCCGAGCTGACCTAGACGACCGAACGATGGAGTTAGCTGATACCATCGCTGGGAACGCTCCATTATCGTTAATTCGCATGAAAGAAATTGTGCGTACCATACTCGATCACGGGGCGCTAACAGAAGCGGAGTCGAAATGGATTGAGCGATTGCGAGAAGAAGCCGAAGAAAGCGATGATCATCAAGAGGGAGTTGAAGCGTTCATGGAAAACCGCGAACCAGAATTCACTGGGACATAACTATAATAACCATCTTCTCTCCTACTATCTTGTTTTTGTTCCAACTATTTACTCAATGATCTCGTTCGCGTAATACTCGTCAATCTCAGCCTCAGTCATTCCTAAATACTCTGATAAAATTTCTTTCGTGTGTTGTCCGTATCCTGGTGGACCAGAGCGGAACTCAGTATCGATTGATGAGAAATGCAGTGGGTGCCCGTGGAGAATCACTTCCCCTATTTCTGGGTCATCATACTCAATAACGTACCCTTGGTCTCGTGCTTGCGGGTGTTCAATAACGTCACTAACCTTGTTCAATGGACCACAGGGGCATCCGATTTCTTCAAATAAATCCACCCACTCATCAGTGGAGCCTTCGCGAAGCACTGGCCGCATAACATCCATGATCTCGTCGTAATGTTCCTGTTTTAACTGTTGTGTGTCGTATTTTACGAGTTCTGGTGCATCAAACACTTCTGTCATGACACGCTCCCATTCACCACTCTGAACTCGCAAGGCAATGTATCCATCAGCAGTTTCAAAGAGTTCATAGGGAACACTAGTTTGATGGCGAGTTCCGTATGGCGTGGGATTTTCGCCAGTAATTCCATACATGGTGAGGTATTCTTCCATGAAGGACACAATCGTCCCGAACAAATTCGTATCGATTTTTTGTCCTTCCCCCGTTTGCTCACGGTTATACAGCGATGTTAACGTCCCAATCACCGCGTATAATCCTGCTCCAATATCACCGATCGCTTGTCCGACTTTTACTGGTGGACCACCTTCGGGTCCTGTGACGCTCATAATGCCGCCCTCTGCTTGCATTATTAGATCGACACCTTTCTTATCCTTATAGGGACCTCGCTCCCCATACCCTTTCACAGAAGTATATATTATCCCCGGGTTCACTTCCGAGCTTAAATACTCATAGCCCAGCCCAAGCCGGTCAAGGGTCCCCCGGGAAAAATTTTCTACTACAACATCTGCATCCGCAATTAAGTCCTCAACGAGTTGCCGGCCTTCTTCTGTTTTCAAATCAACTGGTACGCTTTTCTTGTTTCGATTCCGGGAAATAAAATTCAACCCAACCCCATTCTTCTGAGGGTAAGAATCTCGTTGTCCATCGCCACCGCCTGGCGGTTCAATTTTAATAACTTCCGCACCGAGTTCACTCAACACTTGGGTGCACCATGGTCCGGCTCGTGCATGCGTAAAATCAATCACGCGAATTCCATTCAGCGCAGCATCTGACATTGAAATACTCAGTAACTACCCAACTACCTAACTTTACTGATTTCGATTAAAATATTCAACTACGTACATTGTCCGATACTTACTGAAACTTCATCACCATCATACGCTCCGCTGAGACACTCCGTTCCATATGCATTTTAATGACAAAAGAAATACTATTTTATTCTAAATAAGTTAACAATTATTGATTTATACGTAGTACCTCGTCACGAACATTTGGTTCTTTTTCAGTGAACCGAAGGGAATTTGACGGCGACATGCCTATTGCTACATAGAGATCTTTGATGAACACTGTGAACTGCTCAATCGCCTCACCATCCTTGAATCCCCCTCCCTCTCACGGATGAACATAACACTCTCAAGCCTCGAATTACGAACGCACCAAATCAGATCGTATTTCCCCAATAATGCCGTGCTCCTCGGAGCCTTAACCACGGCCATCGCGACCCAACTATTCATTAGCTTAGGGGTGATTGTTCCATTCGAAGAATTCCGCCGTGAATTCGCCGACCAGGTCGGGATTTGGTTTTATTATAACCCATTTTCTACTATGCAATGGTTGGGCGGCGTGTTCGGCGGGTATGTTGCGGGGTATTACTCCCGAGATAAATGGTATGTTGGTTTTGTCAATGCAGTGAAAGCGGTATTAATCGGTGTGTTGTTATTCTACTTCTTTGACACTGGATTCATTTTATATGAATCATATAGCAATGGCGTTTTGACCGCTTCTTTATTTCTTGCGATCAGTATACAGCGATTCATCTTTTTCTTACTCCCAGTCGCTTTTATCTACGCCTTTGAAGGAATGTTTATTGGACCGATTGGTAACCTTGTCGGGCATTCAGTGGAAAAGATGAAAACATTCCAACCAGATTCACCTGACCCAGAACGCTCAACGAGACTGATTGTTCGCATCTCACGCGGGTTATTTTCGCTCCTCGTATTCCAATCGATATTCCTTATCCTTTGGTGGGTTTTCTACCGTCTACAAAATCTAACGTACGCATTTTAATTCATTACTCGTTTTGAATCGAACAAATCCATCGCAGTGACTATTTTTGGAAATCGAGTGTTAATCGATCATAACTACTTACCGAGTTCCCATCATTGCCATCCGGTAGTAATGCCAGACGAATTACGCACCACACTTCACCCAGAAGTCAAACAAACCCTCGAAGCAGCCAAAAAAGCCGGAACACACGTCAACTCTAGTGATTTATCTGTCGACGGCGCCCGGCAATTAAAACAAGACGCAATAACCCAACAAGGTTGGCTCTCCGATCCAGAACCAGTGGGAAACGTACGCGAATACTCTCTGCCCAATGATTCCGGATCATTCCCCATCCGAATTTATACCCCTGCGGAAGAACCACCTCATCCAACACTGCTCTGGATCCACGGTGGGGGCTGGGTTCGCGACTCAATTGATGGGAATGATCCAATTTGCCGGGCATTAACGAATCAAACACCGTGTTCAGTCGTTTCTGTCGGGTATCGACTCGCGCCCGAGCATCCATTCCCAGCGGGACTCCACGATTGTTATACCGCGCTCGAATGGGTGGCAGCACACCCAGATATCGCCCATAGCGATGGCAGTACGCTCGCAGTCGGTGGAAAAAGCGCCGGTGGTAACCTCACAGTTGCGTTATCCTTGCTCGCGTATCATCAAGGCGGACCAACAATCCACCATCAGGCGCCGTGTGTCCCCGCTCTGGATCGTCCTCGAAAAACCAAATCCTCCCAGGAAAATGCTTTGGGGTATGGATTGTCACGGGCTGACATGGAGTGGTATTGGGATCATTATTTAGCTGATTCATTCGACGCTCGCCACCAATATGCAACGCCACTTCAGTCAAAAGATCTCGGTGAATTACCACCAGCTACAGTTATTACGGCCGGATTTGACCCGTTACGGGATGATGGCATTGAGTACGTTAACCGACTCAACAACTGTGGAGTACCCACGACGCATCATCACTTCCCAGATATGCCCCATTCTGTTACCGGAACGGGCTATTTCCATCAAGATATCGGCCGTACCCGCGAAGCAATCACAACTCTCAGTGAAAGCCTTGCAACAGCATTCAACGCATAAGGACTACATCCTAGGGAGATAACAAATTGTACTCCGCAAAAATACCACTTTTTATAGCACCGTGCGAATTACATCACGACATGGTTACAGAAGGCGACGAAGCTCCTGATTTTACCGTGCCCCTTGCTGGCGGAGACGCATACAACGACGTCGAACCATTTACCCTTTCAGACGCGATCGGCGATGGACCGATCGTACTCGCATTCTATCCCGCTGCGTTCACCAGTGGATGCACCACTGAAATGTGTGCATTCCGCGATTCAATGAGTAGTTACGAAGAACTAGATGCGCAAGTGTATGGCGTCAGCGTGGATTTACCATTTTCCCAAAATATCTGGATCCAACAACACGACTTAAATTTCCCGATGCTCTCTGACTGGGATCACGACATCATCTATAAGTACGATGTCGTCTACGACGGGATGTACGACATGATCGAAGCTGCTCAACGGAGTCTCTTCATTATTGACAATGACGGTATCATTAGTTATGCCTGGATTCGGGATGGCGACAACCCAGATTTCGATGTCTTTGTTTCTGACATCCGGGATCGTGTCGCCGAACTCACGCACGCCTAATTCACTAAAAAGTACGTAAGCTACTGTTACATTTCCACGTATACGTCACCGTTATCGACTATTACATCGTATTTCGGGATCGAATATTCCTCAGCGTCAACGCTGACGCCTGTCTTCACGTTAAACCGCCAGCCGTGCCATGGACACGCGATCACGTCATCGTCTTCTCGTTCATAACTCCAGCCGTCAGTGGATCCCCGGAATGTTTCTCGCACCGGACCTTCACATAATGGGCCTGATTGGTGTGGGCAAAAATTCGCTAACGCATAGTATTCCCCATCGATCCGAAACACGGCGATCTCGATTCCCTCGATTTCCTCGATGATTCGATCGCCATCTTCACTGAAATCTGCGTGTGCTGCAATCTTGTATCTCGATTTAGTCATATTATTACGCTGGTAATCCAAATATGTCTGCGGCCGTCTCACCCATCATACCCTTGACTGTGTCCGGTTCAAAATACCCATTGATCCGATCGAACAACTCTGTTGGTGGGTCGAAATCAGAATGCGGCAAATCAGATGAATACATAATGGACTCCGCCCCGGTCATTTCGATTGCCCACGCGAGGTGCTCGGGATTGTTCATCGTGTGTCCCAACGGTTGGGTTGTAAAGTAGACTTGTTCAGATATATATTCACTCGGTGGGCGATTAATATGGAATTCATACGGCCGGAGTAAATAGTGATCGTCTAATCTCCATATCGTATAGGGAATCCACCCGATCCCGGATTCCTGAAATACCAAGTCCAGATCAGGGAACCGCTCCGGGACACCCCGTACCAGCATCGTCGTCAAATTCCACATGTGCCCGAACGGATGAACAATAACGTGATTCTCCGTATATGTGTGATTCCATTGGCGTTGTGTTGGGAAACCTCTGAACATCGCTCCATTGCCCCCATGCATACAGAACGGTAGATCGTTGTCTTCGCAGGCTTCGTAAATCGGGTCGTACATTTCATGTCCGAGGGGAGGAATCACGCCAGTATTAGGAATCATGACTCCAACCATTTCTTTCTCGTTCGCTCGGTCATCGATTTCCTCAGCGGTTTCTGATGGTTTGTGTGGAGCAGCGAGAATATTTCCCTTAAACTCTTCAACTTCATCTAGGTATTCATCGAGCAAAAAGGAATTATACGCGTTCGCCAATGCCGTCCCCACCTCTGGATTCTCACAAGTAGAAAGCGAGAGATTCAAAGTTGGATCGAGGATACCGTAATCGATCCCAAAATCACCCATTTCTTTCAGTTTTTCATTCGGGGTATACCCCTCATCTTTTCGTCGGGGTTTATCCGCATCGACTTCCCGTTTAAACATCGCGGTCGACGGCATTCCGTGAGTAACCGAGTAAATGTTGTTCGTGGGATTCTTTGAGTTCGAAACGATTTCCTTACTAAATCCGTACCGTTCTTTATCGAAATATGGAATGAGTTCAGCAACACTCTCGAGAATATGGGCGTCGGTGTCAACGACGCACTCAAGTTGGTCAATGGACAATGCTTCTGCCGATTTGGACAGTGCCATGGGGTGTCTCGTTGGCACGGTAAATTAAACGTTTCGGGCTTTTTCTCCTGTAATTTCATGAGAGAAACCACTCTCGATTCGATATCGATCATCCAATGTGCCTCCTCTACTGACTTAGAAAAATCAGTTCTCTAGGGGTTTCTCATCGGTTCGTTTCCCGTAGTATATTACGGTTTACTCTAAAACGTTGGGTATGAAAGGAACCGAAGCCGTCGTACGAGGACTCGAAGGACACGGCGTTACGCATATATTCGGTGTCTGTGGAGATACAAGCGTTGGGTTGTACCGCGCGTTCGCAGAGGTAGATCACGATATCACTCATGTGTTGTCGCGCGATGAACGAGGCGCGTCGTTCATGGCAGATGCCTATGCTCGATTATCGAAGAAACCAGGCGTGTGTGAAGCTCCGAGTGGCGGTGGTGCTACCTATTTACTCCCTGGACTTACGGAGGCGAATGATTCGTCTATCCCTGTTGTTTCAATGAATACCACGATTCCGACGAGATATCGAGGTCGCGGGGTTCTCACGGAACTCGATCAGGAGTCGTTATTTGATCCGGTGACGAAATGGAGCGTCTCGGTTGACCACCCGGAACTGCTCCCGAGGATGGTCGGGCAAGCGTTCAATAAAGCAACTGGCGCGCCGCTCGGTGTCACCCATCTTTCTTTACCGATGGATATTCTCGATTCAACTGTACCGGATTCTGCTATCACTGATTCAACTCCCGTTCAGTATCCTCGATTCCGAGTTGACCCGGACGAAAACAATGTTCGTGACGCTATCGCGCTGGTGGAATCCTCTTCGAATCCTGTTATCGTTGTTGGTGGTGGCGTGCATTCATCCAGGGCGTGGCGTGAACTCCGAGAATTCGCTGATCACCTTGGCATCCCGGTCGCACAGACACTCACGAGTTGTGGATGCATCGGTGATAGTCCGTATTCGATTGGTGTTGTCGGTGAAAACGGCTACCGTGATTATGCCAATGCAATCGTGAGAGAAGCCGATGTTGTGCTTTTATTCGGGACAGCTGTTGAAAGCGTTTGGACCTCGAAATGGTCTCGCCCGGATGACGAAACACAATCGATCATTCACGTCGATATCGATCCGGACCGAATCGGCCTTAATTATCACACTGATGTGTCCATACTTGGGGATCTCCGAAAAACCATTACTGCCCTTATCGATGGGACGGAGCAAACAACATTGTGGGATGAAGCTGACCTTCACCGACGGCATCAAGAGTGGCTTCAACCGTATCAACCACATTTCGATTCAACTGCGTTCCCCCTTCGTCCGGAACGGATGGTCGCTGATACCCAGCGTGTCCTCGACGATGACGCTATTATTGTATCAGATCCCGGGACGTCGTGTCCGTATTTCGCGGCGCTATATGAATTCCCAACCGTTGGTCGCAATTGGGTAACTCCACGGGCTCATGGGGCACTCGGTTACACGATTCCCGGGGTTATTGGCGCCCACTATGCGCGGCCCGATGCGCAAATCGTCGGATTCACTGGCGACGGAAGTTTCGGGACGTCAGTTGGTGATCTCGAAACGATGGCGCGTGACAACCTCCCAGTCACTATTGTTGTGGTAAATAATTCCGCGTTCTCGTGGATTGAAGCCGGTCAACAAAGCTACGCGTCGTATTCATTCGGCGTGGATTTCTCTTCGATGAATTATGCAGAGATTGCTCGTGGATTTGGATTGAGTGCGCATCGCATCGAATCGCCTGAGCAATATAAACCGATACTCGCGGAGGCTGTAGGGACTGAGTCGCCGGTTCTTATTGATCTTCCAGTCGAACCGTTACCGAATCTCGAACATACGCCGGTAGATTGGTTAGAACCTGATGAGTGACTCGGGTCCATTGAATTGGATTGGCCCCAGATAATTTCCTGACTAGTTCTTCCCTGATACTACTTTTTTAAATATTTTTATTCGGTATCGAATTCTTCTTGATACTCCGTTGCCCATAAACGATCCTCGCGAAGCGGCCAGAACGCCAGTAAAACCGCTGGTTCATCAGAGACTGTCCGAGACGTATGCGGGACATCTGGTGGAATTTCAATGATGTCATACTGCTGTAGGGACACGCGATCGTCACCAACAATAAAATCAAGCTCCCCTTGAATCAGCATATTCGTTTGTTCATATGGATGCGAATGCGGCTCAGAATCACTCGACTCCGGCGTAATAACCGTGAACCCAATCATTTGGTCAATCCCGCGGAACACCTTTTGTGTCACCCCCGGTTCGTCACGGACCGGCGGGACTTCTTCTAGATTATACACTGACGGGATCTTTGCTGGATCATAACTTCGAACCATGTACTCCCAGATACTCCCATGTAACTAAAGTCGTGGGCTTTCCGATGATTTCGGTACTGTTCATTTCTCGATGAACTAGTGAAATCAACGAATCACTCAGAACCTAACGTAACTACGGTTTCTCGATCTATCGTGCGTAACTATTGTTTCGCGGTCAATGCCTCGAACAACGCATTGATTTCACTCGAGTTTTGGTCACGTAAACTCGCAAGCCGCGAATACGCATCAGCGGTAGCGTCCTCACCAACGGTCCGTACCGCACACATCTCGAATTTTTCGCGTAATTCGGCCTCAGACAACGGGTTTCCATCCCGACCAGGTGGGCTTTCTTTCATTCCTTTGTATTCCTCTCCATCCGTGGTTTCGATCGTAACCCGAGTCGTGTAATTATCATACGGGATCGACGAATCAGCTTCGAAATTCACCCGATCAATAACATGACGAACATCCGGATCATTCACCGTTTCTTCACTAAACGCGTCGATACCTACTCGATCAAGCGCAATCGCACACGCCACTGTGTAAGGTATCGAAAATTTACCTTCAAATCCGGTTTGTGGGTTGTCGTGCTGAAGGATTTGTCGGCCTTTCTTAGAAGTCCTCACCTCAACGTTCACGACATCTTGTGGTTCAATCCCGTGATTCTCTACCAGTTCCGTCGTCGCAGCAATACCGGCATGCGTGCAATAACAACACGGATATTTCTTGAATTGCACACGATCCTCGACAATAGACCATTCGTCACCGAGTCCCAATTCGTCTTGTAACTCGATGCCTGTTGGTCCTTGGTAGAGTTTAAAGAACCCGAGATCACCCGTGATCGCAGTTTCGTCTGCCGTAAAGTCTTGGGCCGCTAACAAACCTGCAGTCACACCAGCCCGACCAGCTTGCCCCGCGTGCATCGGTTTCGTCATCGACCCGAAATTTTGTTGAACGCCAGCCGGCGAGGAAGCCGCAATGTTGATCGCGTGGATGCTTTGTTCGTCAGTTAAATCCAACAACGAAATTGCGGCACCCGCGGCACTGAACGTCCCAAATGTCCCGGTTGAATGCCACCCTGCTTGGTAGTGTCCTGGGTGAATGACTGCTGCTAGTCGCGACGCGATTTCAAACCCAGCCACATACGCTGTGATGAGATCTTCACCTGACGCATCCGTGAGTTCACCGATACTGAGAGCTGCTGCAATCAACGGGGCGCTTGGATGCCCGATATTTGCGGGAGTAACATCATCGAAATCCAGCGCGTGTGACGACGTTCCATTAACAAACGCCGCAGCGGGAGCACTAGCCGTCATCGTGTCGCCAAGTACTGAGGCATCGCCCCCGTCTGTCCCGGTGGCCTTCGCCATTGCAATGGCTTTTTCCCCAGGATCTGCAATCGATCCTGCTAGTCCAACCCCGATGGTATCGAGGTAACATTGCTCAGCCATCTCGACAGCCGATTCGGGTAAATCCTCGAATTGAACTGATCGTGCGAATTCTGCAAGCTGCGATTCAATCGATTCTTCCTGCGCGCGTAAATCAAGACTCATACGTCTAATCAGAATAATTCGCTTTCTCGTTCGAAATACCTTCCGGTCTGTGCGCTCTCGACTATTGCGCTAGTTCGTACCGCTTGACGATGTCTCGATATCGATCTGCTGTCGCCTCATCCAAAAAGACCCCATCAATAATAATCGAATTGCCTTCATAATCATCATACCCCTCGACGAGTTTCTTCGCTTGGTCATACCGTTCTTTACTCGGCGTGAATACGTCGTTGATGACCGGCACTTGTTTCGGGTGAATACACGTCGCTCCGACATACCCAAGTTCTCGTTGCCATTCCAATAACCGGCGTTGCCGATCGAGATCATCGACATCGAATGTCCCGGATGCATAGGCATCTAGACCACCAAGCGCAGCGTACCCAATGAATAAATGCGCCATCCATTCTTTCACATCATCATTTATTTCTGGTGTCCCGATTGCAAGACTGTAATCCGCTGATCCAAACCCAATACTTTTCACTGCCGGGACATCTCGACAGAACCGCGCAATTTCATCTCCCGAAAATACGCCTTCGGGCGTTTCAAGACCGATCCGAAAATCGGGTGGGTCGGAAGTCAATTGGTTCGTAACTTCCGATACGAGATGAATATCGTACGTCGACTCTACTTTCGGAATACTCACACCATCAACGCCTGCGTCAATAACTGCTTTGAGATCCCCCAGCCAGTAGTCGGTATCTGGCTTCTCAATCCTTGCATACACCGCTTTATCCCCGAAATCTAACTCGTTCGTTAACTGCTTGATGTTTTCTCTCGCTTCGATTTGTTTCTCCTTAGGAATGGCATCTTCAAGATCAAAAATACAGGCATCAGCCTCTGAATCTGGTGCTTTTTTCATCATATCTGGTCGATCAGCCGGTGTATATAGCAATGATCGAATGATTCTCTCTGTCATGAGTACCAAGAACACAAGAACACCATCGACATAAACATAGCCGTTTTCCCCATTTACAAACCGCTATGGGTGGTCCTCGTTCGTATCAACGAAAGCGGTACACCTAAGCAGTCGTTACAGCGTGTTTGAGTTCACCAATTCCCTCAATGTTGACTCGAACGGTATCACCATCCTCCAATGGCACGGCTCCAGATGGCGTCCCCATCAAAATGACATCCTCTGGTTCTAGGGTCACATTAGATGACAGTTCACTGATTACTTCTGGAATAGAATAAATAAACGTCTCACCCGTTGAGTCCTGTTGTTTCTCGTCATTTACCCACACCTGAATGTCTGGTTCACCATCAATCGTTTCAGGCGGAACCACTACTGGTCCGATTGGGAGGGCGTTGTCAAACGATTTCCGTTCATAGAAGGGACTAACATCTCGCGAGCTCATCACTGTGAGATCATTTACACACGTATACCCACCGATGACATTGAACGCATCCGCAGGATCGACATTTTTGCACTGTTTACCAATCACAATCCCCATTTCTCCTTCGAAAATCACTTCATCAAACGCGGGGAGCGTCACGGTACTACCATGACCCGCGAGAATATTTGGGCCTCCTTTCATCCACCCGATCGGCCGCCCATCCGGGGATTCATCACTCGACGCATCCTGGTAGTTATTTGCAACCCCAATGACTTTTGTGGGGTGTACCGGCGGAAGGATAGAAACATCACTCGGTACAAATGTTCTTCCTGCGGCGATAATACCTGATTCTGTCCAATTACCTGTTCTCACTGACCCTGCGGGATCTCGAAACCGGACTTTACGCATACGCTACCGTAACCCTCTCTCATGAAATAAATACGGGTTCTCTACCCGATCAGACTAAACGGCAGAGCGGGCGATGATGTGATTAAAACATTTATTGGGGTGGTGGCGAAACCCGACGGGCATGGATCCACGATTATCGAAAGAAACGATCGGCGACGCGTATACCTCGGACTTCGCTTGGTCTGTGCTCGAAGATCTCGTCGGAATTGGGAACCGGATGGGCGGTCAAGCCGGTGAAAAAGAAGGTGCACACATCATTAAGGACGCCTTCGAGACGATTGGTGCCCGCGAAACCGATATCTCTGAATTCGATATGCCAGGGTGGTGGCGGGGCTCTAGTTCCATAATCCTCCCAGAACTTAACGAGCAGTATGAAGCAGAACACCACGTCCTTGCGCTCCCCGGCACACCCTCCACAATGCAAGAAGCGGAAATCATTGATATGGGATACGGGATTCCCGCCGAGTTCGATTCAACCGTACAAGATGCCATTGTGATGGTACGGAGCGATACCCCATCGGATCACGACCAGTGGTATCATCGAATGGAAAAATACGCAGCTGCTGTCGAAAACGGTGCCGCCGGATTCATTTACCGGAATCATGTACCGGGTTGCCTACCGGCCACCGGTGAAATCGGGTATCATAACCGACCGGGCCCGATCCCAGGTGTCGCTGTTTCAAAAGAACTCGGAAGTCGAATTGAACGCTACTGTGCGGAAGGCAGGTTAACGGGATCACTGACTATCGAGTGTGAAAACTCACCAACAACAGTACCGAACACTTCCGCAGCCCTCGGTCCTGAAACAGAGACAGAAGTACTCGTTACCGCCCATGTAGACGCGCACGACATTTCTGAAGGCGCCCGCGACAACGGTGTCGGCTCAGCACTAGTGTGTGAAATCGGTCGGTTACTCACCTCGGTCGAAGATTCACTCGAAACGAAAGTCCGATTAATCACGTTTGGATCAGAAGAACTCGGGTTATACGGCGCGTACGATTGGGCAGCTACGCACGATCCTGACGGAATTAAATGCGTAATGAACATCGATCGAGCCGGAGATACCCGGAATCCGAAAGTCCGTCGGACCAATAGTTTCCGAGGAATGGAACCGCCGTTTGAACGAGCAGCAGATCGGCTTAATGTCCCGCTCGAAATCGAACGGTCAACGAGTCCTCATGGCGATTCCTGGCCGTTTGCAGAAAAAGGAATCCCGGCTGTTACGGTCGGTTCCGCGCTCGATAGTAAATCTCGTGGCTGGGGACACACTCACGGCGACACCCTCGACAAACTTGATCATCGAGACATCCAGGCACTCGCCGTCGTCTTCACCGAAGCAGCGCTCGACCTCACCCAAGAAAATACCGTGATTCCACGAAAATCGCCTGACGAAATTCTTGCTGAACTCGACGACGCTGGTATCCGCGAATTAGAATTCGGCGGTCGATACCACTTCTAACCCTAGCCCACGTTACCGACTAGGGCGGGTTGGCTGACGCGGGTTCTTCAACTTCACTGAATTCCTGCTCGAGCGCGTTGTATTCTGGTAAGCCCATCATGTCTGTGTACGTCTCGAAATCAACCGTTTGATCTGGGCGTTCTATGACTTCACCAGTCTCTACAGACTCTTGGAGTGTGGACAGTGCGTTCTTCATCCCCATAACGGCTGATCCCGTAATGAGTCGTGGATACGAAACAAGATCGACGCCCATGTCTTCGAGTTCAGCCGGTGAATACAAGGGTGTCGTTGGTCGTTTCCGGATACCATATCCCATATTCACACTTGTAATCGCATCGGTGCTTTCACAAATGGTCTCGATGTCTTCTCGGCTCAATAACGCGTCAGCAAACACCATCTCAGCACCTGCATCGACACACATCTGTAACCGACGAACCGCTTCATCAACATCATGCGGTGCCGCTGCATCTGTTCGGGCTTTAATCAAGAATCCCGGATCCGATCGAGCTTCAACTGCCGCTTCGATTTTTCGCACCATATCTTCCGCAGGAATCACTGTTTTCCCAGCCATATGTCCACATCGTTTCGGCCATTCCTGATCCTCGATCATAATCGACGCCACGCCGATTTGCTCGAACCGTTCTACGGTATTGTACACGTTCATCGCATTTCCATACCCTGTATCACCATCCGCATGGATCGGAATGTCAACAGCATCGACGATGTGGCGGGCATGCTGGACGTTTTCCGTTAAATCAAGAAACCCGACATCTGGTTTCCCGAGACGACTATTCGATACACCGGCACCCGAAATACTCGCAGTTTCAAAGCCCATCGATTCGACGACTTTCGCTGAAATACCATCATACACGCCCGGACAAATAATGATCCCATCTTCCTTAGCCGATTCCTTGAACTGTTTTCCTGGTTTCATACTCACAGAAACCACACTCCGGACGCACCTAAACTTACCTTTTTCTATCAACTCTCGTTACTATCGTTCATATTGTGACGACCGATCTACTCACCCTAGATACGACGGTTGCACGACTGGTACTAAACTTCAACATGAGGGTAATCAACGGGTTCCTCCCCACTACTAATTGAACGAGTTATATTTTAACGAAAATGTCACCGTCGCGGACGAGAGTTTCAAATGTTGGGACGGAATACCGAGCCGAGTCCACATTTTTTCCGGTTTTGATATCGAATTTCCAATCATGCCAGGGGCACTGAATATAATTTCCTTCTTCATACTGAATGAGTCCCGACTTTTCATCAGTAAAAAACCGACCCGCTAAGGGACCTTCACATAACGGTCCAGCCGCGTGAACGCAGTAATTCAACACGGCATAATATTCGCCTTCGAGATTGAAGACCGCGATTTCTCTGCCTTGTGCTTCGACGATAATTCGCGAACCATGTTCGGGTAATTCGTCAACTGTCCCGACTTTATGCTCAGCTGTACTCATTTCGCCTATTGAAATCCAAATAAATCAGCAGCCGTTTCACCCATGATATTCCGGGTGACTTCTTCGTCGAAATGATTGACGATTCGATCGAATAACTCAGATGGCGGGTCGAACGCCGGGTGTGGTAAATCAGCGGCGTACAACATGTTATTAGGACCAGCCATTTCGAGAGCCCAAGCCAGATGATTTGGATTACGTGCCGTGTGCCCAACCGGTTGAGTTGTGAAGTAAACGAGTTCATCGTCGTAAATGTACTCGCTCGGGAGTTTCGTGAGATACGGGACTTCGTCGGCCTTCGCCATGTATTGATCATCGAGCCGCCAAATGAAGTACGGCACGGCCCCAACGCCCGCTTCTTGGAATAAGTGCTTGAGGTCCGGGAACCGTTCTGGGATGCCTCGGAGCATCGTCGTCACGAAATTCGGGAAAATCATCATCGGATGACTTAACGTAACGTCTTCGGCGTTCGTTTCAAGCCATTTCCGTAATCGTGGCCAGTGATCTCCCATTTGACCGGTGGCGCCGTGGTACAACATCACGAGATCGTTGTCTTCGGCTGCTTCGTAAATTGGGTCGTAGAGTCGGGCGCCCGCTGGGGGCACAAGGCCACCGACCGGCATCAACACACCGACGACACCGTCTTCATCGGCCAACCGATCGATCTCCTCGGCAGCTCGCTGTGGGTCCTGTGGCGCAATGACAATTGACGTATAGAGACCTTCGTGTTGGTCAAGGATTTCGTCGAGCACCCAATCGTTGTAGGCCTGTGCGAGACCGATTGCCATGTCGTCGTTATTGACGGTTGCGAGTCCATTGGTGAGTGTGGGTGTAATTACGGAGTAATCGATGTCAAATTCGTGCATTTCAGTGAGTTTGACATCCTGGCTGTTCCCCGCACTCCCAGTAAACGTATCGCGGTCTTCTAGACCGATTCGTTGGCCGTCTTGATACGAGTAGGTACCTGGTGTGGTTCGTGTGTGACTGAATACTTCACTTTGTGGGTGTGACGAGTTCTCGATGAGTTTTCGGACACCAGCGAATTCCTCATCCATATACGAAATGTAGTCATCAACTCGTTCCATGAGATGACCGTCGGAATCAACGATGACATCCAAGTCGTCTAGTGTAAGGACGTCACCTTGTTGATTTGCTTGTGAGTTTGTTGCCATTGTACATGTAATACATCGTATTCCAGGCAATAAACCTGTGGGAAATAATTCGAAATACTGTAGGTGTTGAACCACCGGTCGGAATTATTGGAGTGTGTGGGCTTTGCTGTTCGGCGTTGTATGAACCGTTGAGAGGTTGTGATCTGTTTTTCAAAAGATATTGGTGCTCTTACTGCAAAGACCGCGTCTAATGGCGCTTTCTCATAGTCACCCGAATCTTGACTCACTCTTTAAACCACAATCAATTGCGATAGTTGGCGCAAGTCCGGAGGCCAGGTACAGTAACGGGTTGAAACGAGCCCTAGACTATGGGTTCGAAGGGGAGGTGTATCCGGTTAATCCGAATCGGGATGAGGTATGGGGATTGGAGTGTTATGATTCGATTACTGAGGTCCCAGTTGTTGTAGATCTAGTGATTGTGGTTGTGCCTCGTGAATACGTGGTAGGAGTGGTCCGGGATGCTGGAGAAATGGGGGTCGGGAGCGCGTTGGTGATTACTGCTGGGTTCGCAGAAGCTGATGACCGCGGGGCAGAACTCGAAACGGAACTAGCGGGGGTTGCGGAGGAGCACGGGATCACTGTTTGTGGCCCCAATTGTATCGGGATCAGTAACATGATTGATATGACGGTACTCAAGGCTGGCTCCCCGCCCCGGAAACCGACTCCTGGTTCGATTGCCCTTGTGAGCCAGTCAGGGGCGCTTGCGTTCACGACGTTTTTTGAACGAGCGGCTGATGAGGACGTCGGGTTTGCGTATATCGTGTCGACAGGGAATGAAGCGGATCTGACGACGACTGATTATTTGGCATATCTCGGTGAACAACCCGAAGTCGACGTGATCTGTACCTACATCGAGGGAGTCGATGATCCACGGGAGTTTGTTCGGGTGGCTGATACAGTGACTCGGAATGGAACACCGATTCTGAGTGTTAAAATCGGGAAAACCGAATTCGCTGAAGCAGCAACCCTCTCACACACAGGATCGCTTGTCGGGAATGATGATGCGTGGGAGGCCGCGTTCGATCAAACTGGTATCGAACGGGTTGACGATATCCCGGAATTAATCGGTCGGGCCAGTGTCCATTCATCGTATGACTCCCCTGGGGGTAATCGTGTGTGTATTGCATCAACGAGTGGGGGATTGACGAGTTTGTTAGCGGACATGGCTGCTGAGAACAACATTGATCTCCCTCCCCTCACCGGACCAACAGAACAAACCCTGCTCGATATGGATGCATTACTCACATTTGGGGAACTCCACAATCCAATTGACATTCGAGGGCAAGGAGCGGATGTTCTCCCAGAGATTGCTGAAGTCGTGTTTGCTGATGATTCGTATGACGCGTACGTTTTTGCACTCGGTATTCCTGCGGTCGGGGATCGAGGCGAAGAGATTGCCGATAAAATCCTGGAGACCGCGGCATTAACCGACAAACCTGTGTTGTTCTTGTGGACCGGTCGGAAAACCCCGCTCGACGAACGACCAAAACAACCGTTCGAACGAGTCCGTGAACAACTCCCGTTGTTTTACGACCCGAAACGCTGTATTGAGTCGCTCGCATCGTTAATTCAGTATACTACTTGGAGAGAGGAGCATGGTGATCGGCCGTCGCGAGCGTCGCTTGAGGATGAATTAGCGGTATCTGAAAATCAACAAGCAATTGAGCCAGATACTGACGGATCGGTCTTACCGTGGACTGAAACGGAACAAATTCTTGAAAAATACGATATTGATGTGGTGAAAACAGATATTGTCACGTCAAAGGAGGAAGCAGCGCAGGCGTTTGCGCATTTCGATAACGGAGTAGCGATGAAAGTCGATTCGCCCGATATCCCGCATCGGGCTCGGGCCGATGCTGTTCGGATCGGAATAACAAGCGCAACGGAGGCGGAGGAGGCGTACAAGGAAATCGTTGAGAATGCTGAATCATTCGCTGCAGGTGCTGAAGTACATGGAGTGCTAATGCA
This sequence comes from uncultured Halobacteriales archaeon, assembly GCA_964542445.1. Taxonomy (GTDB): domain Archaea; phylum Halobacteriota; class Halobacteria; order Halobacteriales; family Hikarchaeaceae; genus CAZITY01. The sequence continues at coordinate 13,417 of CAZITY010000006.1, read as the reverse complement.
GCCACAGATTGATTCAGATGTCGAAATACTGGTGGGGATGTCCCGCGACCCGCAATTCGGTCCGTTAGTGACGGTTGGGGCTGGTGGCACGTTTGTTGAGCAGTTTGATGATTCGATCATCCGCATTCCCCCGTTTTCGACAGAGGATGGGATTGATGCTGTCGAGGAATTACGGGTCTTTGGGTTATTTGATGAGTTTGGCCCTGATTCAACAGATCAATTTACCGAATCGTTAGCTCGGCTAATGCAAAATGTCGGTACATTGTCGATGGAATGCCCGGAAATTCGCGAAATTGATTTGAATCCGGTGATGGTAACGTCAGATGGGATTGTGGTTGTCGATACCTTAGTACGTAAGTAATCCAGTTCGAGGATCCCCGAATCAATTGGGGGATATTACTCTATTTGTTTATAAAACCGGCAAGGGTTTCTCCTAAAAACTTAAATAGAAGTTCATGTTAATTACACGTAATGGCTCCGATTAGTCGTCGTGAGGTGCTTCAGGCATGTGGCGCGTTAACACTAAGCTCTTTCGCTGGATGTCTCGGTGGGGATTCAGGATCCGGAAGTGAGCCGACACCAACCCCTGAACCAACGGATGATAGTGGTGGCGGAGGATCAGGTGATGATGATATGAGTGTTGATTTCGGTCAGCAAAAAACCGATAAAGTGATGTTTGACCCATCGGGCGCGGAGGCCGGTGTCGCAATTGGCGCAGAAAATGCATCGCATTTCCAACCCGAGGAGGTCGAAGTAGACGCCGGACAAAATGTGAGTTGGCGATTTGAAACTGGTGGACACTCGATAAGTGTCGTGTCTCAACCCGACGGTGCAAACTGGCAGGGGACCGAAGTCCGTGAATCTGGAACGGTTGTAACAAAAACATTTGATGTAGCTGGGGAATACGAGTATGAATGCGGAGAACACCCTGATAACACTGCGACAATAACGGTTAATTAGATTCTTTTATCACCTAACGTAGAAAGAGTTGGCACGAATTTTTTACTAACTCATTATTGTGTGGGAGTACCGCTAAACCCTTTCTCTCGGGGAGGAATTGATTAATCATGCTAATCGAGGATAAGACTCTTCGTGAGGGTCAGCAACGGTCCGGGACATCGTTTTCAGTTGAGCAAAAAGTAGACGCTGCGAGACAACTCGATGCCCTTGGGGTTGATGCGATCCAAATTGGGTTCCCGATTGCGGGTGATGGAACAAAGGAAGTTATCGATCAACTAAACGTTGAGGCCGACCTCACAGCAACCGCGAGAGCCATAGAACGAGATATCGACGTATGTATCGATGCTGGCGTTGATATCATTGGGTTTGGTGTGCCGGCGAGTAAGATCCAGCGAGAGCGGATTCTCGGGATGAACCGCGACGAACTCAAGGAACTTTTCACGACGATGTATGATTACTGTACTGAGGTTGGATTACCGATCCAAGTGAGCACGATGGATGGCTTCCGAGCGGAACCCGACTTCATCAACGAATTAATTGAACTCGTTGACGTGGAATTCTTTGGGATCTCTGACACGGTTGGGATTCGGAAACCCTGGGAAGTGATTGATTTTTTAGAGCAACTAAACTGTGATTTATCGAAGATCCGGGTGCATTTTCATTGTGACCTTGGTCTCGGCACTGCGAATGCCCTGGCGGCCGCCCGGTGTGGCGTTGGGAAAATCGATGTCACATGTGGCGGTATCGGTGAACGAGTGGGGAATGTTCCTCTAGAAGAATTCGTTGTCGCGGCGGATCTCGCTGATGATCCACTGAGGCACAATGTGGATTCTGCGGAGCTCATCCCAGCTGTGAAATCTGTCCTCTCGATTCTCAATGAAGACATCACGAAACACAAACCAATACTCGGCGAAACCGCCTATGAGCATGAATCTGGCATGCATACGGCAGAAATGGTTGACGCTCCGAGTACATTCGAACCATTTGACCCGGCGCAATTCGGTGGCGAACGACGGTTATTGTTTGGTACGTCAAGTGGCCACAAATCAGCGCGACGAATTCTGGAAGAAGCGGATGTTGCGCCGACAGAGGAGCACGTCTCTGTTTTCCTCGATCAATTACACGACCTTGATGAACATATTGAATTTACCGCAGCGGTGGAATTAGCTCGATCATCATTCTAAGTGACGGTATCGCCAATGTTGGCTCGTGTTATTTATTGATGTTTCGATACAGCTAAGCAATAACCCTATCTTTCACTGTCATGTCGAATCCTGAGAAACCACTCTCCGACACACGAGTCCTTGAATTCGGGCATATTGTTGCGGGACCGTTTTGTTCGTTGTTGCTCGCTGATCTCGGGGCTGAAGTAATCAAAATTGAACGCCCAGACGTTGGCGAAATTTATCGTCGAGGGTCAGCATCGAGCAACAGTACCTTCAACTGTATGAACCGATCGAAAAAGAGCTTAACAATTAATTTGAAAGCGGCCAAGGGGAAGGATATTATCCGTGAGCTTGTCACCACAACGGACGTCGTTATTGAGAATTTCTCTCCGGGTACCCTCAACAACCTCAGATTGGGGTATGAGCAACTCACCAATCATAATCCCGAACTCATTTTTTGCTCGATTAAAGGGTTCACTGATGGCCCGTACCAAAACCGTCCAGCGCTTGATCCGGTTGCGGAAGCATTAACCGGGTTGATGAGTCGTACGGGGTATCCAGATCAACCGCCAGCTCGGTGCGGAGCGAGTATTGCTGATATGACCGCGTCATTTTACGGTGCGCTTGCGGTTGTTGGCGCGATTCGACAACGAGACCACACCGACGAGGGCCAACAAATCACGTCCCCATTATTTGAATCAACCGCGACCCTCATGGGTCCCGCTCTTGCTCACGCCGACGCATATGATGAAGTCCTCGGTCCCATGGGCGGCGGTGGATATGGCGGTGGCACATGGTCACCGTATGGAGTGTTCCAAACCAAGGACGAGAAATGGGTTTTCCTCGGGCCCTCATCGCAAAAACACTGGGAAGAATTATGTACGGTTCTTGACCTCGAATTGGTGGATGATGATCGGTTTGAGACACTCGCAAAACGCCGTGATAACCAACGAGAACTCCATTCAATACTCGACGAGATAATTGCTGATTATCCTCGACCTGAATTCCTCTCGTTATTCGAGGGAGAAGAAGTTCCAATCGCGCCGGTTAACAACACGAAGGAAGCGGCAAATGATCCGCATCTCAATCAAACAAGTATCGTCACAATAAACACCGCCGAAGGGGAGGACCAAACGATTCGGGTTCCCGGGAATCCAGTTGAATCATCAGCGTACGATTCGAATCAAACGACAGATCCACCGACACTCGGGGAACATACTGGTGATATCCTCCGAGAACTCGGGTATTCCCAACGTGAAGTTGAATCGTTCGAAGAAAACCAACTGATCTAGTCCCAATGACCAATTGGTCTAGATGTACGTTTGTCTGAACCGGCTAGACAAATACGCTGACGTACTTCTGTTCTTTATTTCGGCTCGTTCTGGGTCAGCCCGTTGGACATCACAGGCAACGATCGACGCACCATCATAGTCCAGTGCTCCAAGAAACGCTTCTTCGAAATCAGCTTGATTCGAAATGTGGGTTCCATTCACTCCACAACTTTCAGCGGCCATTCCGAAATCCACATTTTCAGACGCTGAGGCCTGTCCACCCGTAGTGGCGTAAATCGCGTTGTTCCACACGACAATCACGAGATTCTCTGGATCATACTCACCTACTGTCGATAAGCAACCGAGAGACATCAATAAAGAACCATCCCCCTCAAGAACAACTACTGTGTCATCAACTGACATCGCTAACCCGAGTCCCGTTGGCGTTGTAACCCCCATTCCACCGCTCATGTAGAAATTCCGATCACGATCTTGCACGTTCCCGAGGACATTTGAGGCAACACCTAAATTCGCGACAATGGGGGCGGTGTCTGGGATATTTTCAACGACGAACTCTGTACACGCAAATTGGTCTGGTAATTCAGTCATCTTTATCTCCGGTAAGATTCCGTTCTAATAACAAGAAGTACGGTTGGCTCGTTTGGGCAGCCGTCGCCACTGCACGGCCTACGGTATCTTCGACTGGATCACCGGCGTCCAACGACCGGTTTCTGACACCGATGTCATCGAGCATCCGCGGCATACCATACCCACCAGGAACTTGCGCCCAGTTGTGTTCTCCAACATCTCCCCGTCGCGTTACGAGTCCGACGAACGAGAGATAATTCGGTACGGCGTGCGAACCAAGCGCGTTAAAACAGTTTGCAAGGCCACTTGACTGACAGATCAGTGCACCTCGTTTACCTGCCAACCACGCACCACCGAGGACTCCGATCGCTTCTTCTTCTCTTGCCACGCGGATCGAAGTGAATTCATCTGCATCCTCAGCTTTCTGGATTAGATTAGCGATAATCGAGTCAGGGAGGTACGCGATGACCTCGACGTCGTTTTCTTTGAGGGATTGTATTACTTTATCGTCCCATGCCATACGCCTACGATAAAAGACCGGCGTAATATTCTTTGCCATTCACAGGACTCAGCACCCTGAAACTACCCCGCCTAGGCCATTGCACTCTCTGTGAAAATAACTCCCTGATACTAGTCCTTGCACCTACTACCACGCAAGTAATTCAATCCCCATCGCACAATCCATTGGACTACTCACTCCGGCACTCTGCGGTTGACAGATTCCAATTAGGGTTTCTCACCGATCGTGTTTCGGAGGGTCCCGATTCCTTCATACCACATTTCCATTTCGTCACCAGGGTGCAACTCCCGTGGGCTCCCTGGACTTCCAAACGCGATTACATCACCCTCTAAGAGTGTCATCCGACGAGAAAAATCAATAATCACTTCCCACGGCCCCCAAAACATTTGGCTCGTATTTGCCTCCGTAACGACATCACCATTTATTTTCGTTCGCATATCGAGGTCAGTCGGATCGACATCAGTTTCGATCCACGGCCCGAACGGCGCAGCCTGATCGAACGCTTTTCGACTCGACACTTCCGGTTGATCCTCCGCATCTAGATCATTTAACACTGTGAACCCGAGAACAGCATCCTCCACTGTATCTTTGGTGAGGTTTTTACTTGTTTCGCCGATCACCGCAGCGAGCTCACCGGCACACCCTAATTTATTAGTGAACGCCGGATACGGAATAACTCCGTTTGGATCTGCACGGGAGACTGCGGGTTTGAGGAACCAATGGAAATATTCGTTCCGTTCGGTCTCAGTCGTATCCGGATATTCTGGGTAATTCCGCCCAACGCAATAAAAAACAGATGGCGTCGTTGGAGAGATAAGTTCCTCATCACTGGCTAACTCATACGAACCATCTTCAGTGATAATCGACCCGTTGTCGTATTCACCGGTTACAATCCCATCGTCGGTTTCGGCTCTCGCAATCCGCATGAAACATCACCGAGTCCAAGTGGCATTAGCTTACCTTTTTAGCTGCCCAAGAAACAACCGGTTACCTGCTGATTATTCTCGATTCCCAGCAATATTGTCCTAAGTAGGAAGCTTCCTCCCCCGAGCTAGAATACACTGATTATGGTCTGGAATGTGTTAACCGGTCGGGAACTCCGTGTAGAAGCACTCAATGTACTTGATGAATTCGCTGAGGTCACCGTTGCCGATTCGTACGCCAATTATGACGCCCTGATCGATGATCTCGATCGGTTTGACGCGATAATTTGGGGTGGTATTACGGTCACTCGCGAATGGATCGAGAATGCCCCGAATGTGAAACTCATCACGTCAACCGGTGTTGGACTAGACTCAGTTGATATTGATGCGGCCACCGAACATGGGATACCGGTGTGTAATAATCGAGGGGCGAACACGCAAGCGGTCGCGGAATATTCGATTTCAGCGATGCTTGCTGTCCGTCGGGGGCTTGTCCAAGCCGATAAGGACGTTCGAAGCGGGACGTGGGAAAAATACGGGTATATGTCCTCTGAAGTTACTGGGCAAACGATGGGTGTGCTTGGGTATGGGGCCATTGGCCGGTTAGTCATCGACCTTGCCCGGGGGATCGATATGAATGGGATTGCGTTCGATCCGTATGTGGATGACGAGGATTTCCCGGAGGGAGTGGAACCAGTGGATTCCGTGCTTGAATTGTTCGAGCGTGCCGATGCCGTTGGCGTTCACGCACCTCTCACGGATGAAACACGCGGAATCGTGGGTGAAGAAGAATTCCGCGCACTTGGTTCGGACGGAATCATTGTTAATGCAGCTCGCGGTGGCCTCATTCAGGAAGATGCATTAGTCGAAGCCCTGCGGAATGATGTGATTTGGGGAGCCGGTATTGATGTATTCGTTGAGGAACCAGCCCCGGATGATCACCCGTTATTCGAACTTGATAACGTCATTGTCTCACCACACATGGCGGGATCCACGAAAATATCGGTTCCAGCGAAAGACAAAGGCGGCGCAGAAAACGTCCGCATGATGTATAACCAGCAACTTCCACCGACTACCGTTAATCGAGATGAATTGATTATGCAGCGGGCCTTTGATGCAGAGGAAGCACCAGAAGCTGACGCGTTCTAATCCGATGGTCAACTAGGTTCATTGATCTCCCGATCTCGTCGGGTTGTGTCTAAATCCTTATGTCTGTCTATGCGTTCAGAGCAGAACATGGGTAGTACGCAAGCAGAAAAAATATTGGCGCGTGCATCCGGGAAATCGTCTGTTAGTCCCGGGGATCACGTTGTATGTGACGTAGATCTTGCTATGTCCCATGATATGGGGACGTACAAAGTCGTTGAGCCGTTAGACGAGATGGGTGTTGATCAGGTGTGGGATCCATCGAAAATCGTTATCCCGATGGATCATGAGGCGCCGTCCCATACGATTCAAGATGCGACGGGAAAATCGAAGATCCGGAAGTTCGTGAAGGAGCAAGGGATCGAGAATTTCTACGAGGTTGGAAATGGAATTTCTCACACTTTACTCCCGGAAAAAGGCCATGTACGGCCGGGGATGTTAATTGTCGGTGGTGATTCCCATACGACGAGTCTAGGGACGTTTGGTGCTGCTGCGACTGGTCTTGGGACGACGGAAATGGCGTATGTGATGGCGACAGGTCGAAATTGGTTCCGGGTGCCGGAATCGATCCGGTTCGAGGTGACTGGGACGATGGGTGACCAGGTCAGTTCGAAAGATCTTATCTTGCATATCGCTGGGACGTATGGCACAGATGTCGGATTGTATCGCGCGATCGAATATGGCGGACCAGTGATCGAGGAGCTTGATATTGATGATCGGTTCACATTGCCGAATATGTCGATCGAGTTGGGCGCGAAATACGGGTTCACACCCGTTGATGAGAAAATAACTGAGTATGTAGAAGAACGATCGGATGAATCCTTCACCCCCGCACGACCGGATGAGAACGCTGAGTATGCGAAAACGTACGAGATCGATATGAGTAATATTGGCCCGAAAGTGTCGACACCCCACCGCGTCGGGAATGTGGTCGACGTTGATGACGTTACTGGTACAGATTTAGATCAAGTGTTCATTGGCTCGTGTACGAACGGGAAGTACCGGGACCTAGAAGTTGCAGCGGATCTCCTCGATGGGAACGAGATTAGTACTGAATTGCGGATGGTGATCACACCAGCAACAAGGGAAATCTATTCGCGGGCGGTGAAAAGTGGGCTCGTGGAAATTTTCAACGATGCCGGTGCTATTGTGACGAATGCAACTTGTGGCGCGTGTATCGGGCGAGGGATGGGGGTTATTGGTGAAGACGAAGTGTGTCTCGCTGCACAAAACCGGAACTTCCAGGGCCGGATGGGACATGATTCCTCCGAAGTGTACTTATCGAGTCCACAGACCGCCGCTGCGTCCGCCATTACTGGTCATATCACGGATCCGCGGGAGGTGTAAGCATGCAAGGAACTGCTTACACATTCGGCGACGAAATCAACACCGACCTGATCACACCAGACACAAGTGAAACGGTGTACATGTCGGTCGAAGAACGAGCTGAATTACTCATGGACCCGATTCGACCAGGGTTTGCTGACGAGATCGACGAGGGCGATTTCATTGTGGCCGGGCGGCATTTCGGTTCGGGGAGTTCCCGAGAGAGTGCCCCAGCCGCCATTAAGGCGAGCGGTATCGCCGCCGTGATCGCAGAGTCCTTTTCTCGGATTTTCTATCGGAACTCGGTCACCATCGGCCTCCCGGTTATGATCTGTCCGGGTATCTCCGATGCGGTCTCAGAGGGTGATGAATTAGAAATCGAGATGGAAACAGGAGAAATCAATAACCGTACGACCTCTGAATTCCTCCACGCTGATCCGATCCCGGACGCGTTACTCGGGATTTACGAAGCAGGTGGGTTATTGGCGCATTATAAACAACACGGGCCAGCGGGGCTCGAAATCCCCGAATAACTGAACTCTCGTATTGCGGCTGCTATCTCGACGATACACACGTGGATTAACCTAAATTGCTACCGTAGGTTATGGGTATTTTCAAACGTCAGTACTCGGTAGGGGAATGATTTGGTTGTTATAGTTCTTGTTTGATGGCGTTAGCCATTTCTGTGGTCGATGCTGAGCCACCTTGATCCGGTGTTAAATTCCCGCGATCTTGATACACGGTGTGGACGGCGTGTTCTAGGCGCTCGGCAGCGTCATCAAATTCCAAATATTGTAGCATCATTACAGCACTGAGAATCGTCGCGGTGGGATTAATGATGTTTTCTCCTTCAATGTCAGGGGCTGTGCCGTGGACTGGTTCGAAATACGCATTGGTATCACTGTAACACCCACTGGGGGCTAACCCGAGTCCTCCGATCGTCCCGGCTCCAACGTCGGACATGATATCTCCCATAATATTTGGTGTCACAACGAACTCGAATCGTGTTGGATCGGTCGTTAGTAATTGACCGAGGTTATCGATATGGAGATGCTCATAGGTGAGCGAATCGTACTCGTCTGCTATTTCTTTGACAATTGCATCGAATAACCCATCGGTCTCTGGCAGGGCATTCGATTTACTTGCACACGTCAATAAAATATCATCTCCTTCACCGTGTCTATCTGCGTATGCACACGCCAACTCAGCGAACTGTTTAGTTGCGCGTTCTGTTGTCACCCGAATTGCATATTTCCCTGGACCCATCTCCCTTAATTTTTTACCCATCATTCCCTCTAAATCGGGCATTTTCGCTGTCAAATCATCTAGCTCGCCTTCACTTCGAACATACAGCCCTTCGAGGTTTTCCCGTAAAATCACGTAATCAATTCCTTCCGGGTTTTTTAACGGCGAGTCTGCGCCGTTGATGTATCGAATCGGGCGGACATTTACTGGTAATCCACCGCCATATTGATTCCGTAAATACCACCCGACGGTCCCGTATAACTCCCGACTCGACGCCCCATACAATACCGTGTCAGCGTCATTTATGATTGCTGCCAACCCATCTGGCATCCATCCTTCGCGAAGCCCCTCAGCGTACTCTTCCACGTCGGGACTGACAAACGATAAATCGAGATCAAGCGTTTTCAATAAATCAACTGTCGGCCGGAACGCTTCCGGCGCTGCATCATCCCCTTCGAAAAGACAAATTTCTGCTGTCATACCAGTTATTTCCACCAATCAGACCCATAAATATGTAGTGGGTTTCCAGCAACGCTTACACACCATCCTTGCCCTACCGCGCGATTGCCCGCACTATTCGTTAATTGAATCGCCTACACTCGTGTCGTATTTTTCCATGTATTCTGCCGGCAGGTACTTTTCCTCCCACTCAACGACGTCCGAGAATCCATAGTAATCATGATAATTCTCAATGGGAAGATCATCGAGTCCTTCTTCAATCGCAAGAAATCCATCTCTCCCTTCATTCTGAACCATTTCGACGTATTTGAACATACTAATCATCGCTGATTTATGCGTTAATCCTGCATAGATCGCGAGATCATATCCATACTCTTCGAGTTCATCGAGCGTTAATCGAGGCGACATTGTCCCGTAATTATACAACAATGGTTCGGGGACGTTTCCCCCAATATACTCGACTTCTTCTTCATCAACTGGCCCTTCGACGAAGGCGACATCTGCCCCCGCGTCACAATACGCAATTGCGCGTTCAATCGCATCGTCTAACGTCCCATCCGCAGCACCTCGTGCATCTGTCCGAGCAATAATCACGAAATCTTCATCTTCCTCATCACGGAAATCACTAGCCGCTCGATACTTTCCAACAGCCTCCTCAAACGGAATGATTTCTTTGCCTTTGACGTGTCCACAGCGCTTCGGGAAAATCTGATCCTCGATGTGGATCCCAGCGACATCGGTTTTTGTGTATTCTCGAACCGTCCGAATCGTGTTTTTGACATCCCCAAACCCGTTATCGGCATCCGCAATAATCGGGACATCTACCGTTTGTTGGACATTTTTCGCGTTCTCTATCATCTCCGGCATCGTAATAAACCCCGCATCTGGGTACCCAATCTTTGAGACCGAAGTGCCGTAACCAGTCATATATACTGCATCATAATCGAACTCATTGACAACACGGGCACCTAGGGGGTCGTGGACCCCTGGGCAGAACAGTATTTCGTCACGGTCAATCAACGATCGTAATTCGCTACAATAAGACATGTACTCAGCCCTTTGCCTGTCGTCCCTTAGTAATTGTTCTTCCCTCGAAAACAAACTCGTTTCCTTACCCAACCATGGTCCTCGTGAGATGCCTTATTGGAGTAAAAGAACACTCAAATAGGTCACCTGTGAATATTTGACTCGATAATGTCAGACGATGGCACTACACGGGTTTCAACGATAACAGAGAGAGAACAGGTCGATCCAGAACACCAACACTATTTTGATAGTATTGAAGAAAGTCGGGGGAGCGTCCGGGGTCCCTACAGTATATTAATGAATAGTCCTGAATTAGCTGGACGAGCAGCTCATTTAGGTGCGTACATTCGCTTTGAGAGTACGCTTTCCGGGCCCGTTCGAGAACTCGCAATCCTGACAACTGTCCGGGAATTCGAATGCATTTATCCCTGGACCGGCCATGTCTCAATCGCGCTAGACGAAGGCGTCTCGAAAGAAACAATCGAGGTTATCGCCGAAGATTCACCTGTCGATTCTCTCGATCAACTTGAACAACTCGTGATTCAATTCGGCCGGCAACTCCTTCGCGATACTCGGATCGACGATGCCGTGTTTGACTCCGTAAAGGACCAATTAGGAACGCAAGGTGTGATTGAACTCGCCGGAACCATCGGGTATTATTCCACAATGTCATGCGTTCTTAATTCAGTCAACTTCGGTGATCAAACCGCCTCATTAACTGCATCTGAATCTTAACTAAGACAAATTGTTGTCTCAGTCTATTCCGTTTTCTTCAATACGACGTGCCACAAGCACACGGTATGGCACCGACAGCTATCGTCACTGGTGCGAGTGGCGGTATCGGCCGTGAATGCGCCAGAACACTCGCAGAGGATCACAATGTTGTGCTTCATTACCACTCGAACAAACAAGCCGCGACCGAAGTCGCCGACGAAATAAACACATCCGAATCTTATGCCGGAAACGCAATTACTGTCCAGGCTAACATCGCTGATCCAGATGCTTCCATCGAAATTGTCGAAGTAACCCTCGACGAGTTCGATGCCATTGATGTACTCGTGAACAATGCCGGAGTGTTTCACGCAGAAAGCCTACTCGATCTCGCCACGAATGAAATCGCACAAACAATCGAAGTCAACCTACTCGGCACAATGTACCTATCAAGAGCTGCACTCCCCACGATGATCGAGCAGGAACGAGGCCGAATCGTAACGGTCTCTTCGACGGCCGGAGTGTATGGCAGTTCTACCGACCCGTCATATAGCGCGTCGAAAGCAGGTGTCATTGGGTTTTCAAAATCCCTCGCCAACGCGTACACTGCAGACGGCGTGTTTAGTAACGTCGTGGCCCCGACCGCTACCGACACGCCCATGTATGCTGAAGAACGCCGACCATCGCACCGCGAAAAATCGCCCCTCGGCCGACTAATTACACCGACTGAGGTAGCAGAGGCCGTTGAATTCCTCGCAAAGACCACGTGTATTTCTGGAAAAGTTCTCGAAGTCGATGGCGCGTACCACTAATCATCTTCTCTCCCGAACGAAAGTGGATAATTCCCGGAAGCCGGGAAGGATTGGTTACGACTCACATTGTTTATGCGGAATCAGGGAAAATCACTCCATATGTCCAAATCAAAGGCATTACGAGAATTAATCGAATCAGACGATCTAGTCGTGAAACCGAGTGTCCATGACGCCCTCACCGCGCGCATTGCAGAGGAAGCCGGATTTGACATGATCGGCATGAGCGGGTACGGAACCTCACTAAGTGCGATCGGATTACCTGACGCTGGGTATCTCACGATGAGCGAGATGGTTCGTCAGGCACGAAACATCGCTGCGACTGTCGACATCCCTGTTCTTGCCGATGGCGATACGGGTTTTGGGAACGCATTGAATGTTCGTCGGACCACTCGTGAATTCATTCAACACACGGACGTCGGCGGTTTTTTCATGGAGGATCAAGTGGCCCCGAAACGATGTGGGCACGTCGCTGGCAAACAAATCATCTCGAGAGAAGAAGCCGTCGGGAAACTCAAAGCAGCTAGTGACGTCCGGGACGAATTCGACGAGGATTTCGTGATTATGGCCCGATGTGATGCAATTGGAGCAGTCTCTGGGAGTCTAGACGAAGCTATTGCACGCGGGAATCTCTATGCCGAAGCGGGCGCAGACATCATCTTTATCGAAGGCCCTACCAGTGAAGAACAACTCAAACGAATCGGCGCGGAAGTCGACGCCCCATTGTACTTCAACCAAACCGGCGTCTCACCCTACGTCGATTTCGACACCCTCGAGGAATGGGGATTCGACATGAGTGGGTGTCCCATGACGATGCGCCCAACGATCACCCACGTTTATGACCACCTCGTGAACGTCCGAGAAAACGGAATCGAGTACCTAGCCGACTATCGAGAAAAAGCCGCTGAGCATCCCAAGGGGAATTTACACGAATTTTCTGGGTTCGAAGAAGTCAGAGACCTCGAAGAGAAATATTTACCCGAGGAAGAGAACCTGAAATACGATCAATCAATTGGCTACAATCCCGCCGATAACTAATATCGGGGCTCATTCATTACCGACTTAACTAGTGAGTGTTTTTGCTATCCGGTTGGCGGCTGTTGCGATATCATTTTCTGTCACGTCCAGATGGGTACAAAATCGCACTGTGTGCGCATCGATACTACCACCGAGCACATCGACTGATTCGCATTCTTCTAGGAATTCAGTCGCCGTCATTCCAGCGGGCTCTGTGTCAACTATCACAATATTCGTCTCAGGGTCGTTG
>CAZITY010000005.1:55408-63318 GCA_964542445.1 uncultured Halobacteriales archaeon | reverse complement strand
GAATTCACCTATCGAGGCCACACGATTGACGAGTTGCAGGAAATGAGTCTTGATGAAGTTGCGGAACTATTTCCCGCGCGACAGCGGCGAACCATCAAACGCGGATTGTCCGAGGAGCACGAGAAACTCCTGGATGAAGCCCGAGAAGCCGATCCGGAAGAAACCGCAAACGATCCGATCCGAACGCATTTGCGTGACATGCCGATATTACCGTCATTTGTCGGGAAGACGTTCGCGGTCCATGATGGCGAGAACTTCGAGCGGGTCGATGTCCAACCGGAGATGGTTGGGCATTATATCGGGGAGTTCCAGTTGACGAGAAGACAAGTTGAACACGGTCAAGCGGGTATTGGGGCAACGCGATCATCCAAATTCGTCCCTCTCAAATAATCATGGGAATAAGTTACTCAATTGACGTCGATCCAGACACGACGGCAAAGGCGATGCTCCGCGATCGACCGATGTCCCATAAGCACGCGAAGGAAGTCGCAAGGGAAATTAAAGGGAAAACTGCGAGTGATGCCGTTGACTTCCTTGACGGTGTGCTTCGAGAAGAAGAAGTCGTTCCGTTTCGATCTCATAATTCGGGGGTTGGGCATCGGAACGGTATTGACGGCTGGGACGCTGGTCGATATCCGAAGAAAGTCAGCGAGGCGTTTATTGATTTACTGGATAATGGTATTAAGAACGCGGACGAGCAGGGGTTTGATGGATCGGCAATGGAAATCCTGCATGTTGCCGCCCATAAGGTTGATGAACAAATGGGTCAGCGACCCCGTGCGTTTGGCCGGGCGTCGCCGTCAAATACCCCAATTGTTGATGTTGAGCTTATTCTCGAAGTGCCTGCGGAGGTGTCCGAGTAATGGCGGATGAACTGCAGTTTATTGAGAATGGTATTCAACGCTCGCAGATTAACGAGTTTTTTGCGGATGAACTCGGTCGCGCTGGATACGGCGGGATGGAGTTAGCCAAAACCCCGATGGGGACCCAGATTGTGTTGAAAGCGGAAAAGCCAGGAATGGTGATCGGGAAAGGCGGAAAGAACATTAGGAAGATTACCACGACACTAGAAGAAGAATTCCATTTGGATGATCCGCAAATCGATGTGCAAGAAGTGGAGGAACCTGATCTGAATGCGCAAATCGTTGCTGATCGGTTGGCGAACGCTCTTGAACGAGGATGGTATTTCAGGAAAGCTGGACACACGACGCTTGAGCGGATCATCGATGCCGGCGCTCTTGGCGCAGAAATCGTGTTGTCAGGGAAAGTCACTGGTGCGCGTGGTCGTGTTGAGAAGTTCACTGATGGGTACATTAAGCACAATGGTGAACCGGCCGAAGAAATTGTAGATCGCGGGAAATCGGTTGCAGTAATGAAACTCGGGACGATCGGTGTAAACGTGAAGATCATTCCGCCCGGTGCTGATTTACCAGATGATTTCCAGATCCGCGAAGACGTGGATCTAGGTGATCTGGCCAGTTCACCAGATACACAGGATGTTGATGAACTGATCGAAGAACCGACCCCGGATGAAGAACCAGCGGCTGACGTCGCTGACGAACCGGACAGTTCCGGATCTCCGGAAGACGCCGAGCAACCAGAAGAAGTCATTGAGGTCCCAACGAACTCCCAAGAACCGGACGGTTCCGAGACAACGGAGGAATCGAACGAAGTGAGTGAAGCAGCGGACCCTCTAGATGAGGACATCGAAGCTGAAGCGCAAGCAATCGTTGAAGAAATGGAAGCTACTGACGAGGAGGAACAATAATGGCGATTGTTCGACCGAATGAACTTCGAGATATGACGCCCCGAGAACGACAACAGGAACTCGTGGACCTCGAAACTGAATATTTCAATGCGAAAGCTGAATTAGCGGCGGGTGGTGCGCTGGAGAATCCTGGTCGGATGAGCGAACTTCGACGAACCATAGCCCGGATAAAAACGATTCAACAAGAAGAAGACGACCCGGAGGACATCGAATTATGACCGTATCGATTACTCCAGAATCAATCATTCGGCATGAACTCAACGGGCTACGAGTCCGTGTTGTAGCGTCGTCCAACTCTGATCTCATCGGGATTGCTGGCGTTGTCGTCGGTGAAACGACGCAAACGTTACACATCGAATCTGACGACGGCGTTAAACAATGCCCGAAGGACGTAGTTACCTTTGAATTTGAGCTTCCCAGTGGTGAGCTCGTTACAGTAGATGGAAAACGGCTTGTTGCGCGACCCCCGCGGCGGTCAGAACAAACAGGAGGAGGAAAATGGCAATTGGCATAAACGTAGAAGAACCGGAAGCAACGTGTACCGACGATAACTGTCCGTTCCACGGGTCCCTTTCAGTCAGAGGGCAAGCGCGGGTGGGACAAGTAGAATCCACTGACATGGAGAAAACCGTCATTGTGGAACAGGAATACGATGTATTCGTACCGAAATACGATCGGTACATGAAACGTCGATCTCGGATCCCCGCCCACGCACCAGATTGTCTTGATCTATCGACGGGTGATACGGTACAGATTATCGAGACACGTCCGTTATCGAAGACAAAATCACACGTGGTCATCGAAGTCACCGAGCGAGGTGATGAGTAATGGAAGCAATGGCTGCGGATGTCACCCGTGGATTAGCAAAAGGATCACGGATCGTCTGTGCCGATAACACGGGTGCGCGAGAACTCAAAATCCTTAGTATCGCGGGGTATCACGGGACCTTAAACCGCCACCCGAAAGCGGGCCTCGGAGACAAGGTTACGGTGTCGGTTACAAAGGGAACTCCCGAGATGCGACGGCAGGTGATTGAGGCAGTTATTATCCGACAACAAAAACCGATCCGTCGACCTGATGGTCTCCGGGTTAAGTTTGAGGATAATGCGGCGGTGACGATTGATGATGCAGAAGAACCACAGGGAACTGAAATCAAAGGACCGATCGCTCGTGAAGTCGCGGAGCGATTTGGGAGTATTGCGAGTACTGCGACTATGATAGTATGACTCGGCAACCACGCAAACAACGGAAACAGCAGTATGACGCTTCGCTCCACGAACGGCACAAGTACTTGCGGGCGCCGTTAACTCAGGAGTTACGCGATGAGTACGACCGACGGAACACTCGGGTGAACTCGGGTGATACGGTAGAGGTACTTCGCGGTGATCACGCAGGGTTTGAGGATGATGTGGTTGAGGTTGATTTGCGCGAAGGATCTGTGAAGATCGAGGGTGTCACCGTTGAGAAAGCAGATGGTGAGGAAGTCCTTCGTCCGGTGGACGCCAGTAACGTGCGGATTACAGCGTTGGATCTGAGTGACGCTCGCCGAGAAGCCCGATTGCGAGGTGAGGATGCATGACTCGGCACCAAAAACGATTGTCTGCGCCGACGGCGTGGCCAATTGAACGCAAAACAAATGTGTTCACGGTGAAAGCACGAGCTGGACCGCACGGCAAGTCCGGGGTGCCGTTGGTGGTCTTACTTCGTGATGTCCTTGGGTATGTGGGATCTGCGAATGAAGCCAGTTACGCACTCAATCAAGGTACTGTTTTAGTGAACGGAAAGAAAGTTGCTGATGCAAGCCGCCCGATCGGAATGTTCGATATCGTCGAATTTTCTGAGCGAGAAGAATACTATCGAGTATTCCCCGATGAAGGGGGTCGGTTGGCGTTAACACCAATCGATGCAGATGCCGCTGGCAGTAAACTCGGGAAGGTGACTGGCAAGCATGAGGTCCCTGGTGGCGATATCCAGTTGACGTTTCATGATGGTGAAACGATCATTGTTGATGATCCTGGGGCGTACGATGTCAATGACTCGCTGATTATTAGTAATGATGACTCGTCAATCGTGGCGCACTTCCCGTATGAGGAAGGTGCGCTAGTGACTGCCGTTGAAGGACAGCATGCTGGTGAAATCGGGGTTATTGAAACGATTCATGTTACACTAGGGAGCGGGTCGAATGCGGTTGTAGTCGAGATCGACGACGGTGTCTTCGAAACGATTGAGGAGTACGTCGTGGTTATTGATGAGAATTTCACGGGAGGTGAAGCCGAATGAGTGAAGCTACCGAATTCCATCCGATGCGCGAACCCCAAATCGAGAAGGTAGTTGTCCATATGGGGGTCGGGCGTGGCGGGATGGAGTTACAACAAGCAGAAGAAATACTTGAAGATATCACTGGTCATCGGAGTGTGCGGACCCAGGCGAAAAGCACCATTCCGGAGTTCGGAACACGTGAGGGTGACCCGATTGGTGCGAAAGTAACGCTTCGGGGCAGTAACGCCCGTTCATTCCTCGAAACGGCCTTCGAGTTGACAATGTTATCACGAAGTCAATTTGACGACACGGGGAACGTAAGTTTCGGGATTGACGAGCACACGGACTTCCCTGGGCAGGAATACAATCCCGATATCGGGATTTATGGGCTAGATGTTACGATCGCGCTCGTTCGACCAGGATATCGCGTTCGGAAACGAGATAAGCAATCCCGGTCGATTCCGGCTGGGCATCAACTCTCGATCGATGACGCGATTACCTACGTGGAACGGGAATTCGACGTGGAGGTGCAATAATGAGTGAAAGCGAGCATGAGACACAATCTGTCCCTGAAGATGAAGACCGAACCGGTCAATCTCGTGAATGCCGACGGTGCGCCCGTGAACAAGGGCTCGTCGGGAAGTACGAGATTTGGCTGTGCCGGCAATGTTTCAGGGAAATAGCGAGAGGAATGGGGTTTAAGAAGTATTCATGACTGGGAACGATCCGTTGTCCAACGCGCTCTCGGGGATCGATAACGCTGAAAGCGTCGGACATTTACGTCATACGGTACAGCCCGCCTCGAACCTGATCCGAGCCACATTGTCTGTATTTGAAACCAATGGGTATATTGATGGATTCGAATACATTGAGGACGGAAAAGCAGGTACGTTCGAGGTTGAACTAAAAGGCGCCATCAACGCCTGTGGAGCAGTCAAACCACGATACGCCATTGGTTCTACCGAGTTTGAGGAGTGGGAGAAACGGTTTCTCCCTGCGCAGAACTATGGTTCGTTGGTCATCACGACTAGTCGTGGTGTCATGAGTCACGATGCTGCTCGTGAGGAAGGCATTGGTGGCCAAGTAATCGCGTACGTGTACTAATGACGAGAATAGAGATACCAATCCCGGACGATGTGACAGTTACGAGCGAGCATTTAGATCTCGTAGTTGACGGTCCGAGTGGTTCAGTCCGGAGACAACTGTGGTTCCCCGATGTTACCGTGGATGTTGTTGATGAATCAGTAGTAATCGAATCTGAGCAGGAAGATGCGAAGACTACGGCGACAATCGGAACGTTCGAAAGTCACATACAGAACATGTTTTTCGGTGTAACGGAAGGGTGGGAATACGAGATGGAAGCGGTGTACGCTCACTTCCCGATGCAACTACGCGTTGAGGGAGGCGATGTTGTTGTGGAGAATTTCCTCGGTGAACGGTCGCCTCGCCGAACGACTATTCATGGAGATACTGAGGTGGATATCGATGGTGAATCGTTGTTGATCAGTGGACCTGATAAGGAAGCTGTCGGGCAAACCGCGGCGGATATCGAGCAGTTGACTCGAGTCCGTGATAAGGACACGCGCGTGTTCCAAGATGGTGTGTACATTACGCGGAAACCATCCACGGAGGTGTGATTTATGACAGACGATATTACTGAGCTAGAAGAAATTGGGGGTGTAGGGCCAGCGAAGGCCAAAGCACTAGTGAGTGCTGGCTATGAAACCGTGGCTGATTTGCAGGAAGCTTCACAAGAGGATGTCGCTGATGTGGGGGGAATCGGGAAAGCGCTTGCGGCGAGAATCAAAGCCGAAGTGGATTCCATCGATGTTACTGCGGATGCTCCCGACAGTGAAACACCTGAAGAAGCCACAGTAGCGGAGGACGAAGTTGCTGCGGACCCGGAATTGGTATCAGAAGAACAAGAGTCAGTGGCATCGAGTGATGAAGACATCCCTGCGGAACTCATTGAAATTAGTGGGGTAAATGAGGAACGAGCAGCAATCCTGCGCGACGCAGGCTATTCGACGGTGGATGACATCCGGGCTGGAGATCAGAGCCAACTTGCGGCGATTGAGGGTGTTGGAACCGCGTTAGCAGCTCGAATTAAAGCTGACGTGGGTGACCTCGAAGTCAGTGACGAGCAAGAAGCCGAAATACAGGAGGCTGAGGAACCAGCTGAACCAAGCGAACCAGTTGAAACTGAGTTACGGCCTCGTGGATTTGCAGATAAAACCCCCTCACTCGACGAACGTGAGCGTGCATTACTCACCGAGCGAAACCGAGGGAGTTCGCCTGCGTTTAATCGGCAGGATAGTCACAAGAAAAAACGAATCCCCTCGTCGTGGCGTGCGCCTCGCGGCACGCACTCGAAACAACGAAAAGGCGTGAAAGGGAAAGGCGCCACGGTCGAAGCCGGATTTCGTTCGCCTACTGGTATACGCGGCCGACATCCTAGTGGGTTTGAGGAGGTGTTAGTTCACCGACCCGCTGATTTAGATGGTGTGGATCCAGAGCGCGAAGCAGTCCGGATCGCGTCAGGTGTCGGTGGGCGAAAGCGGGATCGAATTGAAGAAGTAGCCGAAGGAAATGAAATTCGGGTGCTTAATCCTACGTACGAGGAGGTGGAAGTAGAATGACTGATTTGAGTGCCCAACGTCGGTTGGCGGCTGATGTGCTTGACGTTGGGAAGAAACGAGTGTGGTTAGACCCGGCTAGTCAAGATGAGATCGCAGAGGCGATCACGCGGGAAGATGTCCGGGACCTCGTTGATCGTGGTGTGATTGATAAGAAGGAAGCCCGCGGGAACTCCCGTGGTCGGGCGCGGGAGCGAAACAAAAAGCGTGCCTATGGTCATTTAAAGAATGCTGGGTCTCGTCGTGGGACCGCTGGTGCTCGGCAAGGAAAGAAGGACGCGTGGGAAAACAAGATCCGAGCGCAACGCAGAGTGCTCAAGGAATTGCGAGACCAGGGTGAGTTAGAGAAGGCCCAGTACCGGGAGTTATATGCGAAGGCCAGCGGCGGTGAGTTTAGAAGTGTTCAATATATGAAGAATTTCATTAAAAATCGGTATGGTGATTCGTAATGGCATCTGGACCTCGATACAACGTTCCGATGCGTCGTCGTCGTGAGGACCGGACTGATTACCATCAGCGATTGCGGTTATTAAAGTCCGGGAAATCCCGACTCGTCGTTCGTCTCAGTAATCAACATGTGCGTGCACAGTTAGTTACGCTCGGTGCATCTGGTGACGAAACACTCGTTGAGGCTCATTCCCGGGATCTCGCCACGTACGGGTGGGAAGCCCCGACGTCGAATACTCCGGCGGCGTATTTGACTGGGTTTCTACTCGGGAAACGTGCAGTAGCTGACGGGGTGTCTGAGGCAGTATTGGATATCGGGTTGAATTCCGCGTCATCTGGCTCGAAGGTGTTTTCGGTCCAGGAAGGTGCGATAGACGCCGGGTTGGATAGTCCGCATAACGATTCAGTGTTCCCAGAATGGTCTCGAACTCGGGGGGAACATATCAGTGCGTTTGCGGAAGAACAAGGCGGGTTGTATTCGTCTGAGTTCGATGCGACAACGCTTCCTGCGCATTTTGATACGGTACGAGAAACCATGGAGGAAGAATTATGAGTGAAGCAGACGGTTGGGAACCACAAACGCGTCTCGGGCGGAAAGTGCGTGATGGTGACATTACGTCGATGCGGGCGGCGTTAGAGTCGGGGTTACCCTTGAAAGAACCAGAGATTGTCGATCAGTTACTCCCGAACCTAGACGATGAAGTACTCGACATCAACATGGTGCAGCGGATGACGGATTCCGGCCGACGGGTGAAGTTCCGGTGTTGTGTTGTTATCGGGAATCGTAACGGGTTCGTTGG
>CAZITY010000005.1:3674-55398 GCA_964542445.1 uncultured Halobacteriales archaeon | reverse complement strand
GCGGAAGGACGAGAAGATCAGGTCGGTGCGGCGATTCAGAAAGCGATTGAAGTTGCTAAACTCAACATCATTAATGTGGATCGTGGCTCTGGTTCGTGGGAGGATCGGTCGGATGAACCGCACTCGTTGACGCGACGGACGAGTGGGAAAGCTGGGAGTGTTGAAGTGGATTTGATTCCCGCGCCGAGTGGGCTTGGATTGGCGGCGGCGCCGACGGTGACGGCGATCCTTGAGCTTGCGGGAATCGAGGATGCGTGGACCAAAACTCATGGGAAAACACGGACGACGATGAATTTGGCGAAAGCGACGTATAATGCGTTACGGAATTCCTCGCAGGCGCGGGGGGCCGTCGAGTTGCGGCAGGAAGAACCGGAGGTGAGTAGCTAATGCACGCGGTAGTTCAGTTACGGGGCCCGGTGAATATGCAGGGATCTGTTGAAGATACGTTAGAGATGCTGAATCTACAACGGGTGAATCGGTGTGCGTTGGTCCCTGGGACGGCGCCGTATCAAGGGATGATTCAGAAAGTTAATGATTATGTGGCGTACGGGGAACCGAGTGTCGACACGCTCTCGTTATTACTAGAACGACGGGCGAAACCCGACGCTGGTGATGGGGCTATTAGTGATGAGTGGGTGCGCGAAAACACGGAATACGACGATATCCGGGATCTAGCGCGAGCGTTACATAATGAGGAAACGACATTGACCGCTGAGGGATTGTCACCTGTTCTTCGGTTGCACCCGCCGAGAGGTGGTCATAATGGTATTAAGCACCCGGCGAAGGAGGGTGGTGAACTCGGGAAACATTCCCGTGAGGAAATCGATGCTTTGCTCAGGAAAATGCGATAATTATGACTAGTAAAAAACAACGACAACGTGGTTCGCGAACGCGTGGCGCAGGCAGCGGGAAAAACCGTCGAGGTGCGGGTCATCGCGGTGGTCGAGGGAATGCAGGTCGCGATAAACACGAGATTCACGGACAGGAACCACTTGGGAAACACGGGTTTAAACGCCCGGAATCGGTGCAGGATTCAGTGCGTGAGATCGATGTTCAAACGATTGATGAAGATGTTGGTTTGTACGTCGAGCGGGGTGTTGCTGAAGAAACTGACTGGGGGTACCGCATTGATGTTCGTGAGGTAGTTGATAATGGGTACGATGCGGACGTGGTGAAAGTCCTTGGGACGGGTGATGTCCGCCAGCAGCTCGAAGTGACGGCTGATGCGTTTACTGCCAAAGCCAGAGAACTTATTGAGGCGGCCGGTGGAGATGCTATTGTGAGCGATCGAGCCGAACAACCTGACGCTGAGACGACCGACGCGTAACGTATGGGTTGGAAAGAGACTGCGGAACCTGTGTTGACTAGGATGCCGTCTGTGGCCCGTCCGGAGGGTCACGTGCCGTTTAAACGGAAGTTAATGTGGACTGGCGGGATTCTCCTTGTATATTTTTACTTAACTAATGTGGCCCTGTATGGGCTCGGTGGGGGTGCCCAGGATGTCTTCGGCCAGTTCAGGAATATACTAGCGGGGGCGCAGGGGTCAGTGATGCAGTTAGGGATTGGGCCAATTGTTACGGCGAGCATTGTGCTCCAGTTGTTGAGTGGCGCGAATATGCTTGGTCTCGATACCGATGAGCCCCGGGATCAGATTTTGTACCAAGGGCTCCAGAAATTACTCGTCATTGTTGTTACGGCTATGACGGCGTTGCCACTTGTGTTCGCTGGCGGATTCCTCCCTCCTAACTCAGCGTTGGGGCAGCAACTCGGTATTGGGGATGTTGGCGTGCAGTGGTTGTTGTTTCTCCAGATCTTCGTTGGTGGTATCCTGATATTGTTCATGGACGAGATCGTGTCGAAATGGGGGATCGGTTCTGGTATTGGATTGTTCATTATTGCTGGTGTAAGTCAACGATTCGTTGGGGGATTGTTTTCGTGGGGGCCGGGTCCAAATGAACCTGGGTTATTGTTGACGTGGTATGGGATGATTACGGGACAAATTGATGTTGCACCACTTTTCAGCGGTGGGTTCCAGGAATTATTTTTCGGGCAGGGTGAAATCCTCGCGTTGTTTACGACAGTTTTGATTTTCGTGATTGTGGTGTACGCGGAGAGTGTTCGGGTTGAAATCCCGTTGAGTCATGCCCGAGTGAAGGGGGCTCGGGGTCGGTTCCCGGTGAAGTTGATTTACGCGAGTGTGCTCCCGATGATTCTCGTGCGGGCGTTACAAGCGAATGTTCAATTTGTTGGGCAGATTCTGAATGCGCAGTTGTCGGGTGAGTTGCCGGGTTGGCTCGGTGTGTATGCGGGTGGTGAGCCGGTGAGTGGGTTGTTTTATTATTTAGCACCGATTTATCGCCCTGGCGATTGGATGTGGTGGTTAGGTGAAACGGCGGCGGAGCCGTGGATGATTGCAATTCGTGTCATGATAGACTTGACGTTCATGATCATTGGAGGTGCTATCTTCGCAATATTCTGGGTTGAAACCACCGGAATGGGTCCCGAAGCGACGGCCCAGCAAATTCAGGATTCTGGGATGCAGATACCTGGGTTCCGTCGGAATCCGGGAGTGATGGAGAAAGTGATGGAGCGGTACATTCCTGCAGTGACTGTGATTGGTGGAGCGCTCGTTGGGGTGTTGGCAGTTGCGGCGAATATGCTCGGGACCATTGGAGCGGTATCTGGGACAGGGTTGCTCTTGACGGTCAGTATCACGTACAAGATGTACGAGGAGATCGCTGAAGAGCAACTCATGGAAATGCATCCAATGATGCGAAAGATGTTCGGCTAGCGTTGATTTCGGTCGATTCCTTCCGGGTCGAGTTCTGACAAGGAATTCTCTGGTTTTGAGTGTATTTGTGAATCCTAGCGGTGATTTTGGCGCATTCAAAACAGTGTACTCAGGGATTGGGAGTCTGGGCTCATCCTATGTGAGGTATGTAGGTGGCGAGTGGAATTACATCGTTGCGTATCCGGGGCTAGCTGGAAGTTTGTGTCTCGAAATAGTGTTTCTGGGATTGGTGTGGTCGGTTCGGAACGCGTGAGACGGGTGTAACAACGGTTTTCACTGATGCTATTGTATATCGAGTAATGGCTCGGGGACCGGTCGTGGTATTGGTCGGTGTTTTCCTTCTCGTTTGGTTAGGGATGGGTGCGCTGACCGGGGCTGCGGTGAATAATACCACGTCGGTACCGCTAAACGACACAGGGACCAACACGACGATCGCTGGGAACGAAACAGACTCGATGAATGATACGTCGGTCCCGTCAAATACGACGAGAGCGGAGAATGTGTCTATCGCGGATGAACCGCTTGGTCGGGTCAATGGGATCTGGTATAATGATTCGTTGAATGTGACGTACAACGATGGGTTGTCGGATGAAGAATTAGGGGATGTGGTGTCTCGTTCGATGGCGCGCGTTGAGTATATACGTGGGTTGAAATTCCAGTCGATGGTGAATATTACGGTGATTAGTCGGGATCGTCGTCGGGAACTAACGCGAACGGAGACGATGGATTATGAGTTTCGCCAATGGAATACTCAGATTTGGAAGGCGCTGTTTATTATCGGAGAAGATGAGGATGTTGCTGACGAATTTGAGCGTGTTCGGAGTGAGTCGGTGAAGGGATATTATCGGATCGGAACTGGGAATATCACGATGGTGGCGCGGAATCCAGAAGCCGTGGACCTTGATGTGGAAACGCTTGTCCACGAGTTGATTCATGCGTTGCAAGATCAGCATTATAATTTGAGTAGTGATCAATTTCAGGGGGTTGTTCAGGATAGACAATTAGGGCGGCAAGGGTTGATTGAGGGAGATTCTGAGTATGTGCGGATGCAGTATGTGTCGAGGTGTGAGTTTGAGTGGGAATGCTTGCCGTTGCAACGCCAGCAAGGGCCTGATGAGACGGTACAGGAGTTGAATCTTGGATTATGGGGTGTATTGTATCAGCCGTATGCAGATGGCCCGGCGTATGTTCAGGCGATTGTCGATCGGTACGGGTGGGAAGCTGTGAATAATCTCTATTTCAGTCCACCCTCGACCTCGCGTGAACTCATACACCAGGAATTATTTTTTGAGCCGAGAATCCGTTTCAATGACACTTCGACTGATGGGTGGCAGCGATACCAGGAGTTTGGCTTTGATGGAGCGGATAGTGTGGGTGAAGCGTCGGTGTACATGATGTTTTGGTATCAAAGTGTGGAATACGGTGCTAACGTGGTTGATACAGCGGAATTTAATAATGATCCGAATCCATACAGTTCGTATAATTATGTGAGTGAGTCTTCGAGCGGGCTCATTGGGGATCGCCTGGTGCCGTATCGGAATGCCCGGACGGGTGAATCTGGGTACGTCTGGGTATTGGAGTGGGAATCAGAGGATGATGTGACGGAGTTCGCGTGGGATTATTTCAGGATTTTACATGCGCATGAAGCGACGGTGCACGAAGCGGGGACGTGGATAATTCGTGATGGTGGTTTTTCGGGTGCGTATCGGGTGAGTCGGGATGCAACTACTGTAACGATCACGCATGCACCGAGTATTCAGTCGTTGGATGAAATTCGACCGTTACCGGAGCGGAATTCGTCGGCGGGTTCAGTTGAGTTAAGTGAATTGCCGCCACCAGAAATTTATTCGTATTCTTCTCGGTCGACGCCAGAAGTTGAACAACCGGGGTTCGGTTTGCTCGCTGGAGTTGTTGCTGTGTTCCTCGGGGCGGTATTCTTAGCGCGTCGGTCAGTCAGGTAGATGGTCGGGGATCGATTTCTGTAAGTTCATACCGATGGATGTGAAAGTCTTGGGTATGTCATTACCACGGATTCTCATTCTCGGCGCGCCGGGTGCGGGGAAAGGAACGCAGAGCGCCCGGTTAACCGAGCATTATGATATTACGCATATAACGACGGGTGATGTGTTACGTGAAAATCGTGACATGGAAACGGAGTATGGCACGCCGAGGGAATACATGGAGGCTGGGGAGTTGGTTCCGGATCCGGTCGTCAATGAGATCGTGTCAGTTGCGGTTGCGGAAGCCGATGGGTTTGTGCTTGATGGGTATCCTCGGAATCTTGAGCAAGTGTCTTATTTGGAGGAGACGACGGCGTTGGATGTGGTTATTTATCTCGAAGTTAGTGAGGAGGAACTGATTCATCGGTTAACTGGCCGGCGTGTGTGTGCTGAGTGCGGGAAGAATTATCACGTTGAGTATAACCCGCCGGCGGAATCGGGAGTGTGTGATGAATGTGGCGGGCAGGTGATTCAGCGAGATGACGATGTATCTGAGACGGTGAAAGAACGAATCCGGGTGTTTAAAGAAAACACAGCGCCGGTTATCGAGTATTATGAGGACCAGGGGTCGCTTGCTCGGATTGATGGTGAGCAGCCACCAGATGACGTGTGGACGGATGTAAAAGAAGTCGTTGATTCACTTGATTCTTAGCCTGCGTACGTACTAATAAGGTTGATTACTCGCGGTCTCGTAGAACCATCGTAATGGCTCGGACTGCGGAAAAAGTAGAATCGCTCTTTTCGGAAGACCCAGATCTCATTGACGCTTTAGCGGTAGTTGTTGAACAAGCGGATTATGGTGAGAGTGAAGTTGGGTGGAGTGATGTGCGCGATGAATTAACGAGTGGGCAGTGGGGACGGTTGATTCAGACCGGTGTGCTCGTGGATGGCGAGGAGGAGTTCATGCTCGAAGACCCAGATGGGGTTCGGTCGTTACTCGAGGATCGCGGGCGAATTGAGGCTGAAGTTGAGTCACCGTCGTCAAGTGGGACGGATGAGATTGATGATGAGGAATCGTCCTGGACGATGTGGGATAAAACCGCGGCCGCTGCGTCTGTTGGGTTGTTCGCAGGTTATACCCTTGATAGTGTCCGTAATGCTATTGGGACGACGATTGATGTATTGCTCGGGCCGATCGATGCCATTCTCCCGTTTTTCGCGGTTATCATGTGTCTAGCGTTGTTTACAGGGTTGTATTCGACGTTACTTCAGGCGAATCTCATGGATATGGAAACGTTAGGGAAGTATCAGGCCCAAATGAAGGATATCCAGGAACGCCAAAAAGCGGCGAAAGAACGCGGAGATGATGAAGCGGTAGAGCAGATCCGGAAGGAACAAATGGAGGCGATGGGGGATCAGTTAGGGATGTTCAAACTTCAATTTCGACCGATGGTGTGGATCATGCTCTTTACGATTCCAGTGTTCTTGTGGATGTATTGGATGATTCGGGATGGTCATGTGGCAGAAGCTGAACGGTATCTCACAATCCCTCTGCAAGGAGAAGTGACGTTGCGGTCAGCGGTTGTGGGTCCGATTCAGATGTGGATCGTGTGGTATTTCTTCTGTTCGATGGCGTTTACGCAAGTCATCCGGAAGGCGTTAAACATCCAGATGACTCCAACGTCGTAACCTAGTCCCGTTTTTGTTGTCTAGGTGCATTGCCCCCGGTATTATTGTGGGGTTTGGTTGCTCGTTCACTACTAGTTCGAGTTCCGCTTTGCTCGTTCCCTCGGGTTGTCTAGGGGTGTTTTGTGGGGTAGAAACCCCTTTGCTCCCTGACGGCTGATGCACGATAATGATAATCACAATTTCCGGGCCGCCCGGGAGTGGGAAAAGCACGGTGGCGCGTACGATCGCTGCGGCGTTTGATTTCGATCACACGAGTGGCGGAGACATCTTTCGGTCCCTAGCTGCTGAACGGGATTTGACTGTGGTGGAATTCAATGAGCTTGCCGAGTCTGAAGCATCGTTCGATCAGGAACTTGATCGACGACTGCGAGAGATCGCTCGAACCGAGGATGATATTGTGCTTGAATCTCGGTTATCTGGTTGGATGGCTGGTGATTATGCGGATCTGAAAATATGGCTTGATGCGCCATTGTCGGTCCGGGCGAAACGCATCGCGTCTCGGGAGGATGTTTCCGTCTCGCAAGCGAAAGAAGAAACGAGAACGCGTGAGACGAGCGAGAAAAAACGATATCAGGATTACTATGACATCGATTTCGATGATCGGTCGATCTATGATTTAAGCGTGAATACTGCGCGGTGGGATCCGGAAGCGGTCGGTACTCTCGTCCAGCACGCGATCGAACTCTACGACCCAGGTGCGGATGAAGGGCGGTTCATGATCGATACCCGAATCGATTTATCACAATAAGTAAATTTCCCAACGTATTACGCCAATAAACACACTATGATGCGATGTGACCAACAGTTTTCCCGAATTCGCGGGTTTCACCCTTCTCTAGATCGTGAATGAGTCTTCGCGATTCACCTGATGAGCGTGCGGTGACGGATCTCATTGAGTTCGGGGTAATTAACCTCGATAAACCCCCGGGGCCGACGTCGCATCACGTATCAAACTGGGTGAGCGACTTGCTTTCCGGGACCAAAACAGCTCATGTCGGGACGCTCGATCCGAAAGTCACTGGGTGCCTCCCAATATTGACTGGCACCGCGACTCGTCTCGTCCAAGCTTTGCTCGACCGGAAACGGTACGTTGCTGTGCTAGAGTTGCACGATGACCCGCCGAGTAATTGGCGCTCCATACTTACTGAATTCGAAACCGAAATTTACCAGAAACCACCCAGGAAAAGCGCTGTGCGTCGTACTATTCGGACTAGAAGAATCTACGAACTCACCATCTTGGAGCAACAGGATCGACACATCCTCCTCGACATCGAATGCGAAAGCGGCACGTACATTCGGAAACTCTGTCATGACATCGGGCTTGCGCTGGGCACCGGTGCGCACATGGGCGATCTCAGACGCACTGCTACCACACCCTTCACGGACTCTGACCTCGTGACTCTCCACGACCTAACCGACGCTCTAGCTGATCGGGAAGAGCACAATAACGAACGTTTACTACGAACCATGGTTCTTCCGGCGGAACGAGCGCTCACCCATTTACCACAAGTCATTATTGCCGAATCAGCCGCTACTGAGGTGATCAATGGCGCTCCCGTATATGCCCCCGGCATTATTGCCATCCCCGATGTCGACCAAAACACCCTCGTCGCCTGTTATACTCCCAATGAATCAGTCGTTTGCCTCGGTCGGCTCGTGGGCCAATTAGACGCGACGAGCGGGAAAATAATCGATCTTGAACGTGTCCTCACCCCGAGCTGAACGAAATCCCGCAACCCGAAGGGCTTAATCGATATCGGGGTAAATCAACGCCTAGGGGACCGTGGGGTAGCTTGGTATCCTCGGCGCATGGGGTGCGTCGGACTTGAGTTCGAATCTCAGCGGTCCCATACCCCTTTTCCTTCTTTCAAATTCGCAATAGGGCGTAGCCCCTTTATATACAATAGTCGGATAGTTGACAGGCATATCCAACCATTGTTTGACGCGACCCCTAGCCCTCATGGACTCTGCGTGCATTTGATACCTCTACTGACTTAGTTATTGGGCCAACCCCAGCTAATAAGGCCCATATCTCATATATAGAAGTTCCGTATGGGACTATAGGCCCTATTGCCCTGTCTCAATCTGTGTTAGAGTGAGTGATTGCCTTCTAATTCGTATGGACTACATTTGAACATTCATTTCGTTTAACCCTCCGCTTTCTGCCATTTTTCTTTCTGCTAACATAGAGAATTTCCTCCATATCCTTATAAATTTTTAACATGTTGACTTTTTTCATAGTAATAATATCCTGTAATTTATATCTGGATTAATTACCGTATTTGGCCCAATTCATACCATATTTCTCAATATCTCGCCATAGCTGGCCCCACAATCGATTTCGTCTCCAATAAAGTCAATACCATTCTTCTAATCAAAAACTCTCTTATATCGCCCGTTATTGCCTTAGATAGCCAATATATCAACTACAAGATAAGATAAAATCGAATGAAGGTAGTGCGAGTACTCAGATAATATCAATAATCAGATGGAAGGCGGGGACTTAGAGGGCTCGAGTAATTTTGCAATAGATATTTCCTATTCCTTCAGATGTGTGGTTACTATCATGCACCGGAATTCGCTGTTTCAAATAGGAATTAAGGCATATTAATTCCATTTACTAATTGTGAGAAGAGATCTCTTCGATTATCTTTTTGATGCGCATTGGTCCATTCGGCTAGTTTACCGTTTTTATCTAAGGGGGAAATCCATGATAAGTGATAAAGTGAAGGGTAGAATCAAGGACAACATTGAATTTTCTCAGTTTGCGGATATTGATGTTCTTGATTCTCAGTCCCAACCAGTGGCAAGAATCCAATTCGGAATTGATAATTCAAACCATTCTTCCCTTCAAATTGATGCTTTCAGTATTGTTCTATCGTTTGGTAGAGGAAATTCTATCTTTCGGAATTATTACTGGGATAAAAAAGGAATATCTAACCCTCCTAACAATTTCGATTTTATGGATATTTCGGGAAAAGAAACTGGTACTTTTGGTTTGAGGACTGTCCTCCCATACTATGTTTACTTTCCCAATCGAGAGAAATTGCCACTCTATATTTCAGGCACAATAAAGTTCAAGACTGATGTGGGCTATGTGGAAAAGGATTTTTCGGCACGGGGGGATTTGGAAAGGGAAGATTTATGGAATCGGTCTACTGCTCAGGATAGACTTCTTGAGAGTTTTTCTCCCGGTGAAATGTATTCACAAGATTGAGTGAATTAACTTCTCATTGGTTTGAAATCAATCTGCTATGACAAGGATTAGTAAGTTCTGCATAAAGGTCTAAAAATTTCTTGTTGACAAGGGAATCATAGCGAATCTATTACCGCATGATTCATCATTAAAAGAAATACAGGCAAATTTGTAAATTTGTTCCATTGTCACTTTCACCGACCTTTGGTTATCTTGAATCTGGTAGACCACCACTAGAAATTATGAGCCTTGTACCAATACCAAGAATGTCTTCGAAAGAATATGGTTTTCTTTATTTACCTCCTTTTGTGTATGGGTATCTCTATTCTTTTACGGAACCGGTGATGTGGAATTTGAGGTTTATTTCTTTATCCTCTCACAAATTGTATTTTTATTCTATATTTTTGACGGTGATAGGTTCTTTATTATTCCATAAATTATTTCTGTTGATTTTTGGAGAAGGAGGCCCATCAAAAAATCCAAAATGGAGCGTTGTTGCTATATTTTATAGTGTCTCTTTTGTAACAGCCGTGGGTATTGAAGAGATCTTCGATGGGAGAAAAATAGAAAATTGGATAGATTTCACAGATGCAATTTCAGATAATCTAAATCGTTGGAGAATACTTCAGATTGTTCTTCTTGTTATTCCGATGGGGTTTACTTTTCTTTCATTTTATATTGGGGCGATTTTACTTTACTTATATGTCAAAACGGGAACTGATGTCGATATTGTAGGATTAGGTTTGTTTATTGGGATGTTGATATTTATTTTTCAGAGTCGGGTTTGGAATTGGTTCCCCAACTACGCTAATACTGAGAATGTAGAAAATGTACTAAGGCCAGAATATTTGATTTATTTAGAAAAATTGGAGAATCAAAATTTTACCGAGCCAGAATCATTGGAGGACTGGCTAGCAGGAGATACGACTGATAAGTAGTACAATTGAGTCCTGGAACCACGTGTCTTTCATTCCTATATTTCGGTGTTTATGTACCAATTGATTGATGAATATGGGTAATAATCAATCCGGTTTTTATTACAGGGTCCCTTTGGATGCACTATTGATTTACTAGTGTACTTCCAGGGTCCCCGTAATACATCCGTCAATTGTTATTACTCCATTGCATAAATTGTTGGGTCATTACCTCGACGGGGATATTTCTCGATGAAGTCAGTTTTATCATAGATTGATTCGAGATTTTGGCGGATTGTTTCCGGTGATTTCAGCAATGATTGACTCAATTCATTGACGGTCATTCCTTTATTACCTGCCTCTCTAATTTCATTGATTATTCTTCGAGAAGATTTCCCTATCTTAATCCATTCATCTGGTTCAAATTTTGGGACCCAGTCTGGCAGTACGCCGGTATTGACGTAGACCGTTGTGGGTTTCTGATTTCTACCGAATCGCATGACATCTTGCAGGGTTTCAATGCGCATATGGTTCAGAATTGAATTGCCGAAATCGCCATAAGCTCTTTCAATTCCTCTTTTTCCATTGTCTTCTACTGGCCTGCCTCTGAATGCTCCCCATCGTTTGATATAGGAATCACCATAATGCCGACTCCCACAAATCAACCCTAGTTGGATGTCACTGAATGCGTTATTACTCCTGACGTTACCAAAGGTCAGATGGTCGTTGAGGTAATTAAATATCTCTCCATCTTTATGTGATTCGTATTCTCGTATAGCCTGCTTAGAAGTGATTAACGTCGGTTTCCTGCCTTCCCGTAGCATTATCCAATAGGCGAATTTGGTGTCTTTTGATGGAGTGACGTTCCGTCCAGTCCGATTTTGATAGGGTTTGATGTGGTGATTGATTTGCTGGATGTCGATATTCAAGTCGCTAGAGATGTATTGTGCGAATTCCTTGTGCGAGAGGACTTTTTCATGAGTGAAGTCCATATTAAATGCGGTGTCCCACATGGTTTTTGTCGGTGTGCCATCTAGGCCGATGACTGCAAGGGAATTTGATAGGTTTGGCGGGGAGAGTATCCAAACTTCCCCGGAATTGCGATTTCTGACTACTCGATAATTGAAATTAGTAGGCCACCAAGGTTCATCCATTCGAGTGTTGAAGACCGGAGTATTGGTTTTCGGGTCAGTCCCTATTTGAAATGCCGGACTGTAGTGGGATGATTCCCAACCATTCTCCATATCTTTTGCTAATGCGAGTCCGAGAGTCAATATCGGAGCAAGAGAATGTCCATTCCTATGGTCCATTGCTTGTCGCGGGTCGGGTTCAATTGGGACACCGAATTGGTTAATTGCCACTGCAGTCCATGAAGGAGACCGATTATTTATGAAATCAGTATAGTCAGAGTAGCCCAATTCGGGATAGTCGTTGAGGAATGTTGAGATTATCTGACCGGGTTTTTCTATATGCGTAATGAATGCATCTTCGGCGAATTCATCGAAGATGACTACCCGTTTTTCGATTACTGGAGTGACATGGGCGTGACTGTAATGACCAATGAGAAGGTCATAAGTCTCGTTTTGAATGGTTTCCCATTGGGCTAGATAGGGACAGGTATCATTGCATGGTAAGTCAAGTTCATGATGTAGTCGTCTCGCATAGACCCCCCGATTGTACAATTGATTGGCTTCATTCTGTAATTCATTCCCATACTGATTTTCGAATGTTGGACATTCTCGGTGTGGAACGGGGATTTGGGCATGTGATAGGTTATTCTCTTCGGCTAATTGTTCCATCTGTTCATAGAGGTCTATCCTTTCCGTGAGATATGTACTAGGGAGATTTGTTTGGTTGACTACTTTTGGGACACTGGTGGTTTTGCCGATACCGGGGGGTGCGTCGATGAGAACTGATGTCTCGGCTGTGAATGCTTCCCGTAGAATGTCGGCGGCAGAGGCTTTATGTCCCCTAGACGCTAAGTGTTTGTTGCGGTTTGTTGTCATGTTTCTCCTTCGGAGCTGGCGACTCCGATTTTCTATTTTTTGGTTTTAATTGCACTAGGGGATAGTTACGTTTAAAGCCTCAACATGGCAGTAATATGTTATGTCGCCTTTGTCGCAATCCAGTATGGAATTCGCTATCGAATGGGTAGTATTTTGAGAGATTAGACGTTATTCAGGTAGCCCCTTCGTTGTTCTACTTTCTGTTCTGGACTCCGACGGTCATAGTGTTTTTCGAGAATCTCAGTAGATACATTCATCCTGTCCGATACGACTACTTCAGGAACATCCCGAGAGAGGAAATAGGTGATGCTACCTCTTCGGATACAATGTGGAGAAATGGATTGGTCGCATTCCCACGGTTTTGAAGGATTGCAGTCACATTCATCGCCTATGTATCTCGGACAGGTCAATTTGTAAATCGTATGCCGGATTTTGTTTTTAGATACCCTACCGAATTCAGTTGCCAGTAGCGAATTCCTACCGTAATCATCCAAAGAATCCAGTCGAATATTTTGGATATATTCATCCAGAACTTCGCACATATCCGGTTGGAGTGCTATCAACCGCTGACCATCTTTTTTATTCTTCAATGGTGTTTCAGAGTCGGGCCGATGGACGCATTGAAGCCGTTGATTTTCTCTGTCGTAGTCTGCTATGTCCCAGCTTCTCGCTGTACCTAGTCGGACTCCAGTTGTCCATAAAAGGCTGAATAGGACATGATTGAATGATGCGTATTCGTAGCGAGAAAGATAATCGAGTATCGACTGAGCTTTTTCCGGGGAGATTTTTTCATCCTTCGCCCCTTCCTTGCCAACAGTAGGAATTTGTAGGAGTGCATGAAGGTCCTGCTGTACTCCCTGAATGGATTCAAGAAATTTGATGAATTGGGATAGTGTCTGCAGTTGAGACCGGAGAGATACTTTATTTAAGTCGCCATCTTTTCGTCGCCAATTTTTGTATTCAGTTAGGTCTCTGCCAGTGAGAGTATTTAGATTGTCCCTGCCAGTAGTTTCGCACCATTCAACGAATGGCTTGAGACGGTAGTGATAGATATCCAGCGAGTTGTAGGATACTTCGCCTTCCTTTGATTCAAGATACATTTTCTTGGCTTTCTTTGCAGTTATCGGTTGTAGAGATTGCTTTTGCATGGTTTCTCCAGAGACCATGGGGACCGTGGGGTAGCGCGCGACAGGGCGGAGGGACTTGAGTTCGAATCTCAGCGGTCCCATCACACCACGAGCCAGTTCAAAATATTGGGATTGAAGTTATTTTCATCCAAAATACACGTATTGTAAGCGTGGAATAAACACTGCGCTACTAGGGGGGTATGCGGGACACATGTAACGCGGGAACTCCAACGTAACGGGTTGTTGTTGGTTCTATAGCCATCCGAGAATACCTATCCGCAAGTTAATTTAATACAAAGCTGGCCAACCTGCTGATTCCCTATTGCATTTCAGTATCGGATTCGTTTCCCGGCGTGACGTCATTAATGGTGTCGCCGAGTGAGCCGTCGTATTCGCCGTCTAGGAACTGCCCAATTACGTCATGCATTTGCGACACAAAATCGGGAACTTGGCTCGGTAGATCCGCAGGCGGACCCTGCGCATTGGCTGCCCGTTCGTCCCTGTCAGATGCGTCTTCATTGAGAGCGGTAGTATCGCTTACCTGTTTATCTGCCATAGTATTCCCGTCGGTAGCATTCTCATCAGTCATCTCGTTGGGATTGTCACTGCCGACATCCGCTTCATTACTTCCGTCCGTCTGCTCCACGTGGTCTGGCGCATTACCGGGTGCTGCCATCGCTGCACCGGCGGTAACGAGCATGGTTGCAAGTGCGATCACGAAGATTATTGTTCGTTGTTTCATAGGTGTGTACCTCCGGTCGATACTACTGGTCTCCGGGGTCATTAAGGGGGAAAATCGTCAATTCCGATTGGGCGTGAGTAACTATGGATTTACGGGAGTTATCCCCGATTTTAGATTAATTAACTCTAATTAACACCAGGTGTGACCAGTTTGGTGGTGACTGGGGATGGTTCGGCTATGCTGATTTTGCAAACGCGGATAAATTGGGTGGTATTCCTACGGTATTGTCAATCAAGCCGAAGATTACGGTATTGTCCGCTCACTGAAACTGGATGATGAGACCGTGTGTAAGTCAAACTAATATCCTCCAGCAATTTTCGGTCAGTCGTATGAGTTTCACTAACTAATTATTGGTTTGTGAGTCGGGATTCAGCGATCAGGGTTGAGATGGCTTCGTGGTCGTGGTCAACTATCGTCCGGAGAAAATCGTGTGTGCGGGTCTCGACTGTGTCCTCGGGGACGAGGTGGTTAACGAGACCAAGCGTATATGCCCGCCGTGGTTCGATGGGTTCACCCCCCATCACGATCTCTTTCGCCACACCCGGTCCAACATACGCCTCTAGCTTATCAATGACGATGGATCGGTCAATGTTGTATTGTATTTCGGGATACGAGAAGTGGGTTTCTTCGCCGAGGATTACGAAATCACAGTCGAGTGCGATATGGAATCCCATACCAACGGCGGCTCCTTTGGCGGCTGCTGCAGTTGGCCGGGGGAACGTAACGAGGAGCTCTTCCAACCGGTGGGTAAGATTCGGCACTTCGTATTCCGGATTCGTAACCAGATCAAGGTCCCGCCCTGCGCACATCGCTCGTCCCGCGCCAGTGATTATCAACCCCTTGAGGTCCTCATCATGGAGGTTTGAGAGTGTCTCGACGAACTCTGCCAGAAGGTTGTCGTCGACTGCGTTGAGTTTCTCTGGGCGGTTAAGCCGGACTGTCGCGATCCCTTTGTCGACCTCTGTGAGTACCAGTTTGGAATTGCCGTCGGTCATATGGGTTCGACTGCCACTAATTACAAAAACTAGCTGATCGACTCGAACAGTGGTGAAAACAAGTCATAGCTCCTGAGTAAGTAACCAATTTCTCACTTGGGTTTTTATGGGAATACAGATCCAACCGACCACTATTATACCTATTTCCCAGAAATTTAAACGGCGACAAGCGTGCGATGGTCGATTGACCCGTCGCCGAGTATTAACTTCGGGAGGGACTGTTATTGCTGCCGGTCTCGCTGGGTGCCTCGGTGCTGGAACTTCTGATACTGCTGGTAGGCAAACTACGCCGAGCGAATCGCCTGAAGTACTCCAAATTAATGATCGGGCGCTGAGTTCTGCGTTTCCTTTCGAGTTCGTTAATCCAACGGCTGATGTGGAAAATGTTACCAGCCATGTCACTGGAGACGCCCTCGTTGCCCATGTCCAGTACCACGATCAAGGGGCATCGTTTAGTACCCACTGGCATTTCGATCCGTTGAATATCCCGCTAGGGGAGACACGTCAGCTACGCGCCAGGTTCGTTTTTACTGACTATTCGGCGGCGTCACTCTCTGGTGATTCTCGTTACCGCCTACGGGTCTCGACCCCAAATGACGCGAATACGGGTGTAATTACGGTGGCCATCGACGAGGATATCGTGTCGTTTACGGGCGAGGCTGTTGGCTCGACTCAGCGCCGCTTCGAATTATGGGATACTCAGGCGGAAATCGTTCAATGGGTTACGCCCGCATTGAAAATCGAGGTATCTGAGAATCAATCTTCGTGATTAACCCGAGTGTTCGGCATATCTCAATCAACAGCCGTTAAAGCCGGATTTTTTATTCTAACCGCCATTGACTCATTCTTGAGTGCACTCCGCGTTGCATCCTAGTGTTACTTTCATTCCGCGTCCGGCGGACCGCTATAAGCCCCCAGACAAACTTTTGTATATGTTCGAAGAAGACGACCACACCGATCCTGGTTCTTTAGATACCGGTACTAACTCCGATACTGTACACGATACGTGCGGTTGTGCCCCCGAGTACAAGGAAACCGAAGTTATCCAGGAATCGATGGGAATGACTCTCGGGTTGTTCGGGGGCCAAATCGGAATTGGGGATACTGTCGTTATTTGTAAAAACTGCCACAAATTATACGCTGTTGAAGATACCCGCGGAAAAAACAATCACCTATAATTACGCGGACCCACTCAACTGGTGCTCTCCATTCACATCTTACCGAACTAACTTGATCTGACTATTTGTATGGTTTATTCGATTGTCGGGTCGGCTGTCGGTCCGTCCACATCGATTGCTAATGCCCCGGAGCCAACAATTGCGGTTTGTTCTTCGTCGGTTGGGTTGATGTCTCGATGAATGGTGCGGGGTGGAATATGCCAGAAAACTGTTCCATACAAACAAGCTGCTATCAGTGCTACTCCTGCTCTCTCTCACTACTTTCAAATATCGTCAAACGCCGATGGCGAATCGTTCACCAATCACACTTCCAATACCTATACTTCGATAGTCACTCTCGATCACTTTTCCACGTGACCGTTCGACCCCACGTCGTGGTTTTTCCCCAGAGGCCCGCACGTAGACATTCCAGTTCAACGATTTGACTATTGTCAATAAACAAATTGACTTCTGGCCCGAAATTCTTCACATACCACTCAAACATCTCTGGGACCGGGGCTTCAAACACCAGGTTTTCTGGCCCGAGCGTACTGGCAAGCTCATACGCAATATCCGCCCGCATTTCATCAACCGCCTCAGTTATCCCTTCGCCCTCAACCATCAACAACTCAGCACCAGCCTCTAGATGTTGTCGGCCCTCTTCGATCGCCCGTTCCGGGTGTGGTTCGCCTTGCTGCGCCAGTTCCTCCGGTGAATTCGCACCCCCAGCCCCATAATGTACATTTATCTCTGGCTTCGGCTCAACATCATACTCCTCAACAGTGAGTTCCGTCAATCGGACAAGATCATCACTTCCGATGGCGAGAAGCCCACTCGAAAATTCAACAATATCGAACCCAACCCGCTCGACTTCAGCAAGATACTCCTCAACCTTATCGTTGTCCCGCACGAGAACCGACTCGATGTACCCTCCCGTAGAAACTTCCACATCATACTCATGACAAATATGGATCATTTCTTTAAGGACCTCTTCTGGTAACAACGTGAACGACCCCCCAGCGAATTTATAAATATCAATGTACCTCCCCATCGTCTCTAGGATGTCACGCAACTCCCGAGGCCCCATGGGATCATAATACGGCCCGCGAATCTCGGTTATTCCCTTCTCTCGCGGTTTCTCCTCTCGTTCATTATGATGCAAAAATTCGAATGATCGATTACTCATACTACACGACCACGTTCACAAGACCCCCACTTAATGCATCAGGCACCATCTACGCTAAGCGACATCACTACTGACACATGACCCTACCCACTAACGCCCACCGATCCCTCCCACTAATTGCCTCCTGCAGATTCTCACGGAAAACTCACCATAGTAACCAATCCGGGTAACGCCTCAATCCTACCGAGTTACATACTCGTAATTCGTGATTAAAAGAGTGGTTCTCCGCGAGTCTCTCTTCCGAAAAGGAGCACAACTATACCACCGAGAACGAACGCGACAGCGAGCGGTGTTAACGCAATGAGATACCCCGATTCCACGAGTATACCAGCCATTATCGGGCCAATTACCGCAGCTATTTTCCCGACCCCACCTGCGAACCCCATGCCCGTTGCTCTGGACTCCGTGGGGAATAATTCAGGCGTATACGCATAGATCGCTCCCCACGCACCGAGTCCAAAGAAACTCGCGGCTAACAACCCAATGATGAATGGCCAAAATCCAGAGAGTCCAACCCCGAATAACGCGACATCGGGCATCGTTGCGGCGAACACGAACGTGAATACTCCCGAGAGGATCAGGTACGATCCAAGTGTGGGTTTTCTCCCAATCTTATCGACGAGATAGGCAGCACTCAGATATCCAGGTATTTGAACGACGCCAATCAAGAGGAAGTACAAATAAATATTCCCTACCACACCGGCTGCACCAACAGTTTGAGGCAGCCAAATAAACACACCATAATACCCGAAATTGATAGCGAACCACGCCGCTCCGATCATTAGGGTTTGCTTTAAAATATCGGATTTAAATAACCGAGAAATCGGCGGTGTCGTCGGGAACTTAATGTCTTCGTCGATTAACATCGCTTCTTGCCCGTTTTCCTCGGCTATCGCTGCAAGCTGTTCGTTTGCTTCATCGATTCGACCTTCTTTCGCGAGAAAATACGGTGTTTCGTTAAGCTGTGATCGGATAATGAACACGAGGAATGCCGGAAATGCTGCCGAAACGAACAATATTCGCCATCCAGCAACCGCTCCAAAGAATGGAACCGTAACTGTCCCAGCTGGCGATGCAAGTGCCGACAACCACAGCCACGCTAACAACACCGCGAGGATGTTACCAATCGGCCAAAACGCATCGAGATAAACCAAATACCGACCTCGGCGGTTTGTCGGGAGATGCTCCGACAAGTACGACGTATCAACGGCGAGTGCGCCTCCGAGCCCAACGCCAGTGAGGAATCGTAAGGCGAACCCGGAGTAAAATCCAATGGCGAGCGCAGTAAGCCCGGCGAACAACGAATACGAGAGAACTGTCCATTGGAACGCGGTTTTTCTCCCATACCGATCCGCATACCAACCCCACATCCAATTCCCGATAATCATACCCATCAGACTAGCACTGCCAAGCAGCCCCGCGGTGAATCCAGATAAGCCCCATGCACCGATTAATACTGGGAGGGTGAAACTGATGATGATTACTTCCATTCCAT
The DNA here is from genome assembly GCA_964542445.1 of uncultured Halobacteriales archaeon. Taxonomy (GTDB): domain Archaea; phylum Halobacteriota; class Halobacteria; order Halobacteriales; family Hikarchaeaceae; genus CAZITY01. The sequence continues at coordinate 36,160 of CAZITY010000005.1, read as the reverse complement.
CGAACGCCCACGCGCTCCCACAAATCGCGAGCAATCGATGATGAAACCGTCCAACTGGAATCCGATCAATCACGTGTGCAACTGTGACACCTTGACCGCTCATTAGAATCATTAATACCCATCATGGTCTTAAATATTAAGAAAATAATCTCCATTTTATGATATTGGAGAAAATAATTCTTCATAACAGGGCGCCCGATCCCCAACAACTTCTGGTACTTAACTAACTGCTCATTACACTCCCATTAAAATCGGTCCCAATAAACAAGGAATCCTACAGACATACCAGCCACGACGACATGCATTATCATCAGTACGACAACTCCCAACACAGTTGCCGACGAATCAACAACCAATAATGCAATATCTGGTACAAAGGAGAGAATCAACAGTACTCCTGCAATACGTAAGAACACTCGGTCGACATCCACAACAATCCTGCCAAGCAACCCATACACCATCACTGCGGCGCCCGCACCCAGCACAGTAAGAAACACGACTGGCGGCACGGATAACGGCCGAAATCCCGGTGCAATATTAAGACTCCCGATCACGAGAACTATACTCACGTTGACGAGAACAGAAAACGCGGCACTAACCACACCAGGAATCACCAAGGCCCTAACTCCGAACGGGTCAGTTGAATCATTGACCATACCAATTACAAGAAATTGAACAATAAATAAATTCAACTCGAGTAACTGAATAAATCAAGAACCTTACTAGTAATTTGCTGCCCAATAGCTCCTCACCAACTAATACCTGACTTACGATTCAAGAAGGCAGTGTCTGGCCGGGGAGCATCGCCCACGGCGCAATTAATGCCATTGCCGGCGTAACGAAGTTCCTTCTCGCAACACAGCCCAACCGACTCCATGACTCGGTATTAATCAAGAACGTCGATGGCAGCCTGTGTATTCTGTTCGCGCTTCTACTCCTTTGGAAATCCCACTATCTCGTCCCTCCAGCGCGATCATCGGATCGACATGACTAGTTCCCGCGCTGAGATTTTGAAGAGAATCTCAAAGAGTACACGGTTGCCAACTGATATTCTATAACCCTTACCGGCCGCGACGAATCCACCTCTAGGGCATCAGCGGTCCCAGGGTGCTGTCTGTCCGGGAACTCGCTGAAAAATATCGTGAGTACCGTGACCTACACCGTCCAATTATTCGACTGCCGATACCGGGCCGTGTAGCCGCAGCGTTTCGAACTGGTACAGCCACGTGTCCTACGCGTAGGATTTGTACGGCCATCTGGGAAGAATGGCTTGCTTCGCAGGATGGTATTCCCGCGCAAAAAGCATATTAAAGGACTGTGTTTCTCCTGTCTATTTTAATATCGAACCGTTACAGGTGTGGTTACTACATGTCACACAATCGGTGGTTGATAATGTACTGACGTTTCCGTGAACAAGAAAATAATTTAGCAATATCATGATGGGAAGACTCCTACCTCGCTGTACGGATCTTTTACACGAACCCCTACTACTTCAGTATATCATCACTCAGATCGATATTCCGAACTGGTTAGTGAATATGATATCAGCAAATAGTCAGGTGCTGTCCGAGGTATTCTGGTTCGCCTTTGGATTGGGTACAATCCTGCTAATCGGCCGTATCATTATTATTCCTATTGTTACACGGATTGTGCAAGCTCGGAATCGCAATAATCCAACTATTGAATCTGCGACGAAGACGTATTTACGAGTAACTATCATTGCATTGGGGGTGCTCGCAGGTATCGTCACTGCGGGCCATGGACGGGTGCTCTCACAGTCAGCAGTGATTATTGCGGCGCTTACTTTCGTGCTGGGAATTGCCGGCCAACAAGTGTTCGGTTCGCTTATCAGTGGGATGTTCCTCGCCGCGGATCCGGATTTCAATGTCGGAGATTGGATAGAATGGCCCGAGGGGAACGGGACAATTGAGGCAATGCATTTTCGTGTAACTCGGATACGAACGCCAAACAACGAGATCGTATCGGTTCCGAATACGCAGCTGACTGGAAACGCTGTTACCCGGCCGTATGGTCGGAATCAGTACCGAATTACTGAGCAGGTGTATGTTGCATTTTATGAGGATACCGAGCGGGCGTTAATGGAGTTACAACAAATCGCGTCTGATCTTGATTCAGTGCTAGATGATCCGGCCCGACCGCACGAATAATTACTCTCGGAGAAAATGCCATCACGCTCCAAGCGGAGTTTTGGGTTACGGACCCGGAAAATGAGTCTATCTTGACGATCCGATCAGATTTTCTTCGATTAGTGAAACGGCATTTTGATGACGAAGAAATCACGCTCGCCCCCCATCCGCGCAACTCCTTTCAGGGGAGATTTCTGTCACAGGGAATGAAGCTTCAGATCCCGTTGCAGATATGGAGTGACTCATATCTCATCGCTATGAGGTAAGTGGTATACCGGAAATACTGATAGTGATCAATTAATGTTTATTTGGCTTGCGTGATTTCTGATCGAATTACTCAACCTTTTAAGCGAATCGAATCCAGAAATACATATGGTTGAACGACAACACAACCGATCGTTCGTCAGGACATTTTTTACTACTCCGACGGCTGTTGAGGGAGAAGAAGATTCAGCCAAAATGCTTAGTGGTGCCATTGGATTACGAGGGATGCAGGCACCGGATGTGTGGGTCCCGGATAACGAAGATGCGACTGCCCCATCGATGCGCGATGAAGGTGCTGAGAATATCATAAATGTTGTCGCCGAAGACGGGGCCGATTTCCCTGGTGAGATCCATCCTCGCGTCGTCTGGCATCGCGATGAGCCGAAAACGCGGTATCAGGGATTCAAGCACATGCTTCAGATCACAGATCCACAACGAGGGGCCGCAGAGCACATCGATGGCTTCGTGATTCCTGAAGTTGGTGATATTGATGATTGGAAGAAAGCTGACGAGTTTTTCACAATTGTGGAGAACGAGAATGGGTTAGAAGAAGGGACCCTTGCGATGTCCGTGATTATCGAGAGTGGACAGGCTGAACTGGCGATGGCGACCCTTCGTGAAGAAATGGGAAAACCGACGAACAATCTGGAACGATTGTTCTTGCTGGTGGATGGTGAGGTGGATTACACAAAGGATATGCGGGCAATTACGCCAACAGGTGCCTTGCCGTCGTGGCCGGAACTCCGCCATAATACTTCTCGTGGAGCAAGTGCAGCTGGGTTAATTGCGGTAGACGGACCGTATGACGACATCAGAGACATCGAAGGCTATCATGAACGCATGACCGACAACCAATCAAAAGGCATGTTGGGAATTTGGTCACTCACGCCTGGACAGGTCATTGAGGCAAATCAAGCTCCCTTGCCACCGAAGGATGGGTACTGGAAGATTGATGCTGCGGGTCGAACGGTTGATCTCGAGGACGATGACGGTGTCCAAGTGTATACGGGGGACCGAATTTCCTTAGGTGAGACGGAGTCTGGATTTGTGCTTCGCGTTGGGGGCGACGAAATGGAACTCGATGATGACGAACTCACTGAAGAGCTATTGGATCTGGTCGAGTACGTCCCCAGTATGGATGATATCGTTGATAATATGGAGGAATTCGAAGCAGCCAAGGAAGCTGGTCGCGGAGCGATTGCGATTACGCAAGCGACAACAATCCGGATTGATGATGTAGAGGTCGATATTAGTAATGATCGGATGTGGGATGAAGCGACGTATCAAGCCGCGCAGACACCTATTAGTCTCTTTCAGGATGTGTACGAGAATCGCCCGGATCAGCATGAGGAATTAGCCGAGTTGTACGGGAAGGACGTTGTTGAGCGGGCAACAAACGTCGGGCTTTAAGCGCTATTCTCGGAGTAACGAGGCTCTTTCGTTATATTGTGATGGGTGGAAATAGTGGTTTTTAGTTAGTAATTCAGTGAGTAGGTTTTTGAGATTTAGTGGCGTGGAGATGAATGATTTTCGGCGTATTGATCTCTCAACCGATTGTTTAGTTTAGACTTAATCTAAATTTAGACACAACAAAACTAAGTGTTAGGTTGGCAAACTAGTGTCAAGAAACTACTCCGGTAGGATAGTTAAGTAGAGATTATGCCTTCGATAAATTATGACACTGCAGCCGCGATCACTGAACGACTCGAGAATCGCCTAGTGAACTCCATTAAAGAAGGCCCGTCTGTAAATCGACGGTCGGTTCTTGGTGGTTTAGGGGTTGCTGGGAGCGCCGCGCTTGGACTCGGTACCATGCGGACACGTGCGCACGCCGATCATTCTGACGATCGACACGGGAATTTCGGGGCAGTCGACGAATACAACAAGCCGGATTTCGACCCGCACGAGTTCTTATCGACGTTCAATACCGGTCGTTCCGGACAGGATTCAGTCGATCAAGAAGTCTACGAAGAGAATGGCAACACGGTCCGTCATTTCTACTTTAATGCGGTCGACAAATCGATCGAGATTGCCCCCGGTGTTCAGTTCGACGCGTGGGCGTTTGAGGATCAAGTCCCCGGTCCAACTATCCGTGTGGTTGAGGGAGATATCATCCGCGTGACCTTCAATAACTCCAGTCGACACGCCCACACAATTCACCCACACGTAAAAAACCTCAATCCAGCCATGGATGGCATTCCACAAAACGGCCCCGGCGTTCTCGAAATCGGTGACGACCCATTCACGTACGAATGGCAAGCCAAACCCGCCGGGATGCACTTTTATCACTGCCATTCACTCCCACTCAAAGAACACATCCACCGTGGACTTTATGGCGTTATCATCATCGATCCCGACCCCGAGCGCGTACGCGAAAACCCTCGTGAGTACGTAAACTATCAAGGCCCCATATCGGGCTCGTATCGGAATGATCTCGTTGAACGAGCGAAAAGCCGTAACCACGAATATCCAGAAAACGATGAGGTGAATGAACTCGTTATCGTGATGAATTCGTTTGATACGAACTTCGATGGGGATAACGAGGTCTACGCCGCGAACACCCGGGCGTTTGCGTACGGCGTTGGGAAAACTGACGGGTATGGTAATTGGGAGCCGGGTGAGACGAAATACCCGATCCAGATCGATAAGAACCAGCTGCAGCGAGTGTATTTATTGAACGTCACAGAATTCGATCTCATCAATTCATTCCACACGCATTCACAATTCTTTGATTATTACGACCACGGTACCACTCTCTACCCAACGCATAAGAAGATTGATACGATCATGCAGTGTCAAGCGCAACGCGGCATCATTGAGCTCGATTATTCGGAGCATGATCCTGGACTCTATATGTTCCATGCCCATCAATCAGAGTTCGCTGAACTTGGCTGGATGAGTTTCTTCGAGGTGGTCTAGATGCCTGACCAATCCGATGGCTCCGGGGACGCCTCCAAAAACGATGCATTAACCCATCCATATGGATTCCCGAAATGGGTTAGCGCGGTACTCCCGATTGTCATTCTCGTTCTCGTTCTCGGTGTGTTCACCGCGACATCACCGCTCGCAGCAATCGATAGCGGGGCATCACTTCCAGACGTAACGGTCTCGCATCACACCCTCCCCGACGACGAGACGATCATTCTTCATGTAGTTAATAACGGTCCGGAGCCGGTCACGATATCACAACTTCTCGTTGATGACGCTTATTGGAATTTCGAGGTAGAAGGAGCCGGAGGCGACAAGACGCTTGACACGAGACAGCGCGCTCGCATCGTTATCCCGTATCATTGGCAACCGACTTGGGATCTCGAAGCGAAATTAGTGCTTTCTGATGGCAGCACAATCAGTCATGAAATTATCGCGCCTCGTCAATCCCCCTCGTTCAATACTGATATCCTCTGGTCCTTTACAGTGATTGGGCTTTTCGTGGGTGTCATACCGGTTGCTATCGGCATGCTCTGGTTCCCGTTCATCAAAACCATGCGAGACCGATGGCTCCACGCCATCTTGATATTTGCAACTGGTGTACTAGGATTTCTCGCGTTCGACGCTGGCTTCGAAGCTTTCGAACTCGCAGAACGAATCCCCGGGGCATACGAAGGAAATTTGCTGGTGGTACTCGGAATCGTCGGAACATTGTTACTCGTCCAGACGATCAGCTCGTGGCGGGAAGGCCGAGTCAGTCGGGGGGATCATCGAGCATCCACTGGACTCTGGGTTGCGTACCTTGTAGCGGTCGGCATCGGGTTACATAATCTTGCTGAGGGACTTGCAATAGGGAGTTCCTTTGCGCTTGGGAGGGTGTCTCTCGCTGCGTTCCTCATTATCGGTTTCATGCTCCACAATGTTAGTGAAGGACCCGCAATCGTAGCCCCATTGGCCCGAGATGAACGCCCAGCGATTCAGCACTTCGTCGCACTCGGATTCATCGCTGGGGCTCCCGTGATTCTTGGTGGTTGGATCGGGGGATTCGCATACTCACCCACTATAGGGGCATTCTTCCTTGCTATCGGAGTCGGGGCAATCCTCCAAGTGGATTGGGAAATTATCCGGATGGTCCGCGCCGCTAGCGGGCGCGTAGCGAGCGCTACTAATTTACTCGCGTTCTTCATTGGCTTTGGTTTAATGTACGTTACCGATTTGTTCATCGCGCTCTAACGAACGAAGGTCGCGTGAACATCATGAATCACAGTGATGGTTTCCACATTGTTACAGTAGCCAGTTGACTTGAGGAGACAAACTCGCAACCATCACTCGGGTGAACCGCATTGGTGACAGCCGGTACAGCGACCATTAGCAGCCTGTCGAAAGGCCGGCTTTCTCGAAATTGCCTAGGGGTACCAGGGAGACTCACACCGCTCTGGATGACTACAACCGAAACGACCTATACGCAGAACCATCATGCATTCACAACCGCTGTTGTCAATGATATCCCGGTCGTTGCAGTTCCGCGGAATGATCTAGACGGGTCTCAGCACTGTGGGATCGTCGGGATCGATGGTAATGGTGATGAACTATGGGCGCACTCTTTTTCACCGGCGAACTGTAATCCGTTCGCACTCGGAGATGTGAGTTCCGGTCGATTTTCCCAACAAATCAATCCGGAGTTTTTCGTTGCTGCCGAACCGTGGGTGCTCGTTTTTGACTCGCTTACTGGGACGCAAGTATTCACCCAAGATGTCTTATCTTCGAGTAGTTACAGTGCACCCGCCGTTGTACGGACGACTGTTACAGCCCCTCGGCTCGTTGTAATCGAATTTCGCTGGCACGCTCTCGGTGCTCACCCGTGATGGTTCCATTGCCTGGTCGAAGGATTTGGACCAGCCCGTGTTTGTCTCGCGATTGGTTGCTGATCTCACCCGTGATGGGACGTTGATCATAATTCTGAATCATGGTCGATCACCAAGTACCGTAGTCTGTTTCGATGAAGCAGGTAACCTGGTTTGGGAACAGTCATTACCAGACTCGATAACTTGGTGGACGCTCACTCATTCACCAACATTACCCGGAATATTTGTCTCAGTCAATGACAGAGTAGTCTCCTTGAATGGCCAATCTGGGGCTATTAACTGGAAACGTCGGGTTGGTCGAAATCCTGCGGTTGGGGCTGTTGATCAAGCAATGGCGTATGTCACTGTCCGAGATGGCACCCTTCGGGCTCTTTCGTTTGCGTCTGGATCAGAACGATGGCGCAATCGATTAACTGATAATACCGGGTACAGCTCTGCCCCCATTTTGGGGCAGGTCATGCGGGGTGAGGAGAGAGCTGTCATTGCAGCAGCTAGAGACGGGACCATTGGCGTGTTTTCAGCACAATCTGGTAATCTTCTAGCGCGGGAGAAATTGTCTGCTACCCTTTATACTTCGCCTCGATTGCTCGATGTTCCCCGGGATGGATCGCACGATATCGTTGTGATGACAGGATCTGCGTCTGTCAGGGCCTTTACGTACACGCAGGATCCCAACTAAGATCCGGCTTATCGATATGAGGCTCTTGTTTCAATTACCAATTCAGCGCAGTAATACCGAGCACGCTAGGTTAGATAATCCGTGATCGACCCTATTTCCTAGAAAAACCAACCGGGAACTCGCGACCGTATCCGCTATTCGACAATTATCCCGCCGACCATGCCGAGCGACTGATGAGGTTCGCACACATACAGTGCTACACCGGTTTCATCGAACGTATTCTCAACCGTATGACCTTCTTCATCAATAATCTCAGATTCCCCGAAATCACTGAAATCGGAGTTTTCCGCAGGGACCACGTTGTGCCCTCCGCCCTGTCCAGTCCATTCCCACGTTACTGTTGTGCCACTAGTGATCCTAATCGCGGGTGGATCAAACGCCGTTCCTTGATCGCCAGCCCCGACCATTACCGTCACACTGCTTTCGCCCGTGTGATCTTCGATCTCGTCATATAGCAAGGCATTTTCCTCACTTAGGAACGTATCGAGACGCTCATCGGGCGATCCACCACCATTACCGGAATCTCCACCATTGTCTCCACCGTTGTCTCCATTTCCGCCACCATCCCCGGAACAACCAGCTATTCCGGCAGTTAACGCTACAGTGCTCGCACCTTTTATGAACCGCCGACGGCTAATCGGATTCATATACTCGATATTTCCAGATGTGGCTAAATAGTCGTTTTGAAACGGACTCAATAAAAACACTAATAGCCTTATCGATTTACTCTGTCGCAATCTGTTACACGGGTATTCACAGTTGCTTAGTAGAATTTAACTTAGGGTCAATCGGTTGTTTACTGAAATCGATAACTATAGGTCGGTAACGCCAGTCACCACGGATGATTCGATACTGATGTTTCCCGCACGGTGTGAATTGATTCACGCAACCTCTCTTTCCCAAGCGACCAAGCTTCTAGACGAATACGGGGAGGAAGCCCGTGTGCTGGCGGGTGGACAAAGTCTTATTCCATTAATGAAATACCGGCTGGCCCAGCCAGACATTATCATCGACATCAGTGGAATCGCTCCAGATCCGATTCAACTTTCAGAAACCACAGCAACCATTCACGCGCTCACGACACACGCCCCGATTGAACATCACGACGAGTTAACCCAGTGTTTTGATGTTATCGCTGATGGGATTACTCAACTCGCAGATCCACAGGTCAGAAACCTCGGAACTATTGGCGGCGGTCTCGCTCATGCCGACCCAAGTAACGACTGGGGCCCAATGCTCACCGCAATGGATGGATCGATCACGACTATTTCACCAGATGGGGCACAGGATTATTCGATACATGACTTCTTCCAGGGGCCCTTCACCACTGTTCTTGATCATGCAGAACTCATCGAATCGATTTCGCTTCCGGTGTCTGCTTCGAATACTGGTGGGGCGTATCTGAAAGCGACACGTCGGCACGGCGTCTATGGAATTGCGACTGCAAGCGCCCAAGTCACCCTCGATGCGGATGGGGTCTGTGAGTCGATTGGATTTTGTTGTGCCGATGATGTCTCGACGTACGTATCCCCACGCGAATGCATTGCACTCCTCGAAGGAACCCGCTTACTTGAGGATGATATATCGGATGCCGCGGAGATAATCAAACAAGAAGCCAATCCTGTTGGGGACTCACGAGGCTCAGCTGACTATAAGCGATCCTTGTGTGGCGAACTGTTCACCCGCGCCGTAACAGTTGCTCGAGAACGTGCAAGCGGGACCACTATCCCCGACTCCTTGCACCCATCGCTCTCGTAATCCCAATTGCGAACCTATCGTAACCGTGTTACTTGACTGGGCCGAGTGTAGCCGATAATTATAGGTGATTCCAACGACCACGCAAACTAACAAATGAGTACCGTCGAACAAGTCCTTGACGAAACAACCCAACGCGATTCTGCAGCTTCCGCTAATTCGGATGGTTCGCGACGGGAAGACACCGAGATTATCACCGGAGAGCGGAAATTTGCTGCCGATCATTCTCCACAAGGACTCCTCCATGCTGCCGTGTTCAGAAGCCCTCATGCACATGCTCGCATCACGAAAATCGATACGTCTGCCGCTGCCCGCCTCGATGGCGTCATTGGGGCGTTCTCTGCAGAAGATCTCCCCGAATACGTGGGATCACCATCCTCCTCGTATCCACCAGACACCGCTGTTGGGAGCCCGTATCAAGATTCTACTCCAGATGAAAACCCGGTGATTCGTTGATTTGAACATTCGTGCCTCGCGCGCGATAAAGTCAGGTACGTCGGTGAACCAGTCGCCGTTGTCGTAGCGGAAGATCGCTACATTGCTGAAGACGCGATTGATCTCATCGATGCAGATTTTTCCCTGTTACCTCCGGTTCTCGATGAAGTGGAGGCGCTGTCTGATGATGCACCGTTGTTGTACGAAGACTGGGGTACGAACCGAATGACTGAATTCGAAGTCGAATCAGGTGATGTCGATGACGTGTTTGCAACTGCTCCCAATGTGTTTACTGAGGAAATCCAGCATCACCGATTTACCGGTACGCCCCTCGAACCGCGTGTTGTCCTCGCAGAATTCGATCCCGATGACATCCACCTCGATATTTATAACCCTAACCAAAACCCCCATCAGTTGGGTACCAAAATCGGGAATTCACTTGATATCGATGGATTGAGTGTTTCCATAAACGCGGAAAACATCGGTGGCGGGTTCGGATTGAAAGCCCGGTATTACCCGGAAGATCTTCTTATACCTTTTTTGTCGATTCACTTTGAACGCCCGGTCAAGTTTACCGAACGTCGTTCTGAACACATGGTCTCAACGCTTCATGCGCGCGAACAAACCCATCAGGTAACCGTCGCTGTGGATGACGATGGCACGGTATTGGGGCTCGAAGACCACCTCATTGGGAATGCAGGTGCAGCATATCCGTCCGCAGCTGCCCGGTCCCACATTACGACGAGCCAGTTCGTCCCGGGGTGCTACGACCTACAGGATTTCCGGTGCGAAGTAAGTAGTATGGTCACTAATAAAACCCCGTACGGCGCCCACCGCGGATTCGGGAAATCAGAAGCCGCCTATGTAATTGAACGGTTGATGGATATCATTGCCTCGAAATTGTCACTAGACCCAGTTACAGTACGCCAACGGAATTTCATTCAACCCGAGCGGTTCCCGTACCTTTCTGCAACTGGGAGTAACTATGATAGTGGTAACTATCCTGAGGCGTTGCGGCGGGCGACTGAACTCGTCGGATATGACGAGTATCGGGAACAACAAGAAGCTCGACGTGACGAGGAGCAATCCCACCGAGAAATCGGGATTGGGGTCGCGGTTTGTATCGAACCAAGTAGTGCTTCTCGGAAAGATGCGGCTGGCACCCCGGGATTCTACGGGATTAAAATGAAACTCGATACATCGGGAAATATCATTGTGTACCCTGAAGATCCTGATTTAGGGACGAGCCACGAAACAAGTATAATTCAAATCGTTTCTACCGAACTAGGGGTGGATCCGGACATCGTGAAAGTCGTTCAGGGGGACACGGATGCAACTCCCTATGGAAGTGGCTCGTACAGTAGTCGGTTTGCAGTCGTTGGGACCTCCGCGTGTTACGAGGCGACGTGGGAGCTAGAACGCCAATTGAAATCGATCGTTGCCCACAATTGGAGCGTCCAAGCGGATGAACTGGAACTGCAGGAAAACGCTGTTACTCACTCAGTGGAGGACTGGGAGATGACGTTTGAGGAAATTGGCTATATCGCGTATCACCTCATTGATCATCTCCCCGAGGGGATGGATCCAGGGATCGAGTTTACGCATTATTATCGCGCACCGAATGTGGGGAATGTCGAGGGGAAAGGACGAACCGGGAATTTTTCGTCCCACCCATATACGGCAGACATCGCCGTGGTTGAGGTCGATACGGACACTGGGTTGTTGTCAGTCGAGGAGTACGTGACGGTTCATGATTGTGGCGTGATTTTGAATGAGGAAGTCGTTGAAGGCCAACACCTAGGGGCGTTAGCCCACGGGTTTGGTGGTGCGATGTATGAAGAACTACCGTTTGATGCGAATGGACAACCGCAACACCGGTCATTTATTGATTATTTCGTCCCGACAGCAAACGAGATTCCGGACGTAACTATGGATCATATTGAAACGCCGTCACCGTTCACGCCAGGAGGTCACAAAGGGAGTGGGGAAACAGGAACTGTCAGTGTCCCACCAGCCATCACGAACGCTGTAGCAGACGCGTTACAACCATACGGTGTTACGATCCGGGAAAAATCACCAATGAAACCAAATTTCATTTGGGAAAAGATCCATACTTAATCGGGGTCACGTTGTTGTCATCATGACTCCTTCTCTGGATGGTACCCAACCGGGAAAATACGAGTCTTTATTGCGACTGCCCCTTGGGTACTTCGTATGCGGTTACGCGGGGAACAACAACTCCAGGTATCCCCCGAGCGATTTTGGGAATTACTGTTCAATCCCGATCATTTAACTCAATCAATCCCCGGGGAAAAATCGATAGAACAAGAATCTGCTTATCGATTTACCGGGACAATCAATCGATCGTTATCCGGTATTTCGATCGATATGGATGTTGATGTCGAGGTGACCGAGGACGCTCGTCCTGGGCGGATTGAGTGCCGGTTTCACGGTGCTGATTCAGGAACAAACAGTTCACTGTCAGGTGCCGTCATGATTGGTGCTTCCGTTGTTGGTGCTAATTCGACGGCAGTTACCTACGAGTTCGACTGGCAACTATTGGGACGGGTTGCTTCGATTGGTTCACGGATGGTCAAACGACAACTCCAACACGATATCTCCGTCTTCTTTTCATCGTTTAACGATCTGGAGAACCCAAACACGACCGCCAATTCTAACTAGTCCGGTGAATTCGGCCTGAACAGAGGATCTAAAGTCATGGTGGGTCGCGTTATCTATTGCGTTGCGTCCCGCAATCAGGACAAAATCTGATTGACCCAAGCACTGGATGAACTGGTTATATTTTGAAGACGCGGTTGCAATTCGGACACCGAATCTGTTTTGGATCTCGTATCCAAATCGAAGCGGAACGTACCGAGTCGGGTGTTTTTTCTCTGATTTTGTTGTTTCTCTCAAGCTTTTTAAGCAACTTGTTAATTAGTTGTCTTGGGAGTGACAGCTCCTCAGCCAACTCATCAGTTGTGTAGGGCGTTAGCGGTTCCATCGCGTCGAACACTGCGTCTGGATCTGTCGCGTTGTGCGTTGACCCATCAGAATCATGTGGTATTACGATCGATCCAGAGGATTAGGTTTCTATGAGTTCGTTACTATCGATTTCGTCGATATCCTGATCGTAAAACGATGATTGCACGAGAATTTCAGCTCCTAATGCGATCGGACTAATCACGATATCAGCTCCAGCCCGGCGGAGCTTTTCGATGTTTTCTCGTTTCGTTGCTGCCGAAACAATTCGAACGGTTGGATTTAATTCCCGCGCAGTGAGGATAGCAAGAGCATCATCGCCATCATCATTGGTGGCGACGAGTACCGTTTTGGCTCGTTCGATTCCCGCTTGCAACAACGGTGATTCGTCACTCGGATCTCCCGTAAGGACATCGACTTCTTCTTGGGTTAATGTAGAGACATGATCTTTGTTGTCCGTAATTATCACGAAATCCCCACCGTCATCAATCGAATCTATGACGGCGTCCGTTAATTCGCCGTATCCAAGGATCAATACGTGATCCTCCAGTAACTCATAGTTGCGCTCTGTCATTCGTCCCAATGCTCGTGCAAATCGTGCTTCGATGAGCGGGCCTAAGAGTGTACCGAGGGCGATTGCGAAAGTCGTTGTTCCCAAGAGCACTACTGACAAACCGAATAGTCTTGCTGCTTGGGTCAATGGAATCGCATCACCATACCCGACTGTACTGGCTGTGACTAGCGTATAATAAAATGCATCCACGAGAGTTTCAATCGATTGGAATTCATCACGTAAGGCGTACGAGCCCATGGTCCCGTATGCTTGCACCCCGACAACAGCCAATAACGAAGCGAGTTGTGCGGACGATAACGAAAGTTCGCGTCTGAAGCGATTTCGATTATAAATCGCGTTCGGCATCGCAATAATAGAGAGCACGACGAGTGGGGCCGACCAGGGACTTGATTGTAATAAGCCTTGAAGGGCCGTTAACGGGAGTAATGCGACGGTTGAATACCAAGCCACGCGGTATCCGTTGCGGAGACCGAATGCACTGGCAAACATAAGGAACCCAGTGAGTACACCGGTAAATCCCGCGGCTCGTTGGATTTCTATTGGGATAACTGCAGCAAGTGGTCCAACGACGCTCACGGAACCGATATTCGTTATGCCCGTGACGATAGAGAGCGTCCCCACGAGGAGGGTTAAGATCACTGTGACTCTAGGGCCCAGTGGTTTGTCTCCTCGATTGATAATCCGGTTCACAAGTGACAATACATTCATTTCCACCCTCAAAATTTGATTATAGCCGTCAGTTGATGGAGAACAATCTTAAACCTCCCTTTCTATTCCCCATTCCGTGACTCGTTAGTATTCGAGGGTCGCTTGTAAGCTAGTATCGAGGCGGGTTCCAGGTTCTATTCCAGGTTATTACTACTTGTTTCGTCGGGACCACCACCGAATTCTGCCAAATCAGCTAGTTCGTCATTGATGTCTGAACCCGAACTTTCGCCGGGGAGAATATCCCCGAGTGCCGCACCGAATGCCGCGACGCTCCAAACGACACTGATTCGAGCTACAGCGACGACTGGATCAGTCCAATGACCAACGCGCCCCCACATTGTCATGAGTGCGGCGGCAGTAACAAATGAAATCATTGCGATCCCGACTAGGCGCCTGGGAATGATACCGAATATCGGTCGGTTTATTTGCACATCTTGGGGACCTGTCCAGTAGATAAGCGCCCATAAGATGAAGAAAACAAAGATGCCATTAATCAAGAAGAACACCGGAAATTGCCCGATTTGAATCGCTAAAAAGTAGTCCGCGACATCGTATACGCCGTCTTCTACGAGTAATGGAATAGCGAAAATGATGCTCCCGACAAATGCTTCGGCGACATCTCTTGTTGTGTATTTCTTTATTTGTTTCCCGAAGAGCTCATCGGAAGCGGCGAGGTGCGTCTGTTGCCTCAGCGTTTCTAGGTGGTCTTTGCTGGTATTCTGTTGTATGATCTGTCCTAGCTCTTCGTACTTCGTCTCTATTTCAGCCAGTAATTCTATATCGGAGAACTCGCTTGCTTCTGCATGAGCGTCGATAGTGGTTAACTCATCATTCGACTGCTGGGTATCAGCCGGAAATACCCCTTGTGAGTCGTTTTCGTGCGACAAAATATCGCCTAGGGCTGCACCGATCGATGCGACTGTCCACAGTACCATGACTCGGGCAACAGACTCGCTTATCTGGAGCCAATCGTCCACCCGACCCCACGCGGTCATCGCTACTGCCGTAACGATGAACGAAACAGTAAGGATCATCACGAGTCGAATGGGAATGATCCTCGCGATCTTTCTGGATTCGGCCTTATCTCGACCTGTCCATTCGAGTAAGGCATGCGTCAGTAATATTACAAACAAAATATTGGTAATGAGGAACACCGGAATATCGAAATACCTCGTCTCGAAAAGGTGGGTTGCGATATCGAATACTCCCCCTTCAACGAGCAGCGGTGAGACGAAAATGACACTTCCGATTAACGCTTCTGCCGCATCCCGAAAGTCGAGGTGTCGAACGCCGGAATAGAGTAATCCGCGTTCATGGGCGGATACCAGTAATCCCTGTGTTTCACGGATATTTTCCTGCGCGGAATCCGCATCGACTGTTTCCGATAATTCCTCTAGATCTTCGAGGAGGTTCTCTACACCTGCTGTATCAGATTGAGGATCATTGATATCATTGTCTCGTGTTCTAGTTTCGCGTGAAGGTTCAGTGTTCATAACAAGGAAAACGACTCCTCAATGGGGTGTTCGTTCAGTTGTTTCCCGAGGGGATGTAATAAAAATCACTCTCACCGATTTCCACTCCGGAACTTCATACTACCATATCCTTCCCGAATTTCTGATCCTAATCCAATTTGTTAGTCACTGTTTCGCCAAGTCGTGCGACCGGTGCGGGTTTGGGACTCGACGGGTCTATATACTTGGAACAGGACTTGAGACATAGTTCCATGAACGGCTATGAAGTTCTTAGTGATATTCTCGTCGCAGCGGGTGTGAAAACAGTCTTCACCTACATGGCCGAAGACACGCAGGAACTCATCGTTGACTTGACCGTTAATCGTGACGAGGTTGAAGTAGTTCACTCGCGCCACGAACAAGGTGCAATGGCGATGGCTGACGCTTATGGTCGTGCTGGTTCTCGTATCGGTGTTTGTGTCGTCGGCCGTGGCCCTGGAATTGCTCAAACGGGGACGGCGAGTCTGAATGCTCGCAAAGGTGGTTCCCCAGTTCTTGTGATCGTCCCGACGCCGGGACAAGGCGATCCACATGACCGGAAATTATTCGAACAAGAATTGTTTCTGAAATCCACCATTGGCTCTGTCGTCACAGCGCACAGCGAGGACACCGTTATCCCACAATTCAAACAAGCGCTCAGACAAGTCAGTCAGGAATCTACGCCAGTTGCGTTTCAGCTCCCGAAAAATATTCTCAAAGACCCGGTTAGCAATGCTGAATCAATACTGGACCTTGACCATGTAGTTGGTCTCGCTGAGGGAAATCCGAATCCCCATATTGCCCCGCGGTTTGACCCGGCACAAATCGAGCCAGATGAGGAACTTCTCGAGGAAGCGGTTGATTTGTACTTAGATTCTGACGCGTATCAGCCACCGGCGATTCTTGTGGGGCAAGGGGCGGCCGCTGCCGGGGCCAAAGAAGCGATTGAAGATCTAGCCGAGCGATTAAACGGGATACTCCTAACCTCGCTGTTAGGGCGGGATTATTTCAGTGATCATCCGTATGCAATCGGATTTAGTGGCAGCTGGGGGGAACCGCTCTCAAATGAATTTTTGACCGAAGCGAACTATGTCCTCGCGATTGGATGTAGTCTTAACAGTCACACCGTTGATGATGGGTACCTTATCGCGGACGATGCAACGGTTGTTCATATCGATGCAGATCCGACGAGTATTGGGCAATACCTGCCTGTTGATGTCGGGATCGTGGGTGATGCCAAACGGACCGTGGAAGCACTCAACGAACAGTTCGCCGAAGCAGGTATCGATCGAGGAGATGATTTGTGGACTGATTCTCTCAAAAACCGAATCGCTGACTACGCTCCACTCGATGAGATTGAGGGGTCAACCAGGTCAGATGTCGTCGATCAAGCTGAATTGATAAAGAAACTAGAAGACGTCATCCCCGACGATAGACTCGTTGGGTCGGATGGCGGGAATTTTAGGAAATTCGCGCTTGTCGGTATTTCAGCCTCTCCCATGAATTCAATAATGGGATGTGATTTTTCTGCTATTGGACTTGGCCTCCCGATGGGGATTGGGGTCGGTCAGTATCTCAAAGATAACAATCGTGAGACTGATGATGAGGATCCGCGGACTGCGGTGGCGTTTTGTGGGGATGGTGGGTTCATGATGTCTGTTCAAGAACTCGGGACGGCTGCTCGCCACGAGATCCCGATCATTGTTGTCGTCGGGAATGACAGTTCTCTCGGGTCAGAGTACCATCACTTGGATCTCGATAATTTCCATCCTGAAGTCGCACAGATTGAGACGCCTGAGATCGCGCAAGTGGCTGACGCGCTCGGTGCGACCGGTCACAAAATCACTGCCCTCTCGGATGTGGATGACATCGCTGACGAATTACAACAACCCGATGGCCCGATTGTCCTCGAATGCATCATTGATCCCACCGTCCGCCATCACAGCTACTAACCAAGTTACCCCAGCGGAACATTCGTATTTTGTTCTCTGCTTGATGATTACGTAGTAGCAGTAACTTGTGTTCTAATACAGCGCTCCTGCTTCTTCTTTTTCTTGGATTTCATCAGTTGAGTACCCAAGCCATTCCGCAAGCACTTCCTCGGTATGTTCACCGAACTGTGGCGCTCTTGAGGGGAACCCGATCGTTGCTTTCTGGAGTTTAAACGGTAGGCCTTGGAAGGTCGCTTCACCGACCTCAGGAATGTCGTGTTCCGTGAAATACTCCCGGACCCGGAGCTGTGGATCGTACTCAACAAGGTCTTTTTCATCCGCCACAATCCCCACGGGGATATCTCGGGATCGCAATAATTCCCGGACCTCTTCTCGTGAACGAGCAGCTGTCCATTCCCGAATCACTTCGTCTATCGCATCATGGTTCGCTAGGCGGGCATATTGCGAGTCATACTCTTCTCTTAGATCTGGTTGGCCGAGTAACCGACAGAACCGGTCCCATTCTTGATTCGATCCAAACGCAATCACGACCCATCGATCCTCTCCCTCGGTCGGGTAGACTCCTTGCACGAACCGCTTATCTTCGTCTCGTGCACCGATCCGATCCGGTAATTCTTCCGTGAATAAATACTCCATTAACGGTTTGTGCAACAAGGAAGCTGTCATCTCGAGTTGTGGCACTTCAATGAAAACCCCTGTTTCTGTGAGATATCGGTGGTACAACCCGAACAACACCGTGATGCTCCCGACATATCCTGCGGTCGGATCCGGTAACGAAAACCCGGCGGTAGTTGGTGGGTCGTCAGGGAACCCGGAAATGTAATCCAACCCGACGAGTGATTGGAGTGTTAATCCGTATGTCCGATAACTCTTTGCCGGACCACTTTTTGCGAGTCCTGGCATCGAGATGTAAACTAACTCTGGATTGACGTCTTTCACGTCTTCATAAGCTAACTCGACGCGATCCATGAATGTCGGTGAATAATTCTCAATCAACACATCGGCTTCTTCGATCAGGTCAAGCGCGACATTTCGACCTTCTTCGGTTGTCAAATCAAGCCGAAGTGATCGTTTTCCTTGGTTCCGCTCGTTGTATGCCGCTGAGAGGCTAGATGTTGGTTCTAGATCATATTGATAGGCTGCTGTTGTCCGTGATCCATCTGGTTTTTGTTTCGATTCAACTTTTACGACATCCGCCCCCAGCGCCGACATGAATTTCGTCGTATGCGGTCCGGCGTATGCCCAAGAAAAATCAATGATTTTGATACCATCAAGGGGGAGCGTATCAGCCTCTTCTGGACTAGATGACGCCGTGTTCTTCCCTTTGTTTGTTATGGGAGTCGACGAATCTGTAGGTTCGAGGAACGCCGTTGGTTCAATATCGATAGCGTCAAAGACTGCATCTGTATGCTCTCCGAGTTCTGGCGCGCGATTCATTTCAACGGGGTAGTCCGGTCCGCCTGGCCGGAATGGAAACCCAGGCATGGTTACCTCTGTGCCATCAGGTAACGGGACCGTTTGCCAGAATTCTCGTTCCTGTAGATGCTCAAATTCAACAACATCTTTCGGTGTCGACGTTATTGAACTCGCTATCCCGGCTTCTTGGAACTGTTCGAATAACTCCCATTTCTCATGTTTCGAGGTGTATTCCTCAATGATTTCCGAGACTTCTTCGACATGTTGCCGTCGATCATGTCGTGTTTTGAACCGTTCATCATCAATTAATTCCGGTCGATCCAGGAAATCTCGACAGAATGTTTCCCATTTTCCCGCGGATGTCGGGTGGGCCGTGACATATCCGTCTTTTGCTTTATAGAGCGCTCCTGACGCGTCGTCACTGCCGTGTTTAGGATACCCAAACCCGCTTCGTTGTGTTGTTGCCCCGCTCCAGGAGTACCCGGCGATAAACCGATCCATTGTTGAGACCCCGGCTTCTCGTTTCGAGACATCGATCCATTGCCCGCCAGCATTGTGGACATCCCGGTGTAGTAACGCGGTCATCGCGCTAATGACAGCTGCGTGACTCGTCCAGTAATCAGCGATTTTAATGCGTGGTCGAACCGGCGGGCTATCTGGATACCCCATTTTGTTCATATGACCGCTTTCCGCCCAAGCGACAATATCAGGCGTTTCGTATTCTTTCCATGGTCCGGTGGCCCCAAATCCAGAGACCGAAATAACGCTTACATCTTCGTATTTGTTCGCTAGTGCTTCCGGGTCAATTCCATAACTTGTGAGATCCTCCTCAAGAATCACATCAACCGCGTATTCATTAATTATCCCGTGAAGAATTTCACGAAACACTGCGGGGGATTCTGGGACTGTGACGCTTTGTTTCCCAGTGTTGAGATACCCGAAAAACCCACTTGCGGACAAATCGAGTTCGCCATCAGGAAACGGCCCAACGCGACGGGCGATATCACCATCAGGGGGTTCTAGTTTGATCACGTTAGCACCGAGATCTGAAAATACCTTGCCAGCGTACGGAACAGCAACATACTCACCGACTTCGAGTACGGTAATCTCACTGAAATCCATATAATCTCATTCAAAAGGACGTTAATAGTCGTTTCGCACTATCTATCCAAATTATCGCGAGCCTCTACGCTCTAAGAAAAGTACCGTTGGAATCTGTGTAACTCTACAGGTGTGCTAGGGAGATTTCGTGGGCAGGGCAGGACTTTTGATTTCTTTATCCCAGGGTGAACGTTGACCATCGTAAACCTCGGGTCCGTCCCTGAAGTGGCGGGCTTCTTTGAATGTTTCAACGAACGGCATGTTTGGATCGAACCAGTCTTCGCTATCATGGGGGAGTGGTCCGGCTTTTGAGACGTGACCATACGTGGTGTGGGACTCTCGATCCGGCCGGTCGAGGATGTCTTCTAATAACCAAACGGCATCAATGAGTTTATCCAGGTCGACGCCGGTATCGAATCCCATCTCTTCTAGCATATGAAGAACATCCTCTGTCGGCATCATTCCGGTGGCTCGTCCACAACCACAGTACGGGCAACCGCCGATTCCGCCGATTGTTCCGTCAAGATTCAATGTGTGTTCTGGTTTGAGGGCCCTTAGCGATGCATACACGGATGGGACTGCCATTCCGCGAGGGTTGTGTAGGTGGATATTGAATTCCGTGATTTCCGGCCACTTTTCTTGAATGGTGGTTAGTTGATGTTCAACGATGTGGGGCATGCACCAGCCCATTGGGTCGCCGAGGAAGACACTGGTCACTGGGATGCCGGCGTCTTCCCAGAGGTCGTATTGGCGTTCGAGCATTTCCATCCGCTCTTCCTCGGTGAATTTCCCCGTGAAGTTCGATCCCCACGCGGCGTTAACCCCAATACCAGCTTCCGTTGCCCCGTTTTCTATCGCAGTCTCTACAGTTTGTTCCCAGGAATCAATCTCGTCTTGTTGGGATTTGTTGGCGTTTCGACGCACGAACACATCGCACATGTGGCATTTTAAACTTGGTCTGCTGGATTCGATCGTGAGGGGTGGAGAGTATTCGTTGGCTCGGTCAACCCCGATTTGGTTCAAGGCTAGGGCAGTGTATTTGACGCCTGGTTTCGGCGTGAATTGTTCCATTAACTCGTCGATGTTAGCCATTTGCGGGGTGTAATCTGGTCTCACGAACGAGCCGACAGCGATATGATCTAGTCCGGTTTCCCCGAGTGTGTCTAAGAGTTCGACTTTCTCTTCGATGCTGATGTCAGCGCTCTCGATTTGCATGCCTTCTCGGAGACTTTGTTCTTTATAATTTACGGCTGGCCAATCGGAGATCATTAAATCACCATAACTAACGGTACGGGTAATAAAAAGGATGCGGTGGCTTCACATAGTATCGTCTAGATTGATTTAGAGGATTGATCACGGATGTGAATGGCGAGTCGATACCGCATAAAGAATGAATGGATGGGTGCAACAATTGTTTCGTGAGGGATTGACGGACGGCTTAGGCAAACGCGAGCTAGTGTAATGATATGGTCGGTTTCTTTGTTGTCGGTATAGCTGTGGCGTTGTTTGTTGGATTTAATGTCGGTGGATCAACCACCGGTCCGGCATTTGGCCCTGCAATCGGTGCCAGAGTAATTTCAAAGGTTTCCGCAGCGGCATTGATGTCGATTTTTTTTGTTATTGGCGCATGGACCATCGGGAGGCGGGTTGTCGTAACATTAGGGATTGATATGATCACGACCACCGGGATTTTCACGATAGAGTCCAGTATTGTCGTGTTGTTTTTTATCGGTGGTTCGTTGTTCATCGGGAATTACTATGGTATTCCAGCGTCCACCTCAATGACGGCTGTCGGGGCAATTGCTGGGTTAGGGCTTGCGACGAGTAGTTTGAATTGGGCATTGATGGGGGGGGGATTGTGGCGTGGTGGATCGTCGCGCCAGTGATCGGTTTCTGGGTGGCTGCGCTGATCGGACGATATTGTTATCCGTGGATCAATCGCTGGTTGGCATTGACCACCAGTTCCGGACCCTTGTTGCATCTAGAGTGGGGCGGTGTAGTGCCAGTGGTGAAACGGGGTCCAAACACGACGAATCGCGAGTTAGTGGGGTCAATTACTGTGGTGCTTATTGGGTGTTTAATGGCGTTTTCGTCTGGGACGTCGAACATTGCGAATGCAATTGCACCGCTTGTCGGTGCTGGGACGGACATGAATATGTTGATTATACTCGGGAGCGTGGCCGTCTCTGTCGGGGCGTTCACTATTGCGAGGCGAACTCTCGAGACACTCGGGAATGATATCACTGAACTCCCGTTGACTGCGGCGATATTAGTAGCGCTTATTTCGTCGACGATTGTCATTGGCTTGTCGGTGATCGGGATTCTTGCGTCGTTCGTGATCATTGCGACGACGTCTATCATCGGATTGGGATGGGGGCGTGCGACACGGACGGTTACGCTTCCGCAAGTTGTTCGTCGGGAAGACGCCCCGAGTGTTACGGTTGGCGCGCTTTGGGCGGACGAGCCCGGTGAGCAGCCGATGCGAATGGGCGAAGAGGAGCCTCGGATGCTGCCGGCGGCGGCTGATTTGTTTGATCCGGAGACGACTGGTCGGGTGATTATGATGCAGAATATCGTTCCAGTTCTTTCAACCGTGGGGCGTTTTTGACGTTCGAAGTGTTGTACTGGAGATGGTGGTAGCCGATCCAAAGTTTGTAGTGCGTGCTAGGCGGCGGTACTGGGTTGTACGGGTGGTCGAGAGATGGGTAGTTATTTGATTCGGACAACTGAATTGGGGAAGCATGCCAGAGTCAGTATTGGAGTTGAGTGAGCGAGAAGAGGAACGAGCGAGGGTTCTGCACGATGACGCGATTTTCATTGATGGCACCATTCCGCGGTTGTGGTATTTGTCTGAGCAGGAATATCATGATCATCTCAAAAGGGGTGGGTTTACTGCTGCGAATTTTACCGTTGCGCATTATCCCCATAATTATTCGGCGGCCTCCCAACGGATTTTAGATGTGTATGATTGGGTCGAATCATCGAATGAGTTCAAATTAGTGCGTTCCGCGAGTGATATCGAGTCGGTCTATTCGTCTGGGCATACCGGGGTGATAATGGGGTTTCAGGATACGAAACCCGTCGAGGATTCTGCTGAGTATGTTCGGGCGTTCAGTGAACTCGGGGTTCGCGTGATGCAGTTGACGTATAACACGCAGAATTTGTGTGGTGCGGGGGCCTGTGATCGCGGTGATAGTGGGTTGACTCGGTTTGGTGAGGAGGTTATTGACGCAATTGAGGCGGAAAATATCCTCCTTGATTTGTCTCATTGTGCTGATAAGACGACGATGGATGCAATTGCGTATGCAGATGGGCCGGTCGCATTCACACACGTCGGGATTCGCGAATTGTGTAACGCGATTGGGCGATGTAAAACGGACGAGCAAATCAAAGCTGTCGCTGACTCCGGTGGTGTCATCGGGTTTATTGCTGGGTACCCACCGTTAGTGAAGCGGGACCCGGATACGTACGAAGTCCTCGAGAGCACCATTCATGATGTTCTCGATGGTATTGAGTATCTGGTTGATCTTGTGGGCGTGGAGCACGTGGGGATCGGGACGGATATGAATGACAAAGGCCGGGATGAAAAGACGTTGCCCGCGACCTCAAGCTTACGGCATCACCGCGAAGAGTTCCCGGAGGTATTTGGACGGGGAT
The DNA here is from genome assembly GCA_964542445.1 of uncultured Halobacteriales archaeon. Taxonomy (GTDB): domain Archaea; phylum Halobacteriota; class Halobacteria; order Halobacteriales; family Hikarchaeaceae; genus CAZITY01. The sequence continues at coordinate 12,207 of CAZITY010000005.1, read as the reverse complement.
CCACCGAGGAATATGGGACACCGATTGCGGGTCTTGAGCGTCATACGGAAATGAGTAATCTGACGCGAGGGTTGGTTTCGCGGGGGTTCTCTGACGAGGAGATACGGAAAATCCTGGGACAGAATTTCCTTGACCTATTTGAGCGGGTTTGGGGCAATTGATTTCTCTAGGTCTTACCGATTGGATAGGCGTGGAGTCAGGTCGGTGAATCGGTTGGCATTTTATAAATTAATAAAAGTACGATGACCATAATGAGGGCGAGTACATAGTAGCCTTCGTCGAAGTAGCCTGCTTCGGCTATGATTCCGAACGCGACAGGCCCCATTGCGCCGATAGTGGCGGCGGTGGTTCTGATTGCGCCGAGTCCAGTTCCTCGCATTTCCGCGGGGAATGAATCTGCAAGGTAGGATTGAGTAATTGCGCCTGAGCCAAGCATGCTGCTAACGGTGATGGTTACCAGAAATAACCCGGTGAGACTAGTTGAGAATGGGAGGAGAATGAATCCGAGCACCGGTCCAAGAAGGATGATGATTAGTGATAACCGCATACCGATTCGATCGTATGCGGATCCAGCGATCGGTTTAACAACAACGCCGCAAGCGAAAAACACACCGAATAGTCCGGCAGCGGTCGTTGAAGTAAGGCCTTTTTCTTCGACGAGATATGTCGGGTAGAAGGCGGAAAATGATTGCCAGATGAAGATGAAGAGAAGTAAAATGAGTGTCATCAGGAGGATGTTTGGTTGCCGGATTTTCGAGAGAATGTACTTGGTGTTTTCGCGAGACATGGTGTCGACACTTGATTGGGTTGAGTAGTTGGGGACAGTAATCCAAATCCCGATAGTGGTGATGAGGATGAAGGGGATAACGTAACCGAGTCCGAGTTCCCAGGCAACTCCGGTTGCGAGGAACCCAGCGAGTGGGGGGAGGATGGTTTGACCGATATCGCCTGTAGCCATGGTTACCCCGAGGGCGCTGCCAATTCGATCGGGATATACTTGTGAGAGTATTGTGATTCGCGCGATTGGATACAATGAGAGTCCGAGTCCCAGGATACCGGTAGCAGCGTATAGGACGACTGCTGTTGGTGATGTTGCGACGAGGATGATAGCGATGCTTGCCAGGATTGTACTCGCGGTCATTACGTTCCGTTCCGAGTATCGATCGGCGAGGATTCCGCTTGGTAGTTGGCCGATTGCAGAACCCAACCAGAGGATAGTGATGAGAAGCCCGGCGGTACTGAGGTCGAGGTTGTAGGCGGTTCGAAGATGCGGGAGAATTACTGGATAGATCATTCGAGTACCGAGGAGGAGGCCCCATCCGACAGCAACGCTCATGAGGATTGTTCCGTTACCATCTTGTCGGAGTCCTTGGAGTTCTTTTTTGATGGCAGCGGCGAGGTTCATTAACTAGTCTTAATGTTGTGGTTTTTGGGCAGGGGTATACTGGTTTGGAATTCGGGTTGTCATTTCATTCGGTGAACTAGACGAAATATCATTTTGTATTAATGTTTATGCGAGGGTGTACCGAAGACCACGATCATCAATTATCAAATAATATATTCGGGAAGGATGTTTTACAAGTCAAGACTTTAATTACTATTCACCATGGACTCAGCCCGCTCCAAATTACGTTTTGATAATGACCGGGGTATCAGTCCGATTCTCAGTATCGTCGTCGTCTTCACAACCCTCATGTGCGCCACCATTGTCGGAACATATGTCCTTGGCCCCTGGGGATAATACGATTTCAGGAAACCCCTTCCATCAAGTAATTATTCTTGTCTAGACAGGTTTAGCGTCGCAAGGTTGATTTCCGTGAGACAATCGTTAACGAATTCAATTAATCCTCTCCCTACATCCGGTTCAAGTGCTATGACAATGCCGCCTTGACCGTTCAGCATATGGAGGATCAATGAGTGTTCAAACGCTTGTACGGAAAACCGAGCGTCACCGGTGGATAAGTCCGCTGAACTTACTTGCCGGAGAGTATCATTAAACTCACGGGCGAGCTCAATCACTTCGAACACGTCGGTCGCTGCAATCGAGTCGTGGAGATTTTCCCGAATGAACACAATCGTTCGTGAATCGGGACCATACGTAACAATCGCTTGTAACTGATCATCAACACGGCTAGTCAGGTAATCGGCGAGTGTTCGACCAGCACTTTCCATTGATACTCACCAACAGTCACCACACGCATAGTACTTGCGACCAGCTGGTTTTCATTCCTGATTACTACTCAAAATGATTAGAATACTGATGCAAAATGATCCCTTCATACCAATTTGAAAAAGTCATGAAATATCGGATTCAATAATTTAATCCGAATCTCTGACTGTCTATCATGAATATTAATCGCAAACAAGTTTATTTTCTTACACCTATTAGAACCGGCACAATGACTGAATCACAAACCAAGGAACCTCCCGACAGATCAAAAGCAGTGTTGTTCTGTCCAGACTGCAAGCACGAAGGCAACTTGAGCACAGACTGGAACTATGAATCAACCGGATCGACAGACACGATTACCTGTCCGAATTGCGGATCAATCATTCTCAAAAACACCAAAAGACGACCACTCCCCTGTTAATTAACCTGTCTTCGACACCTGAACCACACACGCTTTTTCAATTCATAATTTCCTACTGCCAAGTCACAACCAATCAGATGATTAGAACCGGATTCCCACTAAGCAAATCGTAAAATTCTCCTAATCGCCGACAACAAACGAATTAGAACATTCCCTACAGCCTAGTTCCATCCCGCCGTCTTCGAGAAACGTAACACTATGCGCTGTTTCTTCGTTACACTCCCGGCAATCAACAAGCGATCCTATCTGTTCGTCATCATGCCGCGATCCTGGTGCCCCAATTGCTAACACCCGCGCTACAGAATCACTGTCATTTTGTCCCGTTTGGAATTCGCCTGGACCAAATCGAATCATCTCACCGGCATCCACGATTACTTCTTCTCGTTCTCCCCCAGGCTCTTCAACCACAGTAAACGACACCGCTCCCTCCTGTGTATAAAAAATCTCTTCTTGGTCATAGTGCGTGTGTAACCCGCCGGATAATGAGTCACCCGGCTCTAATTTGTACCGGACGAGTGCCACATCTGATGCTTCGATTGCTGGAGATATCGCACGACGGACTGCGTGATTCCCAGCTGGATTCGCCGTATTCGATAAAGACGCAATCTCTGTTCGCTCCATACCACTAGTTCGAGATGAACCACTGTAAACATTCATTTCCTTCTATCAAATCCCTCCTCCCACTAGACAATAAGAGAATCAAATGGAAACTGGTGTAACACCACCCCAATTATGAACACCCGTTATGCCAATTGATTCACCCCGACTCCCACCGATCACCACCCGAGACGAAATCTCCCCTGAACATCACAAGCACTTCGACAGCATTGCAGATACCCGAGGCAGCGTCCGCGGCCCATTTACAATGCTCATGCACAGCCCAGAAATCGCTGGACGGGCAGGTGACCTCGGCGCATACATTCGCTACGAAAGCTCCCTCCCAGGGAATGAACGCGAACTCGCGATAATCACAGCTGCCCGGGAATTCGATTCACCATACGAATGGGCCGCACACGCGCGGATTGCCAAAGAAGAAGGCATCAGTCAAGCTACCATCGACATCGTCGCCGACCGGCTACCAACCGATGTGCTTGATGACACCGAGGCACTAATCATCCAGTATGGCCGCGAACTATTCCAAGATCACGAAATATCACCTAAAACCTACGCGGCTGCGACTGAACGCTACACTAATGAACAACTCGTCGAACTCACCGCCACGATGGGCTATTATGGACTCATCGCTTGCATACTCAATGCCTTCAACGTACTCCCAAACGGTGACGGCCCAACACTCCCAATGAATTAATCCCCAATACCAGGTCAGGTATCAACCGCGTATTCTGCAATCAACGATTCATCGAGTGAAACTCCAACACCTGGTTTATCAGGTAACGATATGCTTCCGTCACTAATCTCAGGTTGATCGATAACTAATTCATACCACACGGGATCAATTGACGGATGAAACGCCTCAACATACAACCCATTGGGAACTGAAGCTAACAAATGCATCGCGATTTGTGGTTCTTCGTGATGCCCCATGGAAATGCCATTCACTTCAGCAAGATGAGCTACCTTTCGCCATTGGGTTGGCCCCCCACCAATCGAGGCATCCATGTTAATAATATCAACCGCATCTGCTTCGATTAATTGCCGACAGCCGCTCGCGACTGACTCACTCTGCCCGGCAGTAACTGGCACTCCAGTCTGATTTCGAACCCGCCGCATTCCCTGATATTGTTCGTGCCACGCGACTGGTTCTTCAAACCACTCAATACCATACGATTTTGCTTCCCGCGCAAACGCAACTGCCTCATCGATACTATAGCCTTGATTGGCATCGCACGCCACGACAAACGACTCATCTTTCACCTCACACACGGTAGCTAAGCGCTCCAAATCCGTCTCAACTGACCGCCCGCCTACCTTGAGCTTCAATCCAGCAAACCCACGATCGTGGTACTCTCGGACCTCATCCGCGAGCTTCTCATAATCTCCATCATGATAGTATCCACCGATCGCTAAAACCGGAAGCGAATCAGTATGATTCCCCCATAACCGATACAACGGAAGCCCTGATGCTTTCCCAACCGCATCCCATCGGGCAATATCAACAGCCCCCATCGCGTGTACAAGTAATTGACGTTCGTGGGGCCGGTACGCCGAAAATTTCGTTGTTTCTTTCAGCGCTCGTTTCCAGCCACTCTCAATCGCCGATAACTCGTCTCCAATAATCAAGGGAGCAATTCGCTCCTCAATAAATGATTTGAGTAACGACGCTTTTCCGGGGTTGCTATCTAGCACATCACCTGAATGAATATGGCCCTGTACCCCTTCATCCGTCTCTAGTGTGACAATCGTAGCCCCCCGCCCTGTTTTTGTATAACTGCTGGCTTCAGCTGATTCTTCGACTGGAAGGATAACTGGCGTGGCAGTAATATCCGTGATTTTCATGCATATTCCGAACACCCTATGCACTTAGCAGTTCCCAGACACATCCGCAACCACCCCTCCTATACCTGATCAGGGATCTGATGAAACCTCATGGTGTTTTTGGTGCTTCAGTTTTTCTGCAACAATCCCCGGCACCGATGTTTGACACGCCCGACACCGCCATGTCGGGTACATACTTCCAGGAACCTTCTCGATATCCCGTTTACACTGCAGCACCGCGCCACAGCCCGAACACACATGCCGAGTCTTACTCATATCCATTCACCGACTTACTTCTAGTCTACTCTTAGGCGTCTTCCATCGAATCATCGGGCGCTTTTGCCCCCGGATTCGTTACTGCGCCATTCGCAGCTGAACCAAACATCGCCCCATACTTCGCTAATACACCACTCGTATACGCCGGTGAAGATTCAGGCTTCTCATCCAACCGGGATGAAATCTTGGAATCACTCAAATCAACTGACAACGTCCTATTCGGAATATCAACGGTTATTGTATCTCCATCCTCAACTGCTGCAATCGGTCCACCAGTGAACGCTTCTGGTGCAACATGCCCAACCATCGGTCCTCGGGTCGCCCCCGAAAACCGACCGTCAGTTAACAACGCAACATCATCTTCATGTCCCTGTCCAACGACCGCTGCGGTTACCCCAAGCATTTCACGCATCCCCGGCCCGCCCTGTGGGCCCTCATTCCGAATCAAAATCACATCACCCGATGAAATCTCACCATCTTGGACCCACGCCATCGCAGACTCCTCATCCTCAAACACCCGAGCACGCCCCTCGTGATGCAACGTATCATCTCCCGTCACTTTTAACACAGCACCATCCGGTGCCAGATTCCCCTTCAACACAACTATCGCTCCTTCATCATGGATCGGATCGTCCAACGGTCGAACCACCTCTTCGTCAATCGTCTCATCAGTCGGCAAATCCAACGACGCAAGCTCCTCACTGATTGTCCGTCCCGTGACCGTCATAGCATCACCATGGAACAACCCACCATCCACTAACCGACGAATAACCACAGGGACGCCACCTTGATGATGTAAATCAGCCATCACATGCGTTCCCCCCGGCCGAAGATTACAAATATGGGGAGTTTGCTTGCTAATTTCATCAAAATCATCGATCGATAACGAAACATCTGCCTCAGCGGCCAACGCTAACAAATGAAGCACAGCGTTCGTTGACCCACCAATCGCCACTTGCAACGCGATTGCATTCTCAAACGACTCCCGACTCAAAATATCACTCGGCCGTCGATCCTCCTGCACACATTCCAACGCCAACTCGCCAGCCTCTCTCGCGACGACCCGTCGCTCACCTGTCACTGCCGGCGCTGTAGCCGACCCTAATGGTGCCAACCCAAGCGCCTCACTGATTGACGCCATTGTATTCGCGGTATACATCCCTGCACACGACCCAGCACCGGGGCACGCCTTATGCTCTAACTCCTCAAGTTCTTCTCTCGTCATATCACCCTCAGAGTACGCCCCCACAGCTTCGAACACATCCTGAATCGTCACGTCTTCGCCGTGGAACTCACCAGGAAGAATCGTCCCCCCATACAGAAACACAGACGGTAAATCAGTCCGGATTGCCGCCATCATCATCCCCGGTAAATTCTTATCACACCCGGCGACCGTCACTAACGCGTCTAATCGCTCACCAAACGATACCAATTCCACCGAATCAGCGATAACCTCCCGGGAAATCAACGACGCTTTCATCCCTTCAGTCCCCATCGAAATCCCATCAGAAACGGTGATCGTCCCAAACCCAATTGGCATCCCCCCAGCTTCGTCAACCCCATCAGCCGCCGCTTCTGCTATCTCATCTAAATGCACATTACACGGCGTCACATCCGCAGCGGGGTTCGGCACCCCAATCATGGGAGATGCGAGGTCTTCGTCATCATACCCCATCGCTCTGAACATCGACCGATGTGGTGCCCGCTCAGGCCCTTCTGTGACATCACTGCTAGGCAACCGTGGGTTCTTTTCTGGTTTTGTGCGCGGCCGTTGACTCATATCGGTATCATCAGGCGTCTATCTGCTTAAATACCTTCAAACCCAGCTTCCAGACGACCGGTACTCGTTTCAACCTCCCTCGAAACCTACAATGATCTTTTATATCCTCGGAAACGCCTAACCCCCAGCATCTCATATTCACTACTGAATGAGGACGACGGTCAGTACAGGGAGCCGACTCCATTTTGGATTTAATAATCTCTCACTGACTCTGGACCGTTTATACGGTGGTATCGGCGCAGGAATCACTACTCCAACAACAAGCGTCACGGTGGAACCAGCACCTGAACTAGACTGTTCGCACGAAACTCTCGAAACGTACGCAAAACACGCAATTAATTACCTTGATATTCCCGGCGCAAAAATAACACTCAATTCGTCACCCCCACGTCACGCAGGTCTTGGAAGCGGCACCCAATTGGCACTCGCAACGTACACGGCTCTCGCAAAAGCACACGACATCACGCCAGACGCTCGGGCTGCAGCCCCAGCGCTCGATCGTGGCGGTCGGAGTGGGGTTGGCGTCGCGACATTCAACACGGGTGGGTTCATTGTCGACGCTGGTCATCCCGTTGATCGATTTACCGTCAGTCGGCCAGCTCGAGGACAATGGACTGTCCCAGCCCCCATAATTCACCACCATATCCCCACGGATTGGAGATTTGTACTGATTTTGCCAGACGCACAACACGGTCCGAGCGGACCGATTGAAGATGCACAGTTGCGGTCCGTAATTGAAACGGCCGATTCGCGTATTACAAACCAAATTAGTGTAATTATCACTACACAATTATTGCCTGCTATTGCCACCGGTGATCGTCGCAATTTCGGCCGTGCTATTACTGAAATCGGTCGACTCAACGGAATTTGGTATGCGGATGAACAAGGCGGGATTTATCGGCCTCCGGTTGGGTCGCTGATTGATGAACTGTCCGAGCAACCACTATTCGATGGAATCGGTCAATCTTCTTGGGGTCCGACCGTGTATGGATTGACAGATGTTGATCGTGTTGAACAAGCCAAGACAGCGGCCCGTGACGCCTTGGATACGATCGACGAGGAGGGGACCATACTCGTGTCGACCCCCCGGAATACCGGTGCAACAATTCAATCAACGTAACGTGTAAACACGTTTCTCCCGAAGACACACCTAATGGAACGAATCCCTTTCGGAATCGCACGGCTCGATTCTATCATCCATGGCGGTGCTCCACCCGGAAGCGTAGTTCTCATTGCCGGAGATGCCGGGGCTGGTGCGAGAGAGTTCCTGTATACGAGTGCCGTCATGAACGGATTAGCCCACGAGGATACCGAACTGTTCGACTTACATTATGGCGACGCCCACGAAGATTCGGTACTCCCAGAAGAAATCCATTACATCTGTCAGAATATTCTTTATTTTATCTTTAAGAAATAATCTTAACGAAATTAAAAAAAGTAATTAGCTATT
>CAZITY010000005.1:0-3664 GCA_964542445.1 uncultured Halobacteriales archaeon | reverse complement strand
TACTCCCAGAAGAAATCCATTACGTGTCCTTCACTGGGAATGCATTGGAGTTAGAGCGCGAATTTAATCAGGTGATTAGTAGCGAGCTTGTTGAAGGAAGTATCGATTCGATTGCTTTTGAGGACCTCTCTGCTTCCTACTTTCAATTGAGTCCGGTGCCTCGTTCATGGTATGCCGGCGAGAGTCAAAAAATAAATGAGATCGGGCGTCGGGGTGACCGGAGGAAGACCCTCGAGGCACTCGGGGATTACTTAGATACCAATGCGACAGGGAATCTGGTTATCATCGATTCATTATCTGATCTTGCTGCACTCGGTGATGACCAGATGGATTGGGGAGAGATTGCATTGGTCGTAAAGGGGTTTGCGCCGAGCCGCTCGTGAGTGGGACGGGTTAATCTTGTTACTAGTTGATAAAGAAGGGGTGCCGGAAACCGAGTTCGGGATGCTCATGGGATCGGCGGATGGAACATTAGTGTTCGAGTGGAGCGGGGCGGTAATGAATTAGTCAGGACGATGGTCGTCAAGGAGTTCCGGGGTGTGTTATCAGAAATCGAAGACGAAGATATTGTTCGGTTTGAAACCGATATTCATGAAGTTGGGTTCGATATTAGTGATATTCGCAAGATACGGTGATACTAATTGTTAAGGTACCAGTAATCATATATAAAGTCGATGGCTGACGATTCGGCCGTTAACGAGCAGTCTGCGAGTCTGCCGGATCCTGTCAGCCAATGGCTTTCTGATATCGCTGAGGAACAAGAAATCACTGAAGAAGAGTTATTAAACCGTTTTTTACACCCTGAGAGCGATGGTGATACACCGTCGGTCCTTGATGAAGCGATTGAGGAACTCACACGGGAAATTGAGGCGACGAGAGAAGAGTTCCAAGAAAAAATAGAGGATGTCCGTAAGCGGGTGATTCAAGTCAAGCGTGAGGCTGATCAGAAAGTATCCACCGATCATGCGCATCCTGAGGTACAACAGGCATTCAATCAATTACAAACCCAGGTTGAGGATTTCGAAGGGGAAATCGCTGAGCTTGAGTATCAACTTACCGAGGGATTCGAAAATTTCGAAGACATCCTTGAATATCTCACTGAAACAACTGAATCGCTTGATATGAAGCTCTCGACTTTAGCTAGGGCAGTAATGAACCTTCGGAGCAAGAATCAATCGCTTGCGGAACGACATGATCGAGATCTTGTGTTACAACGTATCTTGGATTTGGGGAATCGAGAACACGTAAAACGGGCTGAATGCCAGTCGTGTGAGGAAAAAATCGATTTGGCGTTGTTGTCGTCACCGGCGTGCCCGAATCGCCAGGAACTTTTTAGTGATCTTGCGGTTAACAAGGGGTTTTTTAATTCGAGTGTTTTAAAAACGGAATCTGTTCCCGCGCTTGAGGGGGATTCTGACCATGAATCCATGGATTTGTCGGGATTAGTATCCGAGGAAGATGCCGATGGGGACACGCAGGTGGATCCTGATGAATTGTTTGAGGAGGATGATGGGGAAGATTCTGGTGATGAGGACGGTTCATTTAGTGACGGTTTCATTCCGGCAGGTGAGAACGGATAACAGTTTGTCCATTGTGGTTGGTTTGATCAGGAGTACGTGTCGTTCGGCACTAGGGGTAAGTGGGTGGTCGTACGTAGGGGTTGCCAGTTTTTATATTTTAGTTGATGTATTGGTTTTTGAATTGTTACATAACTCCTGTTGAAGTATTAAATCGTTGTATAAAACGTTAGATGGTATTTAATCAATTGATAAAAATAGTGGATAATTGATTTTAATTAGCAAAAAACGCTGAAAATCACTTATAACCTCCTCCCCCATTAAGAGGTCCCAAACCATATACTAACTGTGAACAACCGATGTCACGCCTCCATGAACAACATTCGCACGATGCGGATCCCCCACTCAATGCGACACCAATGACTACCGAATCAGACACCATTCAACTCCCCGAACTCACCATTTCCCACTTTGCAGATGCCTTCTCAAAAATGGCGTTCTGGAGTGCTATCACACTACCAGTAATCTACCTGCCTCTCCTCCTTGTGGGACTTGACTCACTGATTGATCTCCTAATGTTTTTCAGCTTATTTACCCTCCACCTAATTACACTGGTTATCGGTCAACCTCACCGTGCAAACTAACCCTATACCTGTACTAACTGCCGGTCGTCAATTACCCGTAACACATCCTGCCTCGAGATAATACCAGTAATCCGCTCGTCCTCCGTAACCACTGGTACACGATTAATATCGTTTTGTCCGTCGGCTAACAACTCAATCAACCGCTTGATCGACGCCTCTGGACTCACCGTAACCGCCGGACTCGTCATTAACTCCGCAATAGATTGTCGAGATAGCCGATACAAATCCAATCCAATATCAACCTCATCCCACGGAATTTCGAACCCATACGTCATGGTTTCAAGAAACGGCGGGAACCCAATCGGGATCCATAGCGTCTTATCATGAGGTTGAAAGACATCAACGAGATCGTGCTCAGTCACAACCCCTACAACACGTCCCTTATCATCGATTACCGGGAACCCACTGTAATTCACGCGCCCTAACCGGGTCAATACCTCCCGCACCTCATCATCCTCATGAACCGTATCAACATCAACTGTCATAATGTCCTGCGCTTCCATAGTACTCTCTAGAGTTGTTTGTCTCGTAGCCTTTTTGGAGCAGACCCGCCTACAACCACCTAGTTGGTGAAAAACCCCATGGCCTTCTATGGACGGGCGCCGCTCCGTGACCTCTTCGACGATGCCCCCACCCCCCACATTGCCCACCCACCACATACCCATCACCGTGATTACTACATCGCTACCGACGGTTCCTTTGGCGCGGTCAACGGTGGCCTCGGTGCGATCATTGAAACCCACCGGGGCGACTGTATTCAACGACTCGCCCAAACGGATGATTCACCGGACAACAACGTCGCCGAATACCGAGCATTAGAAGTCGGATTGGATGCCTTGGCCAATCACGCCGCTCCAACCTCCCGCATCGGGATTCTCGTCGACCACGACAACCTCGCAAGTAACCTGAACGTAAGCGCTCTTGGCATCAACCATCCAGACTGGCCGGTGAAACAAACCCAAGTACCCGAAGCAAGTACCACTCACTGGGAACATATCCAAGACCGAATCAGTGGGTTCGCCGACATCCGCGCCGCCTGCCTCCGCAGCAGCGACAACCCAGCCCACGTCCTAGCGAACGCTCCCGATGAATACTCGCACCTCGATACAGACACTACGATATCGTATTCCTCATCTGATTCGCAAGATTGGGAAATCCCACCGCCCTCGCGTTCCCGACAACACGCAGACGATTGACCCGGTACCTAGCTGGGAGATTACCTGTCTTCTTGCGCGTCAACCGCAGCAACCGCGGCCAAATTAACGATGTCTTTTACCTCGTCACCCCGCTGTAACACATGCACCGGTTTGTCCATTCCCACAAGCATCGGCCCGATCGCTTCTGCCCCACCGAGCCGTTGTAACAACTTATACCCAATGTTACCTGCCTCTAGATTCGGGAAAATCAATACGTTCGCCGGTTCAGTCAATTCAGAGAAATCATACGTCCCATTCAATATCTCAGAGACAACGGCCGTGTCGGCTTGCATTTCCCCATCCACGG
>CAZITY010000004.1:66740-67034 GCA_964542445.1 uncultured Halobacteriales archaeon | reverse complement strand
GCAGATCGGTCGGAAGCTGGTTCATTCATTGTCATACGTATCACTATGCACTCCAACCACATAATTCTTATCAATAAAATGACAGGTTAGCTCGATTACTTTTGTTAATACCGCCATACGGCAGCAAAATTTCATACCATATAGCGTGGAAAAAAGTAATATTAACTTAAAAGCTAATCGAGAAGAACCATTATAAATTATTTTTGACATGATACACCAATAATCTCCCCCGCGTAAGAAATTGGATACCCTAATTAGGGAACCCACTTCGTTGTTTACTGTATTCATTTTGAC
>CAZITY010000004.1:25362-66730 GCA_964542445.1 uncultured Halobacteriales archaeon | reverse complement strand
CAGCCATCTATCATGTTTGTGAGAATAAGGTGATTCGTTTAACGGTTTTGAATTACCTAAGACCGAAATTCTCCGGAAAGCCAACTAAGCACCGTGACAGTTTACTACCATCCTCAACCGGAATGACGATTGCAGTAGCTAGGTGTGGATTGCTTAAGCCGGGATCGTTGTGTGGCTAGAGGCGTTGGATGTTTGTGGCGCGGGGGCCTTTCGGTGCGTCTTCGATGTCGAATTCAACTTCTTGGCCCTCTTCGAGATCGGGGCCACCCACATCCTCCATGTGGAAGAAAACGTCGTCGTCCGTGTCTTCGGTTGTGATGAATCCGTAGCCTTTTCTGTCGTGGAAAAAATCAACCGTACCCATTGGCATAACTGATCGTCACTCTATGGTAGAGCACCGGGTGTATATAACTCTTGACACTCCTTACAGAACATCTCTCATAAACACTGGTCTAGGTGAGGTGGTTAGGGGGCGAGTTTGTAGGGATGATCGGATTTGTATTGCTCAAACGTAAACGGCATCCAGTTGAGTGCTTCCTCAAGGAGACGTTCTGAAAGTTCTCGGACTTCCCACTGAGCATCCGCTTTCAATCGCATATCAAGTAAATGCATCAGCGACCGGGCATTCATACTGAACGTCATATTTACTTTTGTCCCGATCGGTAACAGCATCCGCGCGTCTTCTTTCGGAACCCCAGCATCGACGAGTTTCGTGTACGCTTCAATACACGCGGTATACACGTCATCAGCGAGTCTGGTACGCTCGTCTGCTGATAGCGACACGGCCTCAACCCCCTCACGCGACACCGCTTCATCCGCAGTAAACGATTCTGGATATGTAAACCGAGATTCGAGATCCTCCACTTCATCTAGCTCGACATACCGAAGCGACATCACATCAAATGACGCGTGCCGATGCCGCGTGATCTGTGCCATACATGCCCGACTCACCCCTTCGACCGCGAACGTCGCCTGCGGATGCTCATACGGCCCCCAGTGACCAGATCGCATCAGATGCTCGAGGAGTGTTTGTTTCTTTTCAGTTAGTGTCTCCCCATCGACATCCGCCATGATTTCTTCGAATGAATGATCAGACCCGACCCATTGCCCGGAATAATCGCCTCGCGCACATCGACACACCAATTCCTCCGGGCGTTCTGTTCCCTCCAATAATTCGACGCGCATGCTACCCCACCTGTCTGGTCTAGGACGGTAAAAACCCATGCGATCCCGCATCCGCATGGTGTGTCGATAGACACTAACGACCGGCGGGATTACACGCCGGATATGGTTACGAATCTCGCGGCCGGAGTGAAAGCTTTCACGAGTAATGCATTCCTCGTGAACGGAGACCGGGCTGTGCTTGTCGATACCGGTGCGAATTTCGATATTCTTCCTCGGTTAGAAAATGAAACTGCCCACCTCGATGCAATTGTGCTGACGCACACCCATTCTGATCATATCGGGAATGTCTCGGATGTGACAGCTGAATACGGGATCGACGTCTGGGGGTACGATGAAACGCATGATCTAGTCGACCACGAACTAGCTGATAATGACTCCTTGACTCTAGGTAACAACGAATACACTGCGATCTATACGCCGGGTCATGCGACCGATCATCTCTGTCTGTATTCACCTACCGCCGATGTGTTGTTTGCGGGTGATTTAGTCTTTCAAAACGGTAGTTTTGGGCGTACTGATCTCGACGGGGGCGACCACCCTACCCTCATCGAAAGTATCGACCGTCTCCTCGAAACAGTTTCACCCGATCTCGAAGAACTTCACGTGGGACATGGCCCAAGTGTCACAACAAGCCCGTTTGAACATATCGAGTTGGCAAAACAATTCGCAAACCAGTCACACTAATACCGAATACACTTCCTCGTAAACCCCGGCGATTTTCTCGGGGTCCTCTCGTACTTCACTGGGCAACGGTGACAACGAAATGGATTCGAGCGGTTCGAGCACTTCGACAACATCCCCAACCCGCTCTTCTAACTCACCATCAACGGGACTTCCAGACGCAATCTCGCACGCCTTCATATACCGACTCCCGTCATATACCCGTACCCGCCCAGGTTCCACGACCGCCACACGAGCCACCTGCAGATCCTGGATCGGCCGTGCGACATCACCATACGATTCAACGATTGCCCCTTGCGTTTCATCGATAAGGCGGCGAAGCTCCTCGAACAACGGTAAATATTTCGTTCGTGTCACCTGATTCAGTTCCTCCACCGACCCCACGCGTGGAGCACCAGCAAGTGATAAGGAATCAGTTACCTTTTCTGGGACATCTGCCTCCGCATTGACGACAAACTTTCCATTCCCATACCGGTCGAGCACGAACTCCCGGTCACTCGGCCCTAGCAATCCACTCCCCGACGGAGCCGGTTGCCATAACCGATGGATCGGATTAAGCGACTCTATCTCGATTGCGCTGTCACTCGCTTTCTTGAGAGTCCGCGCATCTTTTCCAAACAACCGACCGTCCCTGACGGCATGTACGCAATCGTCGTAATCGAACCAATAATCGTTCCCGGCTCGCGGCTTAAACCCAACGCCGTCACAATACGATACTAAGCCAGCACTGAACGTTGTTTTCCCCGCATCCACCCGATCAGCACCAACAACCAATACCGTCATGAATCCCGCAATCCATAATACCCCGGATCATTGTCATCCCGAGGTTCTCCCACCACTAACTCATCGTGATGATGCATGATCCACGGAATCACCCAATCAATCAATACCGCCTCCGTCTCCGGTTCCAACTCCGCATCAACAGGTTCCTCTTGTAACAACCGCGCAATCTCCGGAACCGTATATAACACATCCGGCTCCAACAGCTCTCCCGGTGTGTAAAAATCACACGGATAAATCGCCTCAAACGCATCTTTCCGAACCGGCATACCGACCCTTACCACTCACACCAATAAAGCAAACTGACATCGAGTTGGAAACCAGCACCTAACACGCCAGTATCCTCCAAGTCCCAACCCTTCGCAAAAGCTGTCCAATCACAAAAACACCCAACAAAAGTACACAAACTGAAATCGATCGGGAATCAAAACGCGATTTAACGCCGATTATTCGAAGTGATCGATACTCTTCTCGTACTCACTTGCAACGTGATCCCAATCGACAACTTCGAAGAACGCATCAATGAAACTCCCACGATCCGGGCCATAATCGTAATAATACGAGTGTTCCCACACGTCTAGCGCCATGATCGGATGCGCACCCCACAACGCGCCTTGATCGTGCTTATTTACTGCGATATTCCGCAACTGTTTCGCAACCGGATCGTAAACGAGTAACGCCCACCCACCAGCTGCGCTAGCGGCTGCCTCGAATTCGCCTTTCCAGCCATCATACGACCCGAAATCAGCTTCAATCCGATCTCGAAGCGCTCCCGATGGCTCACCGCCCCCATCAGGACTCATGTTGTCCCAAAAGAGCGTGTGCAAATAATGCCCACACCCATTATGTGTGACATTCCCTAGAGCCCCACCTGTCGATCCATAATCACCAGCTGATCGGTTGTTCGCGAGTGTCTCCTCCGCGGCATTCAACCCATTCACATACCCCTGATGGTGGGTGTCGTGATGCCAGGTCAATACCTGCTCGCTGATGTGTGGTTCTAGCGCGTCATAGTCGTACGGAAGTGGTGGCAATTCGGCGTCTGAATACTCGGGCATAATTTATGTAGACCTCCAAACAAACTATTCTCTTTCAGACTAGTTAAAGGTTCAGGAACGAACCGTCCCCCCAACTAACTCGACTAATACCTAGACTATGTATCCGGACGGAAAATCCGAAACGACCCCCGTCCCACCGCCACCTCTGATCGGTCACCGTTCGTCTCACTTTCAACCCTCACTGACGCTACACCCACTGATTTCCCGACTCGAATCACTTCACCAGTCGCCACCAAATCACTCGTCGCCGGCCGGAGATACGAAACATTCAGATCGATTGTTGCCGTCCCAGCCCCATTTGGTAACTCACTTTTAATCGCCGCACCCGCCACTGAATCAATCACTGTCGCAGCAACCCCACCATGGACTGAGCGTTGCCCACTAAACGGTCGATTCGTCAACTCCTCCCGATACGGAATCCGTAATACAACCCGACCTGGCGAAACCGCTTCAACTCGGACATCTAGCCACGATAAAAAACCATGCGCATCCATCCGCCGCTGCACCGCTTCTTGACGATCCTCACCAGTCATCACCAACGCTATCCAAGCAAACGAGTAAAACGCACCGGAGTTCCTCCATCATTAAAGCCCCCTGTCTCCTACGCAGTCAATAATGCCGGCATTTATCGACACTAACCGAGGAGGTATCAAAGAATGACAACCCAACAGACTGGCGCGGATCTCTTTATGGCCGCGTGTGAACAATACGGCGTCGAACACTTATTCGGCAACCCCGGTACGACCGAACTGCCCTTGATGCGCTCGCTGGAATCAAGCGATATCGAATATGTACTCGGGTTACATGAAGACATCGCAGTTGGCATGGCCGCCGGATATGCCACCACTCGTCGATACGAATCCCAACAGAACCCTGACGTCCTCCCCGTCGGCGTCGTCAACCTGCATGTCGCCCCCGGGCTAGCCCACGGCCTCGGAAATCTTTACGACGCCCAGTGGGCCGGCGCCCCCCTTGTAATCACTGCAGGCGATCACAGTACCACCCACCGCGACCAAGAACCCATCCTTGGCGGAGACCTCACCGATATCGCCGAACCATTCGTTAAATGGAGCGATGAAGCATCCACGATTGAAACACTCCCAGAGATGATTCGGCGGGCATTCAGAACAGCGTTGACGCCGCCGACAGGCCCGGTGTTCCTCGGTCTCCCCCTAGACGTAATGCTCGCAGAAACAACCCAATCTCCCAAACCGCTCGGCGCCATCCCAAACGCTGGCCGTGGCGACCCAGCACAGATCAACACTGCCGTAGACACGATTGTTAACGCTGAAACACCCGTCATGATAGTTGGGGATCACATCGCTCGATCCGGTGGTGTCCAGGCCGCCGTTGAATTTGCGGAAGCAACGGGCGCCCGGGTCCACGGAGAAATCCTCTCAGCAGAAGTCAACTTCCCAACATCTCACAACCAATGGGTGTCATTTATCCCATCAAGCGGTGACGCAGCTGCCGATCTCATGGATACCGATACGCTACTCTTTGTGGGTTGTTCAACACATACGCCGGTTGTTGAATACGATGGAGATCTCATCAGTGACACCACTACCTGTGTCCACATCGGCCCAGATGGGTGGGACCTCGGGAAAAACTATGACGCCGATACAGCCGTCCTCGGTGATCCACGACTCGTCTTAGAAGAACTCACCGAGCACATCGAATCAACCATCTCTGCGGAAACAATCCAAGACAGACTCGACGCCATCGCGCCAATACAAGAACAAACCTCTCCGTCAGATATTTCTGACCCGGATGATCCACGGATGTCCAAAGCCGATCTCGTGGAAGTACTTCAAGACACCACCCCAGATGCTTACGTTGTCGACGAAGGCGTCACATCGAAATACGTCATGCTCTCCCGGTGGGATTTCGAAGAAGCAAGCTGGATCGGGAACAAAGGCGGCGGACTCGGATACGGCCTCCCGGCCTCGATCGGGGCCGCCATTGCAGAACAAGAACGTGACTCCCCCCGCGATGTAATTGGATTCATCGGTGACGGTTCCTATCTCTATTACCCACACTCGATTTACACAGCGGCACGACTCGATATCGACATAACAATCGTCATTCCGGACAACCGGAATTACCGCATATTGAAAGACAACATGCTCGCAATTATGGGTGGTGAAGAATCCGATTATGACTTCACTGAAATGGAATTCGACCCACCCGTGAACATCCCAGAAACGGCCGGGAATTTCGGGGGCGATGGACACCTCATCGAAACCACGGATGAACTCGCAGACCAACTCGACCGCGCACGAAATTCATCCGGGCCAACTGTTCTCGATGTCCTCGTTCACGATTAACGAACCGGGATCGTACTGAGATCAATCGACTCCCGGCGACCATCAAGGACACCAAAAGATTCATTCCGACGGATTTCGAGCCACCGTAACAACCGCTCAGCCCACTCGAGTTTCTTTCGTTTCTCAGTCGAAACCGATACATCATCGAAATCCCACCCAACGAACACGAGTTTCCCTGCCCCTAGTGCATCAGCGAGAAACGCCGCTCGGTCACCATCCGTAAATCCCCCAAAATTACGGACATGATGCGTAGGTTCAGCTTGGGTTGTTGGAAGAACAAATTCTCGATCGAATTCCGGGACCCATGACTTGATCGCCTGGATATTATCCCCGTGTGCATGCACTACAACGCAGGTCCCATCTCTCGTTACTTCCTTAACAGTTTTTGGGACTTTATCAAGGTCAGTCACCATCATCTCGAACGATATACCCTCGTCACGGAGTATTTCAGCTGCATTCGACACCGCGATAATACTATCAACGTCTCGTAATCTGGACAACTCATCCGTCAGTGACCCAGCTCCCCCTGCAATCCCCACCGATGTTCCACGTGAAAATTTTTCTGGGCAGTATCCTGTTGTGAGTTCCATGAGGTGGTCTCTGGCTCGTTCGTCCATTGATCGAGAATACCCGAATTCACGGAGAATTTCCGTGTACACTGGTTCCCACTCATGAAATTTCATTGTGCTGACTCTAATGATTGCGCAAGGTCAGGAACATCTGGTTTTATTGCAGAAATCACCTGATCGAGCATGGCCGGTGTCAGTGTCACGATCATTCTTGCCTCATTACTACTACACTCCCCACCAACTGAATGGACAGCCTCAGTGATCAGTCTCTGTTCATCGTTCTCAGGTACTTCCAATTCAAATGTTCGCATCACCCGTGAATCACCCGTTTGCTCTAGCCCGAGACGGGCGAGATGCCGGTTAACTTCATTGCTCGTAGTCACGGGTAACTCCCGAACCTTCCTACTTGAATAAACATTAGGCGCATACCAGTCACCCAATAGCGCCGCATCCCGAGTCGCAGCAACATCATGCGTCCGAATCACATCACCCCCTCGTTCAACCGCCAAAGCAGTTCCCGCAAGACTCGCCGGTAACCGCCCGTCAGTTTCACGATCGACAATCTCGCCCAGGAAATTCTTCCGATTAATCGAAACCAACATCGGCCGATCAAGCCCTCGAAATTCCCGGAGCCGACGGAAAATTTCGTGATCGTCGTCGATCGTTTTCTCTTCGCTCCACCCACCAAAAGCCGGGTCAATAATTGTCTTCTCAGTAAACCCCCCTCGTTCGAGAGCCGCAAAGATCTCATCTACAGTTCGAACGGCGCCCGGCCGTTCTAAATCCGGTGGACTCGCCATTTTCACCACCGGCACATCGTGCGCTTCACACACAGCGGGCATCTCTGGATCAGCAAATCCACAAATATCATTCACCATATCAAACCCAGCTGTAATCGCAGCCTCTGCAACCTCGTGATAGCGTGTCTCGATCGAAAACACCGCGTCCTGCTCAACCAAATCTAGTGTTTCACTTGCTAACTCAACCCGCGATAATTCCCACTCAGCCGAACGGACCGAAAACCGCTTATTCGCCGATTCCAGTCCAATATCCACAATATCAGCTCCTGCATCAATCAACTCAGTATCAATGTATCGAGCCGCATCACCAGGATCATCAAACACACTCAGCGAATACGGTGACTCAGGACTCAAATTCACCACCCCCATAACTCGTGGCGGCGCACCATCTCCGATTGTCACCTCCCCGACACTGATCGCTCGCATGCACGCCACTCAACGGTCAACGGACTAAAACTCACCCGATTAAACTTTCTAATCCCGCCATACTGAATCCACGTCAACTCGATGCAGAGAAGAGAACAATTATTGAAACCAAACAGCCACCTTTCGTATGGTTAACTCAATCATCGACTTCAACTTCGACATTAAACAATTCCTTTCCCTCATTGAGGGTATCGAATCTCCCGCCGAAAAACCCGGTAAATCTGACTACGATGCGACGTACCGTACCGAATCAACTCGTCCGCAAACCGTTGATGCCGGAATTAGGGAACTCAAAGACGCTGGTATTGACCACGCTGTAACGCTCGGTCTCGATGCAGAAACCACGTGGGGCGGGATCATCCCGAGTGAAACTGTTTCTCGTATCCGCGACGACCACCCCGATTTCTTCCTCGCAACCGGTATCGGCTGTGACCCCCACAAAGGAGTACCCGGATTAGAACAACTCGTCACCGACATCACTCGATACGACTTCGAACTCGTTTACCTCAACCCGTGGTGGAGCGGCATTACTGCTGACCACCGTAAATTCTACCCCGTGTATTCTGCCTGCAGCCAACACGATGTTGGTGTCTCAATTCATTCCACCATGAACCTCGATCAATCTGCCATCATGGACTATGGCCACCCAAAATATTTGGATCAAATCGCGGTTGATTTCCCTGACCTCACGATCATCGCTCGACACCCAGGGTACCCATGGACCGAACAACTCGCTGCCGTCGCTTACCGACACGACAACGTCTTCATCGACATGTCCTCAGTCCACCCGGCAATGTGGGGACCGCTCAAACAACGGGCGGAAACAATCATTTCCGACCGGATATTATTCGGCACTGGTGCGCCATTCATCCCCCCAACGAAAGCGCTCGATTGGGTCGAATCCTACCTAGACTGGCCATCCGAAGTACTCGAACAATATTTACACGACAACACCGTTACGCTACTCAAGCAACTCCGATGATCCAGCCCGGAACAAATACTCCTTCAGATCGCACAACAAGTCGTGCACGAGTCTCATCGCCATTGCTTAGCCGATATTCAGACGAGGTATGCCTTCAGTCTCAATAGCGGTTGTTGACCCTGAAACACCAGGGAATATCGGTGCAATCGCACGTGCAATGAAGAATTTCGGCTTTTCCGATCTCCTCCTCGTTAACCCGCCTGAACTAGACCCGTGTGGAGAGGCATATGGTATGGCGGGGCATGCACGAACCGATATACTCCCGAATGCCACGATCGTCTCATTTGACTCGATAGTTGAGAATTACGTCACAGTGGGTTTCACTGCGTTCCCCGGGCAAACAGATGCAAAACACATCCGATACCCATTTTTCACTCCCACCGACCTCGTTCCCGAACTCGACTCAATTACGGAACCCATCGCGCTCGTCTTCGGCCGAGAATCCACTGGACTTCGAAACGAAGAACTCGAATCAATCAATATGATTTGTTCGATTCCAACAACCCAAGACTACCCAGTATTGAACCTCGCCCAAGCCGCCACTATCGCCCTCTATGAACTCCGTACCCTTACCCCCGCTCCTTCCCAACACCCAACTCGGCAACCACGCGCCTCCCAACAAGACCTCGAATCGTTCTACGCTCACTTCGAGGACACCCTCACGCAACTCAATTATTCCGAAGAAAAACACGATAAAACAGTCCGCTTACTCCGCCGATTACTCGGTCGCGCCCATCCCACCGAACGCGAACTCATAACGCTCCGGGGTGTCCTCCGCGCCGCCACCAATCACTCTGACTAATCCGCTTGCCGCCGACCATACAACCCAATCGGAGTCATTCGTAATTTCTCTTCACCATCAACCCGAATCACTCGTAGGTCTGTCCGGACTATCCCACGAGCTGGATTGTTCTCCGATATTCGTTTCTCCGCGACCGATCGTTCCACACATAGCACGTCACCGGGATACACCGGTGCTGACCACCGAAGTTCATCAACCCCGATCCCTCCTTGTGACGCCGCACGAGACAAGTGATGATCAACGAACAACCGCATACAAATCGCTGCCGTTAGCCATCCACTAGCGACTAACTGTCCGAACGACGACGCTCTAGCGCGTGTCGGGTCCGTATGGAACGGCTGTGGATCATATTGCTTTGCAAAACGAATAATTTCACCTTCAGTAACACGATACGAACCAAACTCCTCAGTCGATCCCACCTCAACGTCTTCATAAAAAATCTCCACCATGTCACTCATTCGATATACTCTTGCTCAACCGACCGTCAATTAATAATCCGGTTTATTTCCTCTCTGAGCACCGAACTCACTAACTCACCTTCAGCTTTACCGCGCAGTTCACTCATACACTCTCCCATTAACCCAGAGAACGCTTCCATTCCTTCCGCTTCAACTTGCTCGCGCCGCCGTTCCACTACATCTTTGACTGCCTCTCGGACGATTTCCTCATCGGCACTCGTCAACCCTTCTTCTTCGACTACTGTGTGAACAGATCGATCAGGTTCTGTAGCCACGGCTTCGAGCACTTCAGGGATTGCTTCACGTGTCAACTCCCCGGATTGTAATAACCCAAACAACGCCTCCCAATGTTCATCCCGAATCGCTTCAACTGGGACATCATTACGGGATAGATCAGTCACAACACTAGTTAGAGTATCCGCTGCGAGCGTCGGGTCAACACCAATTTCGATCGCTCGGTCAAACAACGGCATGTACCGACCAAAAGCGATCTGCTCGGCTAATCTCTCATTTAATCCCAACTCCGCGACGTACCGATCAACCTTATTCGTTAATAATTCCGGTGTATCCACGTCTGTAATGTCTGGCTGGACGGGGGGCACATCGGTCTCCGGATACATCCGTGCCGCGCCAGGTAACGGCCGTAAATATCTTGATGTCGCGTCCTCATTTGCGTCCCTTGTTTCTTCCGGGACGCCAGATAAAGATACTTCAGCTCGATCCCGCACAGCGTCCATCGCCTGACTTGCGATATCAGGCGCTTCCGCCACCAATACCACCGCATCCATCTCCCCTACTTCCACTTTCTCCCTCACTGCAGTAATTTCTCCCGCCGTAATACCATACGCTGGTAATTCATCAGTATGAAAAATCCCGCCAGCACCACTTCGTTTTGCGTGATCAGAAAATTCCGTGCCTAACCGCCGATCCGGCTGAATCTCTCTCCCAACGAGCCCATCGAACCCAAATAACGGCAAAGCCAATACCTTCCCCCCATCATCAACTACGTCCCTAATAATCCCGCTCTCGGTCTCTCCAAACACAGCAGTCACATCTTTTACTTCTCCTACCTGGGCCTCTCGCTCCTCTAATTCCGCCCGTATATCGAGTAACGATACTTGTCGCGTGACTTCCTGCTGAACGATGGTGTCAATATCGTCGAGTTCCTGTACCCCTTTTAATTCCACCCGCGCGCCCGCTTCGATGGACACATTCACATCCTGTCGGATCGTCCCGATACCGCGTTTCACCGATCCAGTTGACCGTAACAACATCCCAATAGTTTCCGCCGCTTCTTTCGCTTGTGCAGGCGATCGAATATCCGGACCCGTCCCAATTTCCACTAACGGAATCCCCAATCGATCGAGACTATACTGCACTCCCGCATCAGTCTCTGTTACTCGTTGGGCTGACTCCTCTTCGAGCATCAAATCCTTCACCGAAACATCCCCCGCGCTTGTTTCAACTACTCCCTCACGTGCGACCATTGCGGACCGTTGAAACCCCGAAGTATTCGACCCGTCAATCACGATCTTCCGCATCACATGTACCTCATCAACAACCGTCATATCAAGCAACTGCGCGATTTCAAGCGTAACCTCTAACGCCTCGCTATCAAGCCGATGGGGCGGCTCTTCATCTTCTTCAACAAGACACGTCGAATCGTAGGCCAAATACTCAAATTTTCGATCTACCCGACTTTCCTCAAGGGCAGCCTCATCGATTTCGCCTAATTCGCTACGCGGTGTAAAAACCGAAAGAACTCACGAGTCGATTCTGATGGATCTCGTAACTCGGTTGGACACGCACAGAACAACTTTTCACTCGTATCTACCTGTTGATGGATTTCAAGCCCGGCGACTAACCCGAGATCATCATAGTCGTGCGTCGGCATTAGGAGTGTTTAGAAGATGAACGACAAAAAACCATTCAGTCCAACTGGAGTCACTGGCCAATACCATTTCACTTCTCACACTTCCGTTTAGAGGTCTCGTTAATTACCGAGAATTCCTGGTGTCGTCATTCTTCGCGGATCGAGAACGTTTTCGGCTTCCTTCTCTGTCAAATATCCTTTCTCGACTGCAACCTTCCCAATCGGTTTTCCTTCATCTAACGCTGTCTTTGCTACTTCAGCTGCTTTGTCATACCCAATGTGTGGATTCAACGCCGCCGCAAGCGCCATACTCCACTCAACTTGCTCCTCACAATGTGCTTTATCTGCGTCTAGTTTGGCCACGAACTTCTCAGCAAACACACTCGCGCCATTCGAGATGATTGTAGTCGAGTCAAGGAAATCATACGCGAGAATAGGCTTATACAGATTCAATTCGAGTTGGCCTTCCCCTCCTCCATACGCCACCGTTGCGTCATTCCCAACCACTCGTTTATGAATCTGGTTCACTGATTCGGCCACCACCGGGTTAATTTTCCCTGGCATGATACTCGAACCAGGCTGATTTTCTGGTTGGTCGATTTCCCCGAACCCATTCCGCGGCCCAGACGCTAATAACCGGAGATCATTCGCCATCTTGTTCATCGATCCGGCAATAACTCGCAACGAACCGTGCCCCTCAACCATCGCATCATGCGCTGCCTGCGCTTCGAAATGATTATCGGCTTCACGGAATTCAATCCCCGTTTCATCAGAGATATACTCGGCCGCTCGAGCCGCAAATTCCGGGTGTGTATTCAACCCGGTTCCAACCGCCGTTCCCCCTAGCGCGAGTTCTGCAAGCCGCGGTGTCACTGATTCTAACCGATCTATTCCTTTTGAAATTTGTGTCGCATATCCAGAGAATTCCTGGCCAAGCGTCACTGGCGTCGCGTCTTGTAAATGCGTCCGACCGGTTTTAACGATATCCTCAAACTCTGTGGCTTTCTCAGAAAGCGCTTCATGGAGTGAAACGAGTGCCGGCCTGACATCATTCTCAATGGCCTCAAGCGCCGCTACATGCATAGCCGTCGGAATGACATCATTCGATGATTGACCATAGTTAACATCATCGTTCGGGTGAATTGCCTTACTCCCGATTTCAGCCCCAATAATTTCCGATGCTCGATTTGCGATGACCTCATTAGCGTTCATGTTCGACGAGGTCCCAGAACCAGTTTGGAACACATCTACCGGGAATTGGTCATCATGGTCTCCTCGGATAACTTCGTCAGCAGCATCGACAATAGGTTCTGCCGTATCAGTTTCGAGTAACCCAAGATCCTGATTGGCCAGCGCCGCTGCCTTTTTCACAATGCCCAATGCGCGAATAAACCGACGGCCAAACCGATTATTACTCACCCCAAAATTCTCAATGGCCCGTTGGGTTTGTGCACCCCAGTACGCATCTGCTGGGACGTGCACGTCGCCTAGACTGTCTGATTCTACTCGGTATTCGTCACTCATACTGGAAGCCAGTATCCGGGAGTCGTAAAACCCACCGGAAACTATGAAATTCCAAGAAAATCCCTTTATAGAGATATTGCCCCCCCTTCCGGTAGACGTCTTTTTTAACTTCATTTCCTATTCGCGAGCGACCGATGACAGAAGATGGGTTCCACGATTGTGTTCCGTGCAGTTATGTTGAACGAGCACAACATGTTACGCAAGAATTACTCGAAGAATTCGGGTTGGAACTCAACGGTGTCCGGTTACGAACCCGGGCGAGCAGTGTCTTTACTGTCTCAGTCAACGGGAAACCGGTTAACAATAAAGAAGTAGACGGGCCTCTCCATATCGATGAAATAACAGAATCAATTACAGCAAGTGCATAACCCCACACTCCCGAGATACCAAAAATAATCGAATATACTTAGGTCTACGAAGAGAATCAAATACGTATGTATAACCGTGATTTAGCCCATAAACTGGGGCTTATATTTCTGCTAGTACCCGTAATTATTCTCGTCGGTCTAATGGCAGCAGCCTATGGCTTGGGCATCTGGTCCCCGATCGAATATATCAGAGCCAACCGAATACTCCAATTAGGTATCTTATTTGTACTAGTCATTGGGTACTTGTTTCTCCGGCATTCTGATTCATGGCCCCCAGGCCGAAGAAAACGAGGAATTGATCGGTTCCTCTAGGAGCCTATTGGCCTCTCCATCTAACGGCAATTGAAAGCGCTTTCAACTCGAATTTTAGTTTGTACGTCGTATCTAGCCAAATTGGTCTAGACCTGTTTGGAGGGTTGCCGCCTCGATTTTCGAAAACCCACGCTCAACGACTGACTCAGGAATCCCCCATTCCTCCGATACATACTCAATTGCTCCCTCGATGTCCGGCGTTATTGATTGATCGATTGTATACTCTGTTTCGACGCTCGGTTGTAAAAACAATTCTCGGATTCTGTCTGCATATTGTATCGTTTCATCATTTGCGTCAAGAACCCCCCAAAGATCGCCATGTTCATGGATTTCTTTAACGGCTGTTTTCGGGCCGATTCCTTCGATGCCTTCGTTGAAATCGGTTCCACAAAGCATCCCTACGTCCACCAGTTGTTCCCATGTTAAGTCGTGCTTAGCTAATGTCGCTTCAAAATCCATACGCTCCGGATCCCCCTTACTCGTCAATCCGCGGATCGTGGTCGGCGAGCCAAACAAGAGTGTGTCATAGTCATCACTCCCCGCTCCAGTGATTTGGGGATCATGTCGTGCCATGTAGGCGGCTTGGGCTTCTCCTTCCGCGGGTGCTTCTACAATTGGAATATCGAGCAACCCTAGCAATTCACGTGTTGTGGTGTGGATGGTCTCGGTCAGTTTCTGTGTCTGTGACTCGATTCTCGCAATTTCGGTCGCATCCTCTGTCTTTTTCGCCTCAGCTAACCGCTCTTCAGCTTCTTTCCGTTGTTCTCGGCGTGCCTCGATTTCATCGCTTTTCAGTTCTGTTGGCGTTCCGTCGAACACAAACACCGGCGTAATTTCAGCGTCGAGGAATTTCGGGAGCCCACGGACGATCCCAATGAGGTTAGCGACTTCTATACCGTCACCGGTAGTGTAGACATCGCTGTCGTTGTACCTGACCGTGATTGTGAGGTATTTAAAAAGCCAGTTATGTGCGTCAACAGCGAGCGTCGACCCTGAAAGATCACCGAAGGATATCGAATTAATGACAGCGATCTCCCGTAAATCCGCATTTCCCATTATGAAACTTTTGATGCCGGGGTACTATACGATATTCGGTATATCGTCTAAACCGCCTCAAGACTATCGTAGCTTTCGTCGTTTTGCTAGCGTGTTTGTTGGTGGGAGATCTGGGGAATGAATTGACTGGTGAGTTCGTCATTCCGTTGAGAGCTCGATAACGTAATACGGCGCGTATGCTACTGCATCATAGATACCCGGGATAATGACCGTGGTTCCAGCTGCATTTTTCACTGAACAATACACTTGGATATTCCAAGATTCATCGAGGTAAGAAGAAGGGATATTAAATTGAAATTGGTCGCCAGATTGGTCCATGATGGCCGTCTCGAATTCTCCTTGGGTTTGGTCGGTCGTTCGGTAATGAACAGTAATTCGTTCTGGTGAGACCAATCCTCCTACATTTACTCTGATCGGAAGTGGCGAACCCGGTTCCCAAGTGTCTGGGACATCCATTTGGTAAGCACGAACAACTGAATCATGATCATTGGTGGTGAATGTCTCATATAGTGATGGGATATTGTGAT
Source organism: uncultured Halobacteriales archaeon (assembly GCA_964542445.1). GTDB lineage: Archaea > Halobacteriota > Halobacteria > Halobacteriales > Hikarchaeaceae > CAZITY01. Next base: position 51,002 of record CAZITY010000004.1, on the reverse strand, counting down.
TTTCTTTCAGTTCCTCTTCTTGAATAAGGGAGTGTAATGTTTCGAGGTCTTGGGTTAATTCTGGTAACCTATTTTCCCATTGTCCCGCGTGGGCGCTTTCTTCTCCGAGACCAAATACAAGGTTGCCGTGGTACGTTCCGTTCCCCCTTTCAGCGAGCGATTCCCAATTCAATTTTGCCGCTTTCAACCGGTTAAACGCCGTGAGTATTAATTCTGAGTTGTGTGTATCGGATTTGTATAACGATAAGGCGAGAGCGGCCATCGTTTTTTCCGCATGGTATTCGGCAAGATCAGCCAGCATTTCGAAATCCAATACCGTACTTTTGAATTCGCCAGTTTGATTTGCTATTTGTTGCTTTGCCCGCTTGATAGATTCTCGGATCTCACACGCTAGTGACCGGTACCATTCTTGAACCTGAATAGGAGTGTATTTATTACTCAACTCATCATTTCGATAGTCAGCAACAAATTCATTTATTCCGTAAAATAATCCAGGGTCACTTGGTTCGACGTCTTGGTAAGAGCCGTCGTAGTATTCGGTATTCCCGAATTTTTGATTCACATTATGTTCTGGAAATAATGCACCACCGGTATCTAGTTCTGCCCAATTTTGAAGGGCTGGGTGTTCAGTGAGGTGCGCTGCCGTAATTAGTGGGAGGACCTTACTTGCCGCACGGTACGCAGAATCCAATGCGGAAGCGGCTTCTCCGAACCGCTGTTCGAGCGCTCGCTCCCAGAAATCATTTGTCGTCTCCGTTGAATAACCATACAGCCCAAATAATCGGTACCAGGCCCAATATCGTTCGTCTTCCCATTCATAATCACGTAAAGACGGATCGGCAAACAACGACCATGGGGATTCCTGCAATACTAGGTGACGACCTTTTAACCCCAGGGGGGCGGTTACTTCGAATCCAATTGCGTCTCCGAACTGGGTACTTTTTGCGAATCGCCGGGCGTAATCTGGATCTCCCCACACGAAAATCCGATTCGTCCCCACAACCCATAACCGATATAGTAAATCGAAGTTACGTGGTTTTTTGAGTAAATTCGAATACCCATATCTGCGCATTCGATTGAGGTCATAGAGCTGCTCGAGTTCTTCTCGTCGCATTTGGGTCATATGGTATGGGAGGCCAGTGGACTCCGTCCAGTATTTTGTTGGTATTGTGATGTTTAGGCCAGTTCGGAATGCGTGTTCGAGTAATCCGTCCGTTAGCCCTTTCGCGCGAAGATCGAGCGTCAACTCGTTGGTTCGTTGTTCAGCTGCGCGATTGATTGCGTCAATAATCTCATACCAGAATTCTTCCGCGGTAGTTGAGGTGGGGCCAATACCAGAACCAGAATCGTAACTCGAGCCCCCGACACCCGCTTCGTAGTTAATTCTGAGTTGAATTCCATCTATTTCAGGAATTTCCGTGAGTAACCGTTCCAAGCCGAGTGAGCAATACGAAGTAAATTCTCCCGGATTGTTGGGTAAGCCTTCGACGACTGCCCCTTGGCTTTCTCGCCAGTCTGGTCGTTGTTGCCAGATACCAAGATAAAACTCTAGTCCGTATTCAGTACAGAGATTTCCGATAGTTCGGAGGAGATTACGATGTGACTCTCTGGACGGTACCGAAAACTCCTCTAATACTTCCACTGCGGGGTAATTCTCAACCTCAACTACAAACGGATATGGTGGCGACAAATAGGCGGTGTCATAACCGGTGATGAGAACCAACCGATTGAAACGATTTTTAACGAGTCGCTGTAAGTAGTATTCCCAAAATTCCAGATCGAATAACCATTCATCACTGATAGGTCCCATTATTAGTTTGTCGACGCCGCGAATGGGATTGTCCGGTTGTTCGGTGAGTGATTTCACGTTCTCCAAATCAGTAATTCCTCTAGTGGTGATCCGATCGGTAATTTCATACAATGCGTATGCTAATCCGCGTTCGTCACTCCCTGCAATTACAAGGAGTGGAGCCTGGTCAGTAGGGGCCCATTCGATGACGATAGATTCGGGGCTAGATATGGGTGTAGAAATGAATTTCTTAATCAATTGATCAGTCGTTTTTCCAATCAGCATTCCAGGCGTTTCAAAATCAGATTCTGCCATGTGTGCCACCACTTCTAGGGGTGCTGAGGATGCTTTGAGAGCTTCAAACAGGGCTATTTTGGCGTGACCAATGGGTGACTTATCCGGTGTTCTTTTCGTTCGATCAATGACCGTGATACCTGCTTGGAAATCCGGATTCATGAGTATGGTTATCTCCCCGAAATCTCTCAACAACTAATACTTTTTGCCTATTACTTGCGGCTAATTAGTATTCATACACCGACGATATACTCCCCCCTCATGAGATCGTACTGGAAAACCATTTGTGATAATCCGTGGGGGTGGACTGTTTTGTTTTCTTTCAATATACTGTACTTCTTCGCTCGATATGTGATCCGCTTCTCTAAATTCGGCGAGACCTGCCATGTAGTCCAATTGAACGTATACACTCGGATACTCAAGGATCAGTTCTGCCAGTCCTGTCGTATCTCCTGTGAAGACAAACCCAGCTTTATGGGCTGCGACATACGCAAATGGATTGTTCACAGCAATCCGTACCGTTGTTGCATCACCGAGTAAATATCGAGTAACCGAACGGAGAAGCCGAGGACCGATACCTTCGTTCTGATAATCATCCCGGACAGATAGGTATCGTAACCATACGGCATTAGCGTCAGTTCGATCCTCACTGAACGATATAACCGCTATAAATTCACTATTATCGATTAGAATTGCTTTACCCGTTGTTGTCATTACAAATTTTCCCGCGTACCGGAATTGAGTGTGGTCTAGTTGTATCTTCGGCCCACCAGTGGGTGATCCCCGTATCTCGATGAACACACCTCTCACTAATCAGGTTACTCCCTAAAGCCCTATTCCCCAATCATATTTTCGTCTGGGAATCTGGTAAGATTGGTAACTTAATTCGTGTCTGATCAGAATTGTTGTGGTAAATCGTGTTTGTGGCAACTTGTTTTTCTCGGTCTCCATAGAGTGGGCCGCCTGTGTTATGGTTCACGTCGTACCGTGGATAGTTAGAAGAGGAAATATCAAGGCGAATTCGGTGTCCTGGCTTGAACATATTCGCAGTTGGGTAGGGTTCCATGTTGAATTCATATGTATTCCCAGGGGTGATGAAATCGGGATCCCGTCGATATCCACGGTACCGAGCGCGACAAATCGAGTCTGCAAGATTCAGTGCGAATCCGTGTGGGTATTCATCGGACGGTGGGTATTCGTCGATGAGTTTTACGGTGAAGTCGGTATCTGGTGCGTCGGTTGATCCGACGACAGTGGCGTGTAGCGGTCCAGCGATCGTTACCGCTTCTTGGAGTGGTGGGGTACGGAACACGATGACGTCATTCCGTACTTCTAAGCGTTGATTCGGAGGAGCGTTACCGAGTGTGTCATCACGGGTTCGTTGATCGTAGCCGCCACGTTTAGTGATACTAAGTTTCTGTCGTTTATCTAATGGATACTCATCCACCGATTCGCTCCGTGGTTCGAAGGTATAGTAGGAACTACAGTTTCCACCGATTGTCGGAACAGGATTATCTGGATCGAAAACGAACGACGTCGAAGCGTCTGATTCTGTTGGCCGAGTGTCCTGTAGAGATCCATCGGCGTGTGCATAGAATGCTGTGAATTCAGTGTTCGATAACGGCCATTGGTCTGCCGTCTCCCATTTTCCGCCGTGACGTATTTGGTCGTTGGTGAGTGACGCACCGTCGCCGGTCCCCATTAGATAGTATTGCACTGTTGGTTCGTTCCAGGTGTCTTTATCTTTGAGATAGTGATCGAAAAATCGAAGTCGAGTTGATTGATACTCTCGGGTAGCTGATTCACCGAAATACGCTTCCCCTGATGCCTCGCGTTTCCAGCCGGTTACTCCGCTTCCGTGGGTCCAAGGACCCATCAGTAAAAATTGGTCTGATTCCTTTGCATCCGAGTATGCGATGAAGTTATCACTCGTTGCTTTCCCATATGAATCATACCACCCACCCGCATACACGGTTGGGACATCCGCTGCATTCGTGACGTGCTTTTCGAAATTCAAACTCGGGTCGTCCCACACCGTTGCGTCGCCGTCTGTAGTTAGATAATCGAATATCCAGTTCTCGACAGCTTTCTCGTGTCGCAACGGTGATTGCCCCCGTAATACTGGCGGGTTTTCTAATACTTCCCGAGTATCCACATTCGCAAACAACTCTTGGATTATTGGATCATTGCGGCTTTGTTTGGAAAATCCCGCGCCGTACGTAAACGCCCATGTCAACCAACGTAATTCCATAGTCCCGTTGTGACGGAAAGTCGCTTTCCAAGCATTCGCTGCGCCTTGGTTCACGAACATCCCCGCTAAACTCGGTGGGTTTAGGGATGCAAGTGCGTTCTGCACCCACGCCATATAGGATGTACCCATCGTCCCAACTTGGCCGTCACAGAACGATTGCTGTCCGAGCCATTCGACTGTGTCATACCCGTCTTCCGCTTCGTTTTTGAGTAAATAGAATGAACCCTCGCTATTGAATCGACCACGGACGTCTTGTACGGCAACGACATAACCGTGTTTTGCGTACCATTGGCCTTGGTTCCGCACTCGTTTGGGCGCGGTTTTGTCGTACGGTGTCCGGACGAGCAAAACCGGGAATTGGTTACCGGTTTCTCTGCCAGTATCTGGGTTTGCGGGTAGGTAAATATCGGTGGCAAGCTTTGTTTCATCCCGCATCGGTATCATCACATCATGGCGAGTGACGACGCTGTATTCGCGTGGTGTCATATCCGCAGGTCTAACGGGTTCATTAAATAAGTACTGCCTAGTCTTGTGGTGATTTCCCCGGTGTAATTACCAAGGGTGAACTTATTGATAACTTATCAATATATTATGAGAGATTTATGTTGGTATTATTTGAACGTTACACAATAGAATTATATACCCTCTCACCATAGTCCTTCATAGTTTATGATGACCTATTATGATGTTGTGCTTGGACTCATCCCTGCAATGTTCATAAGCGCGTTTCTCCTCTACTTCATCACTGGCTTATCGTGGACTGTCACGATCCCCTCCGCCGCAACTGTCAGTGCCCTCGTCATTGGTCACGCGTTATTTGTCAACCCACCCATAACCAGCACGCAACCGACCCGCGAGCCACTAGTTCAACACACTGACTGATCTGCGTATCCCTAGCGAATAGTAATAAACTCACACTGGTTGTTTCGGAACCTCTCGGCTTTAAGGGTCCAGCCCCGCATCTCTCACCGTATGACGACTGCACTCTATCTGTCTAGCCCGGAGCAACACGGACTAGCCGAACCAGTAGACTACGTTCGCGTAGTCAAGGACGCCTATCGGGAAATCGGGGACGGGGCCCCAGCGGAACCCCGAACCAAGATACAGCGATCGAATCCCGATGGCCATCTCACGACTTATGTGGCAATTTTACCAGAACAGGGAGTTATGGGAGGCTATACATACAGCGGCGGGTTTTCGGCCAGCAACGCCTGGTTCATGACGCCAGTGTTCAACGCAAATTCAGGGGAACCCATCGCGGTCCTTGACGGCGCATATATGAACCCGTATAAGACTGGAGCGGTGGGGGCTGTTGGAACAGATGCACTCGCGCGGGAGGACGCATCGACACTAGGGGTGATAGGGACCGGGAAGCAAGCGCGCGGGCAACTCAAAGCCCATGCAACAGTCCGTGATTTCACAGAAGTTAAGGTCTTTTCGCCAACGAAAGCTCACCGAGAGTCATTTGCGGCGGACTTTGCTGGGGAATTATCCGCTGATGTTCAAGCGGTTCCGAGTAGTACAGATGCGGTAGCACCCGCGGATGTCGTAATAACCGCAACGAAAGCAACCGATCCTGTATTCGATGGCACGGATTTGACACCGGGGACTCACGTGTCGGCGATTGGACAGTATACACCAGGAAACCGAGAATTAGATGCTGCAACAATCAAGGACTCGATTTACGTGCCGGACTTGCGGAAACGCGCATTTCAAGACGCAGGATCGTTTTTATACGCGCTGGACCAGGGTATTGTTGACGAGGACCACGTCTATGCAGAACTCGGGGAAGTTGTCGCGGGTGAAACTGCTGGCCGGGAATCATCGAGTGATATTACTGTGTTTGATAGTGGTGGGACAGCTATTGAAACGGTTTCATCCGCATATATGTTGTATCAAAAAGCGGTCGAGGCAGGGAAAGGAACCGAAATTGAGTTTGTACCAGCGAGTGATGCTATGCCGGATTCGTGGCATTAACCCAATCCGAGTGCGACAGAGATAGGAATTCCAAGAATGAACACGCCGATGAGGTAGCCGACAATAGCGCCGCCGTTCAATAAGGGAAGACCGGCGTGGGGTTTCCCGCGAGCCACCATACGTAACAATACGAGTAAACCACAGAGCGCTCCGCCCATCGCGGTGAGGCTAGGGAGCGTCACGGTCATCCCTGGGATTCCCAGTAGTGGGGCGTCGAGGAATACGGCAGCGCTCGCAATCAAGATGGTGGGAATAACAGCATCACCGAGTCCAACAAAATACACTTCCCGCTCGGTTCGCTCCTCGAGTGACTCCACCGGTTGGTCGTCGTCAGTAAGGAATGAGTAATTCTTCGTTATCGGGATTACGAACACAATCGGGAGTTTGAGTTCCGTGACACTTTCAGCGAGCGTTAACATATGGCCGGATTGGTACACGCTATACGCATCGTACACTCCGAGTCCAACGAGGAGAATGATCGCTGGGAGTAACCCGAAACTAATGCCGAATATTGCGGCAGCCCCAGCACCGATCACTATCCCTATCGCATTAATCACGTACCACTCAGGATAGAAAAATAACACTCCCACGAGGCCGAGTGTCAGGGCGTACGCGAGGACATTCAGCTGGTACACCACGAGGACTGGCGGGATTACCACAAGCAAAACATACGCGATCAACACGCCAGCAATCACAATAATACTGCCCCGAATCATCCATTCATACTGATACCGAATGAGAAGCAAGAATACCCCCGTGGCAACGAGAATTACGACCAAATACAAAATACTAATTGACGGATCTGACGGGTTTTCAACCGCCTGATATCCCGCTTCGTCAAATGGTGATACAAGTAGCAACGAACCAAGCTGCACGCCGAGGAATAACGCGACTGTAATAACACTTGCACGGATAAATCCCGACTCCTCGTCCATACCGGTTATATTAGATGTGACCTAAAGCGCTCTTCGAATCCGCACTCGAAACCCAGAGTATTATTCAACTCACAAACAAACGCACCTATTGCTATGGCGAGTGTCTCAAGGATCCGAGTGTACCCGGTTAAATCACTTGCTCCGGTCACGAAATCAACAGTTCGCATCACTCCTATCGGGGGATTGGCCGATGACCGACGGTTTGCGATATTTGACGCAAACGACGAGGTTGTCAATGGGAAGCGGACGGATGCAATCCATGGGATTCGTACAGAAATCGATCTCGAGACTAATACAATCCAACTTGCCGCAAACCAATCAACGAGTTATCGAGAATTTCATTTATACGACGACCGGGAGGCACTCGAATCATGGTTCAGTGACTACTTCGAATTGGATATCCATATCGATCAGACTACTGGTGGAGGGTTTACGGATAGTAGTTCCGGTGCCGGCCCAACCATCATTTCTGAAGCCACACTGACTGAACTCGCCGCATGGTTCCCTGCTATATCAACTGATGAAATCCTCCGCAGACTTAGACCGAATATAGTTATCTCGGATGTCCCTGCATTCTGGGAAGATGCCCTCGTTGACACTACGTTCTCAATTAGGGAAACCACGCTCCGTGGGGTGAAACCAGTCCCGCGATGCGTTGTCCCAACCCGTGATACTGAAACTGGTGAACTAACGCCGAATTTCACACAAACACTCTCTGACCAACGTGAACAAACACTCCCGGACTGGTCACCGTCGGACCAGTTCGAACACTATTATAAAGTTATGATCATAGCTGCGGTTGATGAAGCGAGCTATGGATCGACGATTCACGTTGACGACCCAGTAATGACTCCATCCATCGAACAACCGTCGAAGTAACGAGGTTATCGGGTGTAGATTCGCTGATTAAGAAGCGGTTCCATATTACTCTTGTCTAGGGGTGAGACGATAACGAATGGACGATCGACCGGCCCAATAACGTCAACGATCGTCCCCACTTCTTCTAACTGTTCATCAATCACAGCCGTTCCAAGTGACGGATATGCCACCGAATCACTCCGGACCACAAGCAATCCTTGCGAAAATTTAGTAACTGTCCCTACGCGATCCATTAGTCTCGGAGTGCCGTTACGTACGCCGCAACGGCTAGCACTAAATCGTTTTTTGTGGCGTCTTCAGCGTTTTTAACGCGGACACGACCTGATTCAACCCAATGGTGGCGAGGGTACGCGACGTCCCGTTCGATCACCGCATCATACCCGACCTGCTGGACGGCTTGGGCTATCTCCTCGACATCTGGAGCACTAATTGCTTGGGTCATCGGTACACGCCGTCCCTCTCGTCTAGATTTTTCTGCGTCGAGATACGCCGGCCAAACTATTTTATCAACCATCGCTTACTGACCCTCAATCGTACTACTCCCTAGTGCCCCGCGTGGGAAAGACGTACCGCTCTGCCCACACCCCAGTATTGCAATAAGTATTTACCTAACCCAATCAAATTTGTTCTTGGGTTTTAGATGCGTTATGGCGCACACACCGCCACCTGGTCCCTGGTTTTGGCATTCTTGCTCCTCATCACGATCATCCTAAGCGCCGGAATCGGTCCCGTTGCAATCCCTCCAAAAATCGTTTCGATCATCCTCCTCCAAAGCACACTTGATCTCCTCCACCTCCCAACCCCCACCCCGCTCATTCTCCTCGACCCTCCAACACAAACTCACACGACGATCATCACGACGCTTCGCCTACCCCGAATTCTCCTCGCAGCTACGGTCGGATTCGCCCTCGCGACCGCCGGAACCGTTATGCAAGGATTCTTTCGGAATCCAATGGCCGATCCATCCATCATTGGTGTCTCTGCCGGCGCTGCCGTTGGGGCCGTCACGATTATCGCGATCAACCCAACTATCCCATTCGGTATCGAAACCGCCGCTTTCATCGGCGCTCTTATCGCAGCCTTCGGGGTTTATCTCATTGCCACTGAAGCTAACAAAACACCAGTTGCCACCCTCCTCCTTGCTGGCATCGCTGTCCAAACATTCCTCAGCGCTATTGTTTCTGTCCTCTTACTGATCAGCGGCGAAAACCTCAGACAAGCAGTGTTTTGGCTCATGGGTCACCTCCACACCGCGAACTGGCACCAAGTCATCGTCTCAATCCCAATTGTCCTCACAAGCTTTCTCCTCCTCCTTTTTTACACGCGAGATCTCAACACCCTGCTCCTCGGCGAAGAAGACGCGTACACCCTGGGAGTCGAAGTCGAACAAACCAAACGAATCCTCCTCGGAATCGCAAGTCTCATAACCGCAATTTCCGTTGCCGTCGCTGGAATCATCGGTTTCGTCGGTCTCATCATACCACACCTCATGCGGCTTCTCGTTGGCCCGGACCACCGAATCCTCCTCCCCACCAGCGCCCTCGCCGGGGCTTCCTTCCTCGTGGCCACGGACACCCTAGCCAGGACAGGGGCGACCGAAATCCCAGTCGGGATTATTACCGCCTTCCTCGGCGCTCCGTTCTTTTTATACCTACTTCGAACCCGGGAGGTCCACGCCCTATGAGTACCCTTACACTCGAAAACATCAGCGTTTCGCTCCAGGACACCCAAATCCTCGATTCAATCACCACCTCATTTCCTTCCGGGGAGTTTGCCGGACTAATCGGGCCAAACGGCGCCGGAAAAACAACGTTGCTTCGAACAATCAACGGCCGCCTTTCACCGAGGAGTGGGACCATTACTGTGTCCGGTGACCGAATTGACTCACTCTCCTCTCGGGAGCTAGGAAAACGAATCGCCACAGTGCAACAAACCACGAACCTCTCATTCGATTTTTCGGTTCGACAAATCGTTGAAATGGGGCGTCACCCCCACCAGTCACGATTCACCTACCGTCAATCTACCCCCGATATTATCGATTGGGCACTTGAGAGAACGGCTATCACCCATCTCGAAGACCGCCCGATTACCGACATCAGTGGCGGCGAACGACAGCGCGTTCTCATTGCTCGAGCACTTGCGCAAGACACTACGGTGTTACTATTAGACGAACCAACTGCAAACCTCGATATCAATCACCAAATTAGGACCCTCGAACTTGCCCGGAGTCTGGTTAGTTCTGAAGGGAAAACGGTGATCGCCGCAATTCACGATCTCGATCTTGCTGCCCGATTTTGCGATACCCTCTATTTACTGGACAATAACAAACTCATCGCAGAGGGCCCACCAGCATCTGTCCTCACTCCCCAACACATCGAATCGGCCTTCGATACCGATGTATCAATAAATCCAAACCCCATCACTGGGACTCCGTCCGTAACGGCCACCCATCGAGTTCCTGATGAAAAGGATCTCACTATACATGTTATTGGCGGTAGCGGGAGCGCAACGTCTCTCCTCTATGAGTTACACCAGCGTGGCTACACCGTCACCGCGGGGATCCATTATGAAACTGACCCGGAACAAACCGCTGCTGACCACTTAGGAATCGATACCGTAACGGCGCCACCATATACCACTCTATCACCTACACCACGATCACACGCTAAATCCCTCATATCAGATGCGGACCTAACTGTCCTCGCAAACCTCCCAATCGGTCCCCACAACCACACTAACCTCACATTGGCCAATACGGCAACTAATCTAGTGGTTGTTGAAGATACACCGTTCACGACACGAAATGCAGCGGGGGAAGACGCAGCTACCACTTATCATCGGTTAACCGATCAACACCCAACCGTATCTCGGTCGGAAGTTCAATCGATACTCAGTAGCTACCCCGAGCAACTCGTTTCTCTCATCCATAATAACGAACCGCCTACTTCATAGTATCCGCTAATACTCAATAGAACATACCACAACACTCTCAGTATGATTATCTATTCACCGGAGGCATATGACACAGTGATCGATCACGCACTCTCCGGTAGACCGAATGAAATCTGTGGTATCCTCGGAGGAACATACACTAACCAGGATACCGCAAAAGTCCAATCAATTCACAAGGCACCCAATGTCGCTGATCACCCGGGAACGGAATACCTAATTGACCAAGAAACCCAATATGAGCTTCTTGAAACTATCGAAAATAACAACCAGGAAGTCATTGGCTTTTATCATTCACATCCAACTGGCCCTCCCCATCCGAGCCAAACTGATGAACGTCGCGCTACCTGGCCAGGTCTATCTTATTCCATCGTCATACTCACAGGAAGCCACCCATTCCTAGGCTCCTGGAAATGGAACGATACAGACGAAACCTTTACTCAAGAAATCGTTTCTCTCGCCTAACCACCAATCAACACCACCTAGAAATACCAATTCGTCTAATCTGCCACAATTTCACACGTTGCCGAATACTCGATATCACTAACCGAATCAAGGCCATCTGCCCCACACACCGGGCAATCGGGATTCTTCTCAATCCGCACCTCATCGAACGTCATCCCCATCGCATCATAGAACACCATTCGCCCATCGAGCAAGTCCCCTTTATCGAGGATGTATTTGACTGCCTCCGTAGCCTGAATGCACCCAATCGTCCCTGGGAGCACCCCGAGCACCCCAGCAGTCGCACAATCCGGAATCATCCCCGGCGGGGGTGCTTCGGGGAACATACACCGATAACACGGCGATTCTTCCCTCGCTGGAAAAGTTGTTACTTGGCCTTCGAACTGGAAAATCGCGCCATGCGAATACGGCTTGCCAGCAATGGTACACGCGTCATTCACGAGGTATCGCGTCTGAAAATTGTCGGTCCCATCCACGATGAAATCATAGTCCGAAAGCAAAGACATAATATTATCTGTGGTGACGCGAACATCATGTGGCTCTACTGTGATATCGGGATTAATTGAGGCTACGTACTCCTGTGCGCTTTCTACTTTTGACCGACCGATGTCGTTATCTCCATGTATGATTTGTCGCTGGAGATTACTGCGTTCTACCACATCATCATCCACTATCCCAAGGGTCCCTACCCCCGCTGCTGCAAGGTACTGGATGACTGGTGATCCGAGTCCACCGGCACCGATAACAAGGACATCCGCGTCCAACAATCGTTGTTGGCCCGCGGGCCCTACATCATCCATAATGATGTGCCGGGAATACCGGTCTAGTTGGTCCGGTGACAAATTCAAGTCACTCATTGGTCCTAGTAGGCGGTACACTTGAATAAGTACGATGATGCTCGCATTCCGAAATTAGTTGATTACTACAAGCAGGAATTGACATTCGGGCAATCACCATGCCAATTGTACAGCACTCTCCCGATTTGCAGTGTACAGTTCCCCAGCATCAATAGTTCATTAGCGACGCAATTAGTCGATGCGCTTTAACATATTCATCGCCCTATATTTGGTTAATGGTAGCTGAGATCTCAGCCGACGAGTTATGGGATAAAATCCAGCGAGGGGAGTCAATTCAAATCATCGATATCCGTTCTGAGCGGCAGTTCAAACACGGGCACATTCCTGGAGCTGTAAACATTCCGTTTGATCGATTTGCCCAGGAAGTTGACAAGCATGAGTGGCAGGACACCATTGTCTTTGCGTGCCCTAAGGGTGAAAGTTCGTTACAGGCTGCTCGTCTCCTTGAATCCTATGAAGGCGTTACCCAGGAATCGAAGGTCGCGAATCTTGATGGCGGGTATAATGCTTGGAGCTACGATCTTGAGCACGAAGCGTAATTCGTAGACTAATTATCGGGGGTTACCTGTGTAATATTTCCCGTAGAATCCTAGACTCAGAAGGTTTATATATGATGTACAGAATCAATCCAAAATATGCCGAAATGCCATAATTGTGGTTCATATGTAACCGATGCATATGTCCGGGTATTTGCACCTGATGGTATGGATAACCCTCGTGTGTGTCCTTTCTGTGAGGATAAGGTCCGCGACGGTGCCAATGTTCGGGATGCGCGGTCAGTTCGGCATTAACAGCAAACTCCAGTCGAACACTCGCATTCGATGAATTTCGGATTTGTTCGCTGCCGAGAAGCTTGACATCAATCTCTCATGGTAGATTGAAACCCCCAATGGAATCAATTTCTAGGGGTTAGAGCCTAATAGCATTCAAGTCAATCACGAATTGGTAAACGCTTCAGCGAGGGTAACGATTCTGTCTTCAAGCGTTGCCTGATCGTCAGCTATTAATCGGGTCATCGGTTCTTTACCCACTCCACCTGCATCAGTGATCGCTACCGGCGTTGTCTCGGTCGTTTGAAACACATTTTCCGCGGCCCATTGCATGGTCGATCCTTCGAAATCCGGCGCTGGTTCGGCATCCCGATCGAACATAGCGGTTTCCCAGGGTAACGATTGAATGGCGTCCTCTATTGTTGGCGACCACCGACAATTCGCCGCGAACTGCAGCGCCGGATCATGTTCGCGGCAGGTCAACAAGAACCGGGCGACATGACTTGATGCCCCGTATCGAACCCCACGATTCGCAGTTACGCCGTTGACTTTTTTCGTAATACGCCCCTCGACCGCTGCGACTTCTGCAGTGGTTTCAGCGTACGGTAAGGCACCCACAATATTCATCCCGACCTCTGGCACAAGGCTCCGAACAGAAGGTGAAATACACCACTCGATAATACCTTCTACTGCTTCCCGTACTGAATTTGCAGCAGCCTCGTTTCGGAGGGTAACTAAGTGATGAACCGTCCCTGGGCCCTTCCCTACATCGAGCGGGTATCGGACGGCTCGTTCCATGAATTCGACTCCTGCCTCAACGGCATCAGTAATTGATTCATCGTTCGCGAGGTGAACAGAAAGAGCGCTCGAGAGGGTACATCCAGATCCGTGGGTTGCAGCAGAATCCACTCTTGGATGCTCAAATGTTACGGTTTCATTGGGTTGAACGAGGACATCAGTAACTGTTTCACCAGGAACGTGTCCGCCTTTCACGAGCGCTGCTGTGGCACCGTCATCAAGGAGTTCTTCGCCAGCTTCAATGGCCGATGATGTGTCGGTGATGTCGATTCCTGTAAGCGCCTTTGCCTCATCCGCATTTGGTGTGACGACGGTTGCGTTCCCGATGAGATCAGTATATTTCGCTTCGGCTTCTGGTTCCAACAGCCGATCGCCACTCGCAGCAACCATCACCGGATCCACCACCACCGGGATATTCTGAGACTCAATATGCTCGGTAACGACCGCGATATTGGTGGTCGTTGCAAGCATCCCGGTTTTGATTGCCTCCACAGCGAAATCATCTAGCACTGCCGTTAGTTGCGATTCAACTTCCGCTTCTGGAATGACGTGTGTCGAGGAAACACCTTGCGTATTTTGTGCAGTGACGCTTGTAATTACAGATGTCCCAAATCCACCGTGTGCTTCGATCGTTTTGAGATCTGCTTGAACCCCTGCACCACCCCCAGAATCACTACCTGCAACGGTAAGTACAACGGACGGGGATGTCGGGGCTGCGTTACGCACCATGATATTCTAGCTGTATACAACCAGATAATAACAGGGTTTGGATTACTCGCTTTCCTCGTCTCCTATGAGTGATATGATCGTTTCAGCGACAGCGACCGCAGAAGCTCCGAGTACATAGGTGATTGGTTCGATCCCAAATGCTCCCTCGTGATACACAATATCTGGTACGCCGTCCTCCGAAAATATTTCGCACAATCGACCGGCTCGATTGTCATAACTCGCATCGAACGCGACGGTCTCAAATCCTGCTTCCCGGGCGGTTGCGAGAAACGAATCCACGGTCCGGATATTAATCGCTCCGCGGATGGATTGGTCCAATTGGTGGGCTGACAACAACATAGTAGCGACATGTTGGGAGGCACCAAATTCGGGGTTGGCCGGGACTTCAACCCGGTCCCCAATTGTGTACAATCGGCCGGGGATTGCGGCGATATCACTCTCAGTAGTTGCGCCTTCGATCGCTGCACCAATATTCGCCCCGACATTCGGGATCAACTTACTCACCCGTGGATTCGTGGTTATTAATCGAGCGGCATTGCGGACATCACCAAGCGTTTCTCGCTCGAGCTGAATCGCGGTATCTGGTCCACGAACACACAAATCGCACCCTAATCCCTGTAATGCTGGCATTTCAGCTTCATGAATCTCACAAATCGGCCCGCGATCCTCGAAATCCTGAATTAACTCGATAAACTCCCCGAGTACTTCATAGTCGTCTATCGTGCTTTTTTCGTATCCGTCCGCGATTCTCGTGATCGTACGTTGAAACTTCCGATGGGAACTCAGCTCCTCTGCGATCGGGACATCCCCCCTGACATACCGACTCACTGCCGCTTGGGTAACGCCGAGTACATCCGCGATTTCTTGTTGCGTAAACCCCCGGGCTTTCATTTCCTCTGCGAGTTTCGCTCTCGCGGTCGGAATGAATTGCTCGACGATAATTTCGCTCGGGAAACGCAACGCCATTACACCAATTGTACGAAGGCCCCCGCTAAAAGCATCCGTAATCACATCCCCTCGACTCATGGACGGAAAGTCGTTGTTTTAATCGTTCACCCCAAACAGACCCGATACATGAATGATCTATTGCTCCGCGCCGCGAAGGGAAAATCAACCCCGAGGCCACCGGTGTGGTTGATGCGACAGGCCGGGCGTCACCTCCCAGAATATCGGGAGCTCCGATCGAATTATTCGTTCCGCGAAGCCATAGAAACCCCTGAAATTGCTGTCGAAATATCGCTACAACCCTGGCACCGTTACCATCCAGATGGTGTGGTCATCTTCTCTGATATTCTTACTGCTCTTCAACCGCTTGGGTTCGATTACGAAATTAAATCAGGTGTCGGGCCAGTGATACACGAACCGATCACTGACCCATCAAGGATACCGACAGAGTATGATGCTGTGGAAACCTGCCTTGGGTACGTCCAAGAAACCATACACAGACTTACTGAGGAACTAGAACAACGCGCCCCAATAATTGGATTTGCCGGGGGCCCATTCACACTCGCTAGTTATCTCATTGCCGGGAAATCAACTCGGGAACAGCTTCCAGCTCGGCGGTTTCTCGCCGAACATCCACGCGCATTTTCAACCTTTCTCGACCTATTAACAGACCTCATCATCGACCACTTACAATTCCAAATATCTTCGGGAGCTGATGTCGTCCAACTCTTCGATACCTACGCTGGCATCCTCTCACCGGCCAACTATAAGCAATACATCGTCCCCGCACATCAGCGAATCTTTCGGGCGCTTGAGGCACCTGGCATTGTGTTTGTTAGAAATATGGCTGGGAACCTCGAGTTATTATCACAAACCGGTGCTGATGTCATTGGGCTTGATTGGACGTGTGACCTCTCAACTGCTCGGCATAAACTCGGTGAGACACCGGTCCAAGGAAATCTCGATCCAGCGCTACTGTTTAGTTCACCCGAGGAAATTACCGACCGCACGACCGAACTTATTGACACCGGCGGTAACCAGGGTCATATCGTCAACCTCGGGCATGGCGTCCATAAGGACACTCCGATATCGGGCGTTGAGGCATTCGTTGATACAGTGAAACAATGGGGTTCCTGAGAACACACTAGTTCGTTGCGACTTCGGTCGCGATTGCTTTGGCTTCTTGTACCCGACTTGGAACACCCATCCTTGCCGTATAATTCGTTGCTAACCGAATTCCCTTAGCTAGATCCATATCGAGTAAGGCGTCCCATGTCTCGTCATACGCGGGGAACGCATATGGCAATCGAGTAACATTCACGATTTCCGCATCATTCCCTGTTACCTGCGCGTACTCTTTGACTGCGGTTTCTCCGAGTTTTGAGTCCGACCAGTCGATTACTTCCGGCGAATGCATGCCGCCGAGGAAGCACGTGTAAATACCGTCACGATCGAATAAACTCGCGTTCCACGACACCCCGAGTGTCGTAAATCCCTCTTGGCGACTCACTTGATATCCGTACCCAGTAAGATCCGTGTCCGCCTTTACGTGCACGATTGCTAATGGATTGTATTCTAGTTTGCCAAGTCGATTTGCCGAATCTGGGTCTGTTTTTTCGAGGAGCTCAGCCGTGACATAGGCGGGTGTAGTAAATATTATTTCTCCAAATTCGTGTGTATGGTCTTCTGTCTCGATTTGATACCCCGAGTGAGATTCAGTTACAGCTTGAACCGCATCGTCTAGTGAAATTTCGGACTGGTAGCGTGTTGCGAACGCCATCGGTAATCGTTGCATGCCGGACTCAAATGTTGCTGGTGGTGGCCGTTCTTGTGACACAATTCGTTTTATTCCTGGAATCAAAAGCCCACCTTCCCGTTCTTCAAATTCGAGCATTCCCGAGAGTGCATGTCTCGCCGGCATTACACTCGGATCGGACCCGAAAATCCCACCGAATAACGGTTCGATAATATATTCGTACGCCTCCGTTCCGAACTTCCGTTCGAATAGCGATCGGGCGGATTCTTCTGGGGCTCCGGGTTTCGTTAATGGTTCTGCAAACAACCGTGCTTTCCCCGTCCACGAGAGAATGTCACTTGAAAGAAACTCACGGAACGACGAAGGAACTCGACGGAGCTCACCATCGCGATAAATATAAAGCGGTAATGAATCGTCGCCAACAATTAGTTCCTCACGAATCCCGAGTTTGTTAACAAGTTCTTTAATCGTCTCGGTTAGCCGCATCCGCTGTGGTCCTTTTTCGATAACTCGATTGTCCTTTGTTTCGGACTGAATCACACCCCCTGGGTGGGGTTTGGATTCAAACAGATGAAACGACACCCCGTGTTCGTTTAAATAGTGGGCTAACGATAATCCCGTAATTCCACCGCCAATGATCCCGATCCGTGTCATTCCACGTGATCCAGCGACAACTGTTGTGCTTTTTCACGAAAACCACGTGGTCTATTCGCGTTCAGGCAGTATGTTTGCTCTGTTTCCCGGCATTGACATGTATAGAGGTTAAATTCGTCAAGAGAACTATCGGCAAGGAGCGGTTCAAGGAGATCCGCGAACAATTCTTTAAACCGTGCATCGTCGTGTGGCACAGGAATACGATGAAACTCAATTCCTTGTTCTTCTGCTTCGGTTCGCAAGTCAATGTCAAGTTCAGAGAGCGTTTCTGATTGCTCGTGAATAAAACTCACTGGCTCAACAACCACTGTAGAGGCATCCATATTCTCAATAACGGTTTCAATTGAGGGACTGGTCCACTCAACGCCTCTGTTCTCATGATTTTGGTACCCAAGCGTGTACGAATCAATATCTAGTAAGTCTGCTTGGATGTCACAGTATTCCTCAACATAATCGACGTACCGACTTCCTTCTTTGATGTACTGCAGTGGGGTCCCATGTGCAGAGAACATTAGTATAGAGTCTTCAGTTGACACATCAAGCGTGTTCTCCCGAAGATATTCACGGATCGCATCAGCCCGAATGTGATTATAGGTTTGATGCCGATGCCAGCCGGTGAGTTCCTTACATGGAATTTCAGGGTCCTGTGATTCAACCGCGGCTGCAAGTTCTTCTAGGGCAACGATAGTCGTTGACGGGCCACATAACGGATATAACGGTAGTCCAATGAGTTGATCAACACCCTCATCGAGTGCTGCTGATACCGCGTCGGGAATGGTGGGTTCTGTGTACTGCATTCCAACATACGTTGATGCATCGTACCCCCGTTCATCTAGTTCCTTTTCAATGAGTTCTGCCCGGTCATGGGCTTGTGCATGCAATGGAGAACCACCAATTGCCTCGTACTCATCGAGTAAACTCGGCGCCCGTCGTTCAGCGAGTTCTTCTGCTCGCTCGGCTGGCGACTGATCCGTCCGTGATTCAATGGACGAATTAGCGAGAAAAATGCGAGATAGATAATCAACTACCTCATCATGGGAAGGCGAAGCCGGTTCCCCAAAATGCAAGAGCACGACGCCAGTCTTCATGGGGAAAAATAGGTAGGGTAAAACGGAATATGTGTCGATTTCTCTCAATGAAAAGCGAATCAAGATACTAGCGGGATAAAGATAGTTGGGCACGAAACTGTCTAGTTTTATCAGGTCTAGATTACTGTGACGATAATCCCCTGAAAATTGGGATATTTAGTGGGTATTGTGTCAACTTGATCTCAAATCGACGAACCTGTCCGTAGTGAATTTCTATTCGCCGAATTACGCGTGGATATTAGGCAGTATCTCTGGTGATAATGACACGCAAAAGTATAAACGTATTAGCGCATTAATCATTCATTGAACAATCGTCGTGAGTGCACTCTCTTTCCTTCAATTATTAAGTATAAGGAATGTGGTTCCTTGATTTTATGACACACCAAAAAATAGGGCGCAAGCGGAAGTACTTGGATTTGTCTTATTGATTGGTCTCACGATTGTGGGCATGACAGCAATCGTCGTAATGGGCTCATCAGTCCTCATCGAGAACCAAGCGAACTCACAACTCGATCGGGCTGAACACGCATTAACCCAGTTAGATTCTAAACTAAGCCTCGTCGCCCTCGGAGGTTCCACTGCTCAACAAGCACTCGTCAGTCTCGAAAGCACAGGCACTCGGTTATACGTTGACGGAACTGCCGGATGGATGAACATATCTATTCAAAATAGCACAGATGGGTCAGTTGACGTCGAGGTACTAAATGTTACCATGGGCGCAGTGGTATATGAAAACGAACATAAAAACGCAATAATTGCCTATCAAGGGGGCGGGGTTTGGCGATCTGACCCCAGTGGCGCTAGCATGGTATCTCCCCCGGAGGTTCACTATCGCACTGGCCAGGGTGATGACCCAACGTTGACATTACCCCTCGTGATTGTAAAAGGAAACGAGACCCTCGGCCATACCGCCTCTATGAATAAACTAGGCGACACTACATCAAAATACCCAGTAACGGGTAACGAGGACCTCTCGAACCCCCTCCAAGAAGGGGACGTAAACGTAACCATCCACAGCGAATATTACGAAGCATGGGGTAATTTTTTCGAGTCAAGAACAGGTGGGTCCGTTACATACGATCATACCGCGAAAACTGTAACCGTAACACTTGTTATCCCCGGATCGCAGGAAACTCTGGACAGGGGTTTGTCAGCGACCGGGGCGGGCGA
The DNA here is from genome assembly GCA_964542445.1 of uncultured Halobacteriales archaeon. Taxonomy (GTDB): domain Archaea; phylum Halobacteriota; class Halobacteria; order Halobacteriales; family Hikarchaeaceae; genus CAZITY01. Next base: position 30,696 of record CAZITY010000004.1, on the reverse strand, counting down.
AGAATTGAAATTCGCGGGTGGCGGATCAGATAATACCTTCCTCGATAGTTATAATTCATCAGAAGGCCCGTATTTATCTTCTCAGAGTTGGAATGGAACGCTTGAATCCGTCCGGCATCCGCGCCTGCGCTAATTTCTGTTCCATCTCACCCACAAAGTCACTGTCCTCCGAGAACAACCGCCGGTAAACCGGATACTCGACATCAGCAAATATGTCACCTTCACCGGTACGGCCTGACCCGAAGCTCATTGCGACTCATCCACTCCCTGATTGGTTTCACCTGGTTCGTCAGCATCACCAAACAAGTCACTCGCGACTTCGTCGAACGTCTCATCGTCAAATTCCTCATCAGGCATCCCACCATTTGCCTCAGCAACATTGTCCGTCGCGTCCTCTCCCGCCGATCCTGCGCTATTCTCCTCAAAGATCTCACGGAGATCCGCTTCATCATTCGATTCCTCCCGGTCCGCCGCTTCTATCTCTGTTTCTGTTGGCTCTCCCGACGTGTCTGATTCAAATATGTCTGCTGCAGCCCCCCTCGCGAGAGTCATCACTCGAAGCGTCAGTTGCGGCATCGACTAGTGCTTCCTCAAGATCACGAGACGACGGCGTGTCACCAATATACTCGTCAAACAACCGATCATCGGCTTCCGCCATAATCTCTCCCGTGAATTCATACAATTCCTCATCTGGATCTGGCCGGGGCACCATCGCTTCTGTCTCCGGATCAATATCAATCAAGACACTTTCCATCTCACGCAAATCGACTAACCGATCCGTTAACGCATCGTTTGCAATTAACCCGAGGACCGTATCCGGATCCGAAATAAACGCTTGCAGCGTCGCGGCAATCTGTGCATATTCCTTCAACCCGTTCCGAATCAAATATGCAAGCACCACCTGCCGTTTAAAAATCTCTTCGTTCAACTGCTCCATATCCCACCCGCGATCAAACGCGATTTGCTCTAAGACGTTCGACCGACCAACCTCATCGAACGTGTCGGATTCTGCCCGCCATTGATAAATATCCTGAACATTAATCTCATCGTTTTCCGCGTTATACTCATTAAATTCCGTGATTGACTTACTTTTCCGTACCTTCTGCCCACGAACACGCGTTTGCGTCTGAATCGACACGAGATCCAACGCCGTAAACAACGTCTTTGAAACATTAATCGGCTCAGTAGTAAATCGCTTCAACACCTCACCCACAGAGTCCGCGTGGAACGTCGTGTACGTGGTGTGCCCTGTTGACATCACCTGGAATAACGTCCGCCCTTCCTCACCTCGAATCTCCCCCATCACTATATAATCAGGTCGCTGTCGCAACGCTGCCTCAAGCAAGTCGAATTCATCAATGTCACCCTTATCGTCATCAGAGAATGAAGGCCGGGTAACTGATGCAATCCAGTTTCGCTGGGGTAGCTCGACTTCACGCGTATCTTCAATAGACACGATTTTCGCGTTAGATGGAATGAATAACGACACTGCATTCAGCGAGGTAGTTTTCCCTGATGCAGTACCTCCAGCGAAAATCAAGGATTTGTTATTCTCAATACACAACCAGAGAAACGCCATTTGCTCCAAACTAAACGTCCGCCAATTAATGAGGTCTGTCGGCGTGAACGGAACGTCTTTGAACTGTCGAATTGTGTGGTTCGTCCCGTGATCACTCACTTCCTTCCCGAGGGTAAGTTGCACTCGACTACCGTCTGGGAGTGTTGCATCCACCTGGGGTTGTCGTTTAGAAATTCCTTTCCCAGACCGCTGGGCAAGCTTTACGACAAATTCGTCTAACTCCTGCTCGCCATGATACACGTTCGTAATGATGTTTTCATAATCGGTATGATACACAAACACCGGACTGTTATACCCATCAACTGAGATATCCTCAACATTAATATCGTGCTTGATCCCATCAATCCGCTCATATCCAACAAAGTCACGTTTTAATAAATAGAGTAATTTCTCGACTTGGTATTCAGAGAGCGTATCATCATCTTCCTCGATAAGTGCAGGTTCAGGCCGAACCGCAATTCCGTCAATCGATGGTTCTTCAGCTTCCGTAACGTCCTCTAGGCCTAATCGATCCAGGAGTCGCTGTACGTAGTCTGAATCTAATTGTTTAACAGTCTCCAATAGCCCACCGTCTGATTGTTGATATAAATCGTACCGATCAAGCAAATCGTATGTTTCTCGCTCAATGACATTTATACGGTGATCAAGATCCTCGTTTTCCTCATCTTTCCCGAGAACGTCATCCGTCTCATATTTAATAGCGGTCCGTAGTTTCTCACGAAGGAAATCACGCAAATCTTCTTCGATAGCAGTCAAATGTGGCTCGATGAGATAATACTTCGTTTCGTTCTCTTTCCGCGAATGAAAAATAACAACAAACGAATACGGGCGGTTCACCCAATACCGCTCTACCTCATAGAAATGTTGTTTTTTTGTATCGGCACTGCTTTTTCTAAATCATACCGATTAACGATCGTCGGCAGTCCATTATGAGTAGAGAAAAAATCGTCTTCATTTAGGTCTTCACTGATTTCGACGGTTCGTTCGTCTAAAATATCGCCAAGTTGGTCAGTGTGGTCACCAGCAGAAGCGATGGCAGCAGTCAGTTCTTCTGTCGGCACAACGACTTCACTCGACCCGTCTTCGCTATATTCAACATCAAAAATAGTAGATGTGTCCTCCGATGAGTCGTCGTCTGACCGACGCAAACGATCGAGTAACTCCATTCACCTATCATTGATTCTTCATTTAATAAAACCTTACTAGATTATCACACCGAAAACTGGATTAAGCCGACTGCAATCAGTATCTTGTAATGGACCGAAATTCGTCAGGATTTAATTAAAGGTCGATTAAAATACCGGTTTCCGATGTATAAACATAAATAAAGATTTGAATTACCGATTAACACCCACTGTTCCAAGGCCACGATTATCACGCACCGAGGCTTGTAACTCAGGCCTTTGTGGCAATACCAGCATTAGGATTGCAGGGTGAAGACAACTGGTCCTTTCGAACTGCTTTCAAACTCATCTTCGATTGAATCCACTAACGCAAATACCGCGTCCTTATGTTCACACTTGGAATGATGCAGTGACCGTGGATTTATGTTCATCGACCGATACTTCTCTAAATTGAACGTTACATCCTCCTGCGTCTCAAAATACAACGCGACCTCAGCAAACAGACCGTGCAGATGAATGAGCTCTTGCTTTCGCATTAATATTCCTAATACAGACTCAGACACAATAATATTGATTGATGAATATTGCCTAATACTCTAGATTACTAGCCTGCAACTATTGCAGAATCCACGAAAACCTAATCCACACATTACCATACTAATACCCGAGCGCAATACTCCGTGTACAGATTGTTTTACTGGTTGACTTTCGCTTTTGCAGCTTCGATATGGTTCCGTCGGGCAACTACACCGACGTTATCAGCTATATTACTCGTTATCTCTCGTAACGCCTCTCCAGCAGCAGAGTCAGAATCCATCACAATCGGGTCACCAGACTCAGTGCCTTCTCGAACACGGGGATCGAGCGGAACCCTCCCTAAAAACGGCATCTCTACTTCTGTGGCGAACTCCTCACCACCGCCTTTACCAAATACATCATGCTCACTCCCACAATCTGGACACACGAACGAACTCATATTTTCAATAATCCCCAAGACGTTCGTGTCGTGTTGACTGAACATCCGTAGTCCTTTTCTCGCGTCGTCAACGGCCACCTCTTGCGGCGTCGTCACCACAACTGCCCCAGTTAACGGTAATGATTGTAGCACAGTTAGTTGAGTATCCCCTGTCCCCGGCGGCAAATCAATCACAAAATAATCGAGGGCACCCCACTCCACATCGTCCACTAGTTGGGTAATAACCTTATGGACCATTGGCCCCCGCCAAATCACTGGATCATCCTTCCCCACTAAGAAATCCATACTCATTAGCTTCACACCGTATTTCTCAGGTGGCACAATCGTCTCATCTTCGGTTGCCCCAGGTGTATCCTCACTTGCCAACATTCGCGGGACATTCGGGCCATACACATCGGCATCAAACAACCCGACCCTCGCACCCATATTCGCGAGTTGAGTCGCGACATTCACTGACACCGTGCTTTTGCCCACGCCCCCTTTCCCCGATGAAATAGCAATCACATTTTTCACGTTAGGCAGGACGTTAGCCTCTTCGTCAATGTCTCGTTGGACCCCTGCTGTTAATTCAACCGAAATACCCTCCTCAGATAATCGCTCACGCACTTCAGAAGCAATTTCAGTTTCAACACCCGAATATGGCGCTCCGAGCGCGAGTGAAATGCTCGCTGTATCGTCTTCAATTTCTATCGCGTTGACTAATCCGAGAGATACAATGTCATCTTCGAGGATCGGATCCCGTACATCGGATAAAATCGCTCGGATGTCAGCCTCATCCATATCGGTATCTGGTGTGTCTGCGAGAATAAGACTTCTGTCCTGCGAACCCGGACTAAATGAAGCTAAATGGCTTACCCGCGAAATACCCGTATGGAACGCCTCTCAACCGATGTCAGTGATACATTTCTCACCGAACGCCAAGTCGAGGTGTTACTCCAGCGAAATGAAGGCAAAACCCAGAAAACCATTGCTACCGAGCTAGGAACTTCAGTATCGAATATTAGTACCATTGAGTCTGCAGCAATGGATAATATTGAAACTGCAAGAAACACCGTTGACTTGGCTTTTTTACTTGAATCGGTGGTTCAAATTACTGTGGAAGCCGGAACTGATTTGCGGTCGGTGATCGATGAGATTTATCGTGAAGGGGACCAGGCGGGATTGAAAATTTCCTATACTGAACCTGAACTTGCAACGCATCTCAATTCCCTTCTTTCCTCACGGTTGCGTGGACGGGAAATAACTGATACTGTTGAGCTAGGTCTCACAGCCGACGGTGAAGTGGTAGTGTTCCCGCGAGACGATCCTATCTCGCCTAATGGTTAAACAGATATCCCTAGTTTTCTGCCGTGGATTTAACAAGGTTCAACTAGAAGAGTTCAGTAATGCTCGTTGATGACTTTGGCCGGGAAGTCAGTGGGATCCGGATCTCATTGACGGATCGATGTAACTTTGACTGTGTATATTGTCACAACGAAGGCCTTGGGGATACACGTGGCCCACTTGAACCACAGAATGATGAAATAACGGCGGATCAAGTCATCCAAGTCCTTGAAGTAGCCAGCGAATTTGGTATTTCAACGGTGAAATTCACTGGCGGTGAACCGATGTTGCGGGAGGACTTAGAGGAGATCGTCCGCCGGACGCCCGACGGC
>CAZITY010000004.1:3645-25352 GCA_964542445.1 uncultured Halobacteriales archaeon | reverse complement strand
TAGAGGAAATCATCGAACGAACACCGGGTTCTTTTGATGTTTCTATGACGACAAATGGGACGTTTCTCCCTGATCGAGCGGCGGCATTGAAATCCGCTGGGCTCGAGCGCGTGAACGTGTCTCAAGATGCCTTAGATCCCGAAGCTTTCGCGGAATTAACGAAAAGTGGGGCGTATTCTCGAGTGATTGAGGGGGTTGAAGCTGCTGTAACTGCGGGGTTGTCTCCTGTTAAACTCAACATGGTGGTGTTCGAACCGACCGCCGGGTACATTCCGGAGATGGTTGATCATGTTGCGGAAAACGATGGGCTGCAACTCCAGTTGATTGAATACATGCCTGAACTGGCCGGTCGACCAGAATGGGCAATTGACATTGAACGGGTTCATTCATGGTTACGAGAACAGGCTGATTCAATCGAGCAACGAGACATGCATGCTCGAAACCGATATTATATCAATGGAGGATTAGTTGAGATCGTGGATCCCGTCGAGAACCCGACGTTTTGTGCGAATTGTCATCGGGTCAGAGTCACACACGACGGGTATCTGAAGGGATGCTTGAACCGGAATGACGATTTGAAATCACTCGGTGATTTTTCGCCAGCTACAATTCGTTCGGCCTTTCGAGATACCGTCCGAAACCGTGTCCCGTTCTATGGTGAGTACATGGTACAAGGGGACGATGGAGATTGGGAGATGAACGACAAGTATGTTGATGTCCAGGGAGATCGGTCACCGTATCAGTACTCGGAGAAGGAAATCGCGAGCGCTGAGTAACCGAAAATCGTAGTGTTATTCGAAGTACGAGACGATCACGAACAGGATAGCGGGAATGAGAATTGCGGAGAGAATCCAGACCCACGGTTCGAACATGGCAATCATGAAGATGATGAGGAGGATGGATGCGATGACAGCGGCGGTTGCTAATCGATTGTGATGGCGTTTACCACATTCTGGGCATCGTAACTCGTCCTTGTCGAACTCAGTGTCGCAGTTACGGCAGCGTCTAGTTTCCATATACAAGAGGCGTATTACCGGACTAGTGGGGTGTTTCCCCTTTGAATCTTGCTGGTTACCATTCAATTGTAGCGAAGGGAAACGTATTATTGATTCTGACTGGTCTGATGTTACAGCGTAGCTTCGTACCGGTTCTGAATGGAGGAGAGTAATTCACCGTGGATTGCGTCGTTCGATATGACGTAGCCACCGGCGAGTTGTTCATCGACGGATAGTTTTTCGACTCGACCACCGGCTTCTTCGACGATAACACGGCCGGCCGCGATATCCCACGGGAAGAAGAGTGTGCCGTACATGCCGTCGAACCGACCGGTAGCAAGGTACGCTAATTCAGTAGCAGCGGAACCCATGTGTCGGGTTCTCCGTGAACCTTCGTTGATAGTTTTGAAACTTTGAATCCAGTCATCATTACTGGCATCATCGGGGGAGTGACCGATTGAAATGAATGATTGATCGAAGCGCTCGGTTGTCGAGACTGAAATCAGTTCGTCATTCAAGAAAGCGCCATGAGATCGTTGCGCAACGTAAAGGTCGTCCTCGCTAGGGAGGTAGATCACTCCCAGTTCAAGCGTATCATTGATTTGAAGGGCGATAGCAACTGAAAAGTGCGGAATTCCCTTCGAGTAATTCGTGGTTCCATCAATAGGATCGATAATCCACCGGTAATTGGAGCCCTGTTTTTCCCCGGATTCTTCGGCGAGGATTGCATGATCCGGGTATTCTTCCATCAGGTGGGTGGTGATGATCTCTTCTGATTTATAGTCGATTTCAGTCACGATATCATCAATTGACTTCGAATTAACCGCAACGTCGGTTTTGTAAGCATCGAGTATTGTTTCGCCAGCGGTTGTTGCCGCTGATACGGCAGCGTCTAGATACGTTGTCATTGCTCGGGTTCGTGGTCGTTGTGTTGTGCCCCTAGTATTTGGGAGTTGAGAAACCAATTCTCGATCCTACCGAGTAGTGGATGTTAGTCGTCATCTACTTAGAACGGTAGTTTGTTCAGTACTTCATCCCTGAGATCTGTCGACATCCTGGTTAAGTCAATTTGAGAATTCGGCGGCGGCTGTGCCAGCCCGCCGACCAAAAGTCGCCCCCCGTGTCAATGCCGACCCGCCAGGGTAATTCCCATAGAAAAACTCACTCGTACTGTTCCCTACCGCCCATAACCCAGTCAGTGGTTCGTTCTGAGTGCTTAGTACGTTGGCATCGGGTGTGATTTTTAGCCCACCGAACGCGAATGTCACCCCTGGTCGAGCGACAAAACAATAATATGGTGGTTCGTCAACTGGGAGCGCCCAGTTTGATTTATTGATTTCGAGGCCAATTGTTGCATTCCCATCGAGTGCATCGGGATCGAAATTATCCGGGTCGCAAGCATCATTGAAGTTTGAGATTGTCTCTAGGGCTCGTTCCGTGTCTACCCGTACGTCATCGTACGCAAATAATTCCTCGAGGGTTTCTGCTTTGAGTGGGTCAGATCCGTGCTGACTCATCACTAACTCATTGACCTTTGAATCAAAAATAACGAACCCAATTTGATGTGGTTGGTCATACAACCGTTGACCCATTTTCGCGTAGGTTTTCAACAAGAAGTCTTCACCCTCATCGACGTATCGATCCCCACGTTCGTTCAGTAGGACGCTATATTGATACCCATTAATGCGGGTACGGCCACCTTCGATAGGCGGGGCGTTTGCGTCGAGGAGCACTTGGTGCGCTCCGCCCCATTGTCCGCCGGGGAGTGCTCCAGCTTCGATGGCGGCATCGAGTGCCTCACCAGTGTTATATCGGCTACCTCGTACGACATAGGCGTCACCGTCTCTACCGAAATAGCGGGTGCGTTTCTCGGGGTTCGATACATACGCACCAGCGCACAAAATTACTGCTGGAGCGTCATATTCTATTTTTTCATTGGGGGCGTGAGCGATCACCCCGGTTACTTCGTTAGAATTGTTCGTCACTAGCTCGCGCATTTCGGTGAGATAGTGGAGTTGAATGCCGAGCTCCTCAGCGCGATCAGCGAGCACTTCAACGACTGCTTTCCCTCGTTCGAACCCTTCCCATTCGGCTTGCACCGCTCCTCGTGTGGTTCCATATCCAGTTTCATCAGAAAAAGTTTCCCGCCATTCCAGTCCGTGACCCGTCAACCATTGAATTGTTTCATACGCGTTGTTAACGAGGACGTCACAGAGATCTGGGTCCGCACGATTATTAGAAACGTCCATCAGATCCGAATAAAAATCGTTTTTTGTATATCGTTCAAGTGATGCATCTAGATCGAGGTCATCTTCGACTTGCTGGGGATCCTCAATGGGTGTCCGGAAGGCCCCACCTGCAAATCGGGTGTGTCCCCCCCGGTCTTCTTTCGGGCTTTTCTCAAGAATAACTGGTGTAGCCCCTGCTTCGTGAGCGGCTAAACCAGCGCTGAGCCCTGACACGCCATGCCCGACGACAATGACATCAAATTCAGTTATTGTTTCTTCCATGTGATACTAACACAATGACTAATAGCCTAATAATAACAACGTTGCTTTTGGGAGAAATAGTTGGCAACGATTAATGCGGTATTCATCCGGCATCGAGGCATCGCCGACGGGGGTGTTGACAGTATCGTTTTACTAAGCGGCCGAAGTAGGGAATTGAATTAGTTACTCAGATGAGGGCGGTTCGCTCGTGAGGATGTCGGTGACAAGCTTCCGTGTCGTCGGGTCATCTGCATCGTATTGATAGAGCAATTCATCCGCTTCATCGTGCGTCTGTCGATGCGTACCATCACAAAATGGATAGTCATCAGATAACCCGCACTGACATACCGCAATATTCCCTTTCTCAGCATCAAGATCCGCCTCAGTTAATTTCAACGGCCCAGTATCCTCGTGAACGACGACGCGTGCCATATGTCTAGAACGGCCTTCCTTCGTAGAAAAGAACCGATTAGTACCGATGTGGGGCACTAATGAACTTCAAATTCAATCGCCGCTCCCTGTCCGTAGCCCACACACATCGTCGATAATCCGAGACCACCGCCTTGTCTTTGTAATTCGTGGATTAATGAGACTGGTAACCTCGCACCGGATGCACCGAGGGGATGACCGATGGCTATCGCCCCGCCATTCACATTGAAGATGTCATCACTAAACCCGAGTTGATCCTGGCAGTAAAGCACTTGACTCGCAAACGCTTCATTTAATTCGACGAGATCATACGATTCGGCAGTTCTGTCTGTTCTTTCCCAGAGTTTCTCAACCGCCGGTACCGGCCCAATTCCCATGATCCGAGGATCAACGCCTGCAACGCTGTGGTTTTTGATTTCAGCTACAATCGGTAACCCATTGGATTCAGCAAATGATTTGGCCGTTATCATGACCGCCGCTGCGCCGTCACTGATTTGCGACGCGGTCGCAGCGGTTACTGTTCCATCTTCTTTGAAGGCCGGAGGGAGACCAGCAATTTTCTCTTTTGTCGTTCCCGGCCGTAATCCTTCGTCTGTATCTACGAGTTCGTCCCCGGTGTCAATCGGGACAATTTCGTCATTGAACTTACCGGCGTCGGTTGCTTCACATGCCCGTTGTTGACTCCGCGCTCCATACGCATCTTGACGCTCCCGTCCGATATCGAATTGTTCGGCAACGCGTTCGGCTGTCATTCCCATTTCAAGCTGATCCACGTCATACCGCTCAGCGATTCCTTGATATGAGTCAATTCCATACTCACGCTGAACGTTTGTCATGTTTTCAACTCCTCCTGCGATGATTACATCTCGTTGACCGGCCTGTATGCTATCGCTTGCACTCATGATGGCTTGGGCGGAGGACGCACATAACCGGTCAATCGTCGTTGCGGGTACCTCCTCGCCGAGATCAGACAATAATGTAATTACCCGAGCTAGATTGTTCCCTTGGGTTTTGACTTGTCGGGCACATCCCCACATCACGTCATCAACGGCATCACTCCCTAGATCAGTCGTCGCCAAGAGTTCGTTAACAAGCGGAACAGATAATTCTTCACTCCCCATCTCAGCGAAATACCCATCATATTTCCCCTGTGGAGTTCGATAACCAGCAACGATCACTGGTGTTCGTGTAGACATATTTCATTCTCTTCAGCGGACCGTATAAAGCCAGTCATCGGAAATCACCCAACTCCTTTCCGTGGATTCACTTACGACCTGACCCGGGGGACGGTTTCGGAGAAATAGCTGGGACTGTTATAGCATCTTGAGGTTTGGTTTCGGAACGGCTTACTCCGTACCGGTGATACGGATCAATAATGAAAGTATTCGCCTTTGACCGGGATGACACGGTTGATGTCAGTCAAGGCCCAGTTCCGCTTTCTGCCGTACGCGAGCTAGCTCATGAATCTGGTTATGAAGTCTGGGCGATAGGGAATCAAGCACTGAGAAGTGAGGCGGATATCCCGGGCATATCAGAAGCGAGACAGCGACTTGTTGACCGGTATGGTACAAGTGATTCGACGTCGCCATGGGCGGAACCACCTGAAAACCCGGGTCGGAAAAAACGATTACTAATGGTTGAAGCGTTGTTCCCAGATGCACAGGAATACATCCACATCGATGATGATAACGTTCTCATCAGTAGACGAGAGCGATGGTCGTATTATCGGCCAAAGGCTTTTGTAACCGAATTTCTGTGATCGAATGATTTTTGAATACCTAAGAGGGTAGACGTTTATTGATTGACATGGACTGTCGGGTGGTGCAAGGTGACATCGCGGAACAATCGGCTGATGCACTCGTATGTGCGGCCGGCACGAGTCTCATGTTGGATACCGGAGCGGTTGGATCTGCGTTACTCAGGGAAGGCGGGGAAGAATTACAATTGGAGGCGCTCGAAAAAGGCCCGATTGACCTGGGGGAAGTCGTTGTTACTGACGCATATGGGTTGGCAGCGGATTATGTGATTCATGCGGCTGCCGCTCATTTTGGTGGTGAATCATCGAAGGACACGATCTCGTCTGCCACCCAGAACGTTCTCAAGACAGCAGATTCGTTGTCGTGTTCGACAATAGTTCTCCCCGCCATAGGATGTGGAATCGCTGGATTTCCCTTAGCTGATGGAATAAAAGTTATTTATTTTGAAATCACAGAATTTTCTGCGTCTTCCCTCGAGGAAATCCGGATAATCGGGTACACAGACGAAGAATACCACATTATTTGTGATGTCGTTAAACCGAGTGACTAGCACCCACCACTGACATTGACTTTAGCGAGGATGCCATTTTGTTACCGATTCAGGCGATTATTGTGGTACAAACAAGTCAGGGCCGTGATGGTAGTATCGACGAATGCTTTTATAGATTGACCGACTTGAATCCGATAACCACGGCCCCACCAGTGCACGTTGATTCTTAGACATGGTGTCTCATCGAATTCCCCACTTTATTTTGATTTTTTGTGTGCTTTTTACGTTCACAGTGGGAGCTGGTGTCTCGATGAATTCTGCACCTTCCACGTTGTCTGCTGAGCAACAGACCTTACGATCACCACTAGTTTCGGAGTCTATTGGGAATTATTCGTTAAAGCAACCCACCGCTCCGGAGCAGCACTCCATTGCATTGGTTGGTGTAGATGTCGGGGCGGCGGTTACCATGGAGTACCGAGAGGCCCGAGGAGAACTCGGAGTTCATGTGGTAGAACGTGAGTTCACCACAGGAGATCCGTCAACAGCTTCTCTATCGTTAGCCGAAGCAGCAACACGAGTAGAGGAACGAGCACTTGAACTTGAGGCTCGAGAACAAGAAACGCGGAATGCATTTCTCACCGAGCAGATAACAGTCCAGCAGTATCTCCGTGAAATCGCTATTATCGCCAGTGAAGCGAGACTGATCGAGGAGACTATTTCGGATTTGTCACCGCTAGTGGAGGAATCACAAAACCAGGCGCGGATCGGTTCCCAATTGGCAACGGCAAACAGCATCATTAAGGGACTGTCCGGGCCCGTCAGTGAGCGAGTAATCAACATCCATCAAGGACAGCTTTCATCCAACCGGGTGTTTATCAGCGTAGAGTCTTCCAGTGTGTTGCTTGCGACGATACAGGGAGATGAATATGAACGAGAACTTTATCGAGCTAGCGATCGATCGAACGGTCAATCATCGGATGTGGGGTTAATCGAGGCAGTTTCACAATTTCAAAACGAATATCCTGGTGTGGCCCAGGCTGAATCAGGAATGGATATAGGGTCCGTTGGCGGATCTGATCGGGAAATATTTACTTTTCGTGTACAGCTTCCAGAAGGGGAAATGTTGTTGTATTATGAACAGTCTACGGAGAAATTCTATTACGAATCACATAATTGGATGCTTGATCGTGTCGAACTAGACCCTGGATTGATGACCGTTGAAGCCAATACCCAAATCGTTGTAAATGACTCGTTTCTTGGTGGACCTCTTCGAATTTCTACTAGAGATAATGAGACGAACGAACCGGTCTCGGCGACGGTACAAATCGGTGACTCACAAGAAATTCGGAGTGGAGCTGACGGTGTAGCATGGGGAATCGTTCCACCTGGCAACTACATTATTACGATTGAAACGGCACCTGCTGATGAGACGATATCAATCCCTAATTCACGTATATCTGGGACATAACCTATCGAACCAACCAATTGTGTTGGGAACACTTACTCTCATTGAACGGGTGTGACCATTTCTTGGGGTGTTTGGGTCTCGAAATACTCCTTCCCTCAAACGAGAAAACCAACTCTGCAATACCATCCTTTGGCGGGTGGTTTCCGCCACTCATTAATTAGGTAATCTGTGGAATTACTTCTTCTCCGAATAACTCGACTGATGAACGAACATCAGCAAAGCTCACCATTGGCTCTTGGAATTTGACCGCGAGAAAATCAAGATCAAACGTAGATTGATACCGCTCGATTTCTGAAATTACTGTATCTGGACTCCCGATAATAAATCGATCTTCCTTCAATTCTTCCCACTCCCGTTCAAACGTATCTTCATCAAACACATCCGATTGTCCCCATTCTACGTAGCCTTTGTACTTCTCCATCAGTGGTTCTTTTGCGAGTTCGTCGGCCTTCTCGTCGGTTTCGGCAACGAACACCCCCCGACTTAACCCGAGTATACCAGTACTGGTCTCCTCACGGAACGCTTCAACGTATTCTCGTAAAATATCGAATTGCACGTGGGACGCCCACCAGCCGTCACCAATTTGGCCAGCTCGCCGTACAGTATCCTCGTTACTAGCGGCGACAATGATCGGTGGTCGTGGGTCTTGGATTGGTTTCGGATTAATGGAGATATCGTCATATTCGTAATAGGTACCGGAATACGTCACCGAGTCGGATGTCCATAATTCTTTGATTACCTCGATGCTTTCTTGAAGTCTCCCGGCGACCTCTTGTTTTTCAATGCCGAACACGGCGAATTCTTCCGGTCGGTACCCTTGTCCGACCCCGAGCCGAAATCGGCCTTCGGTGAGCACATCCATTGTCGCTCCATACTCGGCGATTCGGACGGGGTTGTGGTAGGGTAATAAGCAAATCCCGGTTGCGATGTGCATGTCGCCGGCGAGCGGGGCCGCAAATGCAAGGACGGCTTCGTTATTGAGATACGTATCGTCTGTGACATGGTGTTCGCCGCATTTTACCCCATCAAACCCAGCTTCGTTGGCCGTTCGAATTTGTGATTCAATGTCTGATCGTAGGGTAATTATATCGTGGGATGGAGAAAATTGTCGGGCGACAGAATAAACGATTTCCATGCCCGAGACGGGACAGGATCACTGTTTAAACTTTCTGTTCGCTGGTACTACGCCGTTCAGGTGGGTGGAATTTACCCGGTTTTTTTTGACGTGATACCACGAGCCGTCCCAACTGGTGGCATACGCGAATGCACATCGAATGGTTAGGATTCCCAACCCGGGATAGATCAGTGGTGCCACTGAAAACCCTGGAGACAATGATTTGATGTGGCCTTTCCTGTAATCAAACACGATGAGTGGGAGGATCACTAGTTCAATTAATACAAGTGGTAATAACACGATGAATTCGAATCCAAGCGGAATCAGAACGAGTATTTTCGCTGTGAGAGCAATTAAGAATACACTCGCAATAAGACTCGATATAATCCGGCCGGTTGAGAACAATCCGCGGAGTCCCCCGTTATCATATCCGCCGCGAATGGCTTTGAGAAATAGTTCGATTTGACCGAACCGCCATCGCTTCCGTTGTCCCCATAAATCTCGAACGGTATGCGGGGCTTCCATTTCCGTCGTAAAATCTCGTTCTTGTTGAACCGTTAGTCCTGCACGAAAACATTTATGCGCGAAATCAATATCTTCGGTCACGAGATTATCAAAGCCATCTACGGTTTCGAAGGCATCTTTTGTGAACGCTACTGATGAACTTCGACAATACGTAAACCCGAGGGGTTCGATTAATCTGTAGGCAGCGTGGAACAGGATCCGCTCGCAATATGCTAATGCTTCGATGGCTCCCGTTACTCGCGGGACCCGTCGCGCTTGATAAATATCTGTTTGGTTGTTGGTGAGATACGTAATTGCGCGAGTTAGAAAGGCGGGATCAACTTGTTCGTCAGCATCTAAGAGGGCATAGTATTCTGCATCGATCCGTTCGACGGCATCGTTTATTGCACCTGCTTTTGATCCGGCGTATCGGTTGGTAATCACGTGAATTCCTGATTCAGTTGCGAATTTTTTGGCTTCGTTTATTGTTTGTGGGTCGTCTGGTTCAGTCACAATGAAGATTTCGAAATTCGAATAAGTCGAGTTCTTTAGAGACGAAATGCTGTTATGTAGGACGTTTTCGACTTGGTATGCTGGGATAATTGTAACTATGTTGGGCGTTTCATCGATTGATTCGGTCAGATTGGTGGGGCGAACAATATCAATGACAAGCAGTGATCCACTGATGAAGACAACAATTGAGAATGTGACAGCCGCAGGGATTGCCTCTACTGTCACTATTTGTATCAGGAATCCTGGAAGATCAAGAATGAATGTTTCCACTTGGATTCCCTGATACACGCCGATAACGAGGAATAGGATGATGGAGACTTTGTATCCAAGCTTGTCAATTAGGGATTGTACTTGCCTCCGCATGTATCCGATTGTAATTGCTAAATAATTGTCAAATTATCGGTATCGTTCAAATATGGATACATCTTTGGCTGGAAATCCGTCACCTGATTATTCTATATTGATGCTTCGATACGGTCAGTAGGAGGAGGTAAGTGGTCGTTTTGCCGACTTCGACCGAGTGGATATTGCGATTCTCTGGGTGCTGAGTTGCTGATTTTCCCTACAATAAGCTACCCACACAAACAATAGGTTTCTATATAGCAATATATGGTTTATTAGTAGTATTTCGGGCACGACATACGCAAATAATCAATTAACTGAAAATACAATTTTTATAACAAAAATGGACAAGGATAAGCAATAATACCAAATCTAACTCTTCTGGCTCAACTAGCACCATTTGAAGATCGAGGCAAGATCACTCGGCGAAAACCAGTCAATCGACTCTGTTCAAATTCATCAATACTGACAACACTAGCGTACTGAATACGCAGCGCACAACTCACAAAATACGATACGGATCCTATAATCCCGATCGAACGTAGGTACTACTAATGTCAATCCTCTCTCGGTATACTGTGAGATCCGTCAATATACCGGATGTAGTTGACAATATACGCTTTGTCTCAAGGAGTGACGTAAATGAGTTCCATGGAATCATCAATTAAGATCGTTCCGCTAATTGGCTATTTCAGTGTCACTTCGGTGGCTCCATCTCAGTTAGTCCTACAGTCACCGTACAATTCTAGTGCTGGATGAGAGCGATTTGCTTGATTTGCACTTATCTTGTCAGCAAACACCGCCGAGCCTCGATTGTCTTGGTGTACAATATCATCGTAAACTACGAAATTAATGAGAGTATTGACGGGCCCTTAGCTTTTGAGCGAAATGTGATGTGATAAGAACCTTTGTTGATATTCGGCTACACATAACGCCATGGCCGTATTCTTTAAATAACCATATCGCAAATCACGAGTCAGTCTTTTTACGCCCTACCAAAGTCCTATCGCGTCCACCTCCAGGTTGATTGCTGTACGTGGAGTATCCTGTCCTCGTTCAATGTTGTGGAACGAAGCACTGGGATTGGTATCCACGTTCAGTCGTGATATCCAAATCTTTCCCGAGATAATCATTCTGAAGATGATTTTCTATTTCTTGATCAGCTAATTCTGTCTTTGTCTCACGGTATGCTAATCCTACTTGGTTTGCGATAAGTTGAGTCGGTATTGGCTGAACAAACGTCCAGGGGGAGCTATATCGGTGAAGTTGATAACCTGGGCAGTGTAAGTATACTCGGTGATCTTTTCGTGTACTCACGCTCCGAATCCAGCAGCGCACTCCTCTGAGACTTACGGAGATTTAGGACGCGATTAGAACACTCGACTCTTTCACTTCACGTTCAATCGTCATTGTGTGTGTAGACCATGCGATGAGTGTATGATCGTGAAAACTCATGGAGGAATTCTATTTTTTGTTAAGTAGTACAATCCAACGGCTTACAAAGACGTTACCCCTGGGGTTGATGGCTTCAACATGGTGTCTCTCTGTAGAACATTGAATTCACCTTTCAATAGTTACCGCACCTAGCACATTTGGATCTCAGCAATATTATATTGGCATCTTCAGTAAAGCCCAGAATCCTATTTAAAAATTCAAATATAACTATCTTCATTGGAGTAAATTGGACTGAAAAAATCAATCTAAATCATCTTAGATTGAATTATCCATACTTATTTAGGGATGGGTTGAGTCACCAAAGCGTAATGACTACAATGCGCGACAATGGTGATGCAACAGTCGCTGTGCAGTGTACGGTACCGGAGTACCAGCGCCGCGAGTGGGAACAACACGCTGATGAACTTGACATGTCACTCAGTGAATTCATCCGATGTATGACACAAGCCGGCCGTAATGGATTCACCGACCAACCTACAGCCTCAACCCCCGAGCAGACGACAGAACAGACAATAGATTCGAATGGAGTTCTTGAGTTCGATTTGCTTGCATTCATTCAGGAGCACGGGCCAACTGATTGGGATGATGTGCTTGCCGCCCTTGAATCAGACATTGAGGAGGCATTGAATTCCCTGCAAAAAGACGGCCCGGTCGTATACAACGGAAGGGCCGGTGGATACACGGTAACCGACTCACCATGAGTCAGAATATCACTGAGGAAGCACTCGCTGATCCTGTGGAGTATTTCATCGATGACATGCAGCTTCACGGGAAAAGTCCCCGCACACAAGAAGCCTACAGTCGGGTCCTCACTGATTTCAATTCATTTCTTGAGGCTGGTGGCCACTCAGACCGCGAGAAAATCCACTTGAAAGATGCAACGCACCGGGATTGCACGGCGTGGATTCATGCTCAACGTGGTACGGTTTCAGAGAGTACCATCGCCACGTACGCAGCGTATCTCCATCGATTTTACGCGTATATGCAGAAAACAGCTGTGTTTGATTCGAACCCAATGAGCATTGTGCTCGAAGAAATGGATGAGTCCATTGAAACAGACCCGTCTCGACGGCAAATTAGTGTAGCTGAAATGCGTGAGTTCCTTGATTCAATTCGACACCCCCTTGATCGAGCCGTCATGCTTACTCTCGCAAAAACCGGGATACGAGCGGGTGAACTGTGTAATTTGGACCTACGAGATGTCGATATTACGGCGCAACAATTGGACAAAGTGTCGTTCCCGCCGACGCGTGGTGCGCTTGCAAATCGACCTAGTTCGTTGTTTGTCAGTGAGGCACCAACTGCAGGTGAGATGTATAATGGGGACGAACGGTCTGCTTCGAATAAACGCAAGCGAGATACGATTATCCCGATCGATGACGAGCTCCAAGCGGCATTAGTGGCGTGGTTGGCTGTCCGTCCGGATGTGCAATCACCTGCAGATCCGTTGTTCGTTGGGACAAGCCAGTGGGGAACGCGTTTAACCCCGAATAGCGTGCACCGGATTGTGACTACACATGCAGAAACAAGAGGTTGGTACTCGAACGGTGCGTCCATTGAAGAGAACGTGACACCGCATTATTTCCGGCACTTTTTCACGACTCATCTCCGGGATCGTATCGGTGATCGGGGTGTGGTGAAATACTTGCGTGGGGATGTTGCTGATGATGTTATAGAAACTTATACCCACAATTGGGATGAGCAAGTTCGTGAATTGTATGAGAAACATATCTATTCCTTGTCTTCTTCGTGAATATATCGTATTTTGATGAGTTGGTTCTGCCCAGCTTCCAACAAATAAACCGCATTTCGCTATACAAAAATGCCTCAATTGCTCGGCAGTCATCTCATCCCAACATTCGTAAATAACCCCACCTTTACCACCGCTATCCGTACTTATTTCATTAACCGGTATTGGTCACGCCGCCATCAACAACGAGACTTTCCCCATTTACGTACCCAGCAAGATCACTCGCAAGGTATACTGCAGCACCCGCCACATCATCTGGTTCACCCCACCGGCGTGATGGAATCTGTGCTCGATAGGACTCTCCAGCTTCTGTCCCAATGATTGAAACATCACTCGTCGTCATAGCCGTCCGGATCAATCCAGGATGAATTGCGTTTACCCGGATACCCTCCGGACCTAGTTCATCAGCGAGCGAATACGTCATCAACCGAACTGCTCCCTTCGTCGTACAATACGGGACATACGTCGCACTCCCACGTATCCCCGCTGCACTCGACAGATTGATTATCGACCCACCATCAGATTCGAGCATTCTCTCCGCTGCCAACTGCGCGCCAAAGAACACGCCCTTTACATTAACTGCAACCATGGCATCGAACTCTTCTTCAGACACATCCATCAATGAATGCCGCCGAAAAATCCCGGCATTATTGACCATGCAATCAATCCCTCCCATTTGCTCCGCCACCGCAACTGCATACTCAAGATCAGAAACCTCTGTCACATCGCACTCAACAAACACCACCTCTACATCATACTCCGACGCTATTCGGGCGTGAGTGGGTTCTCCTCCATCTCTTGGCTCATCCCGAATATCGGCAACGACAATGTCCGCCCCTTCAGCTGCAAATGCCTCTGCAATCGCCCGGCCATTACCACTAGACCCACCAGTAATGACAGCTGTCTGATCTGCTAACACATTCTCGTCCATACTCTACCCAAACAACGATTCCTTATCAACACACCCCATCGTTGAAAACCACCTAGTCATCGATACACAATTTACCATCCACACAATCTAATTAAAGAATGCTGAATCTCCCTCGTCAACTCGCAGACCGAACAGACCCAATACGAGTCGGTATCATCGGCGCCGGATTTTTCGGCACGAAACTAGCTGATCAAATCGAGTGCGCGCCGGGCATGCAAGTCGCTGGGATCGCTGATATCCACCCCGAACATGCCGAGCGGACATACCAGGAAGCCAGTGTAACTGATCCTATCATCACCTGCGAATCGATCACTGACGCAGACACCGCCTATCAGCAAAACGAACGCGTCATCATGACTGACGGCACCAAATTAGCCCAGACAGGTATCGATGTTCTCGTTGAAGCCACCGGTATTCCCTCGGCCGGCGCACGCCACGTATACATGGCCCTCACCGGCGGCACACACGTTGTCAACGTAACCGTAGAACTCGACAGCGTCGCCGGGCCAATCTTCGCAGAGAAAGCCGAAGATAACGATGTAACCTATTCGTATGCCTACGGGGATCAACCCGCACTCATGGTCGAATTACACGACTGGGCGAAAACAATCGGGCTAGACGTCATCGCTGCTGGTCGTGGCTCGATGTACCGTGACGAATATCGCCACGGGACCCCGGATGACATCTTCGAGCGGTTCGGGTACGACCAGCAATTCGTCGAAAACAACAACCTCAACCCACAAATGTATAACTCGTTTCTCGATGGGACGAAAATCGCGATCGAAACCTGTGCCCTCGCGAACGCAACTGGGCTATCGATCGACACCCCTGGCATGCACCATGAAACCCTAGAAGTGACAGACATTCCGAACGCGCTCAGACCCAAAACGTCTGGGGGATTATTACAGGACACTGGAGTCGTCGAAACTGTAAGCTCACTCTTCTCTGACGGAACCCAAACCGAGTTTAACCTCAGTTCCGGAATGTTTGTTGTTACAACATCCCCAAACAAAGCAGCGCGGGAGTACCTCCACGAACGTGACGGCAGTGGGTTTCATGTCTCAGATGATGGTGAAATCGCGGTGTTCTACCGGCCGTTTCACCTCCCTGGAATCGAGACACCTGTGAGTGTCGCAAACGCCGTTATTCGGAATGAACCAACAGGCACCCCCAAATCATTCGAAACGGAAGTTGTCGGCGCCGCAAAACAACCCCTAGAACCAGGAGATAATCTAGACGGCGGCGGTGGCTATATGATCTACGGTGAACTCGTGACAACCGACTACGCAGCGGATTACGATCTTGTACCATTCGAACTCCTTACCGGTGCAACAATCACAACTTCACTAGAGGAAGACGAACGAATATCGTACGGATCGGTAAAACTCGAAGACACATTCCTCAAATCCCTCCGTGAAAACCCAGAAATAGAACCTGAATTCTAAGCCCCCTTCTAAGCCACTGCTACCCAAAAATCGCTCTTACCGTCCAGTATTTCCGCACACACCTCGCGGACTGTTTCGCTAACTAAAATTGTTATTTGATTCTAGAATCGTATTAACTGGTTTCCACCGCACTATTCCTGTATGGAAGGAACACTCCTCCAGAAAGAATCAGCGACCACGGCTCAAGATCAACCGCAACGCACAGACTCACTACCAATCACCCTCCACTATCGTAATTATGATATTTTCGAAGCTAACACGGTCACACTCCACTTCCAACACGCAGCGAATCGTGATCAAACCACAACAAAACAAATCCGCCTCAAACCAGGCGAATATACCACAGACATGCACCAAATCGATACCCCGATTACTTCCATTAGGGCAAGGCTAACCTCTGGTAACGAATCAGTGACAACTCTCGAATCCGGGACAGATCCCATTATTCTACTCGAATGTGGTAACGGCGTAATTGACATCAATACCACCGACACCCTCCCGTATCACTCACACCAAACAACCGCAATCTAACGAACCAACCGAATTAACTATTAGTAGTTATTGACTCGGGTACCACGCCAAGGAATGATCCGCATCTAAATCCACGCGAACCGGTTCGTCAAGCGTGATATCCTCAGCATGATTATGCTCGCAATGCACCACATCCCCGTTCGATAACTCAACACGATACACGAACGACGGACCATTATACTGCCGGTGCACGATTTGGCCGTTATTGTCCTGTGAATCTAACTCAGCCCGTAAATCGTCCGGTCGCACAAGGATATCAACTGACGCGCCGTCATATTCTTCCGTCAACCCTTTCAAAATATCCGTGGAATACGTCCCAATCGGGGTCTCCAAACGCCCTCCATCGATTGTCCCGGACAGAAAACTTGCCTTGCCTAAAAATGACGCCACAAATCTCGACTCCGGATGCTCGAAAACAGACTCTGGCCGCCCGACTTGTTCAACATGCCCGTTTTGCATAACGGCGACTCGATCAGACAACGACAGTGCCTCTTCTTGATCATGCGTAACCGATACCGTCGTCACCCCTGCATCCTTCAATATCCGCCGAACCTCTTCTCGCATCTCCACCCGCAACCGGACATCGAGATTAGAAAACGGTTCATCGAGTAACAAAATATCGGGTTCCGGTGCCAACGACCGTGCGAGGGCAACCCGTTGTCGTTCACCACCAGACAATTGGTCTGGATTCCGATCTTCATACCCTTCCAGCCCTACGAGCTCAAGTAGCTCAGTCACTCGTTTTTGTTTTTCCCGCGGCGCCATGTCTGTTAACCCGAACTCGATATTCTCCACAACGGTAAGATGCGGGAACAACGCAAAATCCTGGAACACAATCCCCACACCTCGATCCTCAGGTTCTTTAAACGTTGATCCTCCAGCGACCACTGAATCGCCGATCCGCACTTTCCCGGCTGATGGACGCTCAAGTCCCGCCATTAATCGTAATGTCGTGGTTTTCCCACACCCAGACGGCCCAAGTAACGTTAGTAATTCATTTTCATATACCGTGAGTGATAGCTCTGAAACGGCGGATTGAACGCCAAATTGCTTCGAGACATTTTCCAAAGATAACACTGATTTACGATCGGAAATTTGCGTAGATGGAGTGGTAGATAGAGATTGCGTGTCGGGAGCGAACGTTTCACTCGCCATTTAGTAACCCCCATGACACGGATCGAAATAACTTGATAAGAATGAAACACGATCGCAAATACTCATTCGAGAACATCGCATTTCAACGCCATCGCCCATGTACAGGATTAGGTTAGCCTAAATCTTTATAAGTACCGGTTTTCGAGCCACCAACAAACCCCACTCGCCCGATCTCCGGGACTTCCTAACGACTAAATGGATCCACCTGCCTCTGGCAACTATGGATAGGGTGGCGATCATCAGTGCATCAATGACGCAGTTCGGACAGCGAGACGCCTGGATCTGTGAACTACTTGCAGAAGCCGGGGCCGAATGCCTCGAAACCGCCCCTGTGACACGCCCCGAAGTCGATCACTGCTACGTGGCGAACATGGCGAGCGGTGAATTTGAAGGACAAACCGGCGTGATGAACGCGCTCACACACGACCTTGGACTCACTGGTGCATATTCGGCAAGAATCGATCAAACGAGCGCCAGCGGCGGCGCCGGTATCTATGCCGCGTGGCAATCTGTCGCAAGCGGCGCGAGCGACATGACATTACTAGTGGGAGGTGAACGCATGACCCACCGGTCGACAAGTGAGTCTACAGACATCATTGCCTCACTCACGCATCCCTGTGAATACAAACACGGCGTGACTCTACCCAGTTTCGCCGGGTTGACCGCTCGTCTGTACCTTGCAACGTATGATGCACCCAGAGAATCGCTCGCAAAAGTTGCGGTGAAAAACCACAAAAATGGCGTAGATAACCCGAACGCTCAATTCAGGAAAGAAATCGATGTCGAAACTGTACTAGATTCCCCAATAATCGCAGATCCGCTTCGATTATATGATTTTTGCCCGATTACCGACGGGAGCGCTGCGCTACTGTTATGTCCCGAATCGATCGCCCGAGAGTATACTGATAACTACATCGTCATTTCTGGTATCGGTGGCGCAACCGACACCCATGTTGTGCATGAACGACCCGATCCAACAACACTGACCGGCGTCGTAAAATCAAGCGATCGGGCATTCTCAATGGCTGGCTTGTCACCAGCAGATATCGACATTGCTGAACTCCATGATATGTTCACAATCCTGGAATTCCTCCAAATCGAAGATCTCGGCTTCTTTGAGAAAGGATCCGGTTGGAAAGCCGTAGAAGATGGTGTCACTGATCGCGACGGTGACCTACCCGTCAATACGAGCGGAGGATTGAAATCAAAAGGGCACCCACTCGGCGCCACCGGAGTCGCCCAAATCCACGAACTCTACGAGCAATTACACGATTCTGCTGGAAACCGGCAAGTACCGGGCGTCGATACCGGGATCGCGTGTAACGTTGGTGGGTTCGGGAACTGCATCACAACGACAATCGTGGAGGCAGCCTAATGAGTCTCCTCGCGCACAAATGCGAAAACGACCACATCACCTACCCTGGGCATTATCGATGCCCAACGTGTCACGAACAACAAACAGAAACAATCGACCTCCAGGAAAAACAAGGGCGTATCGTGACGTGGACCAACAGTACCTCCACACCACCTGGTGTTCGGGCACCAAATCCACTCGCAATCATCGAATTCAATCTAGATCCAGATACTGTTCGCGTAATCGGTGGACTCACGACGACTGACGTCACCATCGACCAATCTGTCCGTCCAGTTTACGAAGAGACACTCCGTGATCCGGACGCCGGCATCAGACTCCCCGAAACCCAAGATTGGTCGGGGTATCGGTTTGCACCTGTTGACGACTAACGACAGCATTACTCCCAAAACCGTTATTCACCCGAAACGTTGAAAGACCCGAGAAGGATACGAGTATACATGGAACTACGCGTTATCGAAAAACAACAAACAGAACTCGTGATCGAAATTGCTGGCGAGGATCACACTTTCATGAACGTCCTGAAGGGCGCATTACTAGAAACAGACGGGGTAACTGCCGCCACATATGATATGAATCCAGAGCAATCAGGCGGCCAAACCGATCCGATTCTATCGATTAAAACAATGGATCGAGATCCGCTAGACGCACTTGAATCCGCAGCTGATCAGATCAAACAAACCTCGGAAGGATTCCTCGACGCCTTCCAAACCGCGGCATAATAATCACGTTCGATCGGATCAATCACTTCTATTTATCCCCACGGAGTCGTCGAAGCTCATAACCTGCGTCTCAGGAAACGGGCCGAATTGGTACGTTTTTATCGAGTAGATACGATTTCACGTCGGCAATTGAATATTCACCAAAATGAAAGATTGAGGCCGCCAATGCCGCATCAGCACCTGCTTCAGTAAACACTTCATACATATCCTCCGGCCCGCCACACCCCGATGATGCAATAACCGGTGTGTTTACTGTTTCGCACACTGCCCTCGTTATTGGAATATCATATCCCTCCTTCGTTCCATCCGTATCAATAGAATTCACAAACAATTCACCAGCCCCCCGTTCTTCAGCCGCTTTCGCCCAACTAACAACATCTACCCCAGTACCTTCTCTCCCACCCTTTATCGTGCATTCAAACCAACACGACTCACCGTCTACATTTTCGTAATACTCGCCTTTCTCATCATACCGCCGTCTCGAATCAACACTAATAACAACACATTGACTTCCGAATGCCCGCGCACTCTCCGTAATCAACTCCGGTCGTTCCAATGCCCCAGTATTCATCGATACTTTGTCAGCACCGGAACGAAGGGTCTCTCGGACATCCGCCTTGGATCTAATACCACCACCAACCGTGAGGGGAATAAACACTTCATCAGCGACTTGCTCAACGACATTGAGCATCGTATTTCTCCCTTCGGCACTCGCCGTGATATCTAGAAACACAAACTCGTCGGCTCCAGCCTCATTGTACTGTTTCGCCATATTAACAGGATCCCCCGTGTACGCGAGATCCTCGAAATGGACTCCGGTATACACCGCTGCCTCACCGTTTTCATCGATATCGACATCAATACAGGGAATCACCCGTTTAGTTAGCGTCATATGCAAAAATCACTTTGTCAAAGGGAGTTTTCGGTGAATCTCGAAATCCCATAATCACCACATAGCGCTACGGTGGCTAAATCCCTCTGTTTTCACATGATAAAAAACTGATATAGTAACGAGTTAGAAAACTAACAACTGATTCACCGATTCGGAACGCCACCAACCTGTTTCGGTCCTCGACGCTCCTCATACACCTCAATCAATTCCTCCGCCGACATATTCAACTCCATTGCTGCATTGATAATCGCATCATTATCCGGCCCCCAATACCGGGGCGTAATAGAATCCAACGCATCCAACGCCTCAACTACATTTTCCTCGCGATTCTCCTCCCGATCTTCACGTTCCTCATCAATCCGCTCAAGCTGCCTCTCAATCCGCTCTAATTCAGATTCCTTTTGCTCACGTTCCTGCTCCAACATCTCACGCCGAAACTCCAACCCATCCGGTCGGCTCCCATTTTCCATAAATTCATCCATAAATTGCCGAAACAACCCACTCGCGTTATACTCATCGTGTTCCTGCAAAAACTCGTATTGGTCTTGATAGATACGAATGGACGTATTTGTCTTACTTCTCGAACCATTCCGCCCACCTACTCGTGTCATCCACCCAACACCTCCATATTACTCGTAATATTCATATTACACGTAATACAACCGTTCTGACAAATCGGCGGTTTGCTAGAGACGGTAAACCGCAATACAGTGTATGTATGTATTGTATTAGTAATAATTATATTACGATTGTAATATGTAATATAGGGGGTGGGGTACGTCGAATTTGTCCAAACACGCCCAGGGTTCATTTGGATTCCTCCGGTTGAACTGGTTGGGCTGATTCCATCCGAACGAGGTTGTTTGTGTCATCGACGTGTTGTTCTAGTTCGTCGATCCTATCAACGAGTTCGTATGCTGCGTCAGTCGGGGACTTGTTAGGGTCGGCTAAATCGACACCGGCATTTGAGAGTATGATACGAAACGCGGCTTCGACTTCTGCGAGACTGTTTACCCGCCGTTCTAAATCGTTGACGCGGGATTCGAGTTCTTCAATCTCGGCCATTCGCGGCTACCTCCTTTTGTTCTCCTTGTTCTTCGTCTAGTATATTGAGCATCCAGTCCTCAACGTCCCCGCCGATCTTCGCCGCGACATCTCGGAACTCTTTGGGGTTTTCCCGTGCGAGTTCACGCAGCTCGCTCATCGTAGGATCACCCCGAAGCCAAGACCCAACAGGAACGCGCTGCAAATGGCGAGTGTTACCCGATACAGCCAAAGATCCGCCATAGCGGGGGTCATTCGGTATCACCCTCCTCCTCATGGTTTGATACGGTGTTGAGTTTATCCGGCGAT
>CAZITY010000004.1:0-3635 GCA_964542445.1 uncultured Halobacteriales archaeon | reverse complement strand
CCGTGGTTGGCCGTGTAAGGCCCGTTGCCGATCGGCACATTTAGCACACAAAATTTTCGTTTGGCTTCCGACCTGGCGCTTCATCACGTCCGATGTATCACTACAACTTGCGCATTCCCGGTCAGGGGTCATTTCAACCCCTCCTTATTCCAGATTTCCGTGACGTGAACGCCTCGATCAAACGCTTGCTGTGCTACTGTGATTATTTGAATTGTGATCGCGTCTTCCGGGGCGTGGAATTTTGCTGAGTTGATTTTCCCGGCCAGTCCGTTGGTTGCGGATTTACTTATCCGTTCGATGCTTTCTTTACCTGTCTGTTCGTCCGTTGATTGTGGACGGTTCGTAGTGTTGTCCATGACTTAGGCCTCATTTGACGCGCTAGGAACCGTCCACACCCATTGTTTTCCGTAACTCAGGGTTTAATGAGTCGCCCCGTCCAAGAATTAGGTACCTCCTCTAATTCGTCGGGGTTCATCCCCCGGCGGTCCTAACACGTTGATTAATGGTTATACTATCTACCCACTTAACCTATATTACGTAAAAAACAAAATAGAGAAGCCTTCTATTATCAAAATTATTTTGGTTCGGTAGTATTTTACCAGTACTTACATAACAAGTAGTATGCCTCGCGGCGAGCATTTGAAGAAGGTTAAAAACAAACAAATCATTGATCGGTTTGATGAAATGGATCATATCGAGAGAAATGCTTACACCCCCGAGGAATTAGCGGAAGGCTTAGATATTCAACCCAGAGGACTGAAATATCGCTTATTTAAACTCGAAGGCGAAAAAATAGAACGAGAGCCAATACCAGGCTTGGGGGATCTTTGGAAGAAAAAAGATGAATCAGTATGGGCGGATGGAGGAATTGGTCAATTATTGGCAAGCGATATACAACGGGTAAAAAATGATTTTATAAATAAGATTAATAGTCAAAACACAGTAGGACGAACGAGTCTATTTGTTTTGATCGTTATCGGGTTGTATGTTCTCTCGTTTGTTCAGTCATCAACCTTATTTTTATTATTAGCCGTTTTATTGACGTTCCCTCTCTTAGTGGCGGTGTTTTACCATATCCGGTATCATCCTCGTTTACGAGAAATTTATCTATATGTTTTCGACAGAGTAAGTGGATAATATCTGTGGTCGTTTGCCCTATGTTGATCTGTTTTGGAGTCGCAGTAATGCGATTTTCCCTAACTTGAGTTTATTAGGAGATTCACGGGCTAATTGGTGGTATGCGCCGGATCACTACGAGTATCATTACGCTACTATTGTGTATTCTCGTAGTGACCGCCGCCCCGGTATCAGCGACACACAGCGATGGGTTCTCGGATGGGTTCGAGGATGAACCCGCCGATACTGGGCTTCCTGAAGACTGGGAAACCGAATTTTCATCTAGCCAGAAAGAAGTGCTGTATAACGTCACGACCGATCGGGCAAACACCGGCTCGCAATCATTTTTCATCGAGAATCAAGACAGTAATTTCGGTGCGAAGAATTTCCGCCCGGCGTACCAACCATCCGCCAATACAACCGCGAATGCGAGTTTTTCGTTCTATCAACCGACGAACCCCGAAACGGAAGCCTTCGGGCTAACATTTAGGGCGACAGACGACGGCATTGGGTTGTTTGATATCGACGTAAATAACGGGGATCTAAATTCGGACGGAATTACAATTACGACCGGCACCCAGAAAGGCGAGTGGGTTGATGTGACGGTATTTAATTTCGATTTTACCAATAACGAGTTCGATGTTACTTGGGACAGCCCGAGTGACAGCGGCACGAAAACGGATATTGATATGCAAACCAGCCTTGACGTTCCGGGCTACAACGAAACGGAGTTCTATGTCTCGAACGACGTTGACAACCGCCTATATATTGATGACTTCAGTATCGAAGGCCAGGGTGGATTAGAAGGCTACGTCACCGACCCCAACGACGACCCACTAGCGAACGTCAACGTCACCGCCTACAATACCACCGGCGGCACATTAACCGAAGTTGCCACGACCCAAAGTAACGCCAGCGGGAACTGGTCTCTCCATGTCCCAAACGATGACTATGAACTTGTGTACGATACGGTGGCGTACTACCAAGCGATCGACAACATAACCCACTCTGGAACAACCACCGATGTCGGTCAACAAATCCTCCAACCGGTGCCAACGGCCTATCAGAACGCTAGCCCAGGGGATTCACGTATACAAGAGACCGAACCACCAACGCATTCAATATTAGTATTCAAACCCGCGAACCCCCCGGACAAGACACCCAGGTAACAAGCCGGTTCATGTGGTACAACGACCAAACCGGCCAATACGAACAATTCAACAGCATAACCTGGAACACCGAGGGCGGTACGACCGTCACGCATGACTTTCAATCCCCAATAAGTTGGAACAACGGCACGCAAACATGGTTCGTCAACACTACCACCGATAGAGGGAGTTTTCACAGCGCGAATTATACTTTTGTGACGCCCGGCAACCTCACCTTTGTCGACGCCTCGGATGACTCCATAATAACAAATGCAGAACTTCAAGTCAACCTGCAATCATTAGAATCCGACTTCAACAGCGTGCGGTTTACATCCAGTGGCCAGCTCGACGTTAACGATGTCCCACGCGAAGATTACAGACTCCAAATTAACAGCATTAGTGGGCAATCCTACCTTGAACGCACACTGATTATTGATAGTAGTCAAATCGGGAACCTCTGGCAAATCGCACTCGTCAACTCAACCGACTTCAACGCCGCCGATTCGACATACTATAATCAATCGTTCGAGCTGGACGACCAAACTGGGCAATGGGATCCGAGCGATACGTATTTATTCTTATCCCAACCCGTCAATGGCGAATACCAACTTGTCACCGGCGATATATTCGGTACGCAAAACAACGTCACGCTGACCGTCAATGCAACCGAATCCTACCGCCTCACACTCTTACACGCTGATCGCGGCGAGATCCGTGAGAAAGGATTTTTCCAAGCCGACACCAACCTCTCCGACACAACGATCACGATTCCGATTCGGGGTACTGACCAGGACTTTAGCGATGTTGATAGTGGGTTTCAGATCAACGCTTCAATAATCGGTGCCAATGACGAGGCGATTGATCCGCCGTTCTTAGTGATTAAATTCCAAGATCCGGATCAATTGACGTTTGACCTTGAGTTTACGGTCTACGAACGCAACAACCAGAGTAATATCCTCAGAGGCTTAGAAAATGTTTCGTATGATAATCCGGGGACAGTGGTGTTCGAGCAACCCCTAACGTCAGCGGAAGCGAACAAGGTATGGGTAGTCGATTGGGAATTAACCCGGAACGGTGAACAATTCAGTGGGAAAATCCTCGTGGGCGCAAGGGGGCAATTAGGTGTCCCGATTAGTCAAACCCACAAAACAGCAATCGCTACAATCGTTATATTACTGATTGCCGGATTAGCCAGTCAGGTCAATGCAGTAGCCACTGCCATGACCGTCAGCGGCACCGCCGGGATCGCCTGGTACATTCAATGGCTCCCCGCCGAAGTTGGATTCTTGATGCTCGCGTTGGGGATGGCGGTCCCCGCGTTTTATTTAGCGAAAAACAGGAGATTACAATAATGAGTCAACAACACTCTGA
>CAZITY010000003.1:21885-90502 GCA_964542445.1 uncultured Halobacteriales archaeon | reverse complement strand
GTGCCGTCGCCTCCTCTTCGACCTGCTCTGCAACGAACCACTGGAGCATATTCTCAGTCGCGTTATCGTTCTCTTCACGGGCAAGGGCAACCAGATCGTCGATCAGCCCGGAAATCTCGACCTCGTGTTCGTAAGCTGCCTCGAAAGCATCGGCCGGGCTGGACCACTCCGTCGGCGGACCATCAATCGGATCCAAGGTAACCCGTCCGTCACGCTCGATGATGTAGTCATACAACCGCATCGCGTGAGCGTGCTCCTCGTCGGCCTGAGCCCGCATCCAGGCTGCGAACCCGGGCAGACCTTCCTCCTCGTAATAGGCGGCCATCGAGAGGTAGACGTACTCTGAATAAAGTTCGGCGTTGATTTGATCGTTCAGTGCCTCCTCGATCGGATCTTTAAGCATACCCGTACGTCTACACTCGGACGCAGCATCAGTATTGGGTTCCCACCCATGGAACCGTTAACAACGCATAAGCCCATCATCGGGAATCTTGCTGCATACCCAATGCAATACCCGTATAAAAATGAGGTGATGGACGGCGAACCTTACTTTTTGAGGGATCTCCGATGACTGATTGGGTGATCTGCCCAGCGTTCTCCCTTCCAAACACAACTATATCTGCTTCATTCTTTATCGCGGTTTCATGGATTGCATCAGCAATTTCGTTGGGATCACTACTGAGAGTTATTATCCTCCGGGATTCACTCGCCGGAGCTAACTCTACAACCTCTTCATGGAGATGCCGCAATACCTTGTCAGGATGAAACTCATCACCCTCCAAATTCCACCCACATGCAGCCACATAGTCAGCATCATCGGGCACAACCGATACCACAATCAGTTTCGTATCAACACCCTCAGCGAGGTTTTTGGCCTTAACGAGTGCTAATTTAGAGAGCAGCGACCCATCAAACGCGATAACAATTGGCATGCCTCCTAGCTACACAGGCCAAAATAACCAACCCCAATCCTCTGACCGAACCCGATCTCTACCAACCGCCTCTGACACCGGGATACCGATCATTCCCAATTTCGAAAATATCGAGTCGGATTACAACACTACTTACGTTAAAAAAGACTACCTCGAATGTGCTACCGCTTCGATCAACGATTAGTGGGTACCACTGGACTGAATTCCACTGACATCCAGCTAGGGGAGTTTTTACCAACGGTATAAGCGAAACTCCACCAGGATATATTACTTCGAGTCATTGTGCTCCGGGTTCGATGAGAATGCGGAAGCTTGAGTGATCAGTGTTATCCGCATTTGTCGGTTTGTGATTCTCGTAGAGCCCCAAGTAACGCCTCAATGCCCCTACACCTACTCCATGGGAGGACGAAAAGTATAGTTCGTCAAAAAGTCAATGGCCAGACGATAGCAGCTAGCTTCAGCACATGATAACCGGTTAATAAAATTCCTCATGCACCTGAAGTCCTTCTGATTCTAAGATCGGGCCGTCCACGATCGTAGTCCCACCGTTTCGTTCAATGATTTCCTCGCACGTGATTCCAGTATGTGGATCCCCCCTGACATCCGCCAGGGATGCACTAGCGACGCTGTACACAACGCGGCGCAGCCCGGCCCGATGTATCGCCGTGGCACACATTTCACAGGGTTCTGTACTCGTATACATCGTACACGCCGACCGGTCAGCCACAGGTAGTTCACGGGCAGCCCATCGAGCGAGTTTAAGTTCCGGATGGGCAGTGATATCATTATCAGTCCGCGTGGTATTTTTCGACCGCTTCACGATATCATCATCAATAACAAGCAACGATCCAAACGGCGTATTCCCGTCCGCCACTGCCTCTTGCGCTAACGAAATGGCCTCTCGAATATATTCCTCGTCCATACACAGACAGATAGAGTCGAATCGTACATAGTAGTCGGTATCCACCGCATTCCATACGAACCCGTACAAGCCCCTAGGACAACTCAACCGAGAAGTTCGGTGAATCGATTCGTCCCCTCATCAGTCCCCGCAATAATGAGCTCATCGTCCTCATCAAACCGAAAGTCAGGGCCAACATCAATAATTACCCTGCCCGCTCGTTCGACGGCGACGACGGTACAACCAGTTCGTGCACGGATTTGCGCCCCCTGCGGGGTCTGACCGGCGAGACCGGGAGCCTGTGTCCGGATCACTTCTACCTGGGTATCGAGCGATATAACATCCTCATCTTCCAGTACCGCTGACGCCGTCATCCGACCAGTGACGGTCGCTAATGAGAGAACGTAATCCGCGCCTGCCCGATACATCTTCTGCACCGCCTCTGTTCCCTCCGCTCGAGCCACAATCTCCACCGATGGATTGAGGTCACGGACAACAAGCGTCGTGAACTCAGCAGCCGTATCGTCCGGAATAGCAAGAACAATCGTTTGCGCCTCAATTATCCCTGCCGTCCGAAGGACTTCAGGATCAATGGCATCGCCAACTACATCAACACCGTCCATCTCACGGTGATCAACAACCGTATATGAAATTCCCTCGTCGTCGAGAGCTTCAGTGACTGTCCGACCAACCTCACCATACCCAACAACGATCGTATCACCACGAGCGGGGCGTCTGACATCGGAGAGCGTCAACTCCTTTAACCGTTCGAGTTGGTCCTCTTGGCCCGTTACGAGCAAAACCGTTCCACTCTCCAGCTCGGCATCTGGGGAAGGAGGTGTCTGAAATTCACCATTGAACCACACCCCAATTACGTTGACACCTGCGCGTTCCCTGAGCCCAATCTCCGACAGTGCCTTACCGACAAGTTCACTTCCTCGATGGATTGAGAGTTCTACAATATCGAAATCCTCTCCAACCTCTATTGCTTCACCGAGATCAGTCGAAACAGCAGTAGTGACCTTGGTAGCTAGGCTTTCCCCAAGGAGCCCACGCGGTGACAGGACCACATCTGCACCGGCGAGTTCATGATACTTCGCTCGCTCCGGTTCTTCAACGACGCTGATTACCCGAATATCTTCAGCGACTTCCTTTGCTGTCAGCACTATACTCGCATCAATAGTGTCGGATACATCAGCCACGATTGCGCGTGCTGCCGGCAAGCGGGCTGCTTCGAGACCAGCCACTGAATCCGGTTTTTCATGAATAACGACATGCCCTTGTTCATAAAGATCGGTAGCTATCTCACGATTTGGTTCCACAATGACATGATCCACATCCCACGAATCGAGTTCTGAGATAAGCGTTTCCGCCCGCGGTGAATGGGTACAGATAATGACATGATCTGAAAGATCATCGGTGACGGATGTTGGGACGGTCGTCGAAAGAGCATCTTGGAGCAACGGAAACACTAAGACAGGAAGCGCGAGAAAGATCAAGAAGACCCCGGTGAGATCCATGACAATGACTAGGAAGTTCATTTCAGGATCCGGTTGTTGTGAACGTCTCTACGACAACTTGGAGCGAGTGAAGGAACGTGACGGATTCACCCTCAAACGTGACCATACTGTAATGATAGACAATTGCGTAACCGAGCATGACAACGCCGAGCACGGAGAGGTAGTATGCAATACGCCGGGCCCACGTGCTCATACGATTCCGGTTGATCGGATGCGGTAAAACGGTTCGCCTACGAACAAACTGGTATCCGACAATAATACTCGAGATCCAACTGTACTTGTTCTAGAATATCGTTGCTGTTATTCGGATATAATGTTCTTGAGCCGATCGGCGATTAGTTGCTCTTCTCCATCCCGTAACCAGAGCATATTCAACTGCATTTCGGGGTCCTGTGTCTCGGAAACCCCGATTGAGCGCGGCCATATGATGGGTTTTTCATACAGTAATTTCTGTTCGAGCATGTCTGCGAACCCCGCGGCTCTCCCTGGGAACTGGATCGTTACCGGGACGACATGATAGCTTTCTTCGCCCACATCCATCTCGACACCAGGAATATCTCGCAGTTGCCGACGAATGTAGTTCCCCCGCTCTTTCGCGGGCTCAATGCGCACAGCTTCATGATCCAAATCCACCCACCGCTGCAGCGCAACCACCACCGCAATAATATCGAATCGATCGAGCTTATAACCCCGCCCAACGCCATATGTTTTATTCGGGCCTTGGGGGTTCACGGGCTGATTGTGTTCTGTGAATTCGTCATCCGGCAAATAGTCCACAACACTGGGTTGTTTTCGTTTGTACGAGTCACACCCAATGAAATTGTTATGAAACGCTGCTGTGACCAGATCCTCTCGGCCCGTGATGAACCCTGATGCATTCGGACCCTCGAAATATTTCCCGGAGTAACACACGAGATCCGCTCCCATATCGAGATACCGAGAGAAGCCTTCGAGCGGATAACTCTGACCAGCGGCATCCACAATAATTGGCACATCGTGGGCATTCGCGATCTCGATAACTTCCTCAATGGGAACCGCATTTGGCGCGTGCTCATACCCCGGTTCTGTTCCCTTCACGTATTCCGGGCCGGGCCACGACCCAGGACCTGGCGCAAGATAATGGATCCCAGCCGTCTGTTCCCCAATCGCTGCCTCAATATCTCCGGGCGTACAGCCTTCCCGATCACCAACCTGAACGTATTCACCACCAGGAACCTCAATCGCCCGATCGTATTTCAACCGCCGCAAACATCGCTGAATAATGAATTCATTGGCTAACTCATCCGTTCCGGCTGGGAGTGTAGCCATCGCTTGGCGATCAGTACCAGTCATGCAGGCCGCCGCACTCAGGACTAGACCACCAAATGTACCTGTAGTTACATGTGCCATTTCTCCCCCGGTGATGTCCGCGATGATTTCTCCAGCTTGTTCTTCTAATTCCCACATCCATCCAAAATGGTCATTCGCTTCATTCACCGCCTCCATCACCTCCGCCGGTAACCGAGAACCGCCGAGCAGCGTTGAGGGAAAATTCGCGTTAATAATCCGGTTCATCCCGAGTTTTTCGTAGATGCCCTTGTATTCCATTTCACTCATCGGCCAACCACCAGTATGCTTGTTAATAGTGTTGGGCGGTCCGGTAGCATACCACAGGGAGTAGCAGGAGATCATCATAAAGGTTTGGATCAAGCATGCTACGAGAACAGTTCGGTACTCCAGAGTAACTGCCCAGTATCAATACTATGACGGAATACCCGAGTTTTATAATCCGTTAGTGATCGCTCGGGCGAACACCGCTGCCGCATCAACAACCGCTTCTGGGATGGTCTCTTCATCTGGAGAATGACTCACGCCATTAATACTCGGAACGAACAACATACCGGATGGAATCCCCACCGACTGTAAATGCCGACCATCGTGACCCCCACCACTCGGTAACTGCTCGTAAGTAGTGTTAATCGCGTCAGCGTGGCGTACAAGCGCATCAATAACCGTATCCGCGAGGGAAACTGGCTCCTGGCGATAATACGGCTCTAACTCCACATCGATATCCCGGTCCGCCGCTATGGACCGGATCGTCTCAACCATTTTTTCCTCAATCTGATCACGATACGATTGATCGATACTTCGGAGATCAATGGTTAGAGAAACCCGGCCACAGATCTTATTCGAGGCCGTATCACGCGCATCAAACTCGGTTACTGTCGCCACGATATTACCGTCAGCAGCTGCTTTTACCCCGAGAGATTCCACCGCAGTCACGATGTCACTCGCACAAGCGATAGCGTCTCGACGAGTCCCCATCGGGGTTGCCCCTGAATGATCGTACTCACCGGTTATTTCCACGGTATATCGAACCGGAGCGCGGATGTGGGTCACGATCCCCAGTCGATTCCCGGAGGATTCCAACACCGGACCTTGCTCGATGTGCGTCTCGACGTAGGCATGGATCTCGGAGGGATCGAGTATTTTGGATCCTGGTGTCGGTGGTTCGAACCCGGCCGTGCTCATAGCCTCACGGAGCGAAACCCCATTGTTATCGGTCGCATCGAGATCCCCCTCTGTGAGTTTCCCCGTAGCCGCTCGACTGCCGATTGTCCCCCGACCAAACCGCGCTGATTCTTCGCCTCGGAACACAATTAAGGTCGGTGGAACCGAGTAAGGCTTATCTAGTATCTCCGCAATTTCGATCGCTTCTAGCGCGACAATAACGCCAAGCGCTCCATCGAGTGGACCGCCATTATAGACGGAATCAAGGTGACTACCAAGCAAAAAGGATTCATCGGCAGACGGATCGGCCGTAGCGTAAAAATTCCCGACCGCATCAAAGTACGTCGAATACCCCGTCGGTAATACGTCCTCTATGTACGCAATCGCGTCTGCCTCCGCTTGCGAATACGCGGGACGCGTAACGCCCCCGTTAGCTGTCCCTCCAATGGTTGCGAGTTCATCTAACCGCTCGAAAAGCCGGTCGTTATCGACCGCATCCTGATACATACCTCTCCTATCATGATCGACACCATAAACTACTAGTTATACTGAACGCCGCCCACAGTAGCACCAATTAATTGGGTGATAACCATCAAACTGAAGGGACATGGGTTATACCGTATCGAATTCAGTCCGGAAGATCTCTAGAGTCGACACGAGCACCCCAATGAGCACTGGGCCGACAAACAATCCAGTAAACCCAATCGCATAAATTCCGCCCAGTACCCCCACGAGAATAACGGCCGGATTAATGTGGGCACGGGTATCGATTACGATTGGTCTCGCGTAGTTATCAAAGAAACTCACCACTGTTAATCCCCAGACAAACAAGAACAGCCCGGGAGCCACCTGATCGAGAAGTAACAGATACAGTGCCGCCGGGCCCCACACCATAAATGCTCCAACGATCGGGAGTAATGCAAAGACCGCCATCACGAAGGTCCAGAACACAACATTCGGGATACCAACGAACCATAACGCGATACCGCCGAGGATCGCTTGAGCAACGGCCACGGAAATCTCGGCAATCACTACCCCCCACGTTGTTGCATC
This sequence comes from uncultured Halobacteriales archaeon, assembly GCA_964542445.1. GTDB lineage: Archaea > Halobacteriota > Halobacteria > Halobacteriales > Hikarchaeaceae > CAZITY01. The sequence continues at coordinate 83,606 of CAZITY010000003.1, read as the reverse complement.
AATCTGTTCGAATAACTCAGTCGTTACCCGGTCCGAGAGGGGGATGAGTTGGCGGAGCCATTCGACGAACGCTGGGCCTTCAAGTAACATATAATACACAAGAAACACAGACAGAGCAATACCAAGAGTGGCTTTAAAGGTTCCCGCCACAATTTCGCCTGTTCCACCGAATAATATGACGACAATTTGCTGCGCCATGTTTGTTAAGGCAGTCGAAACATTGATTTCGACCCCTGCTAACTCTGATAATCGAGATTCGATTGCCACCACATCAAGTCCAGTCTCCCCCTGCGATATTTGGCGGAGGTTCTGCATGAACACCCAGGAAATATACGCCACCGGGAGAATAAGCGCAATGAGCGACCCGACCAATAAGAGAATCGCAGAGACCCGTGATCCGACCCGTCGTCGCATCCGTAAATGTATGGGATACAACAAATATGCAAGTATCGCTGCGGCAATCACATATTCTACGAACGGAAGAATCACGACAAACGTGAGAAGTAATAAAACACTAATCAGGAGCAGTAAGAACACTTGATTCCGATTCATTTTCACACTCATGACAGAATGAATGTGGGTTGCGGCCTGATCCTCATGATTATTCTTCTCGTCCTAGGCACAAGGAATGATATCTATTAGAATCTTGGTGTATCAACAGACGGTAAATCAACGCATCCTCCTTCCAAGGCGACGCAATTAATTATAGATACACGACGTATCAAGGGGTGTGAGACAGTGACGAAACCCAAATAATACCGTGTGGCATGTCCGGATGCTTGCTAGAGTGAGTAGGATTTGGGACACCCACCAAAGCCTCGTAAATGTGCATTTCGAATCAAAATATCGGTCATGATCGTTCAGCTGGTACCGAAACAACTGGGATATCAGCTTCTAATAATAACGATTGGGCAACACTTCCGAACAATGCTTTCCCAGCGGGAGAACGTTGACGAGGTCCCACGACAAGATACATCGCGTTTACTTCAGTCGCATACGAAATGATTTCATTCGAAGCACGCCCAATTAACCCAACACCGGTCCCGTTTACCCCCGCAGCATCCAATGCGTTTACAGCAACGCCCTCAGCAAAGTCACGGATCTTATCCATCGGAATCGTTTGGCGAGTATCTTGATAGCTATCTTCCTCAATTTCCCTGAACTCCCGGGGAGTAAGCACGTGAATCGCGTGAATGGGAGCGTCAAAAGCGTTCGAAAGGATCTCCGCTTGCACAACTACTGACTCTGATCGAGCCGATCGATCAACCGCCGCAATGATTACCATGGTAACAGAGTACACAACCGACCCTAAATAACTACTAGTCAGAAGCTCAAATAGCCCGGGGAAGCCGTAAAATTTCGGGTTAGAGCGTCGAACTCGAAGACCCACCGTCGATGAGCAGCGTTTCACCATTTATATAGGCCGCTCGTTCTGAGCAGAGGAACGCCACCATGTCACCGAGTTCCATCGGTTGTCCGATTCGACCAATAGGAATGCTCTCCGCCCGCGATGCTTTTCCTTCCTTCATGGAATCGACAATTCCCGCTTCGATTTGCGATTGAATCCCGGCTTCTACTCGCGGAGTATCGATAGATCCTGGGAGAACCGCATTGGCACGAACCTCCGGTCCCAATTCTTTAGATAAAACTTTTTCTAACCCAATGACGGCGAGCCGAATCGAACTCGATAATACATTCGTTGGTGAGGCTTCTTTCACCGACCGAGAAGTGATATTCACAATCGAGCCACCACCGTCAGCTTCCAGGTATTTTTGGGATTCACGTACCGTACGGACAACACTCATGACGAGGAGGTCATATGCATCATACCAATCCTGATCCGTGGTTTCTGGAAATCGATAGCGTGGCGGCCCACCTGAAGATATAACTAGATGGTCAATACCGCCGAATTCATCGACCGTAGTTTCCACGAGTCCCGAAATAGCGTCTGGATCTGTAATATCACCGGGGAACCCAATAACCTCACCTGTTGCGGCTTCGAGGATTTCCGATTTTGCTTCTTCAACCCGATCTGCTGACCGGCCATTAATGACGACATTGGCACCTTCACGGGCAAGTGCTTTGGCAGACGCTTTTCCAAGGCCACTACTGGAGGCAGTTGTGAGCGCTACGTTGTTCTTGAGATTTAGATCCATGGCTATGGTGATTCAGGAGGTACCAAAGTAGTATTGGAATCAGATAGCGTCTACTAAGCCCAATATTCAAGGAAAAACAATTGTGCGGAGCGTTCACAACAGGATAGCGAATTGATGGGGTTAATTTGGTTGGCTGAAAACTACCAGTATATGACTGAACCGCCACTACTGATGATTCCCGGACCGGTCCCGACAAGCGAACAAATGCGTTCAGCGCTCGCGAAAAAAATGATCAACCACCGCGGGAATGAGTTCAAAGGAATTTTTAAAGAATGCCAGGAGTTACTCCAGGAGTTCTTTGGAACAGCGAACGATGTGGTGATCGTAAGCGGGAGCGGAACGGCATCGATGGAAATGGCTGTGAGTAATGTTGTTGGGCCGAATGATACCGCTGTCTGTCTTCATAACGGATCATTTGGTGAGCGATTCGATGAGATAACGCGTGGATTTACGTCGAATGTCCATTCCGTGAGTATGGGATGGGGGGAACCCTTTGGCTTGTCGCGAGTTGAGTCGGTAATCGATGAATCGGTCGATGTTGTGACGATGGTGCACGCCGAAACCTCCGTGGGGCTGGTTAATCCCGTTGAAGCCGTTAGCGAAATCGTTAGAGATTCTGGCGCACTGTTTGTGGTCGATTGCATAACGAGCGTCGGATGCGAACCAGTGCAGGTCGATAATTGGGGTGTCGATCTTGGCGTGACGGCGTCGCAGAAAGCCATTGGTGCACCGCCCGGGTTGAGCGCAATAACAGTGAGTGATCAGGCAGAACGAGCAATAAAGAACGACGTGTCGTCGTATTATTTAAATTTGGCGTCGCATTTAGATCGAGCAAGTGATTGTCAAACACCGACCACGTGTAGCGTGCCGTTGTATCAGGCACTCAGAGAAGGATTAACACAAATTGCATCACAAGGGTTGGACGCTTCAATTGCAAGACACGCTCGATTTGCGGCGGCGATCCGCGAAGGATTAGGTGCGCTTGGGTTGGAACCGTTTCCGTCAGTCAACGAAGAAAGTTCGTTCACTAACGGAGTGGTGGTGTCGAATGTACCGGATGATCTCACCGCGAATGAGATTGTTTCTGGATTAGAAGAGCGCGGCGTTATTATTAAAACAGGAATTGGTCCGGTCACAGAAGATGTAATTAGGATTGGGACGATGGGTGCGATTTCTGAGAAAGATGTTCTGAGAACGGTTCGAGAATTAGGCGCTGTCTTGGAGACACTCGGCCATAACGGAAACACTGATCCAGAAGCCATCGCCCGCGAACACTTAGCATAACTAGACGCCGGGGTAATCTGGAGTCCGTCGATCATTGGGCAAAAAGTCGGTCGATTCGTCGGTGACGGAGGATAAAAAATACCTAAGTAGTAACCTCTATTGCGTTTCGGTAAATCAGAGTTGGAGTAATGAATTGGTCGCCGCAAACGACAGATTGATTCTTATCATGTATAATGGGACACAATCACCGCATCAGTAGGAGAAATATCAGGGAATGAGTGACGATAAACAACCGGCGTATCATGTCCCAACTATCGTCGGTAGTCTAATTCTAGGGGTGTTCTTTGGGGGGGTCGGCGGCGGTGTTGCCTTTCCGACGCTCCCGACACTCGGAACTGTCCTCGGGATTTCTCCGTTACTCGTTGGAGTTATCCTCTCAACGAACCGATTCACTCGACTCCTCATCAATACACCCGCGGGTCAGATAATCGATAAAATCGGGACGAGGAAACCAATGATCATTGGGTTTATTCTCCAAGGATTAGCTCCCTTTGGGTACATCGTAGGATTATACCCCGACTATATACCCATCCTGGGGTCGGCGGGGATATTTATATTGGCACGGGTTATTTGGGGATTGGGATCCGCGTTCGTGTTTGTCGGCGCGTTCTCCATCGTAATTCACGTTACTACAACCGATACTCGCGGCAAATGGATCGGGTATTTCCGCGGCGGTCAAAGCCTTGGATTCCCAACGGGTCTGATTCTCGGGGGATTACTCACGGATGTCTATAGTTACGAAGTCGCATTCGGTACGGCAGGGATGTCCGGGCTAGTGGCCGCGGTGGTTGCTGCAGTGGTCCTCCCAGATGTGTCATCAACGATCCAAACCCCCGCGAAAATGAGTGAGCTTCCGGGGATCGTCAGAAATGACATCCGGATTTTAATGGTCGGTTCAGTGAATTTCACTGTCCGATTCTTTTTCGGCGGCGTATTATTGTCCACGATCGTGTTATACGCTGAGGCGTTCGGTATTGGATTCGGGGGCATTTCGGCGATCGGGATTAGTGGAATCGTCATGGGAGTAAGCGTGTTATCCGCAAGTGTCACAACCGTTATTTCAGGGAATCTATCTGATCGGCTCGACAACCGCGTGCTGGTTACGCTCCCAGCACTCGCTGTGTTCGCAGCAGGGTTTGCTCTCCTTGGTTTAATTCCGACCCTTGAATCGACGCTCATCGCGGTTGCACTCATTGGGATTGGCGTTGGCGGAACGAATCCCCCGTTACTCGCGTTCCTTGGCGATATCAGTCCCGCTGCCGATGTCGGGAAACTCGGCGGCGTCTACAACGTGTTTGGTGATCTAGGGGCGACACTCGGCCCAATTGTCGCGTTGCCCTTCGCTGCAACCATCGGATATCAAGCAGAGTATTTGGTGTGTGCAGTGGGTGGGGTCGCGCTGGGGTTATTCGTGGTGTATACCCTTCTCACGATGAGTACGGAACCAGTACCAGCTCACATCCTCGCTGAAAGCGAATAGAAACCCGCATCGCAGGCCAACACACCCTAGATCAACCGTCTATCAAAAGTACTAGCAGTATTATTTTGCTGTCACTTGTTGCTGCTGCTCATCAGCTAAGGCATTGACACGGTCAAGCAAATCAGTGAGTTGCGAAGATTGCGTAGCGATGAACGTTTCAGTTTTATCGGTAGTTACCGCCCCATTCTGCGTTGGTTCAATCACACCGTTTTCCTCAAGAGACGACAATGAATTTCGGACTTGATATTTTGAATACCCGGTTTTCTTTGAAAGTTTAACGATCCCGATCGGCTCAAATTCTCGGACGTATTGTAACACTAGGAAATGTCGCTGAAGAAGATCAATTTCATCGAGTAAATTTTGGAACATTAGGTTAGGGTTACAAACACACTGACAAAAAGCCACCTTTCCTGACTGAGTACCGGGGATACGCTATGATAAGAACGTAGTTAATTCGTCGCGGTGTGAGAACAATCCATACGACCCACCTGTATGGATAAATAATGCAGTCTCGTCCTGCTGAGTGTGTTCTACTACGGCACGAAACCCCTTTGCAGTGTAACAAGTATCGAGTACAATTCCCTCTGTCCTTCCGGCCTCCCGTAACAGTCGTAAATCCGCCTCCGACGGTTCTGCGTACCCTGGTCCCACGTAATCAACAAATTGAATCCGATCCCTGATATCGGCTTTATCAGGTGAAAAACCACTGATTTGTTCGGCAGCACCCAACACATTCTCTGTGATTATCGCGGTTAATTCGGCCTCGGATTCATTCGAAACGCGAACCCCGATAATCTGCGTCTGCGAGTCAAATAAACACGCGCCGGCAATCAAACCAGCTTGCGTTCCACCCGACCCCGTCGCTACATACATTGAATCAAATGCCACGGAAGGGTTCCGATCAAGGTATGCTTCGATTTCTTCAAACGCATTGGTATAGGCCAGCGTCCCCATGGGATTCGATCCACCAGAAGGAATCACATACGGTGAGTGCCCCTTGCTTTCGAGATTTTCAACAGCTTGTTGGAATTTATCGTCAAGCCGCTTATTATAGACTTCTGGCGAGATATATTCAATTTCGGCACCAACAATTTCGTCTATTAATAGGTTCCCATCGAACACCGGTGGTTTCGTTCCTCGAAGCAAGAGATATGGTTTCATACCGAGTTGTCGGGCGGCGACAGCTGTAGCACGACAATGATTTGATTGCAATCCCCCTGTAGTTATTACAGCATCTGCATTGCGTTCTTTAGCATCTGCAAGTAGGTACTCCAGTTTCCTGATTTTGTTTCCTTGTTCGATGCCGGCAGTCATATCGTCCCGCTTGATGTACAACTCACATTCGTACCGGTCTGATAACCTACTGAGATACGAAATCGGTGTCGGGCGCTGAGATAAGGAAAGTCTTGGTTGCGGTACAGTCGACATAGCGATTCATAAGAGTCAGCGCTTATAATTCGCACTACTCGCTGATTCGGGCGTAGGCGTGCGTGAAATATTTATTCCGGACCCTGATTTGAATCAAGGGTTATAACAACTGTACAACTGAGTGGAATCAGATGTCAGACCACACCAGATTCACCAAAATACTAACACCATTTCTGGAAACAATACCGCTGTGTTCGTTATTCGCAGTGGATGCGTAGGACGATAAGCGTAAAGCCATAAGCCAATTACCTGCGGGCAATGAGTGAGGCCTCCCCAACAGAACCAGGGCGAGTGTGGTTAGTTGGGACGGCCCATATTTCACCGGACAGCGTCGAAGAAGTCACGCAAACCATCAATGACGTCCGTCCTGACGTCGTGGCAGTCGAACTAGACGAAGCTCGCTACCGACAACTCATCGGCGACCAACCCGACGATATCCAACCGGCTGATTTACTGCAAGGAAACACCATCTTTCAATTCCTCGCATATTGGTTACTTTCGTATGTCCAGATGCGCCTCGGCAAAAAATTCGATATCACGCCGGGAGCCGACATGAAAGCCGCCATTGATGCCGCCGAGACACACGGAAGCACCCTCGCCCTTGTCGACCGGGACATCCAGACGACTATCCGGCGATTCTGGCATCGGTTATCGTTTATCGAGAAACTCAAACTCGTATTCCATCTCTTTCTCGGGATGATAGGAATCGGGCGAACACAAACAGAAATCCAACTAGACGAAATAACGGATACTGACGTTGTCCGGGCAATGATCGAAGAACTGCGTCGGTTTAGTCCCGGAGGTGCTGAAGCACTGATCGACGAACGCGATGCGTACATCGCGCATAAATTACTCACGCTCACCGAATCAGGTGACGATGTGGTCGCAGTGGTAGGAGCCGGACACGTGGATGGTATCCAACAATTCCTGGAAAACCCACGGGACCTCCCAGACTTTGAATCGCTAACAACCTCCCCCAGTGGTCGCCGGTTCTCAATCGCGAAAATCTTTGGTTACATCATTGCCATTGCCTTTACTTCCTTCTTCGTCCTCCTTGCCATGGCCGGCGTCCGGAACACCACGTTACTCAAGTTATTTCTCGCGTGGTTCCTGTTCAACGGGATAGCCGCGTTCACGCTTGCAAAACTCGCAGGGGCCCATTGGTCGAGCGCCACCACAGGCGGACTTGTCGCCTGGTTAACGAGTATTAACCCAATGTTAGCCCCCGGGTGGTTCGCCGGGTACGTCGAATTACGTTACACCCAAGTAAACGTGAGTGACATTAGTCGACTGAATGAAATATTATCTGACGACGAGAGCCCACTCCGTCAGTTACTCCAACAAATGCTTGATGTCCCATTATTCCGTGTGATGGCTATCGTCGCAATGACGAATGTTGGGAGTTTTATTGCCTCAATTCTTTTCCCGATCATTATCATCCCATGGCTCGGGGCTGAAATCGGGAGTGTCGGCGCAATCGGCGAGGCCCTGATACAGGGGGCTGAGAATAGTGTCGGGGTTATTACGAATTTCCTTCAGTAAGTATGAATCGACCATTAACCATCGAGACCTCGAGCGGTCGCGGCTTACGCGAAGCCGTGTCCTTCAGTCAACAAGAAGTAAAGGATTTATTGCTGGCGTGGGTGGCGTTAGGGGTCGCATTCACGTTGTTTTTGAACCGTGATGTTACGGCAATTCTCTTCGCGCCGAACGTCACTACCTCGCTCACACCGCTTTTCAATACGTTCGCGATTAGTCTTTTGACCGTCGGAGTGGGATTTTTACTCCATGAAATCGCGCACAAAATTGTAGCTGTATGGTTCGGGCAGTCTGCGGAATTTAAAGCGGATTACGCGATGCTTGGGTTAGCGATTGCCTCTGGTCTAGCGGGATTTTTGTTCGCAGCACCAGGCGCGGTATATCACCGTGGTGTCATCACGGAGCGAGAAAACGGACTCATTGCCATCGCCGGGCCCGTCACCAATCTATGTCTCGCGGTCCTGTTTTTCCCCTTAGTGTTTCTCCCGGGGTTCTTCGGGCAAGTCGGTCAATTTGGCGTTCTCATTAATCTCTTCCTTGCAGCGTTCAACATGCTGCCGTTCGGACCGCTCGATGGTAACAAAGTTCTCGACTGGGATCCCATCGTGTTCGGCCTAGTGTTTTTGACGAGTGTCGGATTAGTTATCGGGTGGATAATTAGTTGAACGGTGGGCTTTTGCGACCCCCACTCGGCTGACTATGCATGGGTGAGGAGGAACTCACGTACGCAAAGGCCGGTGTTGATATCGGTGCGAGTGAGGAAGCAACTGCCGCGCTTATTAATTCAGTCCGTGACATCGATACTGACGCGTACGCTGGGTTCATCGACATTGGAGACCGATATCTCGCGTTAACGACCGATGGCGTCGGAACGAAACTCCTAGTCGCAGCTGCGATTGATGAGTATTCAACGATCGGGATTGATTGCATCGCGATGAACGTGAACGACCTCGTTGCCGCGGGGTTCAAGCCCGTAGCTTTCGTTGATTACCTCGCCATCGAATCACCTGACGACGAATTAACGGAAGCAATCGGAGAGGGACTGGCCGTCGGGGCAGAAGAGGCTTCAGTCAATTTGGTTGGAGGTGAAACGGCCGTCATGCCAGATGTCATCCGGGGATTCGACCTCGCTGGCGCCTGCCTCGGTATAACGCAAAAGGACGCTGTGTTTGACGGAACAGCAACACCGAGTGATAAAATCGTAGGGTGGGACTCAAATGGGATTCATTCAAATGGCCTCACGCTCGCACGAAAAGCCATCACGCAATCTTACGCATACACCGATCCATTCCCGGAAACAGAGCACACCATTGGCGACGAACTCCTTCGTCCAACTCGCATTTACACTGACTTACACGACCCTCTCCACACACACCCGGTGACAGGCGCTGCCCACATAACCGGTGGTGGTTGGACAAATCTATCGAGACTTGGCGACCATCAGTACACCATCACAAACCCCCCGTCCGTCCCACGTATCTTTGAATTCATTCAATCAGTTGGCAATATTTCGACCCGCGAAATGTATCGGACATTTAATATGGGCCTGGGATTTGCCGCAACCATCCCGGAAGCCAACGCGAAGGCACTTGTTTCGGCTACTGATGGTGAGATAATCGGCGAAGTTTCTCACGGATCCGGCATTCACACACCCGACGTAACTCTCGACTGAATCTAGGCGTCCAAACGGGGTTGGTTAGGATAAATACGCAGCCACATCAGCCTCGGTAATGATCCCGACAGTATTCCCCTCTGCGGTCACTAACACCGCCTTATAGTGATCCAGTAAATTCGATATTTCATCTAGCGTTGCGCTCCGTCCCACCGTGGGGAAGCTCTCACTCATGATTTCTCGAACCGGTAAATCCCCGACATCAGAATCGGATTCGCGCGCGCGAATAACGTCACCCTCACTGAGCGACCCGAGTGGCGTCCCGTTCTCGATAACCGGTAACTGAGAATACCCCTCGTGTTGCATTTTTTTGACGGCATCATGAACCGTATCCGTAGGCGCAATACTAATCACCGTCTCGTGCATCAAATCCTCCGCACGAACGACACCTCCTGCAGCTTCTTCTAGTGCATTCACAATTCGCCGAAGCGTCGACAACCGGGGATCGACATCACCACCCTCAATCCGTGCAATCAACGGCTGAGAAACCCCGGCTCGTTTGGCGAGTTCACTCTGGGTTAACTCGAGATCCGTCCGACGAGTGCGGAGATCCTGTGGCGTCGGTAAATCCATATAAGTAATAACCAGTGGTTATCACATAAGTGTACCGCGCATACCAACCACCCCCGTCGCCTAGACAGCCATCCGACTACGTTGCTTCTTGCTCCTTACTGAATTTTACTTCTTCGTCCTCCTCATACTCAACCGTCTCCACTATGTCTATCGGGACATCCCGTAACGCCCCACCAACCTCACTTTTCGCAATCCGCGACGCATGATCATTACTCTCCGCATTAAAAACCTTCATCTCAAGTACCAACCCTACGAGTGAGGTACTCGCCGCTATGAATCCCGCATCAAACGGTTCACCACACGCCGGACAATTCGCGAGCCCAACCTCCACATCTACATACTCAAGACCCTGATCATTCAGTCGCTTCCCGGCTTCACTAATAGCAACACCGATCGCGTCATCAACACTTTCTACATCGCGGACCAACCAAGCCGCCTCCATCACGACGAGATAATTACTCATACCATTAGTATTGGTGCGCGGACTCTCGTGCTTTGTGATTTACCCCCGAGACAACCCAAAACCTACCCTAGAGTTGCGCACGTAATAACGATAATGGAGATAACTTATCTATCACACAAGGATCACCGACACCCATCGTCCCCCATACAGAGCCCCACAACTAGACTCCACTCCTCCCACCTGCCTAAATCACAAAACCACCAAACAGCGATACCACCAAGCCAACAAAGCTAGTTATAAACAATGATAAAAATAAAGAAATACTTAAATACCCCAAGTAACTCACCCGAGGATACACGACTGCAATGATAGAACCGATCAACCGCACCGTACTCATCCTGCTCTACCACCTCGCAATCATCCTCGGAATCATCTTCCTCCCCATCGCGATCCTCGCGAAACAAAGCGGTCTCACCGTCCCCATTCATCGACTCATCAACCGCCTCGAGAACGCAGCACAAACCAATAATCAATAACTTCGCTCCTCCGCTCACACTCGTCCTGATTCTCTCGTAATCAGTAGCAGTTAAACTGATCCAATCACTGGGCATTTATGCACTGAGAACGGCATATCCACTATAATGCAATCGCCACCAAACGAACCCACACACAACCAATTCGCCCAACAACACACAAATAAATCACCATACGCTCCTGAACTCGGCGAAGTACCTGACAGTAACCTCACCGAAGCAGACCTCGAAAACATAAATAAAACCGGAACCACGACCGTGGGCCTCACAACTGCAGACGGAGTAATTCTCGCCACCGACATGCGAGCGAGCCTCGGCGGCCGATTTGTCTCGAACAAAGATGTCCAAAAAGTCGAACAAATACACCCCCGCGCAGCCATCACCATGGCCGGATCCGTAGGTGGCGCCCAATCGTTCATCCGATCACTCCGAATCGAATCGAACCTCTTCGAAACCCGACGCGGTAAAGACATGACAATTAACGCCCTTGCAACATTGGCCGGGAACTTTCTCCGCGGCGGTCCATTCTTCTACGTCTCCCCGATCCTCGGCGGCGTCGATAAAGAAGGCCACCATGTCTTCAGTCTAGACGTCGCTGGCGGCGTAATGCAAGACAACTATACCGTAACCGGGAGCGGCATGCAACTCGCCTACGGAGTACTTGAACAAGAATACGAAGAGGACCTCAGTACCGAAGAAGGCTCACAAATCGCCGCCCACGCTGTACACAGCGCCATCGAACGAGACACCGGTAGTGGAGACGGGATATTCCTCGCAGAAGTCACCGACGACGGTGTCGATATCCACGGACACAAAGACTTCGACGACGTTATCTAACTCTAACTACCGACTTACCCAAACCAACCTTCTACGAGATCCAGTCAGTGAACGACCCAGTAAACAACGAGTCACGTTGCCGATTAATATACTCGCGTTGCATTTCCGTCACCGCATCCGAGAACTCAGCCCCATCATTCAATAACCCACCCACCGTTTTTAGCTTCCACCTACCCGGTGTCATCGCTAACCGCGAGCGACCCCGCAACGGCCCAAGAAACTTCCCAACCTCTGCTTCACTGAAATTTCTCGCCCGTAATCCATCCGCGGCCGTCTCCAAAATATCCTGGAAAATCCGTTCACGTTGCATCGTTGGTTCGCCTCTCGACGTAATCCAACTCAATTCAGCCTCCAACCCATGCTTCATCGCCGCATAAAAATTCGTCTTCGCGTCCTCCCAATCTAACTCACGAACCGGATGATTATCCGCGTGCATCCGCTCCAATAACCCAGCAAACGCCGCCTGAAACGAGACCGAATCTAACACGGTCGGTTGCGCTGCAATCGGGCGAAATTCAATTCGTGCATGCGCCGACGCCCGCGTCGACCCGCCGAACACCGGTCTAACCCACCGCCAATACGTCCCGTGCTTCGCACGGAAATACGCGAACCGGTCCTCAAACCGATCTCCCGTCTCAACCGGTAGCGGAACGAATGTTTCGTCCTCCACAATCCGATCAACTGCTTCTTCCGTTGACGACAAATCCCGCGGGAACCGCACCTTTTGAACCGCTGCCGTATTCAACGACGTTTCAAAAACGCTAATGCGATGTTCTAACCACGCCTCATCCAGAATTTGTCTCGGGGAAGCATCCGCGTCATACAAATCCGGCGGGAAAAACGGCGAATTCACACCAAGAGCAAGGAGTGGACCGGCGATCCGAACCGCATAATCAAAATACGAAGGTAAATCATCCGCGTGAGGAACCTGATAATGCGGTTGAATTGACGTAATCAGACTTTCAGGCATGACCGTATCAGCCTCCAAATGAACGTTCGGAGCATCAATCTGCATCCCTGCCGGCGTGTCCGTGTTCGCCATCGCATGATACCGAGCTGAATCACTCATATTCGTCGCAATCCGCACTCCTTGATCCTCGACACTATCAGTCAAATACGAACTCGCCGTCTCACCCGGAGGAGGTATCGTGAACATCCCATCGCTCACCAACCGGATCCCTTCTGGTTGTAAACTCTGTAGCGCCGCCGACAACCGCGCACTCACTTCCGAGTACTGCGCGTTCAATCCATACGGGTTCATCGGCTGCGGACTCGTGTTCATTTCGGCATTATGCAACCCGAGCTCCTTTTCAAACCCAATATACGACAACACATTCCGCGGCACACGCATCAACGTCCCCATCGTTTTATCCGGCTCACGATCGGGAGCCACCCGCGAGGTCGACCCTTTATCGGAAACGGCGTAAAACTCATATTCCAACCCAATAATCCCTTGGGGATTATTGAACGTTCCCGCCTCAACTTCGTCCTTGATCACCTCCGCATCTGCTGCGACACCTTCTTGAAAGGAATCCGGATCTTCATCCAGTATTTCCGTGGTCTCTTCAACAATGACCCCGCGATCCATACAACTTATTACGAATGGCGGACTCTTGAAATCCTCGACACCACATTATCATGCGGACCACTCGCCCCCAGCACTCACTACCACTAACGAATCATTCAGCTTCTGCCTCCGCTTCCACAACTGTCGTCAACATCTTCACTTCATTCTCAATAAACGCCGTGTAGTACAATCGGAACTGGTAAATTTCACCTTCAAGATGCTGCGTTGTTGCTCCAACTGCATCGGCCCCAAGATACAACGCTCCCATCTCAACATCTCCCGAGATAGACTTCGATCCGACAGAAGTCCCGTTTAGATACAAATCAAGGGCATTCCCGTCATACGCACCGACAACAATCTGTGTTTCCCGTTATTCAGACCGTCTGATTTCACTCCATCTTGACTCACCCCACCTTGCCACACGGAAAAGTGCATCCGGTGTGGATTCCCGCTCCCGACGGTTTCAATAAACCATTCGAAGTTAGTGGTATCATTCCGGGGTTCCACTAATTATTGAATACCCCCCGTATCACTCGTTACCTTGTATTTGATTGCTACCGTAAACTCAGGGCATCCACCGAATCATCCACATTCAATCATCCCGACCCGCCGAATGACCTTACTATCCCCCACGCCAATAACCACAGCATGACTATCCACCACCCCAACCTGTCGATCACCTGGTACGGGTACGCCACAACCAAACTCACCACACCGACCGGCCCAACCGTTTACACTGACCCCGGCAGATACGGTGTCCTCTCTGGCAGTTGGCCAGCAACGACCGGAACCACAAACACAAATCACCCAAACTACGAACCTCTCAACCCCAATGATGCTGATATCGTCGTCATCACCCATGACCACCACTACGATCCTGACGGTATCCACCGCGTCGCCAACGAGAACACAATCGTCATCGCGTACGAAGGCATCAATCACGAACGTATCAATAACAACGACCGAACCGTCCCGAACCCAGACACCCTCCCATACAACACCGAACGAATCAGTTACAACGACACATTCACTCATAACGAAACCACCATCACCGCAACACCAGCTTACAACAAACGAGACGGTCCCTGGGGAAACACCAACAACGGCAAACCGCTCCATCCACGCGGTCTCGGCTGCGGCTTCCTCATCACACTCGATAACACCACCTGCTTCTGGCCAGGCGACTCAGACGTCATCCATGAACACACCGACCTCGCCGTCGACATCCTCCTCCCCTCAATCGCTAAAAGTTACACAATGAACCGACACGACGCAGCAGAACTCGCCTCCACACTGACCCCAGAACTCGTCGTCCCAATTCACTATAACACCTTTCCCGCACTCGAAGCGAACTCACCCGCCTTCGCAAGCGACATCGCTAACCGCGCCATCCCAGTCGCCCTCGACGAACACCCAACAAGCCCCTAGAGCACCCCCATCTCTCCCAACCGATCCGGTAAATAGGTATCCGTCACAAAATCCAACCCACGCGCTGCCAACGCTTGTTGCTCTGCTTTCTTCTCTAACTCTAACTGTAACTCAATTTGTTCCTCCCAATACGACGTCTGAAATCGCGGATCCTCTAACTCGTTCTCCAACGCATTAATATCAGAATCCGCTAACGGATCCGTCGGCAAATCATATTCCACAATATCGTCCGGTTGAATCCCCACGAACCGCGCTTCCGGCGTCGCCAAATAGTTACTCAAGTGCGCGCTCTTAATCGACCCATACGCAACTGAACCAAAAATCCGATACGACCACGGATCCCCATCAGTAAACACCACAATCGGCAACCCAAGCTCATTATGCAACCGTTTAATCAATCGTCTCGTAGCCCGAGCCGGCTGTCCCTTCAAATGAACAACAAACGCATCGTGCTCCTCATCAAACCCGTTTTCAACGAGACGATCCCGCATCCCACCAGTCTCAACCGCCAGCACAAAATCAGCATCACACGATAAAAACTCAATCTGATCCGGATTATTCGGGATCTGATACCCCCCTTCTCCCACATCCGCCTGACAATGAATCTCGCGCTCCCCACGCCGCGTCTGCTCTCGAATCTCAATCGGCCCGATAACCGTCGCCCCCGACTCTTCCGGCCGCATATGGAAATCCTCTCGTTTCACAGCACTCACAATCTCGAGATCCTCAATCAACTGATTCGACTCATCCTGATCAGTGAATTTCGCTTCCTTCTCGTTCCAACTCTCCGATAAATAATACAACTCTCGGAGCGTAGACGATCGGTCCTCATCCAGTTGATCTGCCAAAAACTCAATCGTGTATGCCGCCTTCAATAACTTCCGGGCGCCACGAACCGTATTCGCGCTTCGTGTCGTCGATCGATCTCCATATACCCACACCTCTAACTCTTCATCGTACTCGATATTCGACTTACTCCGCGTCGGCAACGACATATTCGGAATGTCCCCTGCCTCAATTTGGTCATAGAACTGTGCAGCCAAGTCAATTAACTCCTCCCGAGCATCAATATCAGTACTCATTGTTTGATCGTTAGTTTCTCCTCTGGAACACCCGTAATATCCAGATCGAATGTCGAATCGTCAGCCACCACGTATGAGAGCGTTACCGTTTCTCCGCTCGGGATTTCAGGCGACCACTGAATGAACCACTCACCATCCATATCGATTGCTGTACCACCGGACACCTCATCTGGCTCCGAGGACACTATCTCGGTCACATCCAACGACACACCACTCCCCGAATAATTCTGAACGGCCACCTCAACATACCCATCCATTACCTCTCGACTCACCAGCACGTTATTCATTATTCTCGCCAACGATCCATTCACATTCGGTTCATCTTGCTCTGTCACACTCGCTACTTTTTCCGCCATCTTCGGTAAAATATCCGAAATAACCGTTTGTTTCTCCCGTCGCTTCTCCAGCGACCGACGCTCATTCAAATGCGATTTCAAATCCCGCGCCACATCACGAACCGCCAACTCTATTTCGTGTTCAATCTCCGGAATATTCGCTACCGCATCCTTCGATTCACTCGTAAACGGCACATTCGTCGACGCCACGTGAACCAACACAATCGCCGGCCCCATCGGAACCCCAGACCCCCCCGATTGATCCAAACTATAATTCCGCCAATCAATCGACCGGACAACATCTGTGATCGCGCACGCTCCCTGTTGATACACGAGTGGCACCCGGTTCGCGAACCGTAATAAGTCAATTTGGCCCTCATCTTCCAACGACCCACCGAACGCGATTCCAGCTTCAACCACAAACGGATCGCCCCCATGCACATCCGCCGTCCGCGTCACGGACGAGTAAAAATCAGCCGCTACCTCTTTTTCCAACCCATCCCGAATCAATTCCGCCTTAATTGGCGCCAAACACGAAGTCGGCGGCGCCATCACCTCAACCGAACGCATCGCTTCTAATAACGCGGCTGCTGCATCCCGATCACCCGCAACCGACCGCACACTCGGTACCTCATCCGGAACCGTCTCCATCTCCCCCCATACAACTTCATCGATCGTCTCCCGCGCTGTGTCACCAATCGTCGCATCATCACGCTCAACCGTCATATCCGCCGCACGATTAACAAAATCACGGAGCGCCGATCGTGTTACCCGATCCCGGTCAGTCTCCTCGAATTTACTCCCCAACCGCTCCGCAATCCCCCGCACAACCCTATCACTCTTCTGCTCACTCATCGCCTCACGAAGCAACCGATACAAATTATCAACTCGATTTTCCGTGATTTTCTCCCACACGGCACTCGTCGTGTTTTCCCGAACCGTCGCCCCAAACGTCGTATTAAAATCAGTTTCGACAGAATCAGCGACATTCGCAACAATTTGTCGCAACCCATGATGAGACACCCCCTCCCGCCCCATCACTTCTTCAGCAACCCCCTCCGCAAACGTACTCGTCGCATCAGCCGATTTATTCGCAACAGCCGAAACAACCACCGCCTCAAACACCCCTTGATCCTGATCGACGCCCGGCAACCACCCCATTTCTCGACCGAAATACCGATCCCGAAACGCATCAAGCAAATCACTAGCCGTCTTACTCCCCACCCGAGTGAACTCCTCTTGTAAAAACCCAGAAACCGAATACGAATCCGTCGCATCAAGCATCTTCATCAACGTCCCAAGTTCAACCCCATGCGGATGCGGTCGAATTGCCTCCGTCTCAGCCGGCAATTCATCTGTCACCCGATCCGTTTTAAACGATCCATCGGGCTCAACGAGCTCAATGCGCGCATGCGGATTCACAATCGCTGTATGCGAAATATAATCCTTCAACTGCGACCTCGCCCGCATATTCGCCTCTAGATGCATCTCAATCCGCGTCCCATGTGGCCGCTCCCACGATGTCGTCTCCGCAACCTGAATCTCCGGTTCGTTATTCTCCGTATCAATCACCAATTCAAAATACTCCGCATCAACCCCCGAAGGCGTTCGACTCGTGATTTTCGCTGGCTTCCCGGACGTCAATTGCGCATACATCACCGCAGCAGATATTCCAATTCCCTGTTGCCCCCGAGCCTGCACCCGCGTGTGAAACCGTGACCCATACAATAGCTTCCCAAATATTTTCGGAATTTGATCCTTCGTAATCCCCGGTCCATTATCTTCCACAATAACTGTATAATATTCATTGTGTTCTTTGATCTCAACATAAATATCTGGGAGGAAACCCGCTTCTTCCGTTGCATCCAATGCATTATCAACGGCTTCCTTCACCGTCGTAATGAGTGCTCGAGCCGCACTATCGAACCCGAGCATTTGCTTGTTCTTCTCGAAAAATTCAGCAATCGATATCTGCCGCTGGGTTTCAGCGAGTTCCTCGGCGATATCCCGTTCACCGGGCGCAGCCTCTAGGGAAGTCATTCTCTCGTCAAGAAAACGATGCGCGGTCATTAAAACATCCCGGATAGCAAAGTGAAAGTAACCGCCGTACCGTAATTTCACGGGTATATCCTTTCCAAAACAAACAGTAATCCCCAATGTCGTCAGACACACGAATGACAGATCGATCACGAAATTGCGCGTATGTGCGCGCCCGCAACAGACACTTTAAACGGCATCAGAACCTAACTAGATTAAGTTCTTATGTCTGATGAGAGGCAGTACGGCGCAGGCCAAATTCAAGTGTTGGAAGGCCTCGAAGCAGTGCAGAAACGACCAGCGATGTACATTGGATCCACGGACACTCGTGGACTCCATCATCTCGTGTACGAGGTTGTTGACAATGCCATTGATGAAGCGCTCGCCGGATACTGCGACACGATTGAAATCACCATTCACGATGACGGATCAGTAAGCGTCACCGACAACGGGAGAGGCATCCCCGTCGATACCCACGAAGAGTACGACCGCCCCGCCCTTGAAGTAATTCTCACCGTCCTCCACGCCGGCGGGAAATTCGACGACAAATCATACCAAGTGTCAGGCGGACTCCACGGAGTCGGCGTGTCAGTCGTCAATGCCCTATCTGAACGATTAACAGCGACAGTTCGCCGCGACGGGGGAGTATGGCACCAAGAATTCGAACAAGGAGAACCAGTCACCGACCTTGAACGGGTCCGTGATCACTCGGGCGAATCAGGAACGACGATTCGATTCTGGCCGGACGACTCAATCTTCGAAGAAACCACGTTTACTTACTCCACCCTGATTTCACGACTCCGGGAGCTCGCGTTTCTCAACCCAGGGGTAAGTATTACTCTCCACGACGAAACAAATGACAAACAAGACACGTTCCTCTACGAAGGCGGTATTCGCGAATTCGTCGAATACCTTAACGAATCCCGCCAACCGCTCCACGACGACGTAATTTATATCGAAGATGAAACAGATGGCGTTCACGTTGAAGTAGCAATGCAGGCTACTGATGAACTTCAAGGATCAATCCACGCTTTCGCCAACAACATTAACACGCGCGAAGGCGGGACACACCTAACCGGCTTCAAAACCGCCTTGACACGCTGCGTGAACGATTACGCGACCTCTAATAACCTCCTCGATGCCCTCGACGAAAACCTGACTGGCGAAGACATCCGAGAAGGACTAACCGCCGTCGTGTCCATCAAACACCCCGATCCTCAATTCGAAGGCCAAACGAAAACCAAACTCGGAAATTCTGACGTCCGCGGGATCGTCGAAAGTGCCATGCACAATGGCCTTATGACCTTCTTCGACGAAAACCCCGCCATCGCCGAATCAATCATCGCCAAAGCCGTCCAAGCAGCCAAAGCCCGGCTTGCGGCGAAAAAAGCCGAAGAACTTACCCGCCGGAAAAACGCGCTTTCATCCACATCACTCCCAGGGAAACTCGCTGATTGTCAGACGAAAGACCCGAAAGAAGCCGAATTATTTATTGTGGAGGGCGACAGCGCTGGGGGGAGCGCAAAACAGGCTCGTGATCGTCGGTTCCAGGCTGTGTTGCCGTTGCGGGGGAAGATTTTGAATGTCGAGAAACATCGGTTAGATCGGATTCTCGAGAATGAAGAGATTCGGAGTTTAATTACGGCGATCGGGACTGGGATTGGGGATGAATTTGATTTATCTGAGTCTCGGTATCATAAGTTGATTGTGTTGAGTGATGCGGACGTTGATGGGGCGCATATTCGGACGTTGTTATTGACGTTTTTGTATCGGCATATGCAGCCGTTGTTGGATGCGGGGTATGTGTATGCTGCGAAGCCGCCGTTGTATCGGATTCGGTATAGGGGTGAGACGTTTGATGCGATGACAGAGGCGGACCGAGACAAGATTATAGCGGGTAAATGTGATGGTTCGCCTGATCAGGTGCAGCGGTTTAAGGGGTTGGGAGAGATGAATCCTGAGCAGTTGTGGGAGTCGACGATGGACCCGGAGGAACGGTATTTGAAGCAGATTACGTTGGAGGATGCAGCGGAGGCTGATCGGATGTTTTCGATTTTGATGGGTGATGCGGTGGAACCGCGAAAGCAGTTTATCAAGGATCATGCGGATGAGGCTGACTGGGTTGATATTTAATAATGAGTTCTGAGCCGTCGGATTCTGACGATATTGCGAATCGGATTGAGCGGGTGCGGGTTGAGGATGAGATGGAGCAGTCGTATATTGATTATGCGATGAGTGTGATTGCGGGACGGGCGTTGCCGGATGCGCGTGATGGGTTGAAGCCGGTGCATCGACGGATTTTGTATGCGATGCATCGAGCCGGGGTGACGAGTGGGGCTGGGCATCGGAAGTCGTCGTCGATTGTTGGGGAGACGATGGGTGATTTCCATCCCCATGGGGATTCAGCGATTTATGATACGCTTGTGCGGATGGCCCAAGTGTTTTCGATGCGGTATCCGTTGGTGGATGGACAGGGGAATTTCGGGTCGGTTGATGGGGATCCGCCGGCGGCGATGCGGTATACGGAGGCGCGGATGGCGCCGATTGCTGAGGAGTTTTTGGCGGATATTGAAAAAGAGACGGTTGATTTTGAGTCGAACTATGATGATCGGTTAGAGGAACCGAGTGTGTTGCCGGCGAAGGTGCCGGGGTTGTTGGTAAACGGGTCCTCGGGGATTGCGGTTGGCATGAGTACGAACATTCCTCCGCATAATTTGAATGAAGTTATTGATGCGGCGTTGTATGTGATTGATAATCCGGAGTGTGAGGTGGGTGAGTTGATTCATCATCCGTCGGATCCGGGGCCGGTTCGTGGTCCGGATTTTCCGACGGGGGCGACGATTGTCGGTCGGGAGCCGATTTATTCTGCGTATGAGACGGGTCGGGGGCGGGTTCGAGTGCGGGCGAAGTATGAGGTTGAGGTGAATGAGGGAGGTGGTGATCGAATAGTTGTTACAGAAATTCCGTTTCAGGCGAATAAGTCCCGGATGGTTGAGTCAATTGCTGATTTGGTGAACGATGGAGTAATTGAGGGGGTTCGTGATTTGCGGGATGAGTCCGATCGTGACGGGATCCGGGTGGTTATTGAGTTGCAACGCGGGGCGAATACGGATGTGGTGGAGAATCAATTGTTGGATCGGGTGTTTGAGACGACGTTCGGGGTGATTAATTTAGCGTTAGTTGATGGGCAGCCACAGATTTTGGATTTAAAGGAGACGCTTGAGTGTTATTTGGATCACCGGCGTGAGGTTGTGCGGCGACGGAGTGAGTTTGAGTTGGCGGAGGCAGAGGAGCAAGCGCATTTGTTGGAGGGGCGGTTGGCGGCGTTGGATCAAATGGATTCGGTGGTAGAGACGATTCGTGAGTCGGCTGATCGTGATGCGGCGAAGAGTGCGTTGGAGGCGGAGTTTGGGTTTTCTGAAGCGCAAGCTGAGCATATTGTACGGATGCAGTTGGGGAGTTTGACGGCGTTGGAGGCGGAAGAGGTAGAGGAGGAGTATGAGGGGTTGTTAGCTGAGATTGATCGGTTAGAGACGATTCTGGGTGAGGAGGAGGAGTTGCTTGGTGTGATTCGGGAGGAATTAACCGAATTGAAAGAGGAGTATGGTGATGAGCGGCGGACTGAGATTATTGAGGATGTTGGTGTACGGAAACGGGAGGATTTGATTCCGGAAGAAGATACGATTATTGTGGTGACGGCTGAGGATTATGTGAAGCGGATGTCGGTTGAGCAGTTTTCGGCGCAACGGCGCGGTGGGAAGGGGATTATTGGGGCGGATCCGAAGGACTCTGATCGGGTGTCGCAGGTGTTCCAGGCAAGTACGCATGACGACTTGTTGTGTTTCACGAATTTCGGGCAGGTGTATCGGGTGAAAGTGTATGATATTCCTGAGATGAGTCGGACGGCGCGCGGGACTTCAGCGGTGAATGTTCTGGAGCTAGATGATGGTGAGGAGATTGCGGCCGTGGTTACGACGGATGATTTCGAAGCGGGTGAGTTCTTGACGATGGTGACTCGGCAGGGGTTTGTGAAACGGACGCGGGTGGAGAATTTTGAGAATATATTGTCGACGGGGATTATTGCCACGCAACTAGAATCGAATGATGAATTGGTGGATGTAGTGATGACGGACGGTACGCAGGATATTATTATTTCAAGTCGACAGGGTCGCGCGATTCGGTTTCACGAGGATGAGGTTCGACCGATGGGTCGGAGTGCCCGAGGGGTCCATGGAATTAAGTTAGATGAGGGGAATGCGGTTGCCGGAATGGATGCGATTTCAGCTGTGACGGATCGGTGGTTGTTAACGGTGACGGAACATGGGTATGGGAAGCGAACGGCGCTGCGGGAATATCGGGTGCAGTCGCGGAATGGCAAGGGATTGATTGATATTAAGACACCGGCGAGAAATGGTGAGGTGTGTTCGATTGCGACGGTGGGTCCGGGTGAGCATTTGTTGGCGATGACGGAGGCAGGGCAGATTATGCGAACTCCGGTTGAGGAGATTAGTGTTGTGGGCCGGAATACGATGGGAGTAATCGTGATTGATGTGGCGAATGAGGATACGTTGGGGAGTATTGATGTGATTCCCGGGGAGTCCGGGGAATGATTGGTAGGGGTTCGGGAGTCGCTGGTGCGGTAGGTTTCCCCCGAGAGGGGCTATCTGCGTGTTTAGAGAAAACTGAAATTCTGAGTGATGGGTCGAGTATTTGTTCGGCGTTTTAGATGATGCGTTTGCCGAGGGCGCTGGCGACGAGTTCGATTGCAAGTTTGGCGGTTTTATTGCGGTCATCAAGGATTGGATTGATTTCTACGAGGTCAAGAGATCTGAGAATATCGTGTTTGCTGTTCCAGGCTGCGATTTGTTCGAGGACGAGGTGGGCTTCTCGGTAGGTGACCCCGCCTTGGACGGGTGTTCCGACGCCAGGGGCTTCATTTGGGTCGAGGAAGTCCATGTCGAGGCTTACGTGAATCGCGTCCACGTTTGCTGTTGCGATTTCGAGAGCGTCCTCGATGATAGAGCCGATCCCGTGGTTATCGATGTCGGACATTGAGAATGCTGTGGCGTCACTGTTTTGTATGGCAGTCCGTTCGGCGGGATCGAGGTCTCTGAGGCCGACCCATACAACGTTTGATTCGGGGATATTTGGAGTAGTTGCCCAGTCGTAGTGTGAAAATGATCCCCGGCCGAGAACGGCAGCGAGAGCCATACCGTGGACGTTACCAGTAATGGAGGTTTCTGGTGTGTTGAAATCGCCGTGGGCATCGAGCCAGATGACACCAATGGTTGCATCGGCAGCTGCACCGGTGAGGGTCCCGATTGTAATCGAGTGATCACCACCGAGAATGACAGGAAAATCGCCGTCAGCTAGGCAGTTTTGCACCCAAGTGGCTGTGGTGGTCGAGATACTTGCGGTGTTGGCCAGCCACTCTGGTTCGTCATTGGTTTTGTTGGTATCAGGTTCGAATTGATTCGAGGGCGTGATGTTTCCCTCGTCAGTACATTGGGTCGCAATGTCATCTAGGGTTTTGATTAACCCGGCGTAACGGATCGCGGATGGGCCCATGTCGACCCCGCGTCTGTCGGTTCCGAAATCAGTCGGGACACCGAGAACCCGAATGGTATTCGTCATTGTGTCTGTTCTAGGCTGAGGTGTGGTAAGAACCGTTGGGGATGGGATTTGGTGAAAGGTTAGGCAAGGTAGTGGTCACAGACACGTTTGATTCCCTCGTCGAATGGGATTTCGGGTTGCCAGCCTGTGGCGGTTCGTAGTTTCGAGCTACTGGCGCAGGTGTGCGTGACGTAAACATCCGCGGGAATGGGGTTTTCTACGTATTGAGGTGAGATTGATTTCCCTAATTGGTCGTTTAGCATGTCGACGACGGTATTGAAGCTATACCGGTTTCCGGTCCCGATGTTATAAATTCCTGAGAGATCGTGATTGGCGACAGCGACGATTGCCCGGACGACATCATTGACATGTGTGAAATCTCGGCTCTGTGTTCCGTCACCATAGAGTTTTGGTCGGCGGTCGTGAGCAATATCATCGGCGAATTGCGCGATGACGTTCGCGAATTCACCTTTGTGTTCTTCTGCACCTCCGTAGCCTTGGTACACGGAGAAAAATCGGAGGCCAGCGGTAGTCAGATCGTAGTGGTTCGAGAAATATTCTGCGTATTTTTCACGAGCAAGTTTCGAGGCTTCGTACCCGGTATTAGTCGTTATTTCGGTGGTTTCGGTTGTGGGTTGAGTTCTGGTTCCATAAATCGAGGATGTTGATGCATAAATGATGGTGTCACACCCGGATTTTCGGGCTTGCTCTACGACGTTAACGAAACCCTCAACATTTACTCTGGCGCCGTGATCTGGGGTTTCCTCGTGCATTTTGTAAGACGATAACGCGGCTAGGTGAAACACATAATCGACAGCTGTTGGTAGGTCGTCTTCAAGTACGCTCCGTGATTGGAAATCAACTTTGTTTGAGAGATTCGTTGGGGTGCCGAGCGAACAATCATCAATGACTATCACGTCGTTGGTATCTGCGAGATAGTTCGCGAGATTCGAGCCGATGAATCCAGCTCCGCCGGTGACGAGTATCGAAGCACCATTCATACGCGGATTCTTTTTGGGACGAGCAATAGGCGTACTGGTTTTCTTGTAGCTATCTGGTAGGTACCGGAGAATACCTACCTGACCATCGGGTTTAAGGAATTAACTATCCAATATAAAACCATGTCGACAATCGAATTAACGCCCAGTCAGAAAACGATTCTTTCTGCACTTGTAAATTTGTTTCGTGAAAAAGAGGAAGCAATTAAAGGGGAAGATATCGCTGAGGAGGTCGATCGGAATCCGGGGACGATTCGGAATCAAATGCAGAGTTTGAAGGCGTTACAGTTGGTTGAGGGTGTCCCTGGACCGAAGGGTGGGTATAAGCCGACAGCGAATGCGTATGAAGCGTTGGGGATCGATCAGATGGATCAGCCAGCGCAAGTTCCATTGTTGGTGAACGGTAACGAAATTGGAGATTTGAATGTTGAGGAAATCGTGTTATCGAGTGTGCATCATCCAAATTTGTGTCGGGCGGAAATCCGTATTCGTGGGTCAGTGCGAGATTTTCATGAGGGAGATTCAATTAAAGTTGGGCCGACACCGTTGTCGAAATTAGTGGTTGAGGGGACCGTTGAGGGGATAGATGAGACGAGTAATATTTTGATTCTAGAGATTGAGGATATGCGAGCCCCGGCAGGGTCGCCGTCGCATTAATTTTGGCTGGGTTTGTGTAACTAAGGTTTGGTTTTTGTAGGTTTGCAGTGGGTATGATATTTGTTTTTGACACGTCAATGGTCTGTTAGTTCTATAAGATATGTTGAGGAATAGTCAGAATTCAAGGTCGGTACTGACCGCTATGGTTTTTCAGTTTGATAACTGAGCCCGGTGAAGTTAAATAGTTGAACAGTTAGTGATTCCATTCAAGGAGAAATTGGATTCGAGAGTTGCCCGATGGGTATAAATTCCACCAAGAGGCTGGAGGGTTGATCTTTGGGTTAACAGTTTTTTTATTGCGATTAGAGATGACTATCTCATCCTTTATCGATTGGTGCCTTGTCCCAGATTGGTCGTACAAACCAATCGTTACCGGGAATAAAAATATCAAAGGCTCGTTAGCGAGTATGGCCAATTCATTCACCGGGCCCATTGGGGTGGGGCCAGGTGGGAGTGGTGGGTTTACTATGGGCAGTGCTACTGATCTGGCGTTCATTGAACTTCCCGTGAATATACCTGGATTTTTCGAATTATTGGCCTTCCGTTGTTGCTTTTCCCCGGTAATCCTGGGTTAATGTTCCGCCAGTTATTGATTATCATCGAGTTTTGGATTGCGATAATCGTCCCCCTGTGGTTTTGGAGACTCCGACCGGTGTAATTTTAGAGGCGGTCAAACCGAGAAGGAATGCATAAGGGTTCGGGTATTCTCAAAATGATAGATTGACTCCGGAAATCCCCAACTGAAAATCCGCATACTTATGGTCTCTATTGTAAACTCGTTAATTCAATGTCAACATAGTTAAACTACACTCGTGTGACTCTGAATCGGTCAACATTTAATAGTATTCTCAGAGTCGGAGCCACACTTGTCGTTACCATTATGATTCCTCTCCAAGCATTTCCTTAATTATCGGGTCCCTATTGGAAAGCGTCGCATCTTGTGGTACTGTGTCTTGAAGTAGGGTATTGCTGCTATTTCAATGATCACTTGTCCAGCTAGGGCATTTTGAATTTAAATTGAAACTATATATCATTGAAAACAAATGGCAATAGACGCTATCCGTGAAATCCGAAATTTATATTAACATTACATGAAACAATATCACGCCCCACTTAATATAACGCTATACCTGAAAACCACGTTAGCCATCGGACAAAGTATGCCACACGTCATCGAGTTTATTTTTGATTTCAGATCGACCTTCGACCTCGACGATACATTCCTCTCCATCAAATTGCACCCGGATTTCATCGACATTCCTACGATAGACATTTGTTCTTCGATTCTCATCGGACAGCAGTCGATCATACAATTCAAGCAAATCAGCTTCCATCAGCTCTTCTATCCGACGATAACATGTTGCTATTGGAACATCTAGTTTTTGGCTCAAATCCTGTGCAGACTGGGGGGTGTGAGTTGCTTGGAGGATTTCCGCATTGTATTGATTACCTAATACATTCAGGACTTCGATGGAAGCCATCAGTTATCAAGAAAAATAGTCTCTATCAATATTAATAAATGTCCCGATGGGATAAGGTAAGTCCTGAAAAGTTGAGCTATCTCCTGATTCTCACAAAAATACAAAAACTCAGAAGCTCACTCATGTACCACAATTCCACCTTCTTTGATATCCATTGGGAGAATATTATTCTGGAAGTTTTGTTTCCGCATTTTTGCAATCCAAATGTACCGGTTTACACCGGACTCGGTGGGCGATTGGAGCATGTAGATATTCCCATCCGTGAGAAAATTCTCGAGAGTAACTTCAATATCAGGGAATTTTGAGGCTTGTTCTGAAATGAATAAGGAGGTGAACCCATTTTGTTTTAGGATATCAGAGAATTTGAGTAGGTAGGCCCGTTTTTCCTTTTCGGTTTCAAAAAACAACTGGAACATTGTGAGAGAATCCATCACTAGCCGACTATATTCCGATTCTTGCAAATCGGTTAGTAACCGATCGAGAGTAGAGGAAAAATTTTTTTCCCGAATTAATACTTGTTTATCAAAAATCTTGATATCTCCGGAATCAACGTAATATTCCCAATTTTCAAACCCAATGGACTCAGCTGCCTGTTGAATATCTGATTCAGTTTCCATAAAGGATAAGTAGACACCTTTTTTATCAAATTTATCAATACCACGATAAATATATTCGATCCCGAAAATACTCTTCCCTGTGCCAGGGGTCCCACTAACAAGAACAGTAGAATTGTTAACGATTCCACCGTTGAGAATCGAATCAATTCCTTTTACTCCAGTTTTAACGAATTCCATATTCAATCTCTGGTTATTAAAGATTTTAATCCCTCTCCTGAAATAAAATCGTTACCCATGAGTGAGAATATCTGCCGTTACCAATCCATTTAAATTCACGCATTAGAAGATTTTACGGGCTAATCGATTTTTATAAAAATAACTGACGCGAAACGGGCAAATCGTCAACAGGGAGAATACCCGATAAAACTTCTGAGCAAGACTAGTTTAAGCATTTTTAAAGGTTTGATCAAAACCGGTTAATTATATTAGTACGCATCCACATCCCTCTCAGAAAATGAGACAAATCAAAGGAGATAATAGAAATGCGCGGTCCGGGATTTGAACCCGGGTTAGGAGCTTGGAAGGCTTCTGTCATACCGCTAGACCAACCGCGCTAGACGACGTTTATCCATCAATCTTCAAAACCATTATGTTTCATTTATTGTATTTAAACACCTTGTCCCTGAATCACATTACGAAAGCAATCTCGCACCCAATTGGTAATTAATTCAACGGGCCAAGCACCGCGAAAACACTAACGGATCCAACTGCATTCATAAGGAAGCTCCATATTTAAAATCCAAAATGACACATCCATCACAACTTTACAAAACAAGTTCTCACTACAAATCGATTCTGCAACGGATTAAACAATCTTACACTTTGAAATGAGGGAACAATTACAGTTCAAAACTGATATGACGATGCAAGCTGCCGATTCAGCGTCCGTGACGGTATATGAACGAAACGAGTAATATCCGAGCGTGAGATATGGAGTAAGAGCGGTTATTCGATGATTGCGTACGAGTTGCCGTGAGATTGGAAAACGTGATTGACTGTTAACGAGCTATCAGCGAGTTCTTCTGAAAAATCATTTGGGTCGTAGATATGATAGAATCGGGGAACAGTGGTGCCGTCTGGGAGGGTCCAATCGATATGGGTGTCGAAACTCTCCGCCCGATTGAATGCGTCGTGGGTGGTGCTCCAGACACTGATTATTCCACACCCGGTGGGGGAGAGAACGCGGCCAAGTTCATTTAAACTGGTGATTCGGAGAGCTCGAGTTGGGAGGTGGTGTAATGTTGCGATATATACTGCGATGTCGATGATGTGGTTTTGGATTGGGAGAGAAACGGCGTCTCCCAAAATAGGGTGTATCGAGAATCCTTTGATTGAGGCGCGATTCAATGCTTGTTCGAGGGCGACGCTACTGAGATCTATCCCGATTACGTGTTTGACTCGATCTGCTAGGAGTTGGGCGTGACGCCCATTACCGGTTCCTAGGTCAAGTCCGATCTCCCCGGAGTGATTGGTTAGAAAGTCGCTGACGTCTTTCCATGGAAGCGGTCGGGTTTGTGCGAAGTGTGGGGATATTTGATCGTAGGTTTCTTTGATAGCCCTTCGATTCGCCATTGGGTTGAGGAAGGTTGGTTTCGCGAGGGTATTAAGTAATCATCTTTGTGCGCTCGTTGGTTTGATTTGTCAGACGGAGAGCGGACGGTTTGGACTGCCGTGGGCGTTACGTTCATGACCCGGCAGCCCATAGCACGCTGTAGGTAATGCGGCGAGAGCAGTTCACATTGGAAGTGTTACATGTTTCGTGGGTCGGGGAGGAGACCGACCCTGAACAACCAGTCTTATCGAT
Source organism: uncultured Halobacteriales archaeon (assembly GCA_964542445.1). Lineage (GTDB taxonomy): Archaea > Halobacteriota > Halobacteria > Halobacteriales > Hikarchaeaceae > CAZITY01. The sequence goes on along the minus strand of CAZITY010000003.1, from coordinate 54,082 downwards.
TTCGTTTGATGGTGATCATTCGTCGATTAAATCCCGACTGACCACTAGCACTGGTGGTATCCTTGACGGTCAATTGATTGATATTTCGATTCGTTTACAGGATTCGTCAGAAGATGCAACTCCAACTGGTGTGGTTGCCGTAACAAATCGTGAAATCGGCGAATACATTGCTGAAATTAATGTGGACATTGAGGAAATGTTGACGTTTATTACTGCAGCTCGTCGGTATGGGGAATCCACTGATGATATAGCTCGATATGCGGCGAAAATCAATTCAGAGGATGGGACAATTGCGTCGTTCGAGAAACGGACGTTATTAGTCTACAGCAATGATGGTGAGTTGTTACGACAGCACAGTTTGATTCCGAGCGGTGTTGAGATTTAGCGGTTCGACGGTCGTATAATTCCGAGTTCTAATAGCATCGGGTACGTGTATGGTTGCATATGGGATTATTTGGGACAGCGGGCATTCGGGGGTTAACGAGTGACTCAGTGACACCAGAGAAAGCAGTTCAGGTTGGTCTTGCGGCGGGAATCCAGGTGAGAAATGAGGATGAAGGGGGTATTGTGTACGTCGGGCGAGATGGGCGGGTTACGAGTAGTGGAATCAGTCATGCTGTGATTAGCGGGTTACTAAGTGCTGGCGTCCAGGTTCGAGACGCCGGTGAGGTCCCAACTCCAGTATTAGCCTATGCGTCCCAAGATGGATGGGGAATTATGGTAACTGCAAGCCATAATCCGCCAGCGTACAACGGTCTTAAATTTTTCACTAGCGGGCGTGAGTATACTCAATCAGAGGAAGGGACGCTCAAAGAACTGTTTGATTCAGACATCGGGGGAGCGGAGTGGCAAGAATGGACCACTCCCACAAGTTGTGAGCCGGTATCGGGATATCTAGATGACGTGAAAGCGTATGGGTTGCAGTGGGGAGGGTCTATTGCCGGAGTAAAGATTGCGGTTGATTGTGGGAATGGAATGGCAAGCCTCACGACCCCATTGATGCTTGATCGTTTGGGCGCGCATGTTGTCACGGTAAACGCTAATGTGGACGGCTGTTTCCCTGGTCGCGGGAGCAAACCGACACCCGAGTCACTTGGCTCGTTTCAATCATTCGTTGAAGATGGTTCGTTTGATTTAGGGGTTGCCCATGATGGTGACGCAGATCGAATTGTGGTAGTCCAGCAGGATGGAGAAATTGTTCACGAGGATACGATTCTCGCGATCATCGCCGAGCGATACGTGCGTGAGAGTGATGTGGAGGATCCTGTTGTGGTTACGACATCGAACACATCTGATCGGGTGGACGAGCGAGTAAAGGAAGAAGGCGGTCGAATTGTCCGAACCGGTCTCGGGGGTCTCCAAGACGGGATTAGAAAGGTGGGTTGCTCAAGTCAAACATCGGTTGTGTTTGCGGCGGAACCATGGAAACACATCCATCCTCGATTCGGGTGGTGGATCGACGGGATCGTTAGTGCAGCAGTTATCGCGAGATTGGTCGGAGCTAGTGGGTCAGTCCAAGCATTGCGTCGGGTAGTTACCGAGCGACCGTACAAGAAACGGAATGTTCGGTGTCCTGAATCGGTGAAAACTCAAGTAATGACTGATCTCAGAACGGTGTTTCCAGCCAAATTTGAGGATGCGGAAATAAACACTGACTATGGGATCCGGGTGAGTATAGGAAGGGAAGGTTGGTTTTTGGTCCGGGCAAGTGGCACCGAACCTGTCATTCGAGTGTATTGTGAAAGTGAGCGGGTCGATGAATTGTTGGAAACTGCGATTACCCTGATCGAAGAATCGGTAAACAGAGCAAAATGACCTGTGCAATTAGAGACAGAACGACGATAGGAGTAGTAAGTTAAAATTCGATTCGTTTGATGAGTTGATCGGCGCTCGCGCCGCTATTAATGGCGACAACTCGAACGTGGTCTTCTATGAGAGATCCCTCAAGCTTTGCTTTCAACAAATTATCAACTTGATACACGCCGGCAGCGTTTGTCATTTCAATTTCAACTTCGACAGCAACGTCCTCTCCAGGATGGAGGGTTACGTTTTGAATCGCTTGACTCGACAGCGTGTTGATCCCCCGACTCCCCGTGTCATATGGTATTCGAGATCTCCCTCGTTCCATATCGAGTCCATCGGCAGTGCGGATCACACCAGCTTCTAGTGTTAACGGATCTTCTTCCGGATGGTGACACAGTATTGCATGCAGCGCTTCACTCTTGACTTTCACTGCTGTTTCCGTATCATATATTTCTGGAAGTAGTCGATCAAGAATATTCGATGCAAGCGGCAATGAGTAATAGGTGTGTTGATGGCGGTGGATGACGTGCCCGATATCGTGGAGAGTCGCCGCAAGAAATATGATTACTGGTTCGTCCTTCTCGTTAAGCCCCTGATCTGCTGCGCCATTAAAGTGGACACCCCCGGCTTTCAATAACGAATACAGTTGTAACGCCCGGTCACGGACGATCTCGACGTGCTTGGCTCCGTGATCGTTATATTGTAATCTATTGACGGGATTGACGTTCTGGGCGTCTAGATACGCAGTGATCTCTTTGTCGCCAGTAACGATTGGCCATAGCTTGTTGAGACGAGAATCAGCAAACGAATGATTATCAGTCGGGTCATAGGAGTCCCACGAGAGCGTGTTCGGATTTGATTCAGTCATTGCTGTTGTGTAGTACCAATGGAGTGTTAAAGAATCCGTACCGCTGAAATGAATGATCCGATCAGTTATCGAATCGCGCAGCAAAAAACCTATAATCGTCTCTCGCGTATTTTTTCGTAACGATGGATGGATTCATAATTACGCCATTGCAGTTTGGGGCGTTTGGTGGGATGGAGCTTGCGGTAATCTTGTTAATTGCTATCCTCTTATTTGGGGCGAATAAAATACCGAAACTTGCACGGTCAACGGGGCAAGCGATGGGTGAATTCCAGCGAGGGCGGCAAGAAATCGAAGAGGAACTTGACGAATTAACCGATCCGACTGGGTCAGAATCTGCTTCTCAACCGTCACCTGAAGCAGGATCCGTTCAGAACGATACCGCGGATGACGAATCCAGCGAGGAGGCGTCGTCCTCGACAGAAACCGAGGATACCAAATAACGCTGACCGTAGTAGTAGGTGGGGCGCGTGGCCTAGCGGATAGGGCGAACGGTTCCTAACCGTTCGACCGCGGGTTCAAATCCCGCCGCGCCCGGATCGCTGGGGGGTTTTTAATGGTAATTTGGTTGGGTCTAGCTATTCAGGGAAAGTAGGAACAACCATGTAGCTTGAATTCGCTATAGTTGAGTCAAGTCGTCCGTGTCAGAGCAAAAGGTACCGGTTTCGTCTTATATTCTCCTTGTGTTCGCTACTCTTGGGTATTTTTTGTTTACGTTTTCATGGTATTCGCTCGCAGCGTATCTCGTTCCCATTATTGAGGAGTTAGGGCTGTCTGGGACGCAAGCCGGGGTTGTTACTGGAGCGGTACAGTTAAGTTACATACCATTATCACTGATTTCTGGGCTGATCATTGATCGATTAGGTTCCCGTCGGTCGTTAACAGTTGGACTGGTTATTATTGGTATAGCGCACATATTCCGCGGAGTTTCCGAGGGGTTCCTGACGATTCTCGGTCCGACAATGTTGCTTGGGGTGGGTGGCACCGCAATTACATTTGGGTTACCGAAGCTTGTGTCAGAATTGTTCCCGCCGAGACGGTCTGGATCAATGTCATCAGTCTATATTATTGGGGCTACACTTGGCAGTGCAACTGTATTCGCAATTGCACGGCCGGTCGTGGGGCCAATTATCGGTGGGTGGCGGCCGTTTTTCTTCGCGACTGGCGGGATAGTGATTGGGTTTGCTGTGGTGTGGTACGTGATATCGTGGTTGTTGTGGAGCCCATATTCGTTATCAGGTGATGAAGAGGAGCAGGGGTTTTCATTCGGATCGATGCGGGACGATCTTATCCGGATATTCACGCATTATGGATTAGTGTTACTCGTGATTGTGGGGACGGTTCGATTGTTCATCAGTCACGGGTTGTCAAATTGGTTACCAACGATACTCGAGTCACAAGGAATGGCGCCGGCGATAGCGGGAACGATTACGAGTTTATTCATTGTTATCCGGATTGTTGGCATTGCGAGTATTCCAGTGATTTCTGATCGGTTTGGAACACGGCGGTTACCAGTGATGGCGTGTAGTTTAGCTGGAACAGTCGGGTTACTTGGGTTGATATTTGCTACCGATATGGGTATCGTCCTTGTTTCCCTTGTTCTCATCGGTGCGTTTGTCATTGGTGGGTTGTCTCCACTGGTTCGAGCGATCCCCATAGAAATGGAGGGAATCGGCCCGCGGTTAACAGCGGTCGCGAACGGATTTATTTTCACCATCGGGGAGATTGGCGGGTTCATGGGGCCATTCCTTATTGGATCAATTTATGACCTGACTGGATCGTTCACTCCGTCGCTAGTGATTCTCGCAGGGGCAACGTTCATCGGTGTCATCGCTGGATACCTCATGAATGAACCGAGCCGGTCGTAACCACCCTCGTCCAGAAAATACTTTCAGAAAGTAGGATGGCTGTTACTGGTTATCGTATAATTCTTTGACCGTCGATAATGTATCGACATCCTCTAGGGATAAGTCGTATCGTATTTGATTGAATCGAGGAAACCGTAATGCATAGCCAGAACTATACTGGGGTGAGGACTGGATTTCTTCATACTCCACTTCGAGAACGATTTCTGGTGTTACCTTTGCTTCCCGGCCGGTTACCGACACGATTTTGGGTTTAATTAACTCAGTGAACTCTTCTAGATCTGCATCAGTGAATCCAGTGTGCAATCGGCCAATCTCTTTGAATTCCCCAGCAGCAGTGTCGCGGCAAGCGAGATATGGCCGTCCGAGGTATTCGCTTTTCCGTCCTTCACTCCATTTCACCCGCGTGACAACCAGGTCTAGGGGATCCATTGTGGGTTTTAGCTTGCGCTGATACCCCACGCGGGATCCGGGTTGGTAAGATGCTTCTAGGTTCTTGATCATCACGCCCTCAGTCCCCTCGGACAACGCCCGTTCATAAAACGAATTCCCCGCAGAAGCACTAGTGATCTCGGAATGTTCCGCCCGTGATACCCCCGTTGGTGAACTCGACGTATCAAGGATATCCGATAACGAATCAAGTCTGGTTCGAAGTGATTCATCTAGGAACGATTGCCCATCGAGATACAAGAAATCAAATACGAAAACCTCGACGGGCAGTTCTTCGATCATTGCCTCGATATCATGTTTTCGTTTAATCCGCTGAGACAACTCCTGGAACGGGACATGCGTCCCTGTTTCCGGGGCGACCCCTACCACTTCAGCTTCAATAATGAACTCATCTGCAGTGACCGTCTCATCAATCATTGAGACAACATCAGGGAACTGCTCGGTGACGTTCTCTAAGCGACGCGTAAACATCCGAACATCGTCGTGTTGTTTATGGAGTTTCGCCCGCATCCCGTCATATTTCATTTCCAATAGCACCCGGCCATCAGAATCACTCAAATCATTAAGCGCTGATTCCATCCCATCAGCTTTCTCTGCAAGCATCGGTTGAATCGGCCTGAATACTTGGATATCCAGCGACTGTAACCCCTCGGGTCCAGCCGTCGCCGCATTTTCTACCACCACTGAAAAATCGTTCGTGACTTCGAAGGACCGCTGGACTAACTCCCGGGCCTCCGCTGAGTCACCGATATAAGCCATCGCAATAGCGTCCCGGAGAATTCCATCACCGACGCCGAGCCGCATCGTTCCTAGCACAGTCCGAATGATGTATCTAGCTTCCCGTGGGGTCGCATTCGACAACAACCCAGCGATCGTTTCTATCCGACGTGACTGACTCCCGCTGCCCTTGAAGGTACTCAAAGATCGCAGAGTTTCGTACACACTAGTGATATTGAGGGTTTCCGTGACGAGTGATTGCTGGGTTTTTTGTTCCACTGCTCGCATTGCGGCATCCCCCAGATCCCCCGATTCGCGCCACCACTCTTCAATCGTCTCCAAATCGATACCTGTAGCGGTAGCAATCGCGTCCTGTGCCAACGCAGAAGAAACCCCTAGTTCAATCGATTCCCAATTCGAGGAAACCTGTCCTCTGAGTAATTGCACGAGAATCTGGAGGGTCTCATGATCAGTCTCCGCTAGGGTTTCAGCGATGATCCGTGTTTTCTCTAAGGTAGATGAGGTTTCGAGCAAGGAATCATAGACAGCAACTAACTCACGGAACCTCATTGCTAGATGCTAGTGGCGGGTTCTTGAAAATTTTCGTGCTCGTGACTCATCACGTCGAAAGTGTATTCGTATCAAGCGGTTGCTTGAAAAACGCTAATTCATGAATAGCAGTGCCTGGGGTTAATTCGGGGTGAAAGGCCGTCCCAACGACTGGTGGCTCATATACCGCAACGATCTTGTCTTCTATCGTCGCCAATACCGTTACTTCAGCTCCTACATCAGTAATCACGGGTGCCCGGATAAACACGACAGGGAACGGGTCAGGAATCCCTCGAATAGAGATCTCAGATTCGAAGCTGTCTATCTGTCGCCCGAATGCGTTCCGATCAACTGTCACATCGAGAATGTCAAGTGTTCGAACACGGTCATCATTTGCAGACCGTGCAGCGACAATCAACCCGGCACAAGTGGCCAACACTGGTTTTTCATTAGTGACGTGGGTACGTATTTCCTCATCAATACCTTCCTGGAATAACAACCGGGAAATCGTTGTGGACTCACCACCTGGAATTGCGAGAAAATCACATCTTGGGACAATCCCGGCGTCCCGAACCGTCACCACATCAACATCAACCCCCTGTTTTGAAGCAGCGCGGTCAATCGCCTCAACGTGTTCACTAACGTCCCCTTGTACCCCAATTACGCCGGCGGTCTTCGTCATACCGTCATGCCCAATTCATACCCCGCGGCCCTGCAACCGTTCCTCTTCGGGTAAATCATCATTCGCCTCTCCCGCCATGCCAGACCCAATATTCTCAGCGATGTCTGCGAGCGTCGCCGGATCATCCCAATTGTTCACCGCCTTCACGATAGCGTCAGCCATTGCCGGAGGATCTTCAGCACCAAATATCCCACTACCAACAAATATCCCATCGCACTCTAGATGCATCATTAACGCAGCATCGGCTGGGGTTGCGATCCCGCCAGCTGCGAAATTCACTACTGGTAACCGACCCATGTCAGCGGTCTCGTGTACCAACGGTGCCGGGGCTTCGTTTTCCCGTGCCCAAGCTTCACGTTCCTCCGTGGTCATCCCAGCTAACTCTCGAATAGCCCCCTTAATGGTGCGTTGGTGATGCACTGCTTGGTTCACATCGCCAGTTCCAGCCTCGCCTTTTGTCCGTATCATCGCAGCCCCTTCGTGTATCCGGCGTAATGCTTCGCCGAGATTACGAGCACCGCATACAAACGGGGTTGTAAAGTCCTGTTTTTCAATGTGGAACCGATCATCAGCAGGAGTGAGCACTTCGCTTTCATCAACCATATCAACCCCAACCGCCTCAAGTATTTCAGCTTCCTTCGTGTGCCCAATCCGCGTTTTCCCCATTACCGGAATCGATACCTCATTAATAATTTCTTTAACGTCACCCGGATCCGCCATTCGGGCAACCCCACCTCGTTTCCGGATATCTGCCGGAACAGCTTCAAGTGCCATTACGGCAACGGCTCCGGCATCTTCCGCAATCCGAGCCTGCTCGGGATTGACAACATCCATAATTACGCCTCCTTTTTGCATACGAGCGAACCCACGTTTGACGAGTTCGGTCCCCCGTCGTAAATCCTCTAGATCAGTCGGTTCTGGCATATCTATCACACAATTTCTCGAATGGCTAAGGTATATCGGTCACCAACAGTAGTTTCGCTGACGCACGCAAAACCACTACTTTGGTAACGAAGGACGGGATAGGATCCGTATGAATAACGAAAAACAAGGAGAATCAGAGGTGAAGGCCAAGTATTATGAAACAGAAACCGAACGAATCCTTGAGTTCCAACTAGCAGGTACAACCGCTGTCATTTCACAGAATCGAGACGGCTATGCAATGTTGAAGGTCCGCGAAGGCACTAGCGGCGATGAACTCGAACGATATTATGGGTTTGACATTGCCCTCGACCACGTCGCTGAGCTACTAGATATCAGACCCAATCAACTCCCCGTGCCGCCCGAGGCAGATGACATGGGAATGTAAGTACCATCCAGACACCACTGAGACGAGCGGAAAGGGCCCCCCATTAATCTTCGTAAAAATGTGAATAAATCGTGGCTGCGAGCCCCGATAAATGAACCTGCCCGAACGTCGCAATTACAATTGCCCCCAATGAATTAAACATTAAATCCCGAACCGAATCATCTAACCCGTGCTGGGATAACGGCATTGTGATATCAGTCGTCGTCGCGAGAATATCAAGACCGTATTCAAATAACTCCCAGACGACACCGAATGCCAACACAACGATTAAAATAAAAATAAACGCATGCCGATTGGGAATATGAATTTCCTCGTGATGGATGTCTACGGCCCGGGCAACGGTATACCCAATCCCTCCCACTAATGAGGCGGAAGTTGCATGTGTTAGATGGTCCCACCAGCCTATTTGCCCATACAATCCAGCGGACCCCAACGAATGAAGAAAAACCGCCGTTGTAATCCATAACCCAAGCCAGGGATTCAACGTGAGTTCATAGTCTCGTTCTAGTATCGCTGGAATAAACGTCACGATCAACGCTATCGAACCATTCGTTACAGCCTTCGGTTCTCGGAAAACCAACCCAGCCACGACAATACCGAGCAGAATCACTTGCATCGCCCTCGTTAATCGACGTTGCTGCTGAACAGGCAACCGATACTTAATCATTCTGAATCACTCTACGTAACGATCGCCGTACCTGTCTATCCCTCCGGTTGACGTACCCGTCAAACAAAATGCCAGCAACCAACCCGGCGAGTGTAACATAAATAAATTCCTCCATCAACTCGGTGTTCGTCGCGAGGTATGTCGTCCCCAAATACAAATCCATGCCCCATCGGACTATGGTCCACGCTCCGATGGATGCCCATGTCGTTAGCACAACCAAGACTACCGCAAACCAATGCGTGACACTGAGGGCAGTAAAGGTATGAAATTCAACGGTAATAATGAGCGCAAGTCCAGCTATTGCTAGATAATACGCAAAAGTCCCTAGTTCCCCACCGAACACCGCCCGCACAAGGATTGGGGATAAGGCGATAACGAGAACTTCCCATGGAAGCATCATTCTCCAATTACCATATCGAGCTGAAGGAAGTAACACGATCACTCCGCACACGAATGTAAACACGCTCCACGAGGTATCTCGATCAAGAACGCTCTCGATAAACACGATGAACAGCACAAAGAGTAACAGCCATGATATCATCGCATTCACGCGGCTATTTCGAAATAAAGCCTGAAGAAGATCCTCAGCATCACCTATTGAATTAGTCGATGGCGAGTCGCTAGTCATCGACAACCAAAGAGTCCCTTACTGGTCAACCAGTGAACCATGATCCCGGTTATCTCTGTGACAAAACGAATGCGCTGTACGCATTACGTCGTGAGTGCTTCAGCGAGTTCTCCACGTTCATCCAATTCCGCAAGAATATCGCTCCCCCCAATAAATTCGCCGTTCACGTAGGTTTGTGGGATCGTCTCCCACCCACTATGCGCTTCCAACGCTTCCCGAAATGCATCCAACGAGTCAAGAGCATTTATTGTTTCAACATCCTCTCGATGTTGTTTTATTAACCCGAGCGCTCGGCGAGAATACCCACATTGGGGCATCAACTCAGTCCCTTTCATGAAAAGGACCACATCATTATCTTCGATTGCTGTGTCTACTATGTCCGTAACTTCCTCCTTCGATAAATCAGACGTGGGGTTAAACGACATGTGCTTCATTCGGATCTGAAGCGGGAAATGCCTTCCGAACAGGACAACTGACTAGCGCCTAGATTGCATTATTATTCTGACATCTCGGCATATTCATCCGGGGTATACGTCTTTAACTCAAGTGCATGAATATCAGTCGTCATATGCTCTCCAAGAGCATCATACACGAATTTGTGTTGCTGAACAAGCGATTTTCCTTCGAATTCCTCTGAAACGACTACGGCGCCCAGGTGGTCTTCATCATCGGTCCCACGAGGTTGAAATATTTCTACGTGACTCACGGAAAGTGAATCCCGAATCAGATCCGCAATCGCAGGAGCATCCATACGTAAAGCAAAGTCTGGACGCCGGATACATCTCTCGTTTCAACCCTAAACTATCAAAGCCAACCACGTAGATTTTTAATTAATCAACAAAATTCCAGTGGCGACTCGTGGAATTACCCAATACGGTGATACCGATGCTTCGGGAAACAAGGGAAACTAAATGCATCATATCAATACTAATGACAGAAGACAGATGTCTGACGCATGTTTATGTCTCTTCCCGTTCCTCCTACGAACATATCAATGTCAGGGGAGCCACCCGAAGACCTAGATCAACGCCTAGAACAACTAGAAGCAACAGTCAGAGGACTAACCCAGGAACTTGTTGAATCGACCGAACGAATAAGAGAACTCGAAGCCGCCCTCGAAGAACAACAAACAAACCGGGAAGAATACTCACCCGACGTAGTGGACGAACAAACGACAGAAGAATCCCACTCCCAGGAGGCTGAAGAGACAGAAGACGACATTATCGTCGCATGAATCCCCGCCCCGTGCATTATGCACATTAAAACCCTCGTACTAGATAATTTCAAGAGTTTCGGAAGAAAAACTGAAATCCCGTTTTACGAAGACTTCTCCACGGTGAGTGGTCCGAACGGCTCCGGAAAATCAAATATCATAGACGCGATTTTATTCAGTCTCGGCCTCGCACGAAGCCACGGCATCCGAGCGAAAAAATTAACAGATTTAATTTACAACCCCGGGATTGATTCCGGTACACCGAGCGGACCGAAAGAAGCGACCGTTGAAGTGGTCCTAGATAACAGTGACGGGACACTATCAAAGGAACAAATTGCTGCCGCTGCCGGGACACACGATATCGGTAATGAAACTGAAATATCAATCAAGCGGCGGGTGAAACGAACTGACGATAACTATTATTCGTATTATTATCTGAACGGGCGGTCTGTTAACTTATCTGATATACGAGATTTACTCGCTCAAGCCGGCGTTACACCCGAAGGATATAATGTTGTTATGCAGGGAGATGTCACCGGCATCACTTCGATTACGCCGTACCGTCGTCGTGAAATAATTGATGAAATCGCCGGTGTGGCTGAATTCGATGCAAAAAAAGAAGACTCGCTTGAGGAACTAGAGGTAGTAAAAGACCGGATTGATGAGGCCGAACTTCGAATCCAGGATAAACAGGAACGATTAGAACAACTCGAAGACGAACGAGAAACCGCCCTAGAATATCAAGGTCTTAAAGAGGAAAAAGCGGAGTACGAAGGGTATTTGAAGGCAGCTGAACTCGAAGAAAAGCGGAACGATCTCGAACAAACACGATCCGACATCGAAGAGCGAAAAGGGGAACTTGAAGGATTACGAGAAAAACTCGACGAAAAAACTGGTCGTGTCGTCCGGATTCAAGAAGACCTCGATGAGTTAAATCGGGAAATCGAACGGAAAGGAGAAGACGAACAACTCGCGTTACAGCGAGAAATCGAGTCGGTTAAAGGAGAAATTTCACGCTTGGAAAGTGAAATTGAAACATGTGAGAACCGGATCGAAGAGGCAGAAACTGAACGGCGACAGTCGTTCGTGGAAATCGATAAAAAACAGGAACAACTCGATGAGCTATCGAGTGAAATTCGATCCAAGAAACTCGAGAAGGCATCATTGAAATCTGATATTCAGTCAAAGCAAGAAGAACTGGAGGCTGTTACGGGTCAAATTGATGAAATTGGGGAAGAGTATGACGAGTTAAAAACCGAGCTTGAGTCACGGAAGTCTGAATTAGATGACGTCCGGGATGAGAAAAATGAGTTGCAGCGGGAACAAGATCGGTTATTGGATGAAGCGCGCAGACGGTCAAATGAGCGAACTGAAATTGAAGACCGACTGAGTGATATTGAATCAAGAGTTTCTGATTTAGAGACGGAACAGAGCGATTTAGAGGATGAATACGAGAAAACTGAGCAGAATCTTGAGCAAATTGATCGGGTTGTGTCTGATCTGCGGGCAGAGCAATCGGATATCCAAGAAGAAATTTCGAGGGTTGAAGACGAGTTACAAGGTAAACAACAAGAATACGCAGAGTTAGAAGCGAAGGCTGAGTCGAGTGGTGACTCCTCGTTCGGGCGGGCGGTTACGTCGATCTTGAATAGTGATATTGAGGGGGTTCATGGGACGGTTGCGGAGTTGGGTTCGGTGGAAGAACAATATGCGGTAGCGTGCGAGACAGCTGCGGGAGGTCGTTTGGCAAATGTCGTTGTGAGTGACGATGCAGTTGGGCAGGAGTGTATTGAGTATTTGAAACGAAGAAATAGTGGTCGGGCGACGTTTTTACCGTTAACTGAGATGGAGCACCGGTCGTTGCCGAATCGTCCTGGTCGAGAAGGAGTGATTGATTTTGCGATTAACCTTGTTGAATTTGACGACACCTATGCCGGTGTGTTTTCGTATGTACTTGGGGATACGCTTGTTGTCGATACGTTGGAAACGGCGCGGTCACTGATGGGGGAGTTCCGGATTGTGACAGTGGCAGGCGATTTAGTCGAGCGATCTGGGGCGATGACGGGTGGTTCATCGAAAGGGTCTCGGTATTCGTTCACGAGTGGGAAGGGACAATTGCAACGGGTCGCTGAGGAAATTGAGTCGTTAGAAGAAGATCGACGGGAGTTTCGTGAGAGTTTGCAATCGACGAATGAACGATTAGAGGATGCACGAGATAGAAAGTCTGAGGTGAAAGATGAGTTGCGTGAAATTGAATCTCAGATGAACGATATCGATCGTGAGATTGAGCAATGCCAGAGTGATAAGGCGGAGTGCGAAGATCGGTTAAAGGAGATTACAGAGGAACGTGAGTCGGTTGAAAGTCGTATGCAGGAAATTGAGGATGCGATCGATGAGCGTGACAATGTAATAACGGACCTCGAAGGTGAAATTGATCGGATACAAGACGAATTAGCTGGTTCGAGAATACCGGAGTTGACAGAGAAATCAGAGGGCATTCAGGGCGAAATCGAGACTTTGGAAAGTCGTGTGAGTGACATCGATGCTGCGCTGAACGAGTTACAGCTTGAGCAGAATTATACTGAAGATGCGATTGATGAGTTGCACGATAAAATCGAGAAGGCGCAAAATCAAAAAACCGAGCAAGAACAGCGAATTGAGGAGATTAATGAGGAGATCGATTCGAAGGAGGTGGCGCTTGCTGAGAAACACGAGGCGATTGAGAACCTTGAATCTGAATTAGCGGACTTGAAAGAAGAGCGCGAGGTATTGCGCGAGTCGTTGGCTGATGCAGAAGCGGCGCGTGACGAGGTTCGCGAAGAAGTATCGCGCGTCGAAAATCGAGTTGACAGTTTGGTCTCTACTGAAGAGCGGCTCGTTTCGGATATAGAGGAATTGGAATCGATCGTCGAAGAGTATGATCCAGAGGAGATTCCGGATCACGATACCGTGCAATCTAATATAGATCGGTTGACGCGGGCGATGAGCGAGTTGGAACCAGTGAATATGCTAGCGATTGAAGAATACGATGCGGTGGCGGAGGAATTAGGAGATCTTGAGGATCGAAAAGAAACCTTGGTTGAGGAGCGTGACGGAATCCGAGAGCGGATCGATCGGTACGAAACACAAAAGAAAGACGCGTTTATGGAGGCATTCAATGAGATCGATTCATATTTCCAGGATATTTTCCAGCGGTTGTCGAATGGCACGGGAGAATTGTTATTAGAAAAGCCCGATGATCCGTTTGAAGGCGGGTTAACAATGCGGGCTGAACCTGGTGATAAACCAATTCAGCGGCTAGACGCGATGTCGGGTGGGGAGAAGTCATTGACGGCGCTTGCGTTTATTTTCGCGATTCAGCGACACAATCCAGCGCCGTTTTATGCGCTTGATGAAGTTGATGCGTTTTTGGATGCAGCGAATGCAGAGCGAGTTGGTGAGTTATTGGATGAGTTGGCGTCGGATGCGCAGTTCATTGTTGTGTCGCATCGGGCGGCGATGTTGGAGCGATCTGAGCGGGCGATTGGGGTAACGATGCAAGATAATAATATCAGTTCAGTGACTGGTATTGCGATGGCAGATGGGGGGTCGAGTCATGACTAAACTCCCTGATGGGGGGAAAATGCTGGTCGAATCGGGGGGAGATGTTTCGTTGCCTGATCAGCAGGAGGATGAGGACGAACCGATCGAGTTGCTCGTGCAATTGGCAGAAGGGGGGGAAATCGACCCGTGGGATATCGACATTGTGACTGTAACGGATAAGTTCCTCAATCGACTCGATAACTCTGATTTGCGAAATTCAGCGAGGGCGTTGTTCTATGCTAGTGTGTTGTTGCGGATGAAGAGCGATGTCTTGCTTGAACCGCCGGAGCCCGAGGAGCCCGTTGAAGATGAGCCGTGGGGTGATTGGGATGCACCGGGGAGAGAATCAGTAGATGGAGAGGACCCGATTGCATCACTGGAAGGAGAATTAGACCGGCGGTTAGAGCGCCAGCGAGCGAGGGGAAAGCCTGAAACGCTCGATGAGCTTGTTCGAGAGTTGCGGGATGCCGAACGAGAATCGTGGTGGAAAAATTCACGATCATATGATACGTCTGAATCGCCCAGTGGCTTTCGTCGGGGGACGCAGACGCTCGATTATCATGCGGATGATGAGTTCAGACAGCGCGACGAACCGACGGAAAATGATGTAACGGGGACGGCGCATAATGAGGATATTGAAACGACGATTCAAGCAGTGCAGGAAGCACTATCTGCGCAGTTTGATAAGGGTCGTACAGAGGTATTGTTCCGGGAGGTTGATTCGTCTGGAGGGTCCCGAGTTGAGTCGTTTCTTGCCGTGTTGTTCCTCTCGCATCGGGGGTTCATTGAGTTGCGGCAAGAAGTGATGTTTGGTGATTTGTGGATAATTGCGGTGTAACAGGGGTTATTGTGGATGCTAAGAGTCAGGGAGCAAGCGTGTGGGTAGTTCGATGGCATAACGTACTAGGGGTGTGTTGGTATTGGCATTGATATGCTCAAGAAGCAAGTGGCGATCGTTGACGCCTTTGCTCGTGATCCGTTAGTCGGGAATCAAGCGGGTGTTGTTCCAGAAGCCGGGGATTTGACGGCGGCGCAATGCCAGGCGATAGCTCAAGAACTGCAGGTAAATGAGACCGTCTTCATCACCGGGCAGGAGAATGAGAAACGACGAGTACGGTATTATTCTGGGTCGACGGAGGTAGATGTGTGTGGTCACGCAACGGTAGGGCTATTCGAGTGGTTGAATTCAGAAGGAGTGATTAATGCTGGAGAATACGTCCTCACAACCAATACCGGGGAGTTGTCAGTAACTGTTGACGGTGGTGGTGTGGTGTGGATGGAGTATCCGGACACTAGTGTGACCACGGTTGATATTGATACGAATCGTGTGAGTGAAGTTATCGGGATCGACGCCGATTCAATTGAGAAAGTTGACTTACCGATAGCGTTATCACTTGGTGGGCTAGCTTACATCGTGGTTCCAGTGGATTTGTTTTCATCGCTCATTAACGCCGAAATGGATTTTGAGAAGATAACGGAGCTAACTGAAAAACACGACGCTGTTGGAATCTATGCGTTCACGTTTGACACACTCGGTCCGGAGTCGACCTTGCATGCACGGATGTGGGCGCCGTCGATTGGTATCCATGAGGATCCCGTGACGGGTACTGCTAGTGCCGCGGTTGCGGCGTATCTAGAACGGTTTACCGCACTCGATCCAGACAATACGGAACTGTTGTTTGAACAGGGTCATTCGATTGACCGGCCTGGAACAGTTCACGTACAAACAACCGATGGAATAGTAGTCGGTGGGGAAGCGGTTGTAAGTCTAACGGGGACGATGGCTGTCCCACCCCTAGAAGACGACGATGAAGTTATAGAAGCGTAGCGGGAGTAAAAATCAGGATCGGGAACCAAGTCATCCTAGTTAGGGGTTCTAGTCGGAGATGTCATCGTCAAAATCAAAATCTAATGCCGCGTCCTCACGGCTTATACGGTCAATGAGCCGGCGGGTCTGGGTGGTTTCTTGGTGCATGTCGGCTAACCGGTCATCGAGGACGGCGAGGATATCGCTTTTCAATGTTTCCGTGTCGAGTTGGCCAGATGTCTGTTCTTGGACCAGTATCGCGAATGTGGAATAGAAGAGAATCGTTGCGCCATAACACCAGAAAAGACCGCCGAAAATAATGACCCCGAGACCAACTCGCGGATAGAACAATAGCCGTAACCAGGTGGGTGTCGAGTAATAATACCCGACTAAGCGCAACCCACCTAGCCCAACGCCGAGAGTGGCAATCGCGGCGCTTACCACCGTCAATAATAAAAGAGCAACGAAAAATATCGTTCCCCACTTAACGGTTTGTTTATATTCCATGACAGTAACTGTACGTGAATCGTGAAAAGTGGGTCGGAAGCTTCTTACCTCACGTAACTGACCGTTCAGGTAGGGACAATGGCCGTACGATGGATCAGCGATATCACTGTCGATGATCATGAATCAGTAGGCGGGAAAGGGGCATCGCTCGGAGAATTAGCTAATGCCGGACTTCCGGTTCCCTCGGGATTTGTGGTAACTTCCGAAACCTATCGGGAGTTCATTGAGTCAACCGGGATTGATACTGATCTTTTTTCTGCCGTGGATATCGATCCGGATAATTCGGCTGCGCTTGCGGCAGCCGAGGAACAGGCCAAAGAGTTGATTCTCGGAACTGAATTACCGGAATCAGTCAAGTCAGAAATTCTTGAGGCATTTGGGGAGCTCGGCTCAGACGTGTTTGTTGCTGTTCGATCGTCAGCAACTGCTGAGGATTTACCGGGTGCAAGTTTTGCCGGACAGCAAGAGACGTTCCTGAATGTAACTCGGAGTGAACTCATTGATCGGATTAAGGAGTGTTGGGCATCGTTATTTACCCAACGAGCGATCTATTATCGAGTCGAGCAAGGATTCGATCACGAATCCGTAAATATTGCGGTAGTCGTCCAAGAGATGGTCGACGCTGAGAAAAGTGGTGTGATGTTTACGAGTCACCCGTCGAGTGGGGATCCAGAGATGGTAATTGAAGCGGCGTGGGGGCTCGGTGAAGGGGTGGTATCGGGGACGGTGTCACCGGACAATTATACTGTGTCGAGACGGGCGGGAGAGATCACTGCCACAACGGTCGCCGAGAAGAAGACGATGTTCACGAAGGATACGGACACGGGAGAAACTATCGAACAGCCTGTTTCCGAGGACCAGCGACTTGTTCAAGTGTTGAGTGAAAAGGAAATTCTCGAGTTAGTGTCCGTAGGTGAACAAATTGAAGATCACTATGGCTCTCCCCAGGATGTGGAATGGGCGATCGTTGACGATGAAATATTCGTCTTGCAATCGAGACCAATTACGACGATATCTAGCATGACTGAGCAAACTAAATCGGGAGGAACGAATACGGATTCGTCGGCTGACGAAGCATATAATGAGATTATTGTGAAAGGATTAGGTGCGAGTCCCGGGAAAGTGTCTGGAGAAGCACGAGTAATACTCGCGCTTGATGAGCTGGATAAGGTTAGTAAAGGAGACATCATTGTCACTGAAATGACAACTCCAGACATGGTGCCTGCGATGAAACGTGCAGCTGGACTCGTTACTAATGAAGGAGGAATGACGAGTCATGCTGCTATTGTTTCCAGAGAACTCGGAGTCCCTGCCGTTGTCGGTACCCAAACAGCTACCAGTACAATTGCTGACGGGCAACTTGTGACAATCGACGGAGAACAAGGGACGGTGACAGAAGGAAAAGTGACGGTAGAGGAAGAGCACGAACCGATCGAAGCGGCACGACCCAAAACGCCAGTGAAACCAATGACGGCAACAGAAGTAAAAGTAAACGTCTCGATCCCAGAAGCCGCTGAACGCGCCGCCGCGACTGGGGCAGACGGCGTCGGGTTGTTACGACTTGAGCATCTCGTGATGTCGACGAATAAAACCCCGGAGCGATTCATTGCCAATGGTGAAACAGAAGCATACATCGATGAAATCGTGACCGGCGTCCGGACAGTAGCAGACGCGTTTTATCCCCGGCCGGTCCGTGTTCGAACACTTGACGCTCCCACAGACGAATTTCGGCAACTAGAAGGCGGGGAAAATGAGCCGGTTGAGCACAACCCGATGCTGGGGTTCCGAGGGATCCGTCGGAGTCTCGAAAAACCAGATGTGTTTAAGTGTGAACTTGAAGCGTTCAATCGGTTATTCGAGATGGGTTACGACAATATCGAGTTAATGTTTCCGCTGGTAATTGATGGGAAAGACACAGGTCGAGCTCGATCACTCATGGAAGACGCCGGTATCGATCCGGAAAAACAATCCTGGGGCGTAATGATCGAAACTCCAGCAAGTGCATTGGCGATCGAGGACATCATTGATGCTGGGATTGATTTTGCCAGCTTTGGAACGAATGACCTCACGCAATACACGCTGGCAGTCGATCGAAACAACGAAAATGTCGCTGAGTTATACGATGAACTCCACTCATCCATATTAAAACTTATCTCCCAAGTTATCGAAGAATGTCGCGAAAAGGATGTTCGAACTAGTATATGTGGCCAGGCTGGGTCTCGTCCACAGATGGTCCGATTTCTCGTGAAAGAAGGGGTGAGTTCGATTAGTGCGAACATCGACGCAGTGCGTGATGTCCAACATGAAGTAAAACGAGTCGAACAACAATATATCCTCGATACGATTCGAGATAATTTCAAATAAATTCCTCGTTGATTTCATAAACCGACAATCCAAATCGGCGGTTTTACCCCGGAATCAGCCTCAACTGTAAGTATGAGTCATGAGGCATTCCCAACCGATGATCCAGCGGTCGTGACATGTGGGTTGCCGTACGCGAATGGCGATCTCCATATCGGGCATATGCGGACGTATATTAGTGGGGATGTTTTCTCTCGGGCGCTTTCGTTACTCGGGCAGAAGACAGCGTTCGTGTGTGGATCGGATATGCATGGGACTCCCGTCGCGGTGAATGCGTGGCGTGAGGGTATTTCACCGGAGGAATTTGCGTTACGGTGGCATGAAAAGTACGAAGAGACGTTTCCACGGTTCGATATTTCGTTCGATAATTACGGGCATACGCATGATGAGACGAATACGGAGTTGACTCGTGAGATCGTTAGAGCGCTCGATGATTCGGGATATATTTATGAGAAAGAAATTCAGGTGGCGTGGGATCCAGTCGAAGAGCAAGCGCTTCCGGACCGATATGTAGAAGGGACTTGTCCGTACTGCGGAGAGAAAGCTCGAGGGGACGAGTGTGATGAAGGGTGTCAGCGCCATCTTGAGCCTGGGGAAATCGAAGATCCACGGAGTGTTATTACGGGGAATCGGGCCGAATACCGGGAACGGACGCATAAGTTCTTTCGAATTTCGGATTTCCAGGGGTACCTCCAGGAGTTCATTGATCGGTTGGAGGGGACGGATAACGCGAAAAATCAACCGCGGGAATGGATCGAGGGTGAGTTGCAAGATTGGTGTATTACTCGTGATTTAGATTGGGGGATTCGGTATCCGGGGGAGGAAGAAGAAGGGATTGTGTTGTATGTGTGGGTAGATGCACCGATTGAATATATTGCGTCGACAAAGCAGTATTCTGAACGGGTGGGGACAGATTCGTTTGATTGGGAAGAGACGTGGAAGCGAAATGGCGAGATTGTACACGTAATCGGTCGAGATATCATTCAGCATCACGCGGTGTTCTGGCCGTCCATGTTATATGGAGCTGAATATTCGGAACCACGGGCAATAATGGCGAGTGGATTTGTGAATCTGCAGGGGCAAGCGTTCTCGACCAGTCGGAACCGAGCGATTTGGGCGGATGATTATCTTGAAGAAGGATTTGCGCCGGGATTGTTACGGTATTATTTGGTGAGTTCGGGGGAATTCCAGTCGGATATTGATTTTTCGTGGGAACGGTTCCAGGAAGTGATTAATGGGGAGTTAGTGGGGAACGTCGGGAATTTTCTGTATAGAACGTTGTTGTTTGCTCATCGGAATTGGGAGGGGACTCCGGAGGGAGAAGTGAGTTCTCATGTCCTGGAT
The DNA here is from genome assembly GCA_964542445.1 of uncultured Halobacteriales archaeon. Classification (GTDB taxonomy): domain Archaea; phylum Halobacteriota; class Halobacteria; order Halobacteriales; family Hikarchaeaceae; genus CAZITY01. The sequence continues at coordinate 33,733 of CAZITY010000003.1, read as the reverse complement.
CGGATCGATGAAGCCATAGCGGAGTTTGAGGACGGGGTTAATGCGTATTCAGTTCGGGCAGTAGCTAATGCGGGGGTGTCGTTGGCGCAGTTTGGGAATGAGTATATTCAACAGGAAGAACCGTGGCAATTGTTGGATGAGTCACCAGAGGAAGCAGCGCGAGTGATCCGGGACTGTGTGCAGTTGGCGAAAGCGATTAGTGTCTTATTGTCACCGGTGTTACCGCGGAAAACCAGTGAGTTATGGTCACAGCTTGGTGAAACCGATTCCCTAGCAGACATTCATATTTCTGCGGCGCTTGAACCTGCAGCGTCATCGTTTGGTGAGCCAGAAGAGTTATTTGAACGGTTAGAGGACGAGCGTGTGGAAGAACTCAATGAAACATTGGAAGACCGGATTCAAGCGGCGACTACTTCAGAGAGTAACTCGGTCGAATCGATTAGTGAAGATCGAGTGTCGTTCGATTCGTTTCAGGAATTAGATATTCGTGTGGGAAAAATTGTTTCCGCCGAGGCAATTGAAGAGTCGACTGATTTGGTGAAACTTGAGGTTGATCTCGGGATTGAAACCCGACAGATTGTCGCGGGTATCCAACAATTACATGACGTTGATTCGTTGCCGGGGATGGAAGTCATCGTCCTCGCGAATATAGAGAAAACAGAGCTGTTTGGTGTCCAGTCCAATGGGATGGTGCTGGCTGCGGGTGAGGATGCTGATCTGCTTCGTACCCATGAGGAATCCGCCCTAGGTACGCGCGTTCGATAATCCCAGTAACGAGCGCCGAAAAAGCGCGTTTACGGGTAGTGGTTTATATGGGCTGACCAGTGAATAGTAGCCATGCGGAATGCGAAGATCGTGTGTACTCTCGGGCCAGCGTCGGACGATCTGGACACGATAGAGAAATTGTCGAACGCAGGGATGTCAGTAGGGAGGATCAATGCAAGCCATGGGTCGATCAAAAGGTCTCTCGGCCGATTTCGACAATGATCGATTTACAAGGACCAGAAATTCGGACGGCAATTATTGATGAACCGATTGACGTGACTGATGATTCGACGGTTCGGTTTATCAAGGGAGATGAGGCAACAAGTGAAGTAATTGGGTTGTCGGTTGGGTTGGATGGCGTTTCTGTGGGTGATCGGATTTTGATTGATGACGGACGAATCGAAACGAAAGTTACAGCGTTGTCTGAGAACGGCGTAGAGGCGCGAGTTGTCCGTGGAGGTAGGCTGGGGAGCCGGAGAGGTGTGAATGTCCCGGATGTGGCATTGAACATCAGTAATATCAGTGATGTCGATAGGGCAGAGTTACAGATGGCGGCTGAACAAGAAGTAGATTTTGTTGCCGCGAGTTTTGTGCGGGATGCGTCTGATGTGATCGCGATAAATGAGTTACTTGAGAACTTTGGTGTAGAAATTCCCGTTATTGCGAAAATAGAACGGTCAAGCGCAGTATCTGAACTAGACGGGATTATTGAGGAATCGTATGGGATTATGATTGCCCGCGGTGATTTGGGGGTTGAGTGTCCGCTTGAGGAAGTCCCATTAATCCAAAAACGCATAATTCGGAAATCACAACAAGCGGGTGTTCCAGTGATTACGGCAACGGAAATGCTGGATTCCATGCTAGATCAGGCTCGTCCGACACGAGCTGAAGCGTCTGATGTGGCGAATGCGGTGTTGGATGGGACGGATGCCGTGATGTTGTCAGGAGAGACGGCGGTTGGGAACCATCCGGTGTTGGTGGTGGAAACAATGGATCGAATTATTCGGGAAGTTGAGGGAAGTGAAGAATATACTGAGCTCCTTGAACAGCGTGTCCCCCCGGCAGATGATGCGAGTACGGGGGCGTTAGCACGGTCAGCTCGTTATTTAGCGCGAGATGTGGGTGCCACCGCAATTGTGGTGGCGAGTGAGTCCGGGTTCACGGCGTTGAAAACTACGAAATATCGACCTGAAGTTCCGATAGTAGCTGCAACGACAACGGAAAGGGTTCGGCGGCAGTTGTCGTTGTCGTGGGGAGTGATTTCGGAGTATGCTGAACTCGCCTCAGAAGGAGCAGCTGGGGTAATCGAGAATGCGGTAGAGGCGGCGTTAGCAACTGACGTTGTGGAGAGTGGTGATACTATCGTAGTGGTATCGGGGATGATGACAGATCTCGATTGGAGTACGACGAATACGCTCAAAGTCCATGTGGCAGCGGAAACAATCGGGACGGGCCGAGGTGTGGTAATGGGTCGATCTGCTGGGCCGCTGGTCAAATCCACAACGGGAGAATTGAGTGAAATTCAATCTGGTAGTGTCTTGTACTTAGCGAGTGATTTCAATCGGGAATTAGCGGCGGATTTGTCGAAATTAGCGGGGATAATTCATGAGCGGCCAGGGATGACGGGGTACCCGGCGATGGTTGCACGAGAACTCGGGATTCCAATGGCGAGTGGTGTGGTGTTATCCAGTGAGATCAGTGGTGGGACGATTGTGACGGTTGATGGCGAACGGGGCGTTGTGTATCGGGGGGATGTCACGAGGAACACGGAGTCTGCGTGACGGATATCTGTGCGTTTATCCGGATGGAATACGATGAATGAAACAATACGGAATTGGAATTAAGAGAGTGTATTCAGATAAATATGAGTTCTTTCGAAATTAGGGAAGAAGACAATAAAGAGATGGGTAGTAAACAAGTTCTTCCTGGAGATCCCTCCCTCGAAAACGTGGTGTTCGTGATGTTGGGTGTGGTGAGTATGCTAGCGGTTATTCTTCACTTATATTTCTTGTTTTCCTGAAAGAGCAAGGTGGATTGGTACCGTTACCTTCGCGTAGCTTCGATAGTTGTAAAAGAGAACAAAAATGGGGAAAAGAAAATTGCGTGTGACATAGAGGGCGGCTAGACCCTCTGGTTATGTTGTTGAGTGATGTGGTATTAAAACCGAGCTAAGCACGGTGAAAGTAAAGTAGGGCGGGTAATAGGAGAAATTCCAAGGATGACAATTCAATAGTTGGGAATGGAAGCGTCGACGTTGAAGTCAAGTGAGCACGAACGATTAACTAATCGGCTTACTAATAGGGAAGTTGTATGGCGTCAGGACTCGGTACATCCCCGGCATTTTGGCTGGTGTTAACTGGGATAATCCTCATCATCGCCGAAGGGATAGCGCCTGGCGCCCATTTTATCGTGCTCGGCGTGGCGTTACTCGGTGCTGGGATTGTTGGGTTAACGATCGGGTCCATTTTTCCCTTGATTGCTGGTCCGCTTGTATTAGCCGTATTTGTATTGGTATTTGGTGCGGTCGCTCTCGTAGGGTATCGGGAACTAGATTTATATGGTGGTAAGGGATCAGGCCAAACAGCAACCTCAGATAGTCTCAAGGGTAATACTGGCCGAGTTACTGAGGAAGTGACTGAGATGGATGGGGAGGTCAAAATAAACAACGGTGGGTTTAATCCGTATTACTCGGCGAGAAGCACAGACGGGACAATTCCTGTCGGAACAGAAGTTATTGTTATTGACCCGGGCGGGGGGAATATCGTAACGGTCGAAACGCTCGAAATGGTCGAAGACGATATTGATCGAGAGTTAGCAAAAGGCAGAAAAGGTACTACCGATACCGAGAAATCAGTAGAATCTGAACATAACTCTAAGGAGTAACAAGAATTGTGGGGAACGCTTAACAACGTGTCACTGCGTCTAGTTCATATTATGCTCGGCGCACTGCACCCATTGCAACTCGGTGTATCATCGTTTACTTTCGTGGCCGTCCTTATCCTCATTCTTGCGATCGTTACCGTGTGGCAGATGGTCGAGATCGTCGATGCGTATGAAATGCGAGCACTCACCGTGTTCGGTGAATACCGCGGGTTATTGAAACCGGGAATCAACTTCATTCCGCCGTTCGTCTCGCGGACGTACACGTTTGATATGCGGACCCAGACAATCGATGTTCCACGTCAGGAAGCGATTACTCGGGATAATTCACCTGTGACGGCCGATGCGGTGGTGTATATTCGGGTGATGGACGCGAAAAAAGCGTTCCTTGAAGTGGAGGATTACAAAACCGCTGTGTCTAACTTGGCACAAACAACACTCCGTGCGGTGCTTGGTGATATGGAACTCGATGACACGTTGAATAAACGCCAAGAGATTAATGCGAGAATTCGCCGTGAACTCGATGAACCGACTGATGAATGGGGAATCAGAGTTGAGTCAGTCGAAGTTAGGGAAGTCAATCCATCGAAGGATGTCCAGCAGGCAATGGAGCAACAGACGAGTGCAGAACGACGACGACGAGCAATGATTCTGGAGGCACAAGGGGAGCGTCGAAGTGCAGTCGAAAAGGCAGAAGGAGACAAACAGTCGAGTATTATTCGAGCGCAAGGAGAAAAACAAAGCCAGATTCTCGAAGCGCAAGGGGACGCGATTTCCACAGTGTTACGGGCGAAATCAGCGGAGTCAATGGGGGAGCGGGCAGTGATAGAGAAAGGAATGGAGACGCTGGAAAGTATCGGCCAAGGTGAAAGTACAACGTTTATTCTCCCGCAAGAACTGTCATCGTTACTTGGTCGATACGGGAAGCATTTAACGGGGAGTGATGTGCAGGTCGACGGGGAAGATCTGGAAAGCCTCGAATTCGACGATGAAACCCGTGAATTACTCGGGTTGGATGATATTGAAGAGATTCTCGGGCAAATTGATGAAGCAGCAGAAATGGACGTCGAGGAAATGGAGCAACAAGCAGAAGCCATTAAGACGGGTGATGTGGACGATATTCGGAGTGCTGATGAAGTGATTGAGGAGATGGACGATGAGGATCTTGACGTAGAGCGAGAGTAGCGACACTGTTTTCGGGAGTGGACTCGAATTACGAGTTATGCCGAGAGGGGTGGATACGGATAAACGAGCGACATTGCGGCGTTTCGCCGCTGTCGGAGCGCTGTCACCCCTCACTGGATTGATTGGATCAGAGTCAGGTGGGAAGAATACCACGAGAGAAGCGATTGTTGGGTATATCTCGATGACACCTGGAGCGCATTTTAGTAAGATACGGGACGATCTTGATCTTGGAACAGGAGAAACACAATATCATTTACGGACGTTGATTGATCGAGATGTTATTGAGTCGCGGCGGGATGGGGAATACAAACGGTATTTCCAGTATGGAGAGTTCTCGGTGTTTGAGCAGCGAGCACTCGGGTACCTTCGGCGAAAAACGCCTCGTGGAATCATTATTTCGTTACTTCGTGATCCGTCGGTTTCAGCAGGCACTCTAGCCTCCCAAATCGATGTTTCGCGATCTACGATTAGTAAATACACTAGGGAATTACGAGAAGCGGGATTACTTATGGAAGGCAGCGAGTATCAACTCGTGAATCCAGAAACGATTCTTGTACTACTCGTTCGAAATGCAGATTCGTTCGATACGGAAGCAATGAGGCTTGCGAGTGATGCGGCTGGGTTAATCAATCTCGCGAACTAAGGTAGATCAGCAGGTAACTTTCCAGGTGGTACTTGAAGAGTACCCCCATTTTTCAATCGTTATATCTGTGTTTTCGTGAGCGATTGCTGTCATATTCGTGCCAACTTCTTTGGCGGACAACCCAAGTTCATTCCCAATGACACGAGACTTAAAGTATGTCTTTGCATCTGCATGACGTTGGAGGTACTGGAGGATTCGTTGTTGTTTTTCGGTTAGTTCTATCGTTGACCCGGCACTCATAGAGGAGAACAGGACTGTAAGTTCCTTAGTGAGTTTGGTACGGGTAGTAAAACCGAATATCGGGGTTTCATTCGCCGAAAACTAGTAATAGTCGAATACATGGATAAATCGCGGGATGGATTGGTATGTTTGGTAAAATCGTGTAAGAAGTAAAGAGAGGGTTGAGGAGATAGTGAAAACCTAGTATGATGATGCAAATCACTACTGCCCAGGGCTGCTCCAGAAGGTTGATATCTCCCGCCAGTTGAGTTCTTTGAGATGGGTGGACCAGTTGAAGTTAGTGTTGTCCTCCCTGCGTATAACGAGGCGGAATCACTCGAATCGACGGTGACACAGACGATTGCGGCACTCGATGGGTTTCTCCCTGCGGGATTATATGAAGTAATTATCGCCGAAGATGGCTGCACTGATAATACCCCAGCGATTGCCGAAACTCTCGCAAACCAGCACGAATCGGTTCGCCACATTCATTTTGCCGAGCGGCAAGGCCGTGGACAAGCGTTACGTCATGCGATTGAAGCCGCAAATGGATCTACGGTAGCGTACTTTGACACCGACTTATCAACAGATCTCAAACACCTAGAAGCGTTAATTGAGGCCGTCCATTCAGGAACGGCTGATATCGCCACAGGAAGCCGTCTCATTCCCGGGCATGAAAGCAAGCGGTCATTCAAACGAGTCATTCTGAGTAAGGGATATAATTGGCTTGTACGGCATTTACTCCGCTCGCACTTACATGACCATCAATGTGGGTTCAAAGCCTTCAACAAACAGGTCATACTCGAGTTACTCCAGGATGTACAGGACAACCATTGGTTCTGGGATACAGAAGTGCTCGTTCGAGCGCAACGAGAAGGACATGAAATCAAAGAATTCCCAGTCGATTGGACTCCAGACCACGACACTTCAGTTGACTTCATTCGAGATATCATTGGGATGGGGAGTCAACTCGTTCGAACCTGGTGGGAACTCATCATCCAACCACAGGTGACTCCTCGCCGGTCGGTCGCCGGTGGGTTATTACTCGTGATGGTTGCGATCGGGTTGATGACAATCTATCTTGATCCGCAAGCGATTTTCAACGAACTGCGATCCGCAGATCCACTGTACGTTGCATTAGCCGGCCTCGTGTATATGACCTCGTGGCCATTACGAGGACTCCGATATCAAGACATCCTTGAAGAACTTGAGTATCCGAGTAGTCTGTGGTTCTTAGTCGCGGCAGTTTTTACGAGTCAAACTGGGAACCTCGTGTTCCCGGCCAGAGCCGGTGATGCAATCCGCGCCTATATTGTGAAAACCAAACGTGGTGTTCCGTATGCTATTGGTTTTGCGTCGCTCGGAGCTGAACGGGTGTATGATCTTCTCGCGCTCACTGGATTAGCGGGCGTAGTGTCACTCAGTATTATTGGCCTTACAGGCGGGAGCCTCGCATTACCGGGGACAACTGAGGTTGGTTCTATCGCTGCCAGCGGTCGTGTGGCGGTGATTGTTGCAGCGACTGTCGCTATCGTCTCCATTGGGATTACAGTGCTCATCGTTATTAGTGCGAATTCCAACAGCAAGATCCTTCAAACCGTAATTCATCGCATTAGTACTGATTCATATGCTGGAGTCCTGATAGAGAAAATCAATGAGTTCGTCAGGAGCATCCAACTCGTCACCGCCAATCCGTCTGTATTCATACGAATCGGGATTCTTAGCGTAATTATTTGGGTAATCGACATCATAACCGCCTTCCTCGTTCTCCAAGCATTCGCAACAGGGTTACCTCTTGGCACCGTGCTCGTTGTGTGCTTTTTCGCCGTGAGCGTGGGGAACCTCGCGAAAGTCCTCCCGCTTTCCCCCGGTGGGATTGGGTTGTACGAGGGGGCGTTCACCCTGCTCGTCATCGCCCTAACCCCCTTGACAATACCAGTGGCGCTTGGAGCAGCGATTCTCGATCATGCCGTGAAAAACATCACGACAATCATCGGCGGTGCGGTTTCAATGATATTATTGAACGTCTCGTTACAATCGGCGATCAACGAAAGCCAAGAACAACAAACCCCCGACACTGGGACCGAAGAAACACCAACAGGCCGGTGATGTACCCTTTTAAACATCGGTGGATTTATTGCGGGAACCAGCAACCGGTCTCTCACGAACAAGTTAGGTTCCCCCGAACTCCCCTGAAATTAACGTAGCCATGACCTCCAGAATCACGGAACGAGAATCAGATTCCACGTCGGAACAAGAAACAATTACGTGTCCAGAATGCGGGGGAGATACCCAAACTGACGAACGACGAGGCGATACCTGTTGTACAGAGTGTGGCCTAGTCGTTGCTGAAGACAACGTTGACCCCGGCCCAGAATGGCGAGCATTCAACTCTCGTGAAAAATCCCAGAAAAGCCGGGTAGGAGCGCCAACAACGAATACGATGCACGATAAGGGATTATCCACGAACATCGACTGGCGAAACAAAGATGCCTACGGCAACAACCTGAGCGCCCGGCAACGCAAGAAAATGCAACGGTTACGAACTTGGAACGAACGATATAAAACCAGAGATTCACGTGAACGAAACCTAAAACAAGCACTCGGGGAAATTGAGCGGATGGCTTCCGGTCTTGGGTTACCAAGAACAGTTCGGGAAACAGCAAGCGTCATCTACCGGCGCGCACTTGATGACGAACTACTCCCTGGTCGGTCAATCGAAGGTGTCTCAACGGCATGCGTATACGCTGCTGCTCGCTTAGCCGGTGTCCCTCGGAGCCTAGACGAACTGACGGACGTCAGTAGAGTTCAAAAAGACGAAATTGCACGGACATACCGGTACGTAAGTCGAGAATTAGCACTCGAAATTGAACCCACTGACCCAAAGAGCTACGTCCCCCGATTTGCGTCAAGCCTCGACTTAACCGAAGAGGTGGAACAACGAGCGTACGACTTACTCAGAACAGCCAAAAACACCGGAGTACATTCCGGTAAATCACCCGTCGGGCTCGCTGCCGCGGCAATCTATGCCGCAGCGTTATTAACAAACGAAAAAGTCACCCAATCAGCTGTCAGTGAGGTCGCTGATATTAGTGAAGTCACCATCCGGAACCGCTATCATGAATTACTTGAAACCGAACAAGCAGCCAATCAATAACCCATCTACTTATTTAGTCACTACTCCCGTACGTCACCGGTAGCGAGAATCTAGGATGGATACTGAATCGTTCACCCTCGCTGCCTCGGTAACTGACCTCGACCAGGAACCATTGGCACGAGCTAACGCTGATGCAGTCGAATTCAGAATGGACCTCGCGTCCGCACCTCGTGATGCATTACGAAATTATTCGGGTGATTTACCGATTATCGCGACCAACCGGGTAGAAGCAGAAGGGGGGCAAGCGGTCGAGTCACCAGCTCGATACGCAGCGCTGGCTGACGCCATCAATCAACCAGCAGTTACGGCGATCGACATCGAATTACAGTCACTAGACGAGTCAAAACACGCCAGAGAACTAGCCAATATCGCTCGAGAATCCGATACAACAATTATCGTGTCTAGCCACGATTTTACGGAAACCCCGAGTAAGCAACTACTAGAAACGCATCTAGACCAAGCCCGTGACTGGGGAGATATCGCGAAACTAAGTGTTACCGCTAACGACTATGGAGATGTCCTTACGGTCCTCGGACTCACTTGGGCATATTCATCTAATAACCAGCCGGTAGCGACGATGAGTATGGGGGAAATCGGACGGCATTCACGCGTCCTCGCGCCATTATATGGATCGAAAATTGGGTATGCACCCCTCTCAACCGATGGAGCTACCGCTCCGGGCCAATTTGAACTCGCCGAACTCCGTGAACTCATTACATCACTTCGCCCACGCTCCGAGCACGAATAGGTGGAAAGATTAACCCATGTGGCCCAACCTACGTATAACCGTGATGTGGGTACGCGCGGCTATAGCGATCGGGCTCAGTGTCCTCTATCCCGGATTAGGCCACGTGTACCTCCGGGAATGGATCCGTGCACTTGCATGGTTCGCTATTGCCATTCTCGCCGCGATGCTTGTAATGCCAGTCGAACTCGTTGAAGCCACCGAAACCGAGGGGCTAAGTGTCCTCCTCCGAACCAGCGAGTTCCTCACTTTCGAAGCTATCACCGCTCTCTTAGCAATCAGAATGCTGAACGCCATCGATGCAGCTATCCTCGCACTGAAACCCACCGAACCAAAACAGCCGACGAATAACTGTCCGAACTGCGGTGGAGAACTCGACGACGACATCGATTTCTGCCCATGGTGCACCATGCACCTAGACCCGGCAGAACAAACATAAATCAACCAACGTTTACACGAACGCAGTTATTTTTCAATGATCGATTCTTCAACAGCTTCGCCGAAATGCCGAGCCGTATCCTCGTAGTATAGTAACATCTCGTCACCCGGTTCCAATTCAGTTACCGCCGTCCGACCGTCGCGCGTTGGAACTTTAATCGTTTCCGCGTTCTGTAACAGTGTCTCAATCCGATCACCCTCGTACTCGATTTCCACCCGGAACATCGGTCGCTTCTCGATTTTCACTCGACCCACAATCGCCTCACGGGTATTCCCGTCTAAATCGACGACTTGGACCTCATCACCACTCTGTAACTCCGATAAATACTTGGTCCCCCCACCGGGTGTTCGAATGTACGCGTGTACTGCTCCCGCATTGACGCGGAACGGCCGCGACGCAACGTACGGTGAATCCGCGGTTTCCGCATGCACGAAAAACAATCCCCGACTCATACTTCCAATCAACATCCCCTCATCGTGCTCAAGTAACGACCCTGTATCGACACAAACACGATCCGCAAGCCCAGTCCGTTCTATCGCCGTCACTTCTCCCCACGTTAACGCGAGGGTCTCTCGCTCCACATCATCTCGAACAGAAACAGTCGCGCGGATTTCATCTGGATCATCAGTATCGAGTAATACGCCATCAGCACCGATTTCGAGCGTTTCAAACGCAGTTCGAGCTTCGTCCGCCGATGTCACACCCGCGATCAACGTTGTCTCGTTGCCGATTCGAGCAATCAGATTTTCAAGCGGGATAATCTCCCAATCCTCACCAACGATGATCGTGTACTCCGCCTCGTGCGCCAGCTCTTCAGCGAACGCCTCGTACGATTCATCAAAAATCCTCACAAATGCCCCGTTCGCGTGACCCCGCCGAACAGTTGTCAGACTCGCTGAACCAGAAAAATCACTCGGTAACTCAACCGTCCCATCACCCTCCCCGGCTTTCCCGACGATGTATGCATCTGGTTGTTCATGGAGTTCATCTTCTTCATCAATCACTTGCACATCATCCGATCGAAACACACCAACGTTCACATCACCCAGTTCCCGAACCCGTTCGACATCACCTTCATCGACAGCCACCCAATCAACACCAGCTTCCAGCCCAGCAGTAATACGATCTCGTCGTTCCTCCCAACCACCAACCGCATCGTCTGCTTTTAACCAGACACTTCGACTCATATCAAAAACTTGGCAGGGAATGGCTTGAACATGGCGCTTACTAGTAGTTCCACAAAATCGATCGGTTACGGAGTGAGGTTGTTTCGATCAAGCGCTTCCTTCGCAGGCAATCCATCATGGATCACGTCCGCGACTGCACGCGTTATTTTTTCAGGATGATCATGTTGGAAAATCGAACGACCCATCGATACTCCCGCGCCACCCGCATCCATTGCGCCACGTACCGCCTCCAACGTCGCCAAATCACCGTCCGGCTCACCACCAGCAATCACTACGGGTTTCGCCGTCGCCGACGCCACTTGCTCGAAGCTCTCGCTCGACCCACTATACGCCGTTTTAATCACATCAGCCCCTAGTTCCTCTCCCAACCGGACAGCATGCGCGATCGTCTCCGCATCCGCTTCATCGATATCCGGTCCCCGCGCATACGTCATTGCCAACACCGGAATCCCGAATTTAGCCGCGGTGTCCGTCACACCTGCCAACCCCTCAATTTGTTCGCGCTCGAACTTACTCCCGACGTTGATATGAAACGACACTGCATCCGCTCCGAGGCGAATCGCTTCTTTCACCGTCCCACTTTGCCGCTTGTCATTCGGCGCTGGACCCAAAACTGTTGACGCATTTA
>CAZITY010000003.1:20452-21875 GCA_964542445.1 uncultured Halobacteriales archaeon | reverse complement strand
CGCTCGTCAGTTCGGCAAGTTGGGTAATCTGGTCCGGTTCGTACTGGCTGCCGACGTTGAGATGCAGAGAGACGGCGTCGGCACCAGCGCGAATGGCGTCCTTGACGGTGCCCGTCTTGCGCTTGTCGCGCTCGTCAGGGCCAATCGTCGTCGAGCCGTTAAGGTGGACAATATACCCAGCGTCGTTTTTATTCGGATGGACCCGTGGCGCAATCCCTTTTTGCGTCAACACAGAATCTGCGCCCCCACTAGTCACCGCGTCTATCGTTGCCTCGATATCCCGGAGTCCCTTCACAGCCCCAATCGTAATCCCGTGATCCATCGGGACGGTAAGAAACCGACCGTCGGTCCCTATCCGATCCAACCGGGCTTGCTTTCCGATACTCATGCTGTGTGAAAGTGTGACATCCGCAGGTTATTTGTGTTGCGATTCTACCGACTCAACCCCAGCCAAAACACCCTCCTTCAACTCGCGGGACTTTTGTTCTAATCGCCGAGGAACATCCGTCCCTTCCGCGATAATTTCCACAAATACACTCCCAGCAATCACTCCATCCGCGCCACCCCGGACGATGGCTTGTGCTTGCTCGCCAGTACTCACTCCGAACCCCACCGCGACTGGTAGTTCGGTGCCCGGCAATCGAGAAAGCGCATCGAACGTCTGTGTACTCACGTCGTCTTGTACCCCGGTTGTCCCGAGACGAGCCTGTACATACACAAACCCCGACGCGTTTGATAAAATCCGGCGTAATCGTTCCTCAGTAGTCGTCGGTGCAATAATAAACACCAAATCGATCCCCTCATCCGCACACGCTTTTTGCAACACAGCACTCTCCTCAACCGGCAAATCCGGGACAATAATCCCATCAATACCCGCCGCCGAACACGCAGAAACGAACGAAACCGGCCCCGAATCGCCGAACTGATGAATCAAATTATAATACGTCATCACCACAAGCGGCACGGCCGAATCCATCGACTCAATCACTGAGAAGAAATCCTGGGGCGTCACCCCCGCATCTAGAGCCCGCGTAATCGCATTCTGAATCGTCGGGCCATCCGCTATCGGCTCAGAGAACGGTAACCCTAATTCAATAATATCAGCACCGCCATCGATTAACGCCTGAACGTACTCAACCGTTTGCTCCAAATCAGGATCACCCGCTGTAATATACGGAACGAGTACGGGGCCCTCATCGAATGCAGCTCGTAACCCGCTCATTGGAATCCTCCATCAAACACATCCAAATCGGGAGCTTCCGCGAGTTCCCGTTCGGTCGATTCCTCGATCACAGTCTCAAGATCCTTATCCCCCCGTCCCGACACGTTCACGATCACCACATCGCCCAAGGGCGATCCAGTCGACTCAACAAACCCAAGCGCATGCGCTGATTCTAGCGCCGGAATAATCCCCTCTAATCGA
>CAZITY010000003.1:2523-20442 GCA_964542445.1 uncultured Halobacteriales archaeon | reverse complement strand
ACAACCGATGAAACGCTTCGAGCGCCCCAGTATCATCAACTGTGGCCGTTTGGACTCGACCCGTTTCAACGAGATGCGCAAGTTCCGGCCCGACCCCCGCATAATCAAGGCCCGCTGACACACTATGGGATTCAGCGATTTGCCCATTCGTATCCTGTAACACCTGTGTTCGTGCCCCATGTAACACTCCGGGTTCTCCGGTTGACAACGACGCTGAATGCGGCGCCACTCCAGCCTCCTCATCTATTTCTAGCCCGCTCCCACCAGCTTCGACAGCATATAACGAAACGCCCTCGTCCGAAATAAAATGGTGAAACGCCCCCATTGTGTTCGATCCCCCACCAGCACACGCAACGACACTATCCGGTAACCGACCGCACTGTTCTATAATCTGTTCCTTTGATTCTTCAGAAATCACTGCCTGAAAATCGCGAACTAACGACGGAAACGGGTGCGGTCCCACAACCGAACCGATTACGTAATGTGTTGATTCGACCGTCGTCGCCCAATCTCGTAACGTCGCATTGATCGCTTCCTTCAACGTACCACGTCCAGCCTCCACTGGAGACACAGTTGCGTCATTCAACAACATCCGGAACACATTGGGCCGTTGTCGGTTGATGTCACGACGACCCATGTAGATTTCGCAATCAAGACCTAGATGCGCCGCCGCCATCGCCGTTGCCGTCCCATGCTGTCCCGCACCGGTCTCCGCGATGATCCGGGATTTCCCCATGTACTTCGCTAGCAAACACTGGCCAAGCGCGTTGTTTAACTTATGCGCCCCGCCGTGCAGCAAGTCCTCTCGCTTGAGAAAAATATCGATATCGTATCGATCGCTCAGTTGGTCGGCGGGTTGTAACGGTGTCGGTCGACCGCCAAACTGGCGGAGTCGTCGTGACAATTCGTCCATAAACCCGTTTTCATTATTGACCACAAACCGGGTATACGCATCTTCGAGTTCATCGATTGCTGGCATTAATGCTTCTGGGACGAATTGACCGCCGTACGAACCGAATTTCCCTTGGGTCATGAGTGTGCGAATGTCGCAGTTGTCGACCGTACGTCACCCCGCATGATAGCCGTCCCGATTAAGAGGCCATCTGCACCGGCTTGCCGCATCCGTTGTACGTCTTTGGGACTGGTGATCCCGCTTTCGGCGATTAAGATCCGGTCATCCGGGACACTCGGGGCAAGCGATTCGAACGTGGATAAATCAACGTCGAGGCGAGCCAGATCTCGATTATTGATCCCAATATACTCTGCTGATGTGGTGAGCGCGGATTCTAATTCGTCAATATCGTGCACTTCGACGAGTACTTCGAACCCACGGGATTGGGCTGCCGAGACGAGTGAATCAAGATCAGGAACGAACCGAGCAATGAGTAAGATTACGTCCGCCGCAACGAGATCTAGGTGTGACTCGTCCAACACGAAATCCTTCCTGATTACTGGAACATGAACAGCCTCTCGAACACGAGTAAGTGCCGCGGGTGATCCACCGAAATGGGTCGGTTCAGTCAGGACTGATAATGCCGCTGCACCTCCTGCCACCATCTCTTTGGCGAGCACAACCGGGTTGGTATCGCGTGTTCCGTTAGTCGTGGGACTCGTTGGTTTTATTTCAGCGATTATCGGGGTTCGGTCGTCTGATGATGCTTCAGCAAAAGCGGCAGCTAACGATCGGGGTGATATCGAGATTGTAGCGTCTGGGGTATCACGTTCGCGTGCGGCAGCGAGAATAGACGCCACCACTGGTGATAAACCATCATTAGATACCATTATTGTACATTCATGGACTTATTTGTACAAAAGTGTTCCGGAGAGAGCGAACCTTCAAGCCGTCGATACCCATGTATACGCACATGCATGAGTCCGGCATATACGCCATCGAGTCACCATATCTCGAACGATACGTCCAAATAGGACTCGCCAGTGGTCGTGTCCTCAAAGTATCGTTCCCTACAGCACCTGATGATGCCGCAGCAAACACGCACGAAATACTCGACCGGGTAGAACAATACTTCGAAGGAGCCAAAAATACATTCGACGATATCGATGTTGCCCTGACACTTCCGACAGACAAACGTGCAGTATTACTCAAACTCCGAGAGGTTCCGTTTGGGACTCAAATATCAGTTAAACAACTCGCGGCAATGACCAGCGGCGTCGATCCAGATGACGAAGAGGCCATAGACCTCGTTAGAGAAGCGCTCGCCGCAAACCCAGCACCCATTATTATCCCCGATCAACGAGTGCGCGATGGCCCAAGTGCAGCACCTCCAGACGTTGAACAGAAACTTCGTACGCTCGAAGGCCTCTAAGCAAATCCACCAACCAGCCCCCGATAATACCACCAGTGCACTACGTTTTCAAACATTACTTGTTCATCACAAGTTCGAAAATACTGTACTTACATATTCGTGAATAACAAATTCTAACAAATTAACGCTAAAGTGGGCGACGATTACGACAACCAAGCTATTCGTAATAATAAACACTGACGCAAGCAATCCTCCCAGAAGCCCGGTTGCTACAATCCCCACTCGACCTTGAATTCCATGCCCAAATCCAAAGACGATGGACGAAACAACCGCTAACACCCACGGTGATACCCCGTATCCATAACTGAATGCACCAATCAATGCACCACGAAACAACAGCTCCTCTACAACCGCTACCACCGGAAGAACAACACCGACCAACCCAACCCACTCATATCGAGTCGTTGGCGCTAACAATCTCCGGAGATGTTCACTATAAACGAGTGAATCACTGGGAAGCAGGTATTTCACCAACTCGCTCACCCCAAACAACACAACCCCCACACTCACACCAGTGAGTAGGTGATCAATTGATAACTCTCCAATCGAAAACGCCACAACTGGAATATCACTAAACCAGGCCACTCCTATGACTAACACACCGAAAATCCCATGCGATACAATCACATTCCCATACAAGAACCATCGAGAGCCATCGACTAACTGCCCAAGTTCCGCATCAGCCTCCGGCTGCATCCCGTTATCCCGTGATCCGCCAATGGCCTGAGCAGTGAGACGCGCTAACCACACGACACTCACAGTAATGACAAATATCAACACACCGAACACCCCCCAATTCAACGCCACCATACCCGGAGTACTGACATCGAATCCCTTCGGTATTCCGACATCACCCACCGCAACAACATCAAAACGCGATCCGTAAATCACCCGAACATCTACTAATAACAATGAGTGAGGCAACCTGGGTTAGTTTATTTTCAGGTGGCAAAGATTCGTCATTCGCCCTATACACCGCCTTGAAAGCCGGTTACTCTGTAGACCAACTGATAACCATCAAACCGGATTCAGACTCTTACCTCTACCACGTCCCAGCCATTGAAATCACTGAACTCGCTGCCGAGAGCATAGGAATACCCCTCTACAATGAAGCAGCAACGACTACTCCAACTCAGGACAACACGGATTCCAGTACTCGCGCTACCCACGAAATTAAGCCGTTGAAAACCGCGCTTCGATCGGTAGATGAACAACTCAACGGCATCACTGGTGTCATCAGCGGAGCCGTTGCCAGCGAATACCAAAAATCACGGTTTTCAGCGGTCTGTGAAGAACTCGGCCTCGAGCTTTACGCGCCATTATGGCACACCGCACCGCTCGAATCACTCACAGCAATGGTCGAGGCATCGTTCACAATCACCATCGTACAGGTCGCCGCCGAAGGCCTCGACGAAAATTGGCTCGGACGGACCCTCGATCACCAAACGATCGACGAACTTTCTGAACTCAGTGAAACATATGGCGTCCACCCCATTGGGGAAGGAGGAGAATATGAAACGCTCGTCACCGATGGACCCCACATGACAAACCGAATCAAACTCGAATATGACACGAAATGGGATGGGATGCGCGGGTCCATCGACATCACCAACGCAACACTTATGTAACACAGAAGGGACCGACTTCAGTTACTGATACGAAGTAATTAGTTACCGTTCGCAATCTGCGTGTGCGCCCCTATCAAAGCGCCCGCTAGGTTCAGGTTCTCTAAGGTTGTATCCTCGTCAATAATCGACGAACGAAGATCACAATCTTCAATCAACACATTAGGAAACACGATCGAAGAATCAATTTCTGAATCTCTAATAGTTGCATTTTCCATCACATGCACATTATTCCCGATCGAAGAATTCTCGATAGTCGCTGAATCAGCAATAATTTTCTCCCCGTCGAGTGCCCATTCAACAGCTTGTAAGTAACTATTCGGTGTCCCGATATCGAACCAAGCGCCGTCAAAGGTAAACGCCCGAACCGGTTCTTGCGGGAACAACCATTGAATAAACCACCCAGGTTCATCCGGATTATTCCCGTTATCCAAGTACTCGGTGAATAAGGTGAGCAGATCACCGGGGAATGCGTAACACGCAATCGAAATCAACGTGCTTTCCGGGTCATCGGGTTTTTCAGAGAAACCAACAACCGTATCCCCCTCTAATTCGAGGACTCCGTAGTCACTCGCTTGGTCAACCGACCCAATATCGTACGCCACTAGGCAAGGACCAGTATTCGACTGGAAGTAATCAAGAAAATCACTCATATCGAAACTAATGAGATTATCCCCGGCCACCACGAGGAGGTCATCCGTGATTTGTTCCCGGTTGATAATACTCGCGAGTGCACCAATGACACCCGGTTTTTCAGCCTCAGATGTAGTCCCCTCAACAGTTAATTGGGGTTTAGCATAGTCGCGCTTAGACAAATGATCGGTAAAATCGTCTTCAAATCGTTGATTTGTACTGACATACACATTGTCGATCCGTTCATCAGATTCTAACTCACTAAATATCCGATCGATTACTGTCGTTGTACCGATAGGTAGCAACATCTTCGGTCGGTGTTTTGTGATAGGCCACAATCGGGTGGCGTACCCCCCAGCAAGAACGACCGCATCCATAGTTTCTGGCTATCGGTCATACGGTAAGGCCTTTTTCATCCACACCCGTATCTGAGGTAATGAAGACGAGACGAGAGCGAATCGTCCAATTCCTCTCTAATCAGACGATGACAGCCAGTGAGCTTGCCGCGGCTGTTGATGCAAACACGGAGAGTGTGCTCGCGGATATTCGTCACGTGGCGTCTTCATTGCAATCAACCGATGCAGAATTACTAGTTGCACCTCCTGAGTGCGAAGAATGTGGGTTTGATGAGTTTGATGATCCGGCGAATCGGCCCTCTCGGTGTCCAGAGTGTCACGCTGAATCACTGTCAGATCCGACGTTTACCATCCGCGAGTAATCGTGCACACCAACAGGTGCTGTAGAATAATTCGGGGGCGCGGGGGGATGCGGTAACTTTCAATGGTTGAGCCGCCCTTATCGTAAAGTAATGAGTACGAGTGAAATTGAAGAATCAATTGAACTTCTTCGGGAAAGCGATAGGCTCGTGGTATTCACGGGCGCGGGCGTCAGTACCGAATCAGGCATCCCTGATTTTCGGAGCCCAGGAGGGATCTGGGATCAGTACGATCCGATGGATTTCACGATTCAAGCGTTCAGGCAAGATCCAGTTGCGTATTGGGAGCGTCGGTTAGAAATGCGCGAAAACCAGGAGTTCGACTGGGTCGATATCGAGCCGAATGCGGCACACAAGGCGATTGCGAATCTCGAGAGGACAGAGAAGTTCCAGTGGGTAATTACGCAGAATGTTGATGGGTTGCATCAGGAAGCAGGGAGTGATCCGGAGCGAGTACTTGAGTTACATGGAACTCGACGGGAAGCAAAATGTCTTGGTTGTGATCGACGGTTAGACATCTCGGTTTTAGAGGAGAAACTCGATCAGGAGCCATTGCCGCCGCGGTGTGACGAATGTGATGGATTGTTGAAGCGTGCCACGGTATCGTTTGGCGAGTCCTTGCCGCCGGTCGTGTTGTCGCAGGCACGGGAAGCCGCAGAGGCGAGTGATTGTTTTTTGGTGGTCGGTTCATCTTTGTCAGTTGAACCTGCGTCGTCGCTACCTCGAATCGCGGCACGGAATGGAGCAGAGGTACTTATCGTTAATTTAACAGAAACCCCGTTGGATCACTTGGCGAGTGTCGTTATGAGTGAGAAGGCGGGAACAGTCATACCGAAGTTGGTCGACGGGATATTGGGTAAAGGAGCGTGAATGTTATTCCCAGAGTTCGTATAAATCATCTCTCTCAGGTGATGTTATAACCGTATCATTGAGGGTGATCCCTGGTTCTTCGGTTTCGTGTACGGTTCCAATAACGGCGTGAGGTATGTCTATATCTTCAAGTGCGGTGCGAACAGCGGGTACGTCATCGGGGGAGACGGTTGCGATGAGGCCTCCAGAGCCGAAAATTCTGAGCGGATCGACATTTGCTGCGTCACAAATTTCTTCAGTCACTGGGTTAATCAGGATAGATTCGTAATCTATGGTAAGTTGAGTGCCTGACGCGTTGGCGACTTCAAGAAGGCCATCGATGAGGCCACCCTCCGTTGGGTCGTGCATCGAGGTGGCATAGGTCCGGAGTGCGCGAGCCTCAGGGATGACACTAACACGGTCGAAAAAATCCTCGGCGGTTGCTATGACAGCCTGTGGGACAGCAGTTAATACATCTCGGAAGTCGGTGGCGAGTATAGCGGTTCCTTCGATGCCGGCTCCTTTCGTTAACACGATTTTGTCTGTCGGATTCGCCCCGGCGGTTGGAATAAAATTGTCTGTGGTTCCGAGACAGGTTAAACAGAGCATTGGTCGATCTAGGTCAGAGAGGTATTCAGAATGACCACCAATGATGCTCATAGAGATGTTTTTACAGGCAGTGTGAAGTTGCGTTGTGATTTCGGTAATGAGGTCGTCATCGTCGGTTGGGAGGAACATCGTGTTCGTTAGCCACTGTGGGGTGGCGCCGGATGCCGCGATGTCGTTGCTTGCCACGTAGACCCCTAGAGTTCCAATTCGTTGTGCGGCAAGAGAAATTGGGTCGGTACTGATGACGAGGGTTGTGGGTGCGTCGATTTCAATGGCGCTTGCGTCTTCGCCGTAGTGTGGGCCCATGAGGATTGTGTCGTCGGTGGCACCGGTGTGTCCGAGAATGAGTTCGGTGAGTTTGTCCGGGGGTACTTTCCCGATCATCGTGTAGGGTGTTTTGTGGCGATAGAGTATGGGTGATTGGGTATGTGTTCAAGCAAGTTTGCGTAGTAAATAATAGTGTGAGAGATAGTTGAGTATGGAAGGGGTGAATGATTGATTGGTATTAATACTAATGAGGGTGGCAGTTGATTCGGGTGTATGCGCAGGGTAACTGAATCAGAGGTTATGGAGTTGGCAGATGAATTTATGATTGAACTTGATGGTGCTGAAGCGGAAGCAGTAACAAGTAACGTGAATTCGTATCTTGAGTCGCTTGATTTGGTGGATCAGATCCCCGTCGGGGGGACAGATGGTGCGTGGGAAAATCGATCGTGGGCAGATCCATCGTCCAACCCTGATAATTCGATAGCAGTCACGTGTTCCGTTCCGGGCAATGGCAGTAAGTCGCGGGATCTCGACGGAGTTACCGTTGGTGTGAAAGACATCATTATGGTCGCGGGGGTGCCGATGCAGTGTTCGTCAGCACTTATGAGAGGTTTTATTCCGGGGGTTGATGCAACGGTGGTGTCCCGGTTGTTGGCGCATGGTGCAGACATTACTGCGATGACGAATGCGGATGAGTTTGCTGCAAGTGGACGAGGCACCACGAATTATACTGGTCCCATTCGAAATCCCCACGATCCAAATCGGGTCGCTGGAGGGTCATCTGGTGGGAGTGGCGTAGCGGTTGCGAATGAGACGGTCGATGTTGCACTCGGGACCGACACGGGTGGATCGATTCGGATTCCAGCCGGATTATGTGGTGTTGTAGGATTGAAACCGACGTACGGGTTGGTTCCGTTGTCGGGAGTTGTTGAGAATACGTATACGCAGGATCATGTGGGACCGTTGACTCGGTCGGTGCGCGATGCAGGTCGGGTGTTGGAAGCGATAGCAGGGAAGGACCGCCATGATCCGGCGAGTTTGCAAGCTGCAGGTCGCGATGAGTATCAGGTCGGTGGGTATGCAGAGGCAGTTGCATCACCGTCGAGTGCCGAGGATATCTCGATTGGTGTGTTGGAAAATGGGTTTGCGGGGGATACCACGGCGCAAGTATCTTCGAAGACGCGGGCGACGATTGATCGGTTAGAGGATGAAGGAGTGGATGTGGAGGAGGTAAGTATTGCGTATTATCCACATGGGAGAGCGGTGAAGGACGCGTTGAGTTTAACAGAGGTGGCGTCTCACTGGCGCGCGGGAGGTGCCCCGATTCGTCGAGGTGGGATTGTCGATGAGGGGTATCAGGCAAGTTTGGCGAACCGTCGACAAGCTAGCGGGGAACTTGGGGAGAATTATAAGTCTAAAATCCTCGCGGGGGCCCAGTTGATCGAAGGGCATCAGAATCGTATCTATACGCGGGCGCAAGCAGCACGGGAAGTAATTCGGGATGAATTTGATGAATTGTTCACAATGGTTGACGCGGTAGCATTGCCGACGTTACCGGATGTCGCGCCGTTAATCGAGGAAGCAGCGGATCCTGGATTTGGGTATGGACAGAACACGCGGATTGCGGATGTAACGAAACTTCCGGCGATCAGTCTCCCGAATGGGTCGGTCGCGGACTTGCCCGTTGGGTTCCAATTGATTGGGCCGGCGTTCGGTGAGGCGGGATTACTCGGGATTGCCGCAACAGTTGAATCGGTGATTGATGCGGGGGAGTCTGGGTAACCGAGAGACTATCGAAACAACTTGGGTAGTGAGGTGGGGAGAAATCGCTATACCTATTTTGTTGATGGAGATAGGAGTCATTAATGGGATCGCTCCATAAAATCGCGGATCCGAGTGATTTTACTGCGGACGGTGATCGAGTCATTCGAGAAATTGAAGGAGTGGAGATCGCGGTGTTCAGAATCGAAGGGGAATTCTACGGGATCGCGAACTACTGTGTGCACCAGGGAGGCCCGTTGTGTGAGGGTGAGTTAACGGGGCAAGTGTCGGTCGGTGAGGATGGGTGGTCGTGGGAGTACGATGAAACAGAAAAATGCGTGTTGTGTCCGTGGCACGGGTGGATGTTCGATGTCACAACGGGGGAAAATGTTGACGTAGATCGGTACACGGCACCGACATATGAGGTTACGGAGAAAGATGATGGGATCTATGTCGCGTTGTGAACTACTCACAATCTAGACGAAATAATTGCTGATCAGGTGGTTATGGCCATTGGTCGGTCATGTCGTCGATGGGTTCAGCTACTACGCCGTCTTGTTGCACGAGCACACGGGCGTGAGCTTGGCACACTTCTCGACTTGCATCCCACGGAATATGGAGAATGACAGTCGCTAGTTGGTCGCACCCAGTATGCTCGCACGGCTGCATGACTGCGAGTTACTCCCTTGTGACTATGCCCCCTTCGGTTACAGTGCCTTTTGAACAACCACCCTAATCGACAAACCAACGGGTTTCCAGTGAGTCGCTGGCCAATCACGGTATAAATACTACCTGGTTATTCTGGTGGATACCAATCGTGCCACGGGCTCTGTTGTTCAAAAACGCGGGTCGCCGCTAATACATCCTGATCTGCCAAACGCGGTCCGATAATTTGTGCTCCCACAGGGATACCGTCCACGCGTCCAATAGGGATCGACACCGCTGGGTTTCCTGTCAAGTTCAACGGCCATGTCAACACCCAACCATGATTTGGTTCTACAAGTTCGCCATTGATGACAGGGTTTTCTGCTTGCTTATCAAACGGCACTGCCCCGATAGTTGCGGTCACAATGACATCGAATTCTTCAAACAATGATTGCATTGCATCGTACGCGCGTGTTCGGGTCTGCTCTGCACGACGGACATCTATTGACTGTAAAGAGAGCGATTTCTCGATTCTCGATACCACTAACGGAGAAACTACATCCTGATGGTCAAGGAGATCAACGTCAAACTCGCGTTGGAGTGTATCATACAGTCCCCGATAGCGATCCTGGAGTAACACCACGAGCGATTCATGAATCGCGTCGTAAGAATCATCAAACGCTGGATCGCATTCCTGAATTGTTATCTGATCGCCAGAAACCAAATCGAGTGCATTTGATACCACCGAGGATATGGTAGAATCTACTTGACAGATACCGAGCGCAGGGCTATACCCAACCTGCAATCCTGACTGCATCGTCGCATCAACCGCAGTACGGTAAGAAGTATCTCGTTTTGGGAGACTGAATGGATCCCGCGAACTCGGGCCACTCAACACATCAAGCAGTAATGCCGCATCCTTCGTTGAT
The DNA here is from genome assembly GCA_964542445.1 of uncultured Halobacteriales archaeon. Taxonomy (GTDB): domain Archaea; phylum Halobacteriota; class Halobacteria; order Halobacteriales; family Hikarchaeaceae; genus CAZITY01. Next base: position 10,085 of record CAZITY010000003.1, on the reverse strand, counting down.
CTTGTAATCGGCCCAACATAGGAATATGGATGCGTGTTTACGAATGCATCAGCCCGACTCGGGCCCGTTGGAATCCGGCCGAAATCGGGCATTATGCCGACAACCCCACACGCCGCCGCTGGAATCCTGATCGAACCAGCCGCGTCCGTCCCGAGCGCTACGGGAACCATACAATCAGCGACCGCCGCTGCACTGCCGCCCGAGGAACCTCCGGCAGTGAGAGAGACATCCCACGGATTCCCGGTTGCCCCACTGACGCGATTAGTTGTGTTCGTTTTCCGCCCGAACTCCGGTGTGTTCGTCTTCCCAATAATGATCGCCCCTGCCTCCCGCAACCGCTTAACCGCAAGTGAATCGGACGACGGTATATTATCAGTAAATAACGTAGAACCAAATGTCGTCGGAACACCCTTCACATCCAACAAATCCTTAATAGCCACTGGAACGCCATGTAGCGGACCGACCGACTCCGACTCGTGTAATACACGCTCTGCCGCTTTCGCCTGTTCCCGCGCGGCTTCCTCGTTCACCGTAATAAATGCATTCACAGAGTCATCCCGTTCCGCAATTCGAGACAAACACGCATCAACAACCGAAATCGGCGACACTGCTCCCGTCCGGATATCACGCGCTAACTCAACCGCAGACGCCGTCAGTACAGAAGAAACCATTCACCACACAGAAATCACTACCACCCTAAATAACCATAACCTTCCACCAAAATTCCGCGTCTAGGGACGAGTCGGAACGTGCGTGAGTAACTGGGCAACATCCCGTATATTGTGAGTCTCAAGGAGCAACTCCGCCGCTACCCGTAACGGATACGCCGCGTCAATAGAGGTCCCATAACACGCTGAATACAACTCCAACCACTGATTCATCGACCACTCCAACCGTTCGTATTCCTTCTCCGAAAATCGTTTCCACTCGCCTGTTCGACCATCAATATACACCCACACCGCCTGCCCAGCCCCCTCCGTCAAAAACCCCAATGCACGATCCTCATCCGGCGGATCAGCCGGTGGCGTAAACGCCGCTCGATCGGCTTGCGCTTGCTCGTATAACGATTCAATTCGCTCATCCATCCCGAATCAACCCTAGCCGTATTTGAACTCGACACCTTTCCCACCGGCGGGATGCTCCCAGTCAGTATCCGCTACGACAGCACAGGTACCACACTCGACACACGGTTGGGTATCGAGACTCACCACGCGTTCTTCCCGTCCGTTTCGCGTCACAACTTCTTCACGATAACACCCGCCGCCATAACTCCGTGAACTCACTGGGCATGCCGTAACCGCAGCACCGCTTGCCTCCCAACTATTGTCCAATACCTCGATGTGGGGGTCACCGACATCATACGTGAGATCCCCAATCCGATCGGCTAGACTCGGCGGTTCAACCGTGTTCTCAGTCGTTATCGGTTCACCGAGCACCTCAGCGATCACTGACGGAAGCGTCACATACGGAGTTCGGGTATCCGGAACCATCGTCGACATAAACGGCGAACTATATAACCCCTCTAGCTGGCCACTCAGCATCCGCACGCCTAGCCGCCCGAGGGGCGATTTAATGATTGATTCAGACACTGCCGTTGCCGGGCCATTCTCTCCGATCGCCCGCGCCACCTTATATCGCTTCGGGCGCAATTTCGACATGACACCTTCGTCCCTGAGTTTCTGCGAATACAATGAACCAGCCGCAGATGGATTTCCACGGGAATTTGCCTCGACAAATGCTTCCGCTGCTAACGCACCTGCCGTTACTGCGTGATTCATACCTTTAATAATCGGTCCTTGCGCCTGCATTTGTCCAGCCGCATCACCCACTAGCACCAATCGATCCGAATACGGTGAAGTATGGGCGACTTTCTTCGAATCAGGAACCAGTTTCGCGCTATACTCTAATTCTCGATAGTCATCGCCGAGCCACTGAGCTAATAACGGGTGCGTCAATAACGCATCGAGCAGCTCGTTTACTTCGGCTTCCTCTTCTATGATACTGTCGAGATGAAACACATTCCCGATCGATAACGTGTCTTGATTCGTATACAAGAACCCGCCACCGCGGACATCATCGTAGAGGTCCCCAGAGAACAAATGCGCCTCCCCTTCATCGTCACTGATGTCGAACCGATCGTTAACGTCCGGCATGTCAACTACCGCTTTAACACCTTGGAACCACTCTTCGGGGTCATCCCAGTCCATCAAACCCGCATCACGTGCTAACTCAGAATTCACTCCATCGGCGGCAATAATTATATCAGCCGTTATCGGGTCTAACTCATCCGACGTCACACCCACAATTTCGCCATTTTCTCGTAACAACCCGTTCACCCGAACGTCCGTGAGCAACCCGCCACCATTTTCCCGGGTTTTCTCGTGGACACGATCTTCCAACCAGCCATCCATTTTACGGCGAAGAACAGCATCGGACCACGCTGTATCGTGCCCGTGTAAGTCAGTGATATCGAACGTCTTGACTTTATTCCCAGCTATATTATGTAAGTAATACTCAGTGACAGGACGTTCAGTTGCTTCATCGCGAAACCCAGGGAACAAATCGTCAATGGTGTACGGAGCTGATTCTTCGGCGTAAATCAACCCACCAGTCACATTCTTCGACCCAGCTTCCACACCCCGCTCTAGTACTACCGTCTCAATATCGTGTTGGGCGAGCGTCGCCGCAGCCGCTGCTCCGCCCGGGCCGGCTCCGACAACTACTGCCTCGTAGTGTTCGTATCCCTCAGTCATTCAGGACTCCCTCCATCCGCAGCCGCTGCAAAATCAATTTCCCCGCTCTCCGCTGCATCAATCAACCGGGGCAGCACATCGAACAAATCACCTTCGATGAAATAATCACTGAACTCACGAATATCAGCCTCTGGGTCAGTGTTAACGGCGACAATCGTTTTCGATTCATCCATCCCGACCTTGTGTTGGATCGCGCCCGAAATACCAACCGCGAAGTACAACTCTGGTTCGACAACCTGACCACTCTCCCCGATTTGTCGCTCTTCTGTAACATATTGTTCTATATGGCCATCAAAACTGTACGACGCGGTGATAACACCCCGCGACAACCCGAGCGCCGAATCCTCGAACTGCTCCGTAAACTCAACACCAAGTTCAATGCCACGCGTTGGGTCCTCACCGATCCCTCGACCGAGCGCAACAACAACGTCATGACCGGTCAAATCAACCCCACCTTCAAGCACGTCATTATCTGTAACCTCAACCGCAAACCACTCATCTGGCAATGGCATCTCATGCTCGACTACCTCGCCTTCCCGACTCGGATCCGGATCCGGGACATCGAAGGTCCCGGGAATCACCGACGCGCCCTGCGGGTGAAATTCCCGATCAGGTTTATCCAAACACAAAATCGTCGAATACTCGAATCCACTGAAATCCGGGCGTTTCATGTGAAGCACCCGGTCGAATTCTTTGTTCGACCCTGGCTCACCGGTTTTCGCCGGGTTCGAAATCATGACGTTCGTGATAAATAGATCCGAACAATCGCTGGCGAGTCCAGAATCTAACTCACCTTGCACTAACGCAGAGAGGTCCCGACCATTATTAGTCGCCGGGAACACCGTATATCGAGGTTCATCATACTCGTGCCACGCTTCCTCTGATCGGTCTTCCCGGCCAAACGGATGCCCGGGGCCCCGTGCCATGTCGCAGAAAATCTCCGTATAGGGAGTGTGAAGGAACCGAGCCACGCGGTCGTCTTCGAGATACACAGCGATATCAGCGCCGTACTCGATGGTTTGCTCCGCTAAATCAGCGACATCATCACCAATTACGACGGCGACCACCTTTTCGTCAGCGTCATATTCCTCGTTGTACTGATCCATTAGCTCCCGGGCTTTCCCGAGCATTTCCAAGGACACATCAATCAGTTCCCCCTGTTGGGTTTCGCAGTACACCCACATATCCCGATACTCGCCATCGGACAACGATCGAACATGTTGTTTATCAGCTGTTGGATGGTCAAGTTCAGGGTACTTCTCCTCTGGAGATTGAGCTTCAGCTTCTTCGCCTTCTTCACTCCCTTCCACCGACTCTAACCGGTTCTCAATGAGGTTAATCGCACCGTCACGGTTTTTCCCCGCCTTCTCCGCCTCTAAAATATCTCGTAAATCATCTCCCTCATTAATCGATCGGACGGCATTCCCGAGATCAGCGAGACTCAACTCACCAGGATCGATATCACCCTCATCCGGTTCTTTTGACGCAGTGAATTTCTCGATTCGACTTTCAATCAACGCAATCGCGCCTTTCCGCGCTTCCCCGTCTTTCTCAGCACCAAGAATCTCCTCTAACGCCTCGACATCCTCGATATCAGATAGTTCAGGACCGAGCTCTTGAATCGTAAACTCACTCGGGTCAATAACAGGCATACTTAGTCACCTCCTGCCGCAGTAAACGGAGTCATTTCGTCCAGCACAGTAGACAGTCCCTCCGGATCATCACCGTCAATCATCGTCGCCTCCCGTTCACTCGGCGACCGCGGAATCGGATCGACAGATTCGACGATAGTCGGTGACCCATCGAGCCCAATATAATCAGGATCGAGATTCAAATCTTCGTGATCCAATACCGTCAAATACTCCTCGAAATCAGCAGCTCGTTCCTGGGTCTCCTCACGCAAATCCTTGTGTGTTAACCGATGGGACGCGCGGCGATACACCGGTTCAAACTCAGGATCCGTAACAATGAAACACGGCAACGGAGCGACAACCGTCTCGATTTCCTCCACATCCCCCTTGACTAATCGTTTCGCACGAACGATTTCTTCTTCCTCATTCACCTCTAGGGAAATAACGTGCGTCAATACCGGTCGATCGAGACACCACGCAGTCTGTGGTCCAGTATGACCCGTTTCCCCATCAGCCGTTTTGAACCCAGCAAATACGATGTCTGGTGTCCGATCAATATTCGAAATTCCGGTGCCGAGAGTTATCGCAGTCGCCCACGTATCGGCCGCCGCCATTTCACGATCAGACAATAAATATAAATCATCTGCATATACGGATTCCATTGCTTCTTGCAAGACTTCCTGATACCCAGGAGGCCCCATACTCATGACACTAACTGTCCCGCCCTGCCGTATTTTCGTTTGAAACGCGGCTTCTAGTGCCTGCTCATCGTTCGGGTTCATAACCGTCGGCGTTTTCCCTCGTTCTAGGTGGCCTTCCTCGTCAAAGGATACTTGGCCCTCGCTGAAGTCTGGGACGCCTTTGGTCAACACGACCAGATCCATAATATCGTCTCCTCACTCTCGGCTACTCACTCGCTAATGTTAACTGCACTCATTTACGAATGCAACGAGAAATACGGGATAAAAGTAACTTATATTCGGCCGGCTCGACCTGGGTCAACATCGATTGCATCCACGGGACAAACATCCACGCACAACATGCAATCGATACATTGGGCTTCTTCGATAGGATCCGCTTTGATTTCGCTCTCCGGGTGATCCGGCGTATCAGTCCATTCGAAAACATCCACTGGGCAATCCTCTAGACAGGCACCATCGGCGATACAGAGGTCAAAATCAACCGCAACATGCGTCCCGTGAACACCGAGTTGTTCTGGTTCGTCCACCGGACCCCAAACGTCGTGTCCTTCGTGTTCCCCCACGATATCGCGGTTTTCTTCGAAGTTCGGATCTATAGCCATCTTACCCTAAAAGCAGGACGAAGCGCACATAAAACTAGTCATCCGCGCCCAAAACGAGCAAAGACAACTACCCAACGCGCCTCGCTATGTAGGCTTAGAATCCATTACGGTATCGTGAGTTATCGTTTGTTTTCTGTTCCGGTTCCACGAGATCGAAGGCCCCGGCCTTGTTTCCCTGTACTAGTTAATCCCCGGAATGCTCGGCCGCGTTGAACATCGTCACAAATCCAATTCAAATCATCATCGGATGTAATCGCGGGATGCTCGGGGTCTACGAGAATCACTTCAAACCATTTCTGTGATCCATCCTCACCAACCGAATATGAATTAAGCACTCGGAGATTCGTGTATTTGCGACTTGCGCGTTCTTCAGCGATCCGCTGTCGATTTTTCCCGCGGGTAATCCGCCGCACACCCTGTCGTTTCGACCGACGCCCCGCTCGGTGGCGTCGTTTCCGCGCCGTCCCCTTCGCGATACTGACGCGGACGACAATAATGCCTTGTTTCGCTTTATACCCAAGGTCACGGGCTTTATCAAGTCTCGTAGGACGATCAATCCGGGTGATTGCCCCTTCGTTACGCCACGTTTGTTTCCGTTCCCACTGCAATTCACCGAGAAGACCCTCGCCCGGGCTTTTCCACGCGTCTTTAATGTGCGAATAGAAGCTTCGTGCCATGTTAGTCACCACGGATGTTGCTGGTTCAGCCAAGATGGCCACATTCCAAACCCGTTTACACGGGTGCCCGCCGGTGTCCGTTACCCGACGTGTTCGAAAGGTGGTAATTGTGGTTCCCGGTTAAGCACTTCGGTTACCCGATCCCCTCGGACTGAGGAGCGCGGTTAGGCAGTTTGAGTGATCGATCGGAACGATCCGGTTTCGATTTCACTCGCGATCACCCGAGGGTCTATCTCAGGTATCTCATTCGGGTGTTTCCGTCGCAAATACCCGGTGAGATTCGTAATATCTCGTTCCAAGTGCTCGGTGGCGTTCTCATGATTCGTGGAAACCGCCTGCGGCCAATCAAAAATCGTGACGCCTTCATTACTGACCGCGACATTATATTCACTCATGTCAGCGTGAACAAACCCATTATCGTACGCCTTTTGTAACTCCCGTAGAATGAGATCAAGAAGTCCTGACGCCTGGGATGGTTTGATTTCGACGGATGAAAGCTCGGTTCCGTCAAATTTACTCATCACGATGCCGTGGCGGTTGTGATCAATTGGGCGTGGCACGGTTACGGCGGGGAATAACGTGGAGAGTACGTCGTATTCGTGTTCAGCGGCTTTTCTCGCTGTATATAACCAAGAGACGTGTTCACGGTCGGCGGTGTATTCTCGTTCCCGCATGACTTCCCTGAAATTAGTGTAGCCTTCCCGATGGAATTTCAATGCGAATGGTTTGTATGATTGGACTTCGAACACATCAGATTCTTTCCCTACACCGAGCGGCGCGCCAAAGGCATCGATAGTGTCGCGTTCGGTGAAAGTCCTGAGTACAAGTGCGTCATAACCCTCGAATCGAAGTTTGTAGCCCTCATATTGGATGGTTTGTCGTTCGATGAGTTCGAAATCCATACATCGGTCGATTCGATAGTCGATTTCTTCGGCTGAGAGGTTGGTAAGATTTGGGAGTCGGGATCGTTGTACCCATTCTGAAAATCGCATGCCGTGTTCGATTCCAGAGAGGAGATAGAAATCCGGGGGTTGGAGTTCCCGAAAAAATGATGCGATATTCGAGACCATTACAGTAGTGTACTCAGTGAGAGAATAAAAGCAACCTGTGGGTCGTCAACCACTATGAGAGTGCTCGGTGTCGGAATTGCTTTCTGCTGAGGCGTGAATTACACGTATGGAGCACCAGGAGCGTGACT
>CAZITY010000003.1:0-2513 GCA_964542445.1 uncultured Halobacteriales archaeon | reverse complement strand
TGGCGATTGATCGGCGAGGAATCTATGTGTGGTGCGCGTGCGATGGCGTTCGATGAAGTGGCAGCCGCTACATGCGCGAGTGGTGGTCCACGGACTGTCAGGGTCTATCAGTGGGATCCGAGTACCTTGTCGCTTGGGTATCGACAGCCGACTGAGACGGTCAATTGGGGGTTTTGTGAGCAGGAAGGAATTGGGGTGGTTCGTCGGCCCACGGGGGGTGGGGGAATTTATCATGATATAATTGGGGATATTTCGTATTCAATAATCGCGCCTGCGAAAGAGTTCCCGAGTAATTTGTTGGAGAGTTATGAACAGTTGCTTGAACCGGTGTTTGCGTGGTTTGATTCGCTCGGTATCAAGGCGTCTTTCACGAGTGTAAAACAACCAGCGATATATGAGCCAGCGTGTTATTTACGGGAGTTAAGTCCAGCGCACGATATCGTGGTGGGAGGAAAGAAAATCAGTGGGAATGCACAGTATCGCCAGCGTGATGTAGTGATTCAGCACGGATCGATAACGTTCGAGAGGAAACCTGCGCGTCATTTAGCGGTGTTTGCTGACCCGGGAGTTACCGAGGACGAGTTTAAGCGTCGGATCACGGGAATACGAGATCATGTCTCAATTGAGCGGGATGACGCTGTTGACTCACTAGAAGCCGCGTTACAAACGTGGTGTGGGGCGAATGAGGGAAGTTGGACCGCGGCGGAGCGAGAACAAGTAACCGATCTGGTCTCGTCGAAGTATTCCACCGATGACTGGACGACTCGATTGTAATGATCGCCCAAGTCAGTTGGCCCAATCTGAAAGCGAGGGAATGGTAAGTATGTTTGTGGGTGCGCATGTTTCGATCCGGGGTGGCATGGATAGAGCAATTGATCGTGAACGCGACCTTGGTGGAACAACCGGACAATCGTTTACGCGATCCCCGGTCGTGTGGGAGCCACCTGACATTTCGCGGGTCGAACAGGAGACGTTCCGAGAGAAACTGTCGTCGATCGCCGGGCCATGGATGATTCATTCATCCTATCTGGTGAATCTCGCCACCCCAAAGGAGTCGTTACGCGAGCAATCGATTCAGAGCTTACAGACTGATATCGAAATTGCGAGGGATCTCGGGGTCGCGTTTGTGACTGTTCACCTCGGGGCGCATACCGGGAGTGGCCGAGACAAAGGCTTACAGAATGTTGCGTCTGCAATTGATGCGCTTGATATTCCACGAGACGTAACACTGTTATTAGAAACGGACGCTGGGAGTGGGACGAAACTCGGCGATAAATTCGAGGATTTCAGTCGTGTACTATCGCAGACACACCATGAGTGTGGCGTGTGTTTTGATACCGCGCACGTATTCGCTGCAGGGTACGATTTATCATCACCTAGAGGAGTCGCTGAAACATTCGAAGCGTTTGATCGAGTCATTGGGTTGGAGCGGTTGCTCGCAGTGCATCTGAATGATTCAAAACATGACTGTGGGACGAATAAGGATCAACACGCGCACATTGGCGAAGGCCATATCGGGAACGACGGAATACAGGCGGTAATCAACAATCCCGTTGTAGAATCGGTGCCGGTGATCCTTGAAACACCGACTGAAAACGGGAAAAGTTTTGAATGGAACATGAATCGCGTTGCGGAACTCAGGACGGTCGGTTAACGCTTAACTCGATTGATCCTACTAGGAGGAATTGTGCGTCGGTTTTCGAGGGAGTACCTAGCTGATACCCGACGAGGAATGTGGGAAGAACGGAAAGCACTGGCTGGGCTTCGACTCGATGATCGATCGCGGATTCTCGATGTTGGGTGTGGTACCGGTGAATTAACACGTGTTCTGGCGGGAGAGTCACCCGCCGAGATCATTGGCGTCGACGTGGATCGAGACCTGCTCGAATCAATCGAGGTGGCGATGACAGTGCAAGGGGATGCCCGGCAGTTACCATTCAGGGATGGCGCGTTTGACTTAGTGGTATGTCAGGCGCTACTCGTGAATATTCCTGATCCGCTACCAGTGCTCCGGGAATTCAGTCGAGTGTCACGGGAGTTTGTGGCAGTCATCGAACCCGATAATAGCCAAGTCCGTATTGAGTCGACGGTCAAACAAGAATCGATACTCGCCGAACAAGCAAGAGAAGCCTTTACTAAGGGACTAACGAGTGATGTAACGCTCGGAGCCAAGACGGGAGAACTCTTGGCTGAAGCCGGATTACGAAATGTCTCTACGACCCGATATGACTTCGAACGACGAACGACCCAGCCGTATACAGAAAACGACATGCGGAGTGCCCGATTAAAACGGGACGCCACCCGGATTCGCGAACATAAAAAATCCCTCTTGAACGGTTCAATGATTCTAGAGGAGTACACGGATTTCCGTTCGAAATGGCGAGATATGGGACGGACAGTTCTCAAACAAATGAGTACCGGTGAGTACGAACGCACCGAAACTATTCCATTCTTTGTCACTGTTGGCGAAGTCGCCTAGTCCTTAGATAACCTCGCTCCGGACCGTTACTCCC
>CAZITY010000002.1:87076-94814 GCA_964542445.1 uncultured Halobacteriales archaeon | reverse complement strand
TCCTCGGTGAAAATCCTCTCAAAGAAGAATGCGTCGGCGAATGCGATTACGTCGCACTTCGTCAGGAGTAGTGAGTACGAAGGCAGGTTTTCTCCCTTGGTGGAACGGAGACGTCACCATCTGTGACTGCCGAGTCGTCTCACAAAGCGACTTGCTTGGGTCGGATGAGGCATCGGAGCGCTTTCGGAACTCGATACAACGATCCAGTCTCACCAAGATAACGTATAGATGCTGGCATCTGTGATGTCTCATAATAGTTGACGTGAACCTCGAACGGGCTATCGACGGCATGACCGAGTTTCTCAGCGACCAGTTGGAGGAGTCCGGGAGTGAAGGATACATCCTCGGAGTCAGTGTTGGACTCGACTCGGCAGTGGGAGCCATACTCGCCGTCGAGGCGGTCGGGAGCGATGCCGTCACGGGCATGGTTCTGCCAGGTGCGCCGAGCTCCGACGATGATATGAACGATGCGCGTGAATTGTGTTCCGAACTGGGGATCGCGTCTCGGAAGATATCTATCGTGCCGGTCGTCGAAGGATGCCAGGAACAGTCGCCGTACGACACGGAGCAGCCGGCAATTGGGAACGGTCGTACTCGAACCAGGATAGTTTTCGAGTACATGGAGGCGAATGTGAATGACCGCCTTTACTGGGAACCTCGAACGAAAGTGAGCTGCTGGGGGTCCCTGGGGATGAGTGTCAGTTTTCATTTTTCGATCTAGGCTTTTTTGTTTCGTGTATGTTTACGAGATTTTTTGGAGTATATTCAGATATTTTAAGGATTTAGAGCCTTTATTTTTCGCTGATGCGGGACGAAAGCAATGCCGTTCGAGAACACTACGGGTTTGGAACAGTGCCTGGTCGGAAGCCGGTGTATGAGCGGGGAAACACCGGAGAAATTCCCAGTTATTGATTGGGTGAAATCATCAGATATACGTGTAGTATTATTGATATTGTATGAGGAACCCAAAAAACCCGCGAATTGGCTGAAGCTCTTGAGCAAAAACCTCCCGCGACCCGACAGCACCTCCGGTGTCTCCGGGAAGGACGAAAACTCCACAGCGATTCCCCTCGAGATCAGGCCTCCCCCAAGCTAGTAGAATCTTAAACACCCGAGAAACGGAGTAACATTCTTTGGGGCCTAACAATCGACGGATTCGATATAGCATCATGGTTGACTCGAAATGAGTAACAGCCAAGAACCCCAAAAGGGAGGACCATATCCGCCTGGAGCCGACCGGAACACGGAGGATGATGGTCGCAATTCCAGCAAAAGATTACTCAATGTCTTTTCGTTCAGTTATATGTCAACTACTTATTAAAGAAAACCTCCACACTGAGTCAGATAAAATCCCGGACTTCCGCGTACCACAAATCATGGTCCTCGATCGCACCGATTCGCTCTGCTATTTCTACTGCAATAGAATGCCAACACCGCTGATCCGGATCCTCCCGATCAAGATTATACTCGGCATCCTTACACGTACATTCCCCGTTCTCCACAATGTATTCATCATGATGTCCCACTACGATCGTGAAATCAAGATATTGTTTCACCCGGGCTTCGCTCACGGCATCAATCGCCCGCCGACCACGGTCACCGTGAGACTCTAGCAGCGACTCAACAACACTAGGCGTTAATTCCTCGGCAGTGTTGAGTTCACTCAACCAATCTTCCCGAGTATTCACTGGTAGTGGGATTATCGAGGAATCCCTAAAACGCGTTCGGTACCGATGGGTTTTCTATCGCGGATCAGGTTGTGAGCAGTATGCGAACCGTCCGAGAGGGAGCGATTGAATTACGAATTCCAGATGGGGACGGTACCGATGCATCTGTGTTTTATAACTCGGAACAAGAACTCAATCGGGATATTACGATCGGGGTATTACGGGCTCTTCGCGAGCGAAATCCAGAAAACACTTCGTATCTAGACGCGATGACAGCAACGGGAATTCGGGGGCTTAGAGCCGCCATGAATGACTGGGACGTCACGTGTGTGGACGTCAATCCAACGGCGATCGGGGTTTGTCGTGAGAACTTCCGGCGAAACAACATCACCGGGAGGATTCGGCGGCGGAACGCGAATATCGAACTCTATAATCATGGGTATGATGTAGTGGATATCGATCCGTTTGGCACCCCTATTCCATTTCTAGATAGTGCGTTCAATGGGGTGCGGAACCTCTTGTGTGTAACAGCGACTGATACCGCGCCGTTGTGCGGTGCGCATTTCGATAGTGGTGTGCGGCGATATGCTGCAGTGCCAATTAACACGGAATATCACGCCGAGGTTGGGGTGCGGGTGTTGCTCGGTGCGATTGCCCGAACCGCAGCTCGGTACGATGTTAGCGTAACGCCGGTACTCACGCATGCGACGCGGCATTATGTGCGGGCATACCTCTCGTTAGACCGGGGCGCGGCAACCGCAAACAAAATGATACGGAGTCTTGGATGGATTCATCATTGCTGGGATTGTTTATGGCGGGCCACCGAGACTGGATTCTTCCCGGAATTGCCAGAAACATGCCCGAACTGTACGGGTAGTGACATCTCGACAGGAGGACCAGTGTGGCTCACCGCCATCCATGACTCATCGTTCGTAAATAGAATCACCACGCATCTTAGTGATGAAATGGAAACACTGGATAAAGCCCAACAACTCTTGCGCACAATCCAACAAGAACTCGACCAACCCACCCATTACGATCACCACCGGTTATGTAAGCAGTGGAGTCGGACCGCAATCGCAATGGAAGACGTCATCGATCGATTACATGAGCAAGGGTATTCGGCGTCGAGAACGCATTACGGGGGGACAACATTCAAATCGACAGCGTCAGTGAGTGAAATACGCGAAGCGACGGCAGAATGAACTCAATGAAACGCAAATTTCACCATTTCACGACCCGGTTGATCTTGATGATCCGGCTTGCAAAAGAAAAAGAACTCCCGTTTTTAGCGGCAGCCATTGCGTATTATGGTTTCGTCTCGATTATCCCTGGATTGATAATTGCGATCAATGTTGCATCGTTCCTCGGAATTGAACCACTTCTCTCCGGGTTTATCGACGCGACACAGAACCACTTGAGTCAAGATGCACAAGCTTCTGTTTCGAACGCGATCAGGAACGACACCAATTACGGTGGAGTGACGATCCTCGGCGGAGTCTTCCTCCTCTGGTCGACGCTCCGTGTTTTTCATGGAATTGACACAGCCTTTTCCAGAATTTATGGCACACGATCAGTAACGAAGGTCAAAAAAACCATCAATGCAATGACAGTAGTCCTCGCTGTCGGCATCGGAATCATCATAATGGTCACGAGCGGCGCTTACCTAACTACTACCTCACTCCCAGCAGGTGCAAACATCGTTGGTTTCATCGTTCTCCTCGCCGGATTATCCCAGTCTTCTTCCCATTCTATTACGTGTTCCCCAACCAAACAGTATCCATCACTGAAATTCTGCCGGGGACACTATTCGCCGCAGTAAGTTGGGTTGGCCTCCAAATCGGATTCCAAATCTATGCCACATCCGCAGGTCGCTTCGAACTCTACGGTGTGCTCGGCGCAGCACTTCTACTCGTTACGTGGTTTTATTTCGCTGCCATTGCGATCCTCTTCGGTGCGATCATTAATTACGCCGAACAATCTACGCTCTCAACCCAACTGAATCGGTAGGTACAACACATTTCCCGAGTGATTATCGAACGGAGCAATGCCGGATGAGGAATCGAATTATGAGTATGCATTTGATACAGAAGAGGACAACGGCGATGCGCAGTACGATGAATTGCGCGAGGAATTCGACGCGCTCCGTGACGAAATCGATGACAGAACGGTCCATCGCGATGTATTAGAAGATGAACTCCGACTGTACGTCAGGCACAGGATCCGGTCTGGACATGCCCGGCACTGGGGTCCGTATCTCGTGTTATTATATGGGACCGTCATGACGGTCTGTGCATTTTATTTCCTTTCCGGTGGGTGGGCGATAGCCGCCATGGTAGTGATCTGGTTATCAACACTTGGGTTATACGTCTTGATGTTGGTGTTCGGGATTATCCTATCCATTGGTTCGCTACCAGGGCGTCTCCGTAATCGATTCTCTGATCGATAAGTCAACGCATACCGCCTAGGGTAACGAAACGGTAAGTTGAAACACCATTTTCCCCTTGCACAGGCTTCGGAGGATGACCAGTATATGGCGAAAAAATATTTAGATACCACTGAAACCAACGCAAGTGTATGAATGACACAAGAACCTACCAACGGAAAATTGGATATTCGTAAAATTCTAAACCGTTGAGAGCGGGACGTTTTATAATGACCTACGAAAATCTCGATGCGGACCTCATCAATGCATTACTTGACGATGGAAGAGCAAGTCTTCGAAGCCTCGCTGAAGACCTCGATGTCTCCGTCACGACCATCTCTAATCACCTCAATGAACTCGAAGAGGCAGGTATAATCACGGGATATGCACCGATAATCAACTATGAAGAACTGGGCTATGATATCACGTCCGTAATCCAATTAAAAGTTGAGGGGAACGCACTTCCTGATATCACCGATCGGTTATCAAGCCATGATAAAATGGTGAGCGTGTACGAGGTGACTGGTGACTATGATATCATTGCCATTGCGAAATTCGTCGATACAGACGGGATGAATGAGCAAATTAAATCGCTATTGATCGATCCGGATATTGTTGAGAGTAATACGAGTGTCGTCCTTAACGCACCGATCGAAAATAGACAGTTCAAACTGGATACCTAGAGATATCGAATTGAACCAAAATAGAGTTGATAATTGTACGGCGACTGTTGTGCGTTTGTGAATCGAAGCAGGTAGTCTAGGGGTTTGGTGTAGTGATTAAGTGGGGGACGGTCACATTGCGCCGCCCATGCCACCCATACCGCCCATTCCGCCCATGCCACCCATACCGCCGCCCATGCCGCCTCCGCCTGGCGGCATGTCCATGTCATCATCGTCATCGTCAGTCTGACCGCCTTTGAGGTCACCGGCAGCGATGACATCGTCGATACGGAGAATCATCACAGCAGCTTCAGTGGCCGATTCGATGGCTTGGGTTTTCACGCGAAGCGGTTCAACAACCCCCTCGTCTGTCATATCAATCATCGCACCGGTATACGCGTCTAGACCGGCACTGGTCGCGCCACCGTCGTGTTTTGCGCGGAGATCAACGAGTGAATCGATTGGGTCAAGCCCAGCATTTTCAGCGAGGGTCCGGGGGATTACTTCGAGAGCATCAGCGAAGGCCTCAATAGCGAGTTGTTCTCTGCCACCAATGGAGTCGGCAAAGTCTCGGAGGCCGAGGGCAAGTTCGGTTTCGGGTGCGCCGCCGCCTGCGAGTACATAGCCGTTTTCGAGGGTGACGCGGACAACACCTAGGGAGTCTTCGACAGCGCGTTCCACTTCGTCAACGACGTGTTCAGTGCCGCCGCGGAGAACGAGCGTGACTGATTTTGCTTCTTCGACATCTTCGACGAAGAGGCGTTGGTCACCACCGATGTCTTTTTCGGCAACTGATCCAGCGAATCCTACATCATCTTCAGTAATATCGTCAAGGCTGGAGACGGTCCGTGCGCCGGTGGCTCGGGCGATTGCTTTCTGATCAGAATCCTTAACCCGGCG
Organism: uncultured Halobacteriales archaeon; assembly: GCA_964542445.1. Lineage (GTDB taxonomy): Archaea > Halobacteriota > Halobacteria > Halobacteriales > Hikarchaeaceae > CAZITY01. Next base: position 89,160 of record CAZITY010000002.1, on the reverse strand, counting down.
GGCCGCAATGATTCCTTCCTGCGCGAGGAAGTGTTGGGCCATATCGTCGATCCCGCTATCAACGAAGACAACATCCGCGCCGACATCGACGAGTTTGTCGACCATTTCGCGGAGCTGTTGTTCTTCTTGGTCAAGGAATTGTTGTAATTGATCAGGGTCAGTGACGTTTACTTCAGCGTCAATTTCGGTTTCTTTGACCTCAAGTTCACCATCGAAGACGACCACGCCGGCGTCTTCAACAGCGTACGGCATGTTTTCGTGGACGCGTTCTTTGTCAATAATGACACCTTCGACGAGTTCGGAGTCACTGATTGCGCCACCGACGACTGTTTCGATTTTTACATTATCCGGGTCGATGCCGTCTTCATCAGCTATGCTCTGAATCGCGTTCACAACAAGTGTAGCTAATTGGTCGCGAGCGGCTTCAGCGCCTTTGCCAGTCATCGCGGTGGCAGCGATTTGCGTGAGAATCTCGTCATCATCCTGATCGACTGAAATCGCAATGTCATCGAGAATGTTTTTCGCTTCTGAGGCTGCCTGTCGGTACCCTTGGGCGAGGGTCGTTGGGTGAATGTCTTGGTCGAGTAGGTCTTCTGCTTGCTGAAGAAGTTCACCAGCCACGACAACGGCAGTTGTGGTTCCATCAGCCACCTCATCTTCTTGTGTTTCAGCGACTTCAACGACCATGTTCGCTGCTGGATGCTCAATATCCATCTCAGAAAGGATCGTTACACCATCGTTCGTCACGACGACATCGCCCGTCGAGTCGACAAGCATCTTGTCCATTCCCTTCGGACCGAGAGTCGTCCGAACGGCTTCAGCGACGGCCTTACCAGCCGTGATGTTCATCGATTGCGCGTCTTTCCCCGAGGTCCTTTGAGATTCCTCAGAAAGTACAATAAGCGGTTGCTGTCCTAGTTGCTGCGCCATAATCACTTGGTGATTGATTGCTATTCTATATAAGCCTTACGTGATTGATGGATTTGATAGTCACTACCAACCCACTTATCCAGTGTACTGATGATACTCCATCCCCGGGCCCTTCAACTCCTCTCGCCGTTTCCGCTCAAGGAACGAATACACCGCACCATGTGGGGCGCCATCCAGTAACATTTCCGACGCACTCCGAACAATATCAACTTGCTTCGGCATCCCAATCACACCGAGCGTCGACCCATAAATAACTACCTTCGCACCCGTCAATTCCTCCATTAACTCACGGGTCCGACCGTTCTTCCCGATCAAACGGCCTTTCTGACGTTCGAAATCGTTCTTATTCCGTGACGCCCGCTTCACATCAATCAACTCGAACATCATCATATCATCCTCCAACAACATTAACGCATCCTCTGGCGTAAACCCACGACCAATAGCACGCACAATATCTGGTGCTTTCAACGCCAAAACTGGATCGCCATTTTGTTCAATCCGCACCGAATGATTCTCCGAATCAATATCAAGTCGGACATCGGCCTGTCGCTCAATCATCCGCATCGTCTCACCCCCTTCACCAATCAAAACACCAATCCGGTCCTGCGGAATCTTCACGTGCTGCATATATATCTCTAATCACTCAATTCTTTTATACGCTTCTCTAACCCACGCAGCAAATTCCACCGAGGACTTGTCCAACGATAAGCAATTATGCAATCCACAAATAAAAAACCGAACGATGAACGAAGCCCGAAAATTACTCAGAATCATCTGCCGTCACAAACGAATATAACTCATCAGCCGACACGTCCGCACCCTGACGATTAAAAAAATTCGCGATATTCCGACAATCCCGTTCAAGAAACTCATCGGCATTCCGATGTAACACTGTTACCGCCTGACCCAAATCAATCACAACCAACTCGCCATCATGGACTACAATATTATACTCACTCAAATCTCCATGCACTAACCCAGCCAAATAGAGCCGCCGCATATACTCCGCAACAACCTCGAACGCTGTCATTGGATTATTCACTGAGACCTCCACTAACCGACGAGCCCGTTGTTTCTCGTAGTCACCGAGTCCCATCCACTGGTGGACGATCATGACACCGGGACGTTGCCGGTCCCCGGCCGGTCGGGCGATG
>CAZITY010000002.1:0-87066 GCA_964542445.1 uncultured Halobacteriales archaeon | reverse complement strand
ACGAGCCCGTTGTTCCGGTGTCCCAACCAATTCCATCACAAGGACATTCCGCTCAACAGCGATCGGTGTCGGTACCCGGACACCCGCTTCCCGCGCCCGGTGTAAATTCGCATACTCCTTTTTAACCCACGCCAACACGACGTTTTTCTTCTGAGAGCCGATGGACTCAAACCGAGGATCACCCTCAAGATAATCCCGCATATGCCGAAAATCGCTCGCATTCACACGATAAATCTTCACAGCCACATCAGCATCCTCGCCCGATGCTTCATATACATGCGCCTCCTTCCCTGTCGAAATAGGCCCCCCAAACGCCTCGATATACCCATCCTGCACAAGTTTATAAATCGCCGCAAGCGTCGCATCATCAAACACGGCCCCCTCAACTTTAAGTTGATCAGCGTCCTTCAGACGCTTCCGAAACTGATTGAACTCTCGATCTTGTTTTCGCGCCACCCGATCAGCATCCGTATCAGAAACATCGATTTCCTCCCAATCATCCCCCACCCCCTCAACTTCTGTCTCCTCTAATAACTCAAAATCACCCGTCATTTATCCACTCATTCGATATGGCCCTCCTCTCGTAATTGATCAGCGTCCTGATTGTCATATCGCCACGCAATATCGGCTTTTTCATCCTGCCAATCCCACGGCTCAACCAACACCACATCATCCTGGCGAATCCAAACACGCTTTTGCATTCGACCGGGAATCCGCGCGGTGCGTTCCTCCCCATCAGCGCACCGCACGCGAACACGATTAGCACCCAGCATATCAGTCACTACCGCAAACACCTCGTCTTCATCGGGCATTCGAAGATCCCTTCGTTGCCCCTCATTGTCACTCATATAATCAATTTAACTCTACCGCGGTTTAACTCTTGAGTACTACCCACACCCAGTGAGAACCCACCCAGAACACACGAACAGTATTCCCACCAGCACAGCCCACTTAGACCTCGCGTAATTGCTGTCGACCTGGCTCAATTAAGCGATCCAGATACTCGATCAATGCCTCTTTCGCATCCGCCGGGTGTAACTCACCACCCTCAACCGCTTCCTCAAAAGCATCATACGTAGTGAAACTCACATCCCCACCATACTTCTCCGGCCGTTCCACCCGCACTGTCTCAAACCGAGGAAACACATGGTACTGAAACAGCTGTAACACCGGGTTTTCCCGCTCATTCCCCTCTTCATCAGGTTCTGGATCCGTCGTCGTCGGACAAAACGCACCAGTCACTTTTTCCTCAATTGTTTCCCGAGTATCCTCCATTGAAATCGTCACCCCCGTACTTGACGACATCTTCCCAACACCAGTTTCCAGATCCGCAAGAATCGGTGTGTGTATCGCTGGACGCGCCTCGTAACCAACAGCCGGCAAATTATCACGCGCTAACATGTGTACCTTCCGCTGATCAATCCCCCCTACCGCCAGATCCAAAGACAAATACTCGATATCCAACGCTTGCATCAACGGATACACGACATGACTCACATTCGGTACCGCATCCCCCTGAATTTCCGCCATTGCCCGTTCCGCTCGCCGCAACGTGGTCTCTAACGCCAATGAATGAACATCCAACACATAATCCTCATCTAGCTGATACCGCGACCCATACACAAAATCCGTGTTCGATTCATCCAACCCGTATGCAATAAATTGCTCTTGCATCTGTGCCGCCGTGTCCTGAATGTCATCGAACGACCCTTTCTTATTCAAATACGCATGCACATCCGCCAATAAAATCACGACCTCAAACCCACATTCCTGTAAATCAATCAACTTATTCGCCGTAAGCATATGCCCCAAATGAAGCACCCCGGACGGCTCATACCCCACATACACTCGACTCCCAGCCGGCGAATCAGCGAGTGCCCGCACTTCCTCCTCTGTCACCACCTCGACAGAGTTCCGCACCATCAACTCATACGTGTCCATGGCGAAAAAAGAACAGTGAACCGTTTAATTCTTACAGATTCCCGAACACCAACACAACTATACCCTAATCACCCGGCCCCTAGGTTTCTTTTCGCTCGGCTCGATGCTCAGAAATCAAACGATCAACCATCTGCGCATTCTGACTCCGCACCCGCTCATCTGCACGCGACTCCCAGTCAGCAATCACTCCCTCAACATCACTTTCACGGGCTACCGCTAACTCATCGATTTCCTGCATCGCCACCTCCGACACCGGCCCAACCGGAACATCATGATCAAACAAAACCTCATCAGACACATCCGTCAGTCCACCCTCACGTAACACTACCCTTGGATCGACTTCCGCCAAGTACTTCGCCGCGTTCCGACCAGCACCAGTCGCATCCCGAAGAAACACCACATCACCAGCCGCCAAACCATAGGCCTCATCGGCCGCATCAATCGATTCAACCGTAAACTGCCCAATCGGCTTCACCGGAACCAACCCTTCTTTCTCCTCGGCAATATCCGCAAAATTCGAATGATCCAACCGCCACAACGCCTTCAACCGCTCTAACTTCTCTTCTAACGTAGCAACCCGTTTTTCTTCAGCCGCCACCTCATCCTCCAACCGATCATTCTCACGCTGCAACCGCGTAACGACCCGTCGCTCTCGAACATCCCGTCGCTCTTCCCGACGCTGCTCAGCCAACTTCTCTTCATACGATGAAATCGTCTCGTTTTTCTCCTCAATCGTACTCGTTAAATCACCGATATACGACTCCAACTGCTCTACACGATCCTCCAACTCATTAATGCGTTTTTGCTCCGATGACAACTCCTGAACCGGTTCAGCACTCGACGACTCTTCCTCATTCGCACTCGGCGTCAACTCCTGAATTACTGATTTCAACGCCTCTTCATCCGCAATCACTCGTGCAATAACGGTCCCCAAATCCACTCGTGGTGGAACTTCCCGCGCTATCTCTTCGAGTCGCTCCGCAAACGAATCATACGAGTGTAATGCTGCTGCGACCGCATCCCGCTCATGATCATTATCATACCTCACCGATCGCGTGCGGTGTAACTTCTCATCGACTAACAAATCCCGATCAGGCTCCCAACCAGTCGCATCAAAACTCCGTTTTATTTTCTCCACTGTCTCCGGCATCGGCGTCACATCAGCCGCCACAACAACTGGCCGACCCCGATCAACAATCCATTCAATCACACTCGCAGAATCGCCCGTCCGAGTACTCATCACATCTAAGACATTCCCATCAATATCAACCACCGCAACCGCCGTTGTCGTACCAGGATCCACTCCCACAATCATCGGATCATGGCGCTCAGCTAACGGCTCAAACTCCAACCCATCACGCCGAACCTGCTCAACCGTCACCCGAACATCGCCAGTCCGCGAGGAAGACACAGGAATGTCCCGCGGGGGCGCCTCAATCGTGAAGACCGCGTTCGAATATCCACCGTATTTCTCTGTAACATCCAATTCATACGCCAATCCCACCTCAGAAAACGTCGACTTTAATTCCCGCGTGCGCCGTCGAACAGACCCATGAATCCGGCGGGTATACCGATCCTCGCTCCAACCACCCTTCCCTGTTGATCGACCACGAGACACTTTTACCGTCGTCTCATCAGTAAACGCAGACACGTGATACCCGACATTCCGCGCCGCTAACTTCGCCGCCGCTTCAGCTTCTTCCATCGGATCCTTCCCATACGGAACCCCGTGCCTCGACGCGACTCTCGATAACGGCTCGGGCCGTTCATCACCCGTTACTTGCACAAGCCGAGTTACATCCGGTAACAACCGTAATAAATGCACAAGCGCGTCCTTATCGCTCGCTAACTCATAGACATTGTCAGTTGCTACAATAGCCGGTTCTTTTTCAGCAATCAACCGGAGTAATTTCCGATGAGAAACGACGTTCCGATCGATCGCATCACCGGTGTACTCAACAAGCGCAAACGACGGAGAATCCCCTCGAATATCCCCGCTTTGAATATCAATACCGAAAACCAGTGAATCAAGAGCGCCCGTACGAGTACTCACATAACGACGTATGTGACGCTAGTTATTAAGCCCGATGGGAACACCACCCAACCGGACACAAACCCACCCTAGAGATACCCAAACCCAAGCGACTACTCCTCTCTAAACGGCACTGAAAATTCATACCCATCATACGCTACGACAACCTCCCCATCAAACGCCGCCCGGGCGTCATCAGCCAGCCGAGACGCATCACTTGCATGTCGAGACGAAATATGCGTCAATACCAACTTTAGAACGCCAGCATCTCGCGCTATTTCGCCCGCTTCACGAGCCGTTGAATGCGCCGTCTCCACCGCCCTATCTCGATAGTCTTCTCCAAAGGTCCCGTCGTGAATCAACAAATCAGCGTCCTGTGAATTGTCAACCACTGAATCAGTCGGCCGAGTATCCCCTGTGTACACTACTTGCCTCCCGGGACGCGGTGGCCCAACAACTTGCTCCGGCTTGATTACCGTACCATCCTCTAATTCCACTGACGATCCCTCATGTAACTGGCTAAACAATGGCCCTTCCGGTACCCCTAACGATAGCGCCTTCTCCTTATCGAACCGACCACGCCGTGCGTATTCACTGATCCCATACCCCACTGATCGAATTCGATGTTCGGTCCGAAACGCACAAATTTCATATTCATCTCGCTGACAAACTACGTCTCCGGGAGTTACTTCATTAATCTGAACCGGGTAATCGAGATCGCCCCCGCTTGCGGTAATTAACGCAACTAGATCAGATCGGGATCGGGGAGGCACATGGATCGTGAGCGGTTCTTGACGATCATTGAACGATAACGTCTCAAGCAACCCAGGTAATCCATAGATATGATCTCCATGTAAATGCGTGATAAATATTTGAGAAATCCCAAATCCGGTCCCGTACCGCATCATCTGTCGCTGCGTCCCTTCTCCGACGTCAAATAACAGTTTATCCCCATCTCGATTAATAAAAATACTACTTGGGTTCCGTTGGGTCGTTGGGACCGCCCCAGCCGTTCCAAGGAACGTTACCCGCAACGTCATCCACTCCACCTAAGTGCCAATCAGCATAAACGCGCTTCGAAATACGGAAACGATCGACCGATTCTTACCGCACAATGGTCAATGCTTGTCTATGACCTCTCCTTTGTGGATCGATCAATACGCGCCAACCACAGAGGACCTACCACAATCAGAGTTACAACACTATTTAGCAAAACTGTCCAAAGGCCCGATTAACTTGATTTTTCACGGACCGCCTGGTGCCGGTAAAACCGCCGCGGCCCAGGGACTCGCCAAGTCACTACACGAGGATCCCGACAACGATGTGCTCGAAATCAATATCGCTGATTTTTTCGACCGGACGAAAGAAGAAATTCGGGACGATCCCCGATTCACGCATTTTCTCCAAGGGCAGACTGAATTCTCAAAACAATATCGGCGAGCGACAGACAAAAAGAATCAGTACAAACGAGATTGGTCTAAGCGGGAAATGGTGACACATGTGTTGAAAGAACTGGCTGGGTACCAACCCCAGTCAGGGACCTATAAAACAATACTACTTGACAACGCTGAAGCGATCCGAGAGGATTTCCAACAGGCGCTCCGGCGAATAATGGAACGGTATTACGAAACGACCCAGTTTATTATCACTACCCGCCAACCGTCGAAACTTATACCGGCGATTCAATCCCGATGTTTTCTCGTCCCAGTTCGTGCACCAACAACGAAAGAAATTCAACGGATAATAACCCGGATCGCTGACTCGGAGGGAGTCGAATATACAGAAGCAGGGAGTAATTACGTTGCTAATCACGCTGACGGGAATATGCGGAACGCGATTATGAATGCGCAAACGATAGCGGTAGTTGAAGGGAAAATCACGCAACAAACCGCGTATACGGTGTTGAAAGACATCGGTGTTCGAGATGAGGTACAGGCAATGCTTCAAAACGCTATTGATAACGAATTTTCAGATGCCCGTAGTATCCTTGATGATTTATTGATTGATGAGGGTTATACAGGCGAAGAAATATTACTTGAGTTACTCGAAGTCGTCCGCATTCATGAACCGACAAATATTAAGGAAATAATCACGCTTGCAGGAGAAATTGATTTCGCGCTCACGGAAGGAACGAGCGACCGGGTTCATGTCGCTCATTTTCTCGCTGGCCTCGGGTCACAATAATGCAATTCGCACCAGGGGCGTACAAATACGCACTCGTTGTGGGTGGGTTCGGATTGCTGGGTTTGGTGGTGACGCCATTCCTCGGCCTAGGCTTGTTAGTTCTGAGTGGGGGCGTGTTGTGGTTTTATCGAGATCCGGATCGAGCTATCCCCACAGATGGAATTGTTGCGCCAGCTGATGGTCGGGTTCAACGGGTCAGTGAGGAAAATGGTCGAGTGCAAGTCAGTATTTTCATGAACGTGACCGATGTTCATGTAAACCGAGCCCCGATTGGAGGGACAGTAGAATCAATAAAGAGAGAATCAGGTGGACATCGTCCCGCATTTCTCCCAGGCGCACAGAAGAATGCGCACGTCACTATTGGATTCGACACTTATGACCTAACGTTAATAACTGGAAGCATCGCCCGGCGTATCACTACCTATGTGTCGGTTGATGATACCGTTAGTCGCGGTGATCGAGTAGGACACATCGCGTTCGGGAGCCGCGTTGATGTCAGGTTACCTTCATCGGTCACCGAGAGTCAGATTTTGGTTTCGGAAGGGGATACGGTTCGGGCTGGTGAGTCAGTACTCGCCTTGAGCCCCTAAAACGTGGACGTACCGGGTGAGTGATTGGTGAACCGGTCTGGAAAAACAGTGATGTACGTTCCAGTTATAATCGGTAGCGGTGGCCTGTACCGGTGTGTTATTCACCAAAATCATTCTGGTTGTAACGGCTCGGCTTTCGGTTAGCAGGCGATGCAAGAGATTGTCGGTGGATTTTCCAGATATTTTAGACTGCCTGCCATAGGGTAGGTCTACCACTATTGCATCAACTGAGGCGCAGACAGGAATTTGAGAGACGTCGCCTTGGAACAGATAGCCAGTGTCTGTTAGATAGTGCTCCAAGTTCCGTTTAGTTCCGGCGACCATTTTGTATTGTGAATCCATTCCAATGGTTTTCGCGCCAAGCAGGCCGGCTTCGATAAGAAACCCTCCTGTCCCACACATTGGATCGAATATCAATCGGTTAGGTTGAGCGTGGGCAAGATTCACGATGGAACGCGCTTCTAGCGGGTGAAGTGTTCCGGGTTGGAAGAATGGTCGTTTGGTCGGGACTCTGGAACCAAAATCTCTGATGCTGGCGGTGACAAACCATCCAATTACACAGATCTCGGCTCCGATGAGAACTCGAAGCTCATGGGTGGGGTTCTCAAGATCGATTGCGAACCCTTTGTTCGTTAATATCGAACCAATTTCACGTTCGATGCGCTTGGTACTTATTGACGCCTTCCCTCGAATATTCCTTGCGCGAACCGCCATCGATCCGGTACGATCAATATTCCTAGCGGTCACTAATTGTATTATTTGTGCTAATTCCGGGGTAACGACGCCGAGTACTTCACTTGCACGGTGGGTGTACGCCAGACCCTGGATTCGATTTGGGGAAATAGAGTCGGCGAGCGCGAGTCCGGGGGCGATAACAGAGATATCGGTCGCTGCGGTCGCTGCTTCAGCTGCGGCGTAGGTATCGTCCTGACCACCGAGTTCGAGGACGTGCACACGTCGTAATCAGAGAGTGAAGAAAATAGGAATAGCGGATTCCGACGCGGTGATTTTAGGGGGTTAATCCGTACTACCAATCTTTATAGGCCTTAAATACATTTTTTAAGGCGAACGATGACGGATCCCAAGGATACTATTAATATTGAAAATGTTGTTGCTTCTACGGGGATCGGCCAGGAACTTGATTTACAAAGCGTTGCGATGGATTTAGAAGGCGCTGATTATGATCCTGAACAGTTCCCAGGGCTGGTTTATCGAACACAAAACCCTAAATCAGCGGCTCTTATTTTTCGATCTGGTAAAATTGTGTGTACGGGGGCGAAAAGCACAGATGATGTGCATGAAAGCCTTGAGATTGTATTCGATAAATTGCGCGAGTTGGATATTCAAGTTGATGAAAATCCGGAGATTGTGGTTCAGAATATTGTTACGTCAGCGGATTTGGGTCGGAAGTTGAATTTGAATGCGATTGCTATTGGGTTAGGATTAGAGAACATTGAGTATGAACCTGAGCAGTTTCCGGGGTTGGTGTATCGGTTAGAGGATCCGAATGTGGTTGCGTTGTTGTTTGGTTCGGGAAAGCTAGTTATTACGGGGGGGAAGCAACCGGTTGATGCGGAACATGCAGTTGATCGGATTGTGTCACGGCTTGAAGAGTTGGATCTCCTCGATTAGGATTTTCGGGACGAAGTACGGGTTAATGATAGAATCAGTAAATTGATTGGGTGGGTTGGCTAGTTACTCGATCATTCGTTCGATTTCTGTAACGAGAATGCCGCTTGCACCGTGGTCTTTGACGTTATTGATGGCTTCGAAGACATCTCGTTCGTCAACAACAACATGAATCGCTACTTTGTTGTCGCCAGCGATGTCCATAACGGTGGGGCCGCCTAGCCCTGGAAGGACGTCCTTGATTGCGTCTAAGTTGTCGGCAGGGGCATTCATCATAAGGTAGCGTTTGCCTTCCGCGGCTAGTACTGATTGGAGGGCGGTAGTGATTTGGCGGGTTTTCTTGTTGTCAGCGATATCGTCGCGAGCGAACAATTGGACGGAACTTTCGAGAACGTCATCGATGACCGTGAGTCGGTTGACGGTCAGGGTGGTGCCGGTACTTGTGATGTCGATGATTGCGTCGGCCATGTCGACGTGTGGGGTGAGTTCTGTTGCGCCGCTGACTACGACGATATCGGGAGTGATTCCTTGTTCGTCGAAGTACGCGCGGGCGATGTTTGGGAATTCAGTCGCGACGGTTTTTCCGGTTAGATCGTTCACAGTGGTGATGTCACTGGTTTCTGGGGCGGCGAGGACGAGGCGGCAGTGACCGTAGTCTAGATCGAGCAATGGGACGACGTTTGGAACTTCAGCTTCTCGGATTTGATCGAGTCCAGTGATGCCGAGGTCGGCGGCGCCATCGGATAGGTATTGAGGGATATCGTTGGTTCTGACATAGAGGATAGTGACATCTGGGTCGATGGTATTGGCGTAGAGTTTCCGTTCGGCTCCATTTTCGATGTGGAGCCCAGCTCGTTCAAGGAGTGTGCGAGTGGGGTCGTGAAGCCGGCCTTTGTTCGGAACCGCGATTCTCATTAGTTAAGAGTCGATGGGGTGAAGGAACTGTCTTTCGAAGCTTGATCGGCAGGTTGAGAGTGTTGGGTGTATATGGCTAGGTATGGGTACGTTGGGGATAACCGGGGGTCGGGTGTTGTTACCGGATTTGACGGTTCGTGAGGCGGATCTGCTTGTGGATGAGGAGTCAGGGGAAATACTGGAGGTAGGGGAGGGTGATGGTGATGAGGTGTTAGATGCGGCGGGTGGATTGGTGATGCCGGGGTTGGTGAATGCGCATACGCATGCAGCGATGACGTTGTTTCGTGGGTATGCGGATGATAAACCGTTGAATGCGTGGTTGGAAGAAGACATCTGGCCGGTTGAGGCGCAGTTGACTGCGGGGGATGTCCGGGCGGGAGCTGCGTTGGGGGTGCTCGAGATGATTAAGTCAGGGACAACGGCGTTGGCTGATATGTACTTTTTTATGGATGAAGTTGTCGAGGTAGTCGAGGAAGCTGGGTTGCGGGCGGTACTCGGGCATGGGATTGTGACGGTGGGGAAGGATGATGAGGCGGCACAAGAGGATGTGGAGACAGGGGTGGAGTTCGCGAAGGCGTATGCGGGGTCAGGTGATGGGCGGATTCATACGGCGTTGATGCCACATAGTTTGGCAACGGTTCGTGATACTGATTTGCGGGAGATTGTGAGTGTTGCGCGGGATACTGGGTTGCCAGTGCATTATCATGCGAACGAGACTATTGCGCATCAAGTCTCGCCCGTGGTGGAGGAACACGAGATGCGTCCGTTGGCGTATGCTGACGAACTGGGGATATTGCGTGAGCGTGATTTCGTGGCGCACGGGGTGCATTTAAGTCGGGAAGAAATTGAGTTGCTGGCGTCAAATGGGGCGTCGGTGGTGCACTGTCCGGCGTCGAATATGAAATTGGCGAGTGGGTTGGCACCGGTACAGGAATTGTGGGATGCAGGTGTGACGGTGGGGATTGGGACGGATGGGGCGGCGTCGAATAATGATTTGGATATGTTTGGTGAGATTCGGGATGCAGCGATGAGTGGGAAGATAGCGGCGGATGATGCGAGTGCGGTTTCAGCCGAGGTAGTGAGTGAAATGGGGACGAAATGTGGGGCGCAGTTGCTTGGGTTTGATGCGGGTGTTATTGCGGAGGGAAAGAAAGCTGATTTGATTGTTGTTGATGTTGAGAAACCGCATTTGATGCCGTTACATGATTTGGTTAGTAATATCGCGTATGCAGTGAATGGCGGTGATGTCCGTCATACCGTTTGTGATGGGTCTGTGTTGATGCGAGATCGGGAAGTGCTTTCGCTGAACGAGTCGGAAGTTGTGGCATCGGCCGTCGCGCAGGCAGAGGCGCTAGTTGATCGGGCTCGTTAGTGTTTCGGGTGTTGTCGTCGATGGATAGCGGAGGGTGGGAATACTGGGGTTTTTGATTGCCGGGAGTATTCCTCGTAGTATGAATTATGACTCGATTAAATCCCAATTGTCTGCTGATTCCGAGTTGCTGTCGAGTGGGCAGGAGAAAATCGAGTGGGCAGAGGCGCATATGCCGATCGTTGCTGCGTTAGACGAGGTGTTTCGGGATGAGAAACCATTAGCGGGGGAACGCGTTGGGATGGCGATGCATGTTGAGGCGAAAACTGCGGTGTTAGTGAAATTATTAGCAAGTGGTGGTGCGACGGTAGCTGTTACAGGATGTAATCCGTTATCCACTCACGATGATGTGAGTGTGGCGTTGGATGGAGTGGAGGGAGTTACGAGTTATGCGAAGCGAGGGGTCTCCGAGGATGAGTATTACTCAGGTATTGAGGCTGTAATCGATCATAATCCGACAATTACGGTCGATGATGGTGGGGATTTGATATTCGCGATTCACCGGGAGCATGAGGAGTTACTTGATGATATTATTGGTGGGTGTGAAGAGACGACAACGGGAGTACATCGGTTACGATCAATGGATGCGGATGATGAGTTGCGGTATCCGGTGTTTGCGGTGAACGATACACCGATGAAACGGTTGTTTGATAACGTTCATGGGACGGGAGAGTCGTCGTTGGCGGTGATAGCGTTAACGACGAATTTGTCGTGGGCTGGGAAGACGATAGTCGTCGCTGGTTATGGATATTGTGGGAGAGGCGTGGCGAAGAAGGCTGCGGGCCAGAACGCCCGGGTGATTGTGACGGAAGTTGATGAACGACGGGCGTTGGAAGCGCATATGGAAGGGTTTGAGGTTATGCCGATGCGGGAAGCAGCGGGCGAAGGTGATGTGTTTGTGACGACGACGGGAAATCGAGATGTGATAACGGCGCCTGATTTTCAGGAAATGCAGGATGGAGTAATTATTGCGAACGCGGGTCATTTTGATGTGGAAGTCAATCTTGATGATTTATCGCGACTCGCAGATTCCAAGCGGGAAGTTCGGGATGGGGTGGTTGAGTACGAGTTATCTGATGGAAGACGATTGAATGTGTTGGCGGACGGCCGGTTGGTGAATCTTGCGGCGCCTGTAGCCTTAGGGCATCCGGTAGAGGTGATGGATCAGAGTTTTGGAATGCAGGCTGTCGCGGTTCGAGAGTTGGTGGAATCAGGGGAATTGTATGCTGATGGCGTGCATGAAGTCCCGGATGAATTGGACCGGGAGGTGGCGCAGATTAAATTGCGGGCTGAGGGGATTGCTATCGATGAATTGAGTGAGGAACAGGTTGAATATCAAAACGAATGGGATCATGGTACCTAGGGGTAGGTATAGGGGGTAGGAGTGGGGAGAATTTCGTGTTAGTTGTTGGCTGGGGATTACTCGGAGTGGTGCGTACCCTTATATACTGAAAGGGGTTAGGGGGAATGTCTAGGCGTGTCGAATCAAAAGGGGAGTCGAACCGAACGGGAACTGGTCCAGTTGCTCGATGCGGCTGGGTTTGCAGTGATACGAGCGCCCGCGAGTGGGAGCGCGACGGATCGGGATTTACCCGATGTGTTGGCTGGGAATGGACGAGAGTTCTATGCGATCGAGGCAAAATCAAGCGGGAGTGAGCATATTTATCTCACGGGGGAAGAAGTTGAGTCGTTGATTTATTTTTCACGTAATTTCGGGGCGAAATCTCGGATTGGAGTGCGGTTTGATAGTGAGGATTGGTATTTTTTTCATCCGAATGATTTGTATACCACGAAGAGTGGGAATTATCGGGTGAAAAAAGAGCGGGCGTTACGAGATGGATTGGAACTCAGTGAGTTATCGGCGGGAGAATCGGTAAGTGAGGAGGATGAGGAAGCTGGGATCAGGTCGGTACTGGATGCGGTGCAGTCAGGTGATGTATCGGTTGACGATGCGATTGATATTTTAGATCTCTAATTGGTAACGGATCATTCGAATGTGATTGGTATGAAATACTGGTGGATGTCGGGGTGAGTCACTTGAGTGATTGGGAGTAGTATTGTTTGATATGCATCCTAGGGGAGTTCAGTGAAGAGAAGGGCTTTTAGGAGGGCAAGGGAATCGAATCGCATGGTCCTTGATCGCGAAATGGTTACGCAGACCGTCGCCGCCGTAATTGGTGTCGTGATTTTCGTTTCGATGCTGATTGTTATTGGGATACTAGCTGGAGATCAAGGATTTTCGACAACTGGTGGATTTGGAGTGATTGCCGCGCTCGCGTTATTTATTATCATTATGTCCGTGATTGGTTACTGGCTCTCTGGCCGGGACGCTTGAGCGGAGGCGGGATTAGTGAGCCGGGAATCATAATAGTTGAGGGGGTGAGCGATCGTTTCACAGAGTGAATCCTTGTTTTGACAGTCGCCATATGCGACCATTGATTCGCATGATGGTGGAGGTGTTTCTGGTTGACTCGTTTGGGTTTCACGGAGATGGTTCAGTTGGTACGATAGGTGTGCTTCGTTGATCGTTGGATTATCGCTGAGGCGATCAATGATGTCGTCAGAATGCATTCCAGTGCTTGCGAGGAATGTGACAAGAGTAAATTGCGAATGGGGCGGGATTGTGGTTGATTCATCGACAGCGGCGAGGAGTGCTTTGATACAGGGCGGGTAGAAATCGGGGTTGTTCGTTCCGATATTTTCGGGAAGGTCAATATCGGCGACGAGGCTTCTGATTTCCCGAGTAATGGGGGTGAGTGCTTTGTTAATCTGGTCAGGAACTGTAAGAGGGAGGTCACCTTCGACGCGTTGGCGAACGGCTTCTCGGAGTATAACGAATAGTTCGTGCTCGGAGATGCGGACTTGGCCGTTAGTGAGTGTGCGATTGACAAGTCGCCAGGTACCCTCAGTGAGCGAACTTGCTAATCGGAGATAGGCGGTTGCGTCTATGTGATAGTGATCATTTGTTGCGGTTACAGAAGCATCCAGTTCAAATTCTTTGAGAAGATCGTTTGGGGTGAGATTGGTTGATTCGACGCTTTGAAGTTGAGTTGTCTGGTCGAAATCCGAAACGAACCGATCGTGGGCGGTGTGGGCTTCAGCATTGGCGTATCGACGGGTGAGTCCTGGTTCGTTAATGAGTGAGACGATTACGCGGGCTAATGGATAGGATAATAATTCGACACGAGTGTTCCGGTGTGGAGTGCCGATTGTTTTTGTCTCGATTGCTGATTCGATGCGGTTGACTGCTCTTCGAATTATTGGATTATTTTGGTCAGTAACGATGTCCGTCATTTCGACGGTGGTGTTTTGCGCTGCGTCTCTGGAAGCGGCTAGGAATGGATATCGCGCATGGATCGCTTCCATCTCGTTGTACTGGGAGTTCGGATTGGTTAAATTCCGCGGTCCACCCTATTTAAGGGGGAAACGAGTGTGTTGAGCGGGGATCAGAAATGGGGGAGTGATCAGTTGGGTTTTTATTGAAAGGGTTCTAGTGGATACTGTGGCGGGGTATTTTGAGTATCCGTGCCCGGATTGTCGGACGACAAGTACACTCCATGGTACTGATTGTCGATTTTCTACCGCAACTCGATCAGCGATAGAAAAAGCGTACATCGATATCTTCGCGTGTGTTTCACAGCACCCCGTGGGAGAACAAGACCTCAGAGAACAAGTCCACGGGAATTGGAATCCCCAGTACACGGCAACGTTGAACACGCTCCAACGGGAACATCGAGTTAGAGAGTCAGATTCCGGGATTCTCGAATTGCTGACGCCGACTGATCGGAAAGAACACGTTAAAGAACCGTCGCACGAACCGATGCGAACCATTTACCAAGAGGGGAGTGTCCCCGGGTGTCATGATAATGCTGTTTTTGCCATGATTGCGTGGTACGAAATGGTCGGGTTTAGTTGGGATGAAACGCGCGCGTATGTGATCGATTGGTTGCGGGAAAGCGGAGCGTGGGAACGCGGTGGGTTCGAGGAGACGACACCGGAGGATGTCGTCGATAAAAAACGCCATGTCTTCGAGGAAGGATATGGGTGGCGGCAAGCAGCTGAAGAAGCAAAGGCCGTAATCGACCGACAAACCTAAGTTTTCAAATTCGCTACTGGTGATAGTCGAGTAGGATTCGGGGCGCCTGACGGGCGATATGGCGGGGGGAGTCTAGTATTCACGACGGGTCCTCGTCATCTACTTTGGGATCCTATTCGTAGACCTCGTCGGATCAATCCCTACGGACCGCTAGTCGAACGTCTGCGTAGCGTGTTTAGAGTACGCTTTCGCTTTTAGCCGCCGGTAGCGTTCGCGAGACTCGAGCTCCCACTTGCACTCGAATCCAGGCGGCGACGGACCCATCCACGAAATCACCCGCTCAGTGTCATCACACGTGAACCGAACCTCGTGTCTTTTATACACAGGATCGAACCCGATATCCTGAAACAACGAAAGAAGAAACGGAGCGTTATTTTTCTCACTTCGGGCTTTTATTTCAATTCTCGGTCGGCCCCATCGCCACACATCGAGATATCCATCCGAAACATACCATAATTTCGTGATAATTGGGGTTAATTCAAGACTTTGAGGCAACCGTTTCCTGCCCGTATTGTACCATTTGCGGAGTTTGTTAAAGAATGGATGGGTTCTCGACCACAGTGTATAGATGTCGTGATAGTTTTCGCTTTCCGCAGTAGGACTGAATCCAGTAGATTTAGCGTGGTAAGCGGCCTCAGAAGCCGTTTTCTTCAAATGGACTCCGTTCGTGAAGATCCCCATCGCGTTGTCAAACCACTCAAGGAACGTACGGTTGATCATAGGTAACCTAAAAATGCTGTTACCAGGGGAAGCCGGAATCGATCCATCCTCCCATTAACGCCCCGATAAACATCTCTCGCTGCCAAGCCTCGATTTCTGGATAAGGACATGTCCCATGCCACCAGTGCATTCCAATTTTCTGGAAATCATCACCACAACTCGGGCATTCCATCAGGCCGGATTGGTACCGTCCTGCTATTTGAACTTTACACCAATTAGATCAAAAAATGCTAATTCTTGGAACTAAGCCTCATCACGAATAAAAAATGATGAATTCCAATTTATTCAATCAGATTGTATTCGCGGCGCGAGCATGAAAACGACGTTCCCGTGTCCTTCTGCGATTTCATATTGTATTTGGACGGGGAATTCTTCGCCGAGGTTGAGGGTGATTTCGCCGTTGTTTGGGATGGCGCGGTTCATGTCTTTGAGGTAGTCGAGCGAGAATAGGGAGTGAGCGTCGCCGATTGTGAGGTCAATGAGGTCGTCCCGGGTGAGTTCGAAATGAACGTCGTCAGTGTCTCCTTCGGCGTCGACGTAGAAGGTTTCCTTGTCGGTATTTACGCCGAGGGCGATGTGGTCGGATACCATGTCGGCTGCTTTGACGGCTCGGTCGATGTCGCGGCCTTCTAGGACGATTGTAGCTGGGAGGTCGAGGTCGGGCAAGTCTGGTTCTTGTCTGATGGAGTCTGGGTCAATGAGGGCGAGTGTGTATTCGAGGCCGTCCATTTGGATATGGAGTTTTCGGGTTTCTTCGTTGAGTTCGAGTTGGATGAGTTGGCCTGCCTCTGCCATGCCAGCGATGTCGTCGATGCGGATGAGGTTGATGCCAATGAGTTCGCCGTCGGCCTCGTATGATTCGAATGATTTTGCGGATAATTCGAGGTTAACCATTCCGACGTTTGCTGGATCGACGGCTCGGATGACGAGGCCGTCCTCGTCGAGGTGGATTTTGCATTCGTCGACAAGGACGCTCACAGAATCGAGCGCTTCTTGTAGGACTTCAGCGCTCACTATTGCCTTAAACATATTAGACCGTGATATGCCACCCCCGGTTAAAAAGACTCTCATGGCACATGAGGATCATTAGCGTTTATTTTTTAATCGGTCTAGGGGGTTGCTATTTCTTGGGGGTGGTTGATGGGCGAAAGCCGTATTCGGTTCTACATGGTAGGATAGGTAAGAAATGGCGAGGAAGGATCATTATTACAATAAATCTAAGCAAGAAGGTTATCGTGCTCGTTCGGCGTATAAGTTAATTCAGATTCATGAGGAGGCGAGTGTTTTCTCGGCGGGTGATTGTGTGGTGGATCTTGGTGCGTCGCCAGGTAGTTGGTTACAGGTTGCACGTGAGTATGAGTGTTGGCCGGTGGTTGGGGTTGATCGGAGTTCGATTAAATCGATAGAGGGCGTGGAAACAATCAAGGGCGATGTGTTGAGTGATGAGCTTCATAGTGATATTCGCGAAACGATCGAATCGCTTGTGGGAGAAAAAGAGATAGGGGAGTATCCGGTTGATGTTGTGTTATCTGATCTCGCGCCAGATATGACAGGTGAGTATTCGGTAGATCATGCCCGGTCGGTTCATTTAGCTCGACAGGCGCTTGGTGCGGCGGAATCTCTTGTGGGGGAAGGCGGTAATTTTGTGGTGAAGGTATTCGATGGCCCTGATCTGCCGGCGTTTCGAGAAGCGGTATCCGGGGTCTTTGAGCACTGTCGAGTGATGCGACCGGACGCGTCGAGGGATTCGTCATCTGAAGTATACGTTGTTGGAAAAAATCGTATTCTAGCACCGGTACAAGTAGGCGATATTGAGACGGTAACGATAACAGCTATTGGTGAGGAGGGAGATGGGATTGCGAAAATCGAGGGGTATACTGTGTTTGTTCCTGGTGTGGAAGAGGGAGAGCAGGTGAAAGTAGAGATAGTTGATCGGAAGTCGCGGTATGGGTTTGCTGAACGAGTGGACAATTGATCCGGTGGGTGTACTTCAGAACCGTTCGGCCGCGCCGCTAGGCGTGAGTAGGGTGGGGGGACCCAATGCCGTGACTTTTTGAATATCGGATTACGAGATACACAAAAGGAGTGTCCAAGAGTGCGATGAGGAATTTAAGGAGGTATTGGCCAGCGATTAATTGAATAATGATACCGACTGGGAGTGCCTCGCCGATGCCTGTTATCGCTGGAACAGCGGCGTAAGCAAGCGCAATGAAAAACACGGTGTCGATGAGTTGACTGGTGGCCGTGGAACCGATGTTTCGTAACCACAAGTAGCGGCCTTGCGTTTGTTTTCCGATGAAGTTGAAGGTGATTACGTCCCAGTTTTGACTGATTAATATGGCGATGAGACTCCCGATGATAATATTTGTTCCGGGGGCGAGAACGTTAGCGAAAGTTGCAGCATCGACACCGCTCTCAGAGCCGGGAGCGGCTATCGCGATCCACAGTAACGCGAGGAGAACAAAGTTCATGGCAAATCCGACGTTGACCATGATCTGAGCGGCCCGTCGACCGAATAGTTCGGTGTAGCAATCAGAAACGAAATACGTAATCGAGTACGCGATGACGCCAGCTGGAACGATGATTGTGGATCCAATAAGTGGTAAATCCGTGGGTAACGGTAGCGCAAGGAGTTTTATTGCGAGGATTTGCGTAGAGATTAGAGCAGCGACGAATAAAGCGGTGAAGATTATTTTCGCTGTATCACTCATTAGGTTCCCCTATCATTGTACTGGTAGACATCGGTGCCTGGGTCATAGGACTCTCGATCTGGCACGTGATTCTTACAACTGAATGGTCCGATAGAGTTCAGTTTTGTACCGTTACTCTGCGATCAGGTAGGGTTGTGCCGTCGGAGGTAGTCTTGGTTATTGAGGAACTATGCGGTTTGGTAATGATCTACGTGATAGTGATTGTCGCTCATTTAAGGAAACTAAACAACTAGATTATGTACATGGATAATAGTTATAATTATTCTTCATTGAGGACAATATGTGATGCGAATCCAACAAACACCGAATCTCTTTGAAGACATTACCTACCCAGTGACTACGGAAGAATTAATCGAGAGGACTGGCTCTCAGAAACTCGCTCTCCAAGACGGTTCAGAATCGATTAAACAAATTCTTGAGCGGTCAGAACCGGAATCGTTCAATTCTCCTAAGGACGTGCAACTCACGATTTACTCTGGGCTGGGTGACCAAGCGATCGGGAGAAAAGGATACACTGACCGTGATCCACCCACGATGAACGAAATTGAACCCGTTTCATTTTAATCGCTGTATTTCCGTAACGGTTGTCACGACGATGGTGAGAATAATCGATGGGTTCGACGGGATCCAATTGTGTACAACCATAGAATGCCGAGGCCCAGTCCATACCCGAGCATGACAGGTATCGCGACAAGAACCATAGAGAGTACATTTGAGGGGGTGAACATGGCCATGACAGCGAGAACACCCACGGTAACGCCGCGCCAACTCGATCGCATTTGGTCGAAATGAAGGATCCCACCCCGATGGAACATCACCATAGTCACGGGGATACTAATCCATAGACCGATCCCTACGGTTGTAAAGAAGATTAACCAGAAGAAGTTACTGACGCGATATGAAATAATCATGTTAGCTTCTACGGCATCCCAAACGAGATACGAAATGACCCCTGGCGCGATGTATAAATACCCGAGTAAACTACCGCCAAGGATACTAATTGCGAGTGCGCCGGTCCAACCGAAGAACACACGACGGTCGCCTGACGCAATGCCGCGTTCTTTCAGTGGAGGCCACGCGTAATAGAGAAGCACCGGGAATGTCGCAATCGCCCCAAGTAATGTTGAAATTTTCACTGAAAACACGAGGGCTTCGACGGGATGAAGCGTGATCACGTTAATATTCTCTGGCTCTACTACGTCCGGCAGTCTCGCGAGGAAATCTGATTTAATGATTCCGAGACCGCCTTGATACAAGAACCAGAATACACCTACCAATACTAGAATAAATACAGCGAACAATCTAAACGTCCGAGACCGCAAAGTGTCAAGAATAAATAAGATGTCATAATAGTATCCACCGATATCGTCTTCGGTACGTTCTTCCTCAGAAATCGCGTTCACCACGTTAGTTGTCGTTTGGGTCACCGCCCCACTCGTCGCCTCATCATCACTCTCATCTTCTGCTTCGGCTTCTATGGCATCATACCGCTCGAAAATAGCTTTGGCCTTCTCCGGTTCACCTGCATCCATTGCCTCACGAGATAACGCTAAAACCTCATCATCACCTAGCTCCGCGATGACCTCATCCGGAGCAGTTCTGATTTCACCAACGCCAGCCTGTGACAAATCAATGATGTCATCCGTCACTGGGTCAGTTGCGGTGACCGACCCGAAACGCGGCCACGCATAGTACAAAACCGCGATAAGAGCCACAATCCCACCACCGATCACACTCACAACCGCGAGGCCACTTGTGGTCGAAACAACTGCCTCTAGGGGGAATGAAATAGGGGACGGGCGAACAATACTCGGGAAATATGAACGGATTACCTCATTGAACAATCGCTCTCCATACACCGCGATCCACCCAGTAATCCCCCCAGCGAGAACAAACACACCGAGTACCTTATTGAAATTCCGCCGCAGATTACCGACAATTTCCAACGTCGCCCGACCACGTTTAAACGCCACTGCAAGCCGGGAAAAATACAAACTCAACCCATACAGCACCACCAGCGGAGCGGCCCACATTAACTGTGTGAAGGGATCTGGCGGTGAAAACAACGCGCCGAACCCGAACATACCGAGAACCGCATATTTCCATTTATCCCGGAAGGTTTCGTACCGAACGATGCCGCTATAAGATAATGCAGTCATCACCAGCGGAAGCTGGGCAGCAAACCCGAACGATAAACTCAAAACGAGGATAAACTGCGTCCAATCCACGAGCGAATACGTCGCGACCAAGCCAACACTCTCCGTGTGATGCGCAAGAAATGCGAACATCACCGGGAAAAAGATATTATATGAATACACCACACCGCCAAAGAACAACACAACCGCCATACTCCCAATAGCCGCGAGTTTCCACCGCGGAATATCGTCCTCTGGATACCAACCGCGTCGTTTGAGTGGATCTCTCGCATAATACATTACGAGGGGTACCATTGAGAGAATCCCAATGAGAATCCCGATTTTGGCTTGTAATAAAATCACGTCAAACGGGGTTAGAACGATGATTTCAGCCCCCTGAGCGAGTAAATCGGCTTCTAGTTTCGGCCAGATATAGAGCCTGAGCGCGTAGACGGTTGCTAACAAAGCAACGAGGAATATAATGAATAACCGACGTAGCTTCGAACGAACCGTGACAAATACGTCTCCCAGTAATCGGCGGCCGGACGCCAATGATCCGCGGGTATCATCCGACAACACGTCGCGCGATGCCATTCATCTACCACTTACTTGTTTTTAACTATCAATCTTCTTCCTTGGCTGCTCCAGCTCCACTACTAATCCATAGTGAGAATTGCGATTAGCCCACGGAATCATCTCACAAAAAGGCCTATAAATACCTCCCTGCTACTGACAGGTGAATGGATTCACGGGAGGACGATTCTGACGTGCCTTCTGGTCCGGATGAAAACCAGGACGCCGAGGAGGCGGACACTGAGATGGATCTCGATTTCGAAACCAAACTCCCTGAACCCTCAAAACAGTACGTATCACCGACCGATGCGTCTACCAATGATTCCGGTTCGAAAAAAGCGGTTACTTCCGGGCATCCAGGCTCTCCGCGATCATCACCGTTCAACTTAGAAAGTACAGGTCCTGCCGAAGACGAAGAAATGCCGCTTACAGCACACATAGAAGAGATGCTAAAGCGGCTAGGGATCGTTATAGCAATTGCGGGAATAGTGAGTCTCGTTACATTCCCAGTTGCTGATCAGATGATCAATTTCCTCTGGAACTCCATCCTCCCCCAGGGCGAACTCACTCGTCCCCGATTATATGGTATTCTGGAACTCAAAATAACCGAACTCAAAGTGGCTAGCCTAATTGGCCTCATCATCGCACTCCCCGTGGTAGTGTACCAGACATATCAGTTCATGCGACCGGGATTGTACCCCCATGAACGGCGATACTACCTGGCGGCAGTCCCCACGAGTCTCATTCTAGCCCTTATTGGTGTCAGTTTTGCGTACTTCATTATTCTCCCGATCATATTCACGTACTTCCTCTACTATTCACAAGATGTCGCGAATATCGGGTTTGCTCTCGGTCAAACATTGAATCTCATGCTCCTCCTCATGGGCTATCTTGCTATTGTCTTCCAGATACCTCTCATGATCATGCTCGCTATCATGATGAACCTCGTTACGCGAACCTGGCTGATCCAACGACGAATCCTATTTTGGGGTGGATTCCTCGGGATCGCTTTTCTCTTCAGCCCTGACCCAACAGGGATGGCACCATTGATGGTCGGAATAACCATGATTGTCCTGTTCGAAGGGACGATTTTCCTCACCAAGTGGACAGACCAGTAACATACCTATGGACCACCAAACTACCTCCCCGACTGATAGACCGATTATTAGAGACGCCTACCGATGACAACTGTTCTCCTTGTCCGACACGGCGAAACACACTGGAACCGTGAGCGGAGACTCCAAGGATGGGCCCCCTCGGTGCTTACTGAAACCGGCGAACAGCAAGCAGAAACCCTCGGAATCGCCATCAAACAAGAGTATGACATCGATCGAATATGCGCATCAGATCTGGCCCGAACAAAACAAACCGCGGAAATAATCACTCGGCAAAACCCAGTTGACATTACCTACACTGCAGGTTGGCGGGAGCGAGACTTTGGAATCGCACAGGGACTTACGTATTCCGAGTTTTCCCGTAAATTACCGGGGTTATCACTTCAAACCGCAGGAGAAGACGCGATTGAAATCAGTCCGGAAAGTGGGGAAAGCCTCCTTGACACCAAACAACGCATACTCACCGAATGGCAAACACTCATTGAAGAAACCGATCCTACTACTACCGTTTTAGTAGTCACACACAGCGGACCCCTCAATCTGCTTCTTGCAGAACTAGACGATCGGAGTATTGTTTCTTCTTTTCTCGATCACTCCCAGGATAATTGTACGATTAACGAAATAGCCGTCTCAAATTCGGTGGTGACGATCGTGAAAGAAAACCACCGACCAACCGAAAACGAATGACTAACAGCACGAATTCCAAGAGACGCAGAGGAGTAGTCACTAACTCCACTCGGATATCTCCCCTAACCGGACTATCACTTCCCGTTTTTACACTGACCAACAATCCCTAAACGAACAAAACGCCCATTACCGTGCCAAATTAATGCGTTAATTCCGGGTTCTCTGCCGACTCATCAGGACTCACACTCCCCATTTGATACCCATTCAAATCCAACGTCACATGCTCAAACCCCAGCTCTTGCAACTTTGATCCCACTTCATCAGCAAAATCGATATCCAGTGCTTTCGACAATTCATCCGCCCCCACTTCCACCCGCGCTAACCCATCATGGTCCCGAACACGAAGTTGCGAAAATCCCAAGTCGCGAAGTAACTGCTCCGCCGCTTCGACCCGGGACAACCGCGATTCCGTTACCCGATATCCTGTCGGAATACGAGACGACAGACACGCCATCGACGGTTTATCAGCCACCGACAATCCATAATACTCCGCTAACGCTCGAACCTCCTTCTTCGAAACCGAATGTTCAAGTAAAGGAGAAAACACCTCTAACTCCTCAACCGCCCGCAACCCCGGACGATGCCCCGAACTAACATCACTTGCGTTAGTCCCATCACACACCGTTTGTATTCCTTCCGACCGCGCAAATGAATAAATCTCACCCAACCGCATTGTCCGGCAATGATAACACCGGTCATCATCGTTCTCCACAAAATCTGGATTCTGTAACTCAGAAAACTCGATAATTTCGTGATGAATCCCAATTTCGGCAGCGATATCTTTTGTGTCTTCCAATTCGGCCGCCGGGAGTGTCTCACTTTTCGCTGTACACGCAATTGCATCCGCCCCTAGACGCTCGTGGGCGACTGCAGCTACCACGCTCGAATCAACTCCACCAGAAAAAGCAACAACAACGCCATCGCGAGATCCAAGGTCATTACGGATAGCGTGGTATTTTGATTCTAACTCCCCATCCATGCTACGGAATAAATACCCGAACCCAGAAAAAAACGACCATACCCACCGAAGAATCACTCTTAGTCACCATCCCAGAAATCGTACCAATACGCAGTCAAACGGACTAACCGTTTTTTGTCCACTTACCAGGGAGCATGTGACGGGTCAACCAGTCGTTCTTCCCGATCAATCGCATCTATTTTCTCCACATCGTTCTGGTCAAGGGCAATATTCCGAGCGGCCCAATTTTCACGAAGGTGCCCCTCGCCCGTTGCCTTCGGAATCGGAACAGCCCCCTTCTCACGAAGCCAAGCGAGACTTACCTGGGAGGGAGTAATACCATGTTTATCGGCGATCTCCCGTAGTTCAGGGACTTCATCGGCTTTCCCTTGAATCAACGGCGCGTACGCCACGACCGTGATATCATTCCGATCACAGTACGCTCTGAGATCGGGTTGCTGCAGCAACGGATGCATCTCAACTTGATTCGCAACAATGGGCGTAAACTGCTCCTGCGCCGCCTCTAGCAACTCAATAGTGAAATTACACACACCAACTGCTGTCATCACCCCCTCATCGTACAGATCAGAAAATGCAGCAAAAGCATCGTCAAGATCAAATTCGTCCGGCCAATGAATATAGAGAAGATCTACGGTGTCAACTCCGAGTCGATCGAGACAACCGTAAGCCGACTCCATCACAGCCGTCGGTTCTGCCGAGTCTGCCTCACGAGCATGGAGTACCTTCGTCGCTAAAAATACTTCATCACGATCGACATTCGAGGCAGCAATTCCCGCCCCAACAGCCGTCTCATTATCGTACCGTTTGGCCGTATCAATATGCCGATATCCAATATCAAGTGCGGTTCTGACGCTCTCAGCACACTGCTCTGGATCTGTGTTTCGAAACGTTCCGAGTCCAAATGACGGGATCTCCATTCCACTCCGTCAATTGGTCCCGCACTTATTAAATCCACATTACACCCAATTCATAACCTCCAGTAGCGATACGATAATGAACCGAGTAGCCTTGACGACCACGGTTAGGCCAACTTCTTTTTCAATCAACTCCGTGCATATATACTATGAACCTGAGCGCCAGCGAAGAATACAGACCAGGTCGGTGCAATATCGGATGGAAGGAACGACAATTACGCCTGCTCATTGCAATAATCGGTTTCATAGGTGGGGCGATATATATCACAGGTGTGTGGATTCTGGGATTACCCAACTGGTATATCCTTGGTGTATTCATTTTTTATTACGCAACGATCGTTAACGTACTCCAATTTGGACTGGGATTTTGCGTCACTCACGGAATTAGTGGCAAACGTCACTTTGAGAATAAAGAACGGGTTAACCGGAAAACCGACCGAGTTCGCGATCAAATGCGAGCAATCCAAATCGGAGTGATATCTTTGCTCGCCACCGGAATTGCGACCGGAATAACATACCTACTCTATATTCGCGTAATCTGATAATCATCTCTACACAACGTTGATTAAAGGAGTGTGTAATTATCTCGGTGGGCTTAACTCACCGGCAGGTAAATACCGCCATATGCCAGACGATTTTCTTCTTTTAAATCCAGGACCGGTTCCGGTGTCTGAATCCGTATTATCTGCCATGCGGGAGCCAATGATTTCTCACCGATCTGATTCGTTCGAACAGATCTACGAACGAGCGAAAAACGGGCTTGATTACATATTTACTCGATCAACACCAGACGAGAAGTCGACAGCTAGGGGTGGCACACCAATCATATTGAATGGCACAGCGACCATGGGGATGGAAGCAGCAATTGCGAATCTTGTTTCACAGGATTCAACCGTTTTAGCGTTGAATAACGGTAAATTTGGTCGTCGGTTTGCACGTATCGCCGATCGATACTGTTCCGTTGAACGATACAAAGTCGAGTGGGGGGAATCTTTTGAAGTGGACGATGTCGCTAAAGTACTCACTGAAGATATTGATGTTGTCACGATGGTGCACAACGAAACCTCCTCGGGCATATCGAATCCCCTCGAGGAAATCGGGGAACTCGTCCGTGAAATTGATGCGTATTTCGTCATCGATGGTGTGACGAGCATCGGCGGCGATGAATTCCGGATCGAGGATTGGAATATAGACGTGGCGATAACTGATGCACAAAAAGCACTCGCCTCCCCGCCCGGGATTAGTGCCTTGTACGCTACCGAACGAGCAATCGATGCATTCGACGGTGAACAAGCCCCCTTCTATGAGGATCTCGATTGGTATATTGAAAAAGTAGCGGATAACCAAACCCCGTTCACGAGCGCCGTCCCATTGTTCCGTGGTTTGGCTGTGGCAGTCGAAAAAATCCGAGACGAGGGAATGCCGGAGAGAATTAGCAGACACCGCCGGCAATCTGCTGCTATGCGAGAAGGCTTTACCGCTATGGGATTATCGTTGTTCCCTAATCTCTCTGAAGCAGCTACGTATTCAAATACTGTAACGGCCGTTACATTACCGAAGAATGTCCAGTCAAATCCGGGAGCGTTTTTCGATGCAGTGAAGAAAAGAAACGTTAGTATTTCAGGCGGCCAAGCGCACTTGGGCGGGAAGATATTCCGGATTAGTAATATGGGGAGGCTTACTGATGACCAGATAGTGCGGGGGATCAGAACCGTCGGTAACGCATTGGAAGATGTTGGTGAATCCCCTGATACTGACGCAGCATTGACTGCGGCACGCGCGGAACTCGAGTAAAGGTCTCGGGTAATACTTCTGCGGTTTTCTCACGATATCATCGGTTGAGAATCGCTCACTAATTGAGAGATATTGGTGTGTTCGCAAACATTGCCGTAACTAAGAGTTATATCCTTTCAGAGATTTATAAACGTCAAACATGAACGAACGTTTCGGATTCGGTACACGCGCCGTCCATTCCGGCCAACCACCAGACCCCGGAACAGGCGCCCGTGCCCCACCACTCTATCAAACTACCTCATACGAATTCGACTCAGCCGAGCACGCCGCCTCTCTCTATTCTTTGGACCAAGAAGGTAACATTTATTCTCGAATATCCAACCCAACCGTTGGAATCCTCGAATCACGCATCGCCTCGCTCGAAAGTGGTGTCGACGCGGTTGCCACTTCGAGCGGCATGGCAGCGTTTGACGCGATCACGAGTACGCTTACTTCCCCAGGAGACAACATCGTGAGCGCATCAGACATCTATGGCGGAACGACCACATACCTCTCATATACCGCGACTAACCGAGGTATCGAACCACGATTCGTCGATACCCTCGCGCACGACCAATACCGAGAACACATCGATGAAAACACCGCATTCGTCCACGTTGAAACCATTGGGAATCCAGCGCTTACCACCCCGGATCTCTCCACTCTCGCCGAAATCGCCCACGACAACAACACTCCCCTCGTCGTCGACAACACATTTGCCACGCCGGCCCTCTGTCGTCCCCTTGATCATGGAGCCGACATCATCTGGGAATCTACCACCAAATGGCTACACGGAGCTGGAACCACAATCGGCGGCATTATCGTTGACGGAGGGAAGTTCGATTGGACAGAACAATACGACGAAGTCGCAGGTGAAAACCCAGCATTCCATGGTATTCGATTTTCCGATAAATTCGATGAACGAGCGTTCGCCCAGACCGTCAGACACCGTGCTATCCGACCAATCGGATATGCCCAATCACCGTTTGACGCGTGGCAAACAATCCAAGGGCTCGAAACGCTTCATTTACGAATGGAACGCCATTGCGAGAACGCACACCACATCGCGAAATATCTCGAAGACCACCCGAAGGTGGATTGGGTATCCTACCCTGGATTAACTTCGCATCCCACCCATGCAACTGCCGATCGATATTTATCAGGCGGCTACGGCGGCATGATCGCATTCGGCCCAACTGGTGGCTTTGACGCAGCGAAACACCTCTGTGAATCAGTTGAGTTGATCTCATTCCTCGCAAATATCGGGGACGCCAAATCATTAATTATCCATCCAGCAAGCACCACCCACGCGCAACTTTCACCAGAAGAACAAGAAGCAAGCGGCGTGAAACCAGAGCTAGTGAGACTGTCAATCGGCATCGAGGATGTAACCGATATTGAAGCAGATCTCGAACAAGCACTCGAATCAATCCCAACCACTGAGTAACTATGGAAATCGAACGAGAAACCGTTGACATCGGCGAATTCAAATTTGATTGTGGTGAAACAATACCGTCACTTGAACTTGCCTACGAAACCTACGGTGATTTCACCGGTGATAACGCCGTCCTCATATGTCACGCGCTGACTGGGAGCGCCCATGTCGCCGGGGGAAGAGAGCGAACAGATACCCAAGGACAAGCCCGAGCCTGGTGGGATTCAATCGTTGGGCCCGGGAAGGCCATCGACACATCAAAATATTACGTGATTTGCGTCAACGTTCCCGGATCATGCTACGGATCAACCGGACCAGCATCGATTTGTCCCGAATCTGGCGAACCATATGCCACAGACTTTCCACCAGTCACCGTCGGTGATTGGACTCGCGCGCAACGGGAAGTACTAGACTGGCTCGGTGTCGGTCGTTTACACGCTGTTACGGGTGGGAGTGTCGGTGGAATGAACGTACTCGAATGGGCGAAACAATACCCTGATGACGTCCGAAGAATTATCCCGATTGCCGCAGCACCACGCCTCGACGCTCAATGTCTAGCGCTCGACGCCATCGCGAGCCGCGCAATTACTAGCGACGCAAACTGGAACAGCGGTCATTATTACGACGGCGAACCCCCCAATGACGGGCTTGCCCTCGCACGAATGATCGGGCACGTCATGTACCTCTCAAAACAATCAATGTCAGCCAGATTCGGCCGACGAGCTGCCGGTCGCGATCTCCCGCATGACTATGCTCCCAGAGATCCAGCGGGGAGTTATTTCCCATACCGAGATGTCGAATCCTACCTCGACTACAACGCAGGTAACTTCGTGAAACGATTCGACGCGAATTCGTATTTATACCTCACGCGGGCCATGGATAATTACGACCTCTCTTCCGGGTACGACTCCGACGCAGATGCGGTCGCCGCATTTGAAGGCGAAGTACTCGTCATGTCCTTTACTGGCGACTGGCATTTTACGATCGAACAATCCGAAGAATTAGCCGATGCGTTCCGACAAACCGACATCCCGGTCGCGCATCATGTCATTGAGTCAGGGTATGGTCACGACGCATTCCTCGTCGAAACCGAGCATGTCACGCCACCGTTATCTGACTTTCTTGATGACGGGCTTGCGGGACGAGCCATCACTGATACGGCTGTAAATGATGAACGAGAATCCTTCGCTCCGGTGCACTCGAGTTTATTCCAAGAATAACTCTAGAGGTAGTTCTGGATTACTGGAGACGGCCCTGTTAGGTTTGTAGGCGGTGTATTAGTGAGCTTCCTTGCCGAGTCGTCTGGTAAATCGCGGACACACCAATGATTGAAAACAGTAGCAACGACCACGCGCCGCTGCTGAGAAGTGAAATATATGGAACGTTAATCATGGACGCGAAGACTAATAGAAATCCAACGAGTGCCATCCCGAGATAGTACTCACTCCACGAAATCCCATATTTCGGGACGGTTTCCATGTATACGCTGACTTCATCCGCGCGGTCATGCAACCGCACGGATTTCGATGATTGGTCATATTCAATAATCCCAAGTTCATCAAGTTTCGGGAGATGTGTTTGATGTAAAGACACGTACGCACTCTGCCGGATGTTACGTGGCGCTGGTGTTTCTTCGGTTTCTAGTTCTGCGATTCGCTCTGATAACTCGCGAGCGGTCATCTCGTCATCGTCCTCTCGTAACAAGGTCAGAACCATCTGTCGACGCTCATTGCTAAGGACATCATGAATATCGACAGCTTCGAGTTCGTCACTATGCTTCAATGCCGCCATTTAGAGTCAGTGTTTTCCTCGTTAGAGTGAACAGGCTATTAATTTTACTCCCCATTTTTAATGGCTGATAAATAGAAAGTTAATGGAATGTTAACTTCATTCAAACTTATGATAACGGGAAATCAATGAAGTCAGTGAGAAGATCCGAAAGCTCTTCGATCGAGTGAACAGTGAAGTCACAATGGGCTTGAACCGTTGGTTTAGGATCGAATCCGATGCTTGTTCCGGCCACGTCGAGCATTGGGATATCATTCGCGCCATCCCCAACTGCAATGCTCTCGTCTAGGGACATATTATGCGTTTGAACGAGTTGTTTAAGAGCGTCATCTTTGGTGCCCTCAATAAGTGGACCGGTGACGTCCCCGGTCAGTTTCCCGTCGGATGAGACTAACGAATTTGCGAGGATAATTGATACTTCGGTATTTTGGGCTGCTAATGCATGTGTTACGCCAGCGTGAAAACCGCCAGTGAGGATCGCGGTTGTGATGGATTGAGCAGTTAATGTGCGTAACAATTCAGCGCCTCCTGGTCGGATGGCTACTTGATCAAAGGCATTTGTGACGGCGTCTTCTGATAATCCAGATAGTAACTTCACGCGTTTACGGAGACTCTCTGCGTAACTGAGTTCTCCATTCATGGCACGTTCGGTGATTTGACTGATTTCGTCAGCACACCCAGCTTGCTCTCCTAATAAGACGATCATTTCGTCGTCGGAGAGTGTCCCGTCGAAGTCGAACGCGATTAACATTAGGGTATTCTAGCGAGGGTTAGCACGTTAACCCCCCGATATCTCCCAACAATTCCCTTCGAGATTGGTACCGCCTACCGTCCAATATGTCATCATGGGTTTGGTGCATGAAGACAACGAAACCTCATGCGTGGGATGAAAGTCGTGACGAAAGGATTACTTCTCGGCCATGGTTTGCAACGTATATGAAAGTACTCGTCACTGATCCAATTGCTGATGCAGGTCTTGATTTACTGCGAAATGCCGGGCATTCAGTCGTTACCGCATACGAAGCGGATCACGACGAACTATTATCGCTTATTACGGACGCAGCTGCGCTTGTCGTTCGATCGGGAACCCAGGTTAATCGTGATGTCTTTGACGCGGCTACCGAACTCGTGATCGTCGCCAGAGCCGGGGTCGGCGTGGATAATATCGATCTTGACGCTGCAACAGAACACGGCGTTATCGTTGCGAATGCACCTGAAGGAAATGTGAGAGCAGCAGCCGAACACACTGTGGCAATGGCGTTTGCAACAGCACGATCCATCCCCCAGGCACAT
This sequence comes from uncultured Halobacteriales archaeon, assembly GCA_964542445.1. Lineage (GTDB taxonomy): Archaea > Halobacteriota > Halobacteria > Halobacteriales > Hikarchaeaceae > CAZITY01. The sequence continues at coordinate 56,187 of CAZITY010000002.1, read as the reverse complement.
GCCCGGTTGAAAGCTGGTGAGTGGGCAAAAGGAGACTATCTAGGCACGGAATTAACAGGGAAAACCCTCGGGATTGTCGGCCTGGGGCGCGTTGGTCAAGAGGCAGCGAAACGATTCGAGGGACTCGGAATGGAACTCATTGCATATGATCCCTATATTACCACGGATCGGGCAGCTCAGCTCGGGGCGGAGTTGGTCGAACTTAAAGAGTGTCTAGACCGTGCTGACTTTCTGACGATCCATACACCATTGACCGATGAAACAGAAGGGATGATCGGAGAAGAAGAACTCGCCCAATTAGAGGACGCATATTTAATTAACTGTGCGCGAGGCGGCATCGTTGATGAGGCTGCATTAGCAGCGGCAGTTGATGAAGGGATTTTAGCCGGTGCGGCCGTCGATGTCTTCAATTCAGAACCAATTAGTGCAGATAACCCGCTTCTCAGCGTCAACGAGATCATTGTCACCCCGCATCTAGGGGCAAGTACTGAAGCCGCGCAAGAAAAAGTCGCTACGGTTACTGGCGAACAGGTTATCGCAGCATTAAACGAAGAGCCAGTTGTCAATGCTTTAAACGCTCCGTCAGTCGATCAAACTGCCTTTCCTCGGATCCAGCCATATATCGATTTAGCGGAGACAAGTGGGAAAGTAGCGGCGCAGTTACTTGGGGACCGGATCGGTGAAATCGAAATTCGATATGAGGGTGACATTGCAGAGGAAGATATCGAGTTAGTCACCGCGAGCGCGTTAAAGGGAGTGTTCGAGCCGCTTGAGTGGCAAGTTAACGCAGTTAACGCGGCGCAAATCGCGGAACAACGAGGCGTTGATGTCACGGAATCTAAATCACAACAAACAGAGGACTTTCAGAGCCTTATAACGGTAACCGTCCGTGATGACGACGCAGCGGTCAGTGTGTGTGGAACGTTGTTTGCAGGGGATGATCCCCGGATCGTTCGGATTAACGGATTTCGGGTTGACGCGATTCCCCACGGCCATATGCTCGTTACGCGGAATCGCGATGAACCCGGCGTGATTGGGTTCATCGGAACGATTCTCGGTAATACCGATATTAATATCGCGGGGATGTTTAACGCGAGAGAAACCATCGGTGGTGAGGCATTAACCGTCTATGACCTCGATGAGGCTGTTCCAGACGACGTCCTTGAAGACATCAAACAGGACGACCGAATTATGGAAGCAACGTATATCGCGTTAAATAACTAGGTCGGCAGGAGAGCCACCTGTTAGCTGTGAATAGGTTAGGGAGAATTCAGTTTTCCTGTAGGGTTTCGATGATTGCATGCAGGTCGTTCGGTACTGCTTCCGGCGTCGATCCGGCGGCCGCAGCTGCATCGGGATCTTTCAATAAATGACCCGTCGTGAGACAAACAACCTGTTCATCAGCATCTATTTCGCCAGCCTCTAGGAGTTTGCGTAACCCAGCAAGTGACGCCGCACTCGCCGGTTCAACGCCTACTCCAGACCCCGCGATCTCTCGTTGGGCCTTCGTTATCTCCTCGTCGCTCACGGCGACTGCTGTTCCCCCGGTTTCACGAATCCCCGGGATGGCTTTCGGAGCGTTCACTGGATTTCCGATCCTGATTGCCGTCGCACGGGTTTCAACCGATTCCCACGGTGTTACCGTGTCCGCATTGGTTTCTATTGCCTCGACAAGCGGTGCCGCACCAGCAGCTTGCACTCCCGTTAACGTTGGTACTTCATCGATGGTCAGCGCATCACTCGCCACTAGCTCTCTGAACGCTTTATACAACGCAGCGGTATTCCCTGCATTCCCAACAGGAAGGACAATCCGATCAGGGTATGAACCCGTCTTCGCGAGGGACTGTTCTAGGATCTCGAATCCAATTGTTTTCTGTCCTTCTAATCGGAATGGGTTCACTGAATTCAACAAATAGGCCTCGCCACGGTCAGCAAGCGCAGAAACATGCCGGAGACAATCATCGAAATTCCCATCGACTTCTAAAATCCGAGCGCCATGTAGCCCGGCCTGCGCAAGTTTCCCAGCCGCGACTTTCCCGCTCGGTAATAACACAAACACATCCATTCCTGCTCTAGACCCGTAACAGGCTAACGCAGCGCTCGTATTCCCGGTACTTGCGCACGCCAACCGGTTAACACCGAGTTTTTCGGCTACTCTAACGCCAACCGTCATTCCCCGGTCTTTGAAGCTCCCCGTCGGGTTCATCCCCTCGTGTTTGATATGCAAATCAGCGATTCCCAGAGACTGGGTAATTGCCGGAACCGAATATAACGGCGTGTTTCCTTCATCAAGCGAAACCGACCCATCAACAGGTAACGCGTGCTCGTATCGCCAAACACCCGAACCCGTACTCGGTTCTAGGGTAATCGGCGACTCGTACTGAACTTCAAGTAAACTGTCACAGTCCGGGCACCGGAAAATCACTTCCGAGAACGGTTCAGTAACGAAATCGCACGAGATGCACTCCAACCATACTCCCTCAACTGCAACGGAAGGGGGGTCAGTTGTTTCGTCAAAAAAACCACGTAACGCCATAGGAACACACACGACTGGAAGACCCAAAAAACAGCCGATTCCCCTGTTTACACCCGAAAACCAACCCTTGGAGCAAGCGAAAAATCACTCCTATTGAAGTTTTACGACAGTAAATTCACCAACAATCCGTTTTGTGCATGTAATCGATTTTCTGCCTGCTCCCAGACTAACGATCGTTGTCCTTCAAGGACGGCACTCGTGATTTCCTCACCTCGGTGCGCTGGTAAGCAGTGCATCACAAGTGCCTCAGGCGCGTGTGATAACAAAGACTCATTTACCTGGTATCCCTCGAAGGCCGCAAGTCGTTCTTCTCGTTCTTCCTCGTTCCCCATACTCACCCACACGTCAGTATACACAACATCGGCATCTAACACAGCCTGCGTTGGGTCATCGGTTACCGTTGGGGGAGTACCACAGTCAGCTGCTATCGCCAAAACTTCCTTGTCTAAGTGATAAGACGGCGGACTAGCGACCGTCAAATCTATCCCCACGATTGAAGCCCCAATAGCAAACGACGCCGCCACATTATTCCCATCCCCTATCCACGTCACGTTAACATCGGAAAACCCACCGAATGCTTCCTTAATCGTGAGCAAATCAGCGATAGCCTGAGATGGATGAGATTTATCAGATAACCCATTAATCACTGGGACAGAAGAATACGCAGCTAGCTCCTCTATGGTTTCATGCGAATTAACCCGCGCCATGATCCCATCGGTATACCGAGATAACACCCGAGACGTATCAGAAATAGGCTCCCCTCGTCCCAACTGCATGTGCTCCGGACTCAGCATAATCGCATGCCCACCCAATTGCGTCATCCCCGTCTCATACGACACGCGCGTCCGGGTACTCGGCTTCTCAAAAAACATCGCGAGCGTCTTCCCCGGTAACTCCCGAACCGGATTCCCAGCCCGCACCGCGGATTTCAATCGTAAACCATCCTCCAACACATCATCAAGAATCTCCACCAAATCATTCATCTCTAAGACATGTTGCACTGCAGTATCATTCGGCCGCCCCACACCGCAATGATCACTCATGGTTATTCTTCATCAATAATCCTCGAACACACATTTTCTAGTACCTGGATGCTACGATCATACTCATCCAACTCCAATCGCTCTTCCGGCGTATGATCTAACGACGAATCACCCGGACCATACGTCACCATTGGGATGGACCATCGATCAGCGAAAATATTCATGTCACTCGTCCCAGTCTTCCGTAACAACCGCGGGTCGCCACCGATATCTCTGATTGCTCCACGAAACTTTCGAGCCAACGACGACCGAGGACTCTTCATTACCGGTGGAATCGCCTCACCCCACCGAACCGTCCCTCCATCCAGTTGTCCATCAGCAATTTCACGTACCTCATCCACCGTAAACGACGGTGGGATTCGTAGCTCTACATCCATCGAAGCTTCAACTGACAACCCATCCTCGCTCGGTCCGCCCGAAAACCGAACTGGTTTCGTTGTCACCTGTTCAAAAACAGGCGTCCATTCATCGACGCCAAACTCACGGGTAACTCGATTCCACCACTCAATCGCATCCTCAATCGCGTTATTTTCCGGTCGAGAGCTATGCCCGGACTCACTCGTCGTAACATATGTCCCCGGGAGATGCCCGCGATACCCAAAAGTAATCGCAGCCCACCCACTCGGTTCTCCATTGATCACGGCCGCCGGAGCCTCTCGATCCTCCATGAGAAACCGCGCACCACGCGAACCACGCTCCTCACCGACAACACCAACATAACTTACCCCAGTTTCTACTGCCGCAACAGCCATCGACGCAAGCGACCCTTTCGCATCCACACTCCCACGTCCCCATAGCGTTCCATCTTCAATCCGAATTGGAATATCTCCAGGAACCGTATCGATATGTGACGTCAATAGGACCGAATCATCCCCCGGCACTCGAACATTCCCCACCTCATCAATCCACACCGACCGATCATGCGAATCAAAGAACGACGCGAGTCGCTCCGCGCACGACGCCTCGTTCCCACTCACCGACTCGATAGAAACCAAATCGTGCAAGAGCGTGCGCGCATCAGACCGAATATCCATAGTCATGCATCAGATGAACCATTGACAACGGCTTCGAACGCAGTCACGAACTGATCCACATGCGTTTCATCAAGAATCAACGGCGGTAACAACCGGACCACTGTCCGACCCGCCGGTAAAGCCAAGATATTATGCGATATCGCCAGTTCCCGAAGCATCGAATTCGCCCCCCGGGGCACCTGAATACCGATCATCAATCCAAGCCCCCGTACATCGCGAACTGAATCACCAACCGCTGCATTAATTGAATCGATCAGATAGGCACCAGTCTGCTGTGCATTTGTGACGAGTTCTTCCGATTCAATGACGTCTAACGTGGCGAGAGCCGCCCGACTCACTAACGGCCCGCCACTGAATGTCCCCCCATGGTTCCCAGCGTCTGAAGCAATCCAATCCCGACACAGCGTCGCCCCTAACGGTAATCCATTAGCAATCCCTTTCGCAACCGTCACAATATCAGGAACGACATCAGCATGATCAACCGCCCAAAACTCCCCCGTTCTCCCGAGACCCGTTTGGATTTCATCAACAATCATCGCCGCTCCCGCATCGGTTGTACACTCACGAATCGCCGCCAGGTACTCGTCTGATGGCGCATTAATCCCGCCTTCCCCCTGAATCGGTTCCACAATCACCGCTGCGGTCTCATCATCAACAGCATCAACTATCGCTTCACTATCTCCATACGGCACAAACTCGAACCCATCGACAAGTGGTTCATACCCCTCGCGGTACTCGTCCTTCCACGTCGCCGACAACGACCCATACGTCCGCCCATGGAATCCCATCATAGTCGACACAATTTTCGTGCGTCCCGTCGCATGACGAGCAAACTTAATCGCCGCTTCATTCGCTTCCGTCCCAGAATTACATAACCACACCTTCCCAATGGAACCCGGGGCAACCTCCCCAAGCCGTTCATACAATGCCGTCCGCGACGACACCGGATACGACCCCTGAACATACGTAAGATCCGATAATTGATCAGTCACTTCAGACACCACTCGCGGATGGGAATGCCCCACTGGCACACACGCATAACTCGCACCCAAATCTAGATATTTCTCATTCGACGAATCAAACACGAACACCCCCTCCCCACGTTCAATCTGAATGGGTTTTTCTGAGAACACAAACCCACTCATACGAGTACCTCCGGGTGAATATGCGTCCCCGCCCCATCTAACGCCTCTAGAATCGGCTGGTCCGCATTTGCGTTCGAAATAATGACCTTACTCGCCCCTAACTCGAGTGCTTCAACTGCCGCCATTACCTTCCGCCGCATAAACCCCTCCGCTACCTCTTGCAACACATCCAACTCTTCAGACGACCGGACCTCCGATATTAACGTCGACGGTTCATCCGCATCCGCAAACACGCCATCGACATCGGTCAGTGACACTAATCGACCATTCAATCGACCCGCAATCGCGCCCGACGCCCGATCAGCATCCGTATTCACCGCCACCCCATCATCAGCAAGAATCGGCGGACCGATGACTGGCGTATACCCGGCCGTTAATAAACGTTCTAACAACCCCGTATTCACATCATCGATCCGCCCAGAATGGTCACCACGCCTGATCTTTTTCCGCCCATCCTCAACAACCCGCACAGCGCTCTTCCGTTCACCTCTCAACAACCGTCCGTCAACACCGTTCAAACCTATGGCATTCACCGACTGATTCTGTAACTTCATTGTTAAATTCGTGTTTAACTGGCCGAACACCATCTTGAAAACTTCCATCGTTTCCTCATCCGTGAACCGACCAACCACTCCATCCGGCGTTTCAACATACTCAGCAGACATCCCCAACCGCTCTAGCGTTTCATCCATCGCCGTCGAACCGCCATGAACCACTACCACAGGAACACCATCCTCACGCAATGCTGCTACATCCGCAAGCGCGCCAGCCGGGTCAACCGCCCGAGCCCCCCCGATTTTAATCACAACAGTCATATTCCTAATAGATCACGGGGCTCCCACTGGATGCAACCCGTAATGGTCAAGCCCAATCGTTTCAGTCAATCCGAACAATACATTCGCCGCATGAACCGCTTGGCCCGCAGAACCTTTCATCATATTATCAATGGCGGAAAACACCACAATCCGATCGTTGTTCTCATCAAACTCAAACGAAATCTCAACCAAATTAGTCCCCGCAACAACTTTCGGCTCCGGATACCGATACACACCCCCACCTGCTCCAATCAACCGAACAAACGGTTCATCAGAATACTGCTCACGATACGCCCCCCACACATCCCGTTTCTCTGGAAATTGCTCAGGAAACACATGACACGTCGCCGATGCTCCACGAATCATATCAACCGCATGCACCGTAAACGACACTGACGTCCCAAGCGTCTGTTCGATTTCTGCTTCATGTCGATGGGACGTCGGAGCATAAGGACGAACGATCCCTGATCGTTCCGCATGGTGAGACGCTTGCCCCCCGCCCGCACCGCTCTCAGACGACCCAACTTTCACATCAACAACAATTCTGTCATCAGTCAGAATCCCAGCGCGAAATAACGGTAATAACCCGAGAATCGTTGCAGTCGCATTACATCCGCCGCACGCTATTATCTCACTGTCTCTGATGTCGTCCCGAGATACTTCTGGAAGTCCATACGCTGCTTCCCGAAGGAGTTCTGGTCGGGTATGCCCATCATAATACTCATCATACAACGCCTCTTCTCGTAATCGAAAATCAGCACTCAAATCAATAACCGTCTCCGCACACTCACGGAACTCATCGATCCGAGTCATTGAAACGCCATGGGGGGTCGCGAGAAACATGACATCGACTGCATCGAGATCGGTTGGGGACGAGAACTGCAAATCGATTTCTCGAAGGTTCGGATGAGAATACCCAACACTCCGGCCTTCATAGGACCGGCTTGTCGCTTGTACCACATCGAATTCCGGGTGGCCCGTGAGTAACCTCAGAAGTTCTCCGCCAGTAAATCCACTCGCACCAATAACCGATGCTGAATAACTCATTCAATTACTAATCGTTTCAACGGTCAAACAGTTACACCCACGGTTTCAGTCGCACGGTCCTCAAGCCAATCAATCACACGGGCAGGGACATCAATATCCGTCGTGTCGTTGAGCGCTTTGAATTCAACCGTGTGATTCACCTCGTGGACCGTGTACGCTTCATCTGTTTCCATAAGGTCAACACCTAACAGCCCGCCACCCACGGCTTCGCTGGCCCGTTCAACTAGCTCGTCCACTTCCTCGTTGACGATGAATCCCGTCGTTGTTGCACCACGAGCTGCGTTCGTCAACCAATGATCCGATGACCGTGCCATCGCTGCGATTGGCTCGCCATCAGCAGCGACAACCCGAATATCCCTGCCTGGCTTGTTGACAAATTCCTGAATATAGAAGATTTTGTGCTCGTAATGCCCGAGAGTTTCCTTATGCTCAAGGATTGCTTCAGCGGCGCTCCGGCTGTCGATTTTCGCCATGAGCCGGCCCCACGAGCCGATCACAGGTTTAAGAACGCAGGGGTACCCGAACCGTTCGATACTTTCGAGTGCACTGTCCTTTGTGAATGCAACTTCCGTTCGTGGTGTGGGTACGGAATATTTCGCTAGCGCAAGGCTACAGCGAACTTTATCTGCACAGACTTGTGCGGTTTGCGGCGTGTTGACGATCGGTATACCGTATGCTTCTACGAATTGCGTAACGTAAATGCTCCGGCTAGTCGCGAGGCACCGATCAATTGCAATGTCAACATCATCGAGTTCTTCGGGGCCTGAATCGAGACCAAATTGTTGGTGTCTGACATCGATTTTTGTCACTTCGTGACCACGGTCTCTGAGTTCATCAAGAAGGAGTTTTTCGTCCTTCCTGATTCTGGAATACAACACACCAACATTCATAGGTGATACCTCACGTCAAGGACCTCCAAGCTATTACGTGTTGCCACCCTTATTCGCCCCAGTCTTCTTCAAGTTCTGGAGCGTTGTCGAGGGTTAGGGGATCGTCATCGATTACTTCGAGTTCTGTACCACACGTGGAACAGTCAACGATTTCGCCGGTTTCCACGTCGTCATGGAGCGATAATTCTGCTCCGCATTCGATGCATTCGGCTGTTATACTCATTGTGTACCTGTTAGTAATTTCCGTATAAATATAAAATTTACCAATTATTTATGGTGAAATTAAACTATAGAGTGGCCTAATCGCCGGATATTTGGACATTATGAAGTAATTGGTATCAGTTCCCCCGTCGAGGGGGCGGGAGTCGACAAGGAATCATGTCAAATACTCATTCACCTCAGTTTCTAACTGATTGGAAGCACCATCTAATTCTGCTCGAGCGTCGGAAATGGTGGTTCGGTGCGTTTCCACCGTCGCTTGTGCTGTTTCAATCGCTTCTAAAACCGGGCCAACGGCAGGGCCGCCAACCGAGTCGCGCATCGCGATATTTTCCATAGGATCAAGCGCCTGATTGATGGTTTCCTCATCCACAAACTCGTCGAGTGCCTGCCCGGTTTTTTTTCGGACGATCCGATCGATGCCGGCGTAATTCTGTTCGTTTTCGGGGACATCAGCGACAATTTCGTGGGCAGTCCGAAATGGAATACCGGCCATAGCCAGTTGATCGGCGACGCCAGTTGCAGTCGAAAACCCATCATCGGCAGCGGCGTGAAGAGCAGCCTCGTTCCATTCGAGGGTGCTTATAGCGCCAGTACTGACGTCGAGCGCATCAGTGACCGCGTCAACACCACCCCAAATGAATGTTGTGACACGTTGTAGATCCCGGTTGTAGGCTCTTGGGAGTCCCTTCAATGCAGTCGAGAGCCCTGTGTAAGTGGCGACCGCGTCGCCGGTAGTGGCGCGGACAAGTTCCATTGTGTCCGGGTTTTTCTTCTGGGGCATAATCGATGAAGTTGATGCGAATTCATCCGCAAGTTCAACGAAATTCTTATTCGAGAAAATAATGAGGTCCTCGGCAAGTCCTGATAAAGTGGTAGCAATGATTGTTATCGCGTTTGCGGTTTCGAGGAGGAAGTCCCGACCGGTGACCGCATCGATGGAGTTTGTGATCACGGAATCGAATCCGAGAAGCTCTGCTGTTCGTTCTCTGTCAATGGGGAACGGTGTGCCGGCGAAGGCAGCTGCGCCCAAGGGGCTTTGGTTGACCCTTGCGTAGGTATCTAAGAGGCGGGATGTGTCACGCTGGAGGGCTTGTTCATAGGATAACAACCAGTGGGCGGCGGTGATTGGTTGAGCTGGTTGCAAATGCGTGAACCCAGGCATGGCGGTTTCGATGTGTTCGTTAGCACTGTCAAGGCAGATTTCGCGGAATTGAATGAGCGACGAGAGGAGCGTATTGAGATCTTGCCGTAACCGATACCGGATGCAAGCGCTGACTTCATCGTTTCTACTCCGCGCTGTGTGCATCCGGCCGCCGCGTTCCCCGATTTCGTTGATGACGGCTGTTTCGATGGCAGCATGGACATCTTCACCCGTCGGTAGTGCGTCGTATCCGGCTGTTTCGATTGTGTCAAGTGCGGAGAGGATAGCAGTCGCATCCGCTGCGTCAATGATGTGTTGTTCTGTTAACATCACGACGTGAGCTCTGTCGACAGCAAGATCGGCGTCGAATATCCGGTTGTCGCTGTCGATAGATGAGAGGAATCCTCTTGCTGGCCCAGCGGCGTATTTGTCGCGGCGAATGACATCCGAGGATTCCTCAGTCATGGGTTATTCGTTTCCACCGTCTGTGAGCGCTTCGAGGTCAGATTCAACGGTGTTAATCGCGCGATTCGCGAGACGTTCTTGGAACCCGTGGTATTTGGCGACGCCGGTGGCGTCGGCTTGAGTGATACCGCCGATTACGTCTTCGGTGTTGAATGACGCGGCTGCTTCTGAGTAGACAGCGTAGTCGCTGTCCCGGCCGACAGGGCGTGCTTGGCCGCCTTCGAGTCGGATGGTGACAGTGCCGGTGACGCGATGTTGGGTCGTGGTGATAAATCCCTCTAAGGCGGAGACGAGTGGAGCAGCGAGCAGTCCTTCGTAGGCTTTTTCTGCCCATGTATTGTCGACGTGTGTTTTGAAGGACCGTTCTTCTTTCGTGAGGACGAGGCCCTCGAGCGCCTCGTGTGCGGCGAGGAGGGTTGTCGCGGCTGGGTGTTCGTAGTTTTCGCGGACTTTTAATCCGAGCATCCTGTCTTCCATCAGATCTGATCGGCCGACTCCATAGGACCCAGCTAGTTCGTTTAGGTATTCGATAAGTGCCACGGGGTCGAGTTGGTCGCCGTCGATGGCGGTAGGAATACCGTTGTCGAACGTGATCGTAAGTTCTGTCGTGTCACTCGTGGGGTCGGTGGTCCAAGAGTAGATGTCATCGGTCGGGATGTAGGCGGGGTCTTCGAGGTCGTCGCCTTCGATTGAGCGGCTCCAGAGGTTTGTATCAATGCTCCATGCGCCTTCATTCCCGCCTTCGACCGGGAGGTTACGTTCGGTTGCAAATTCGAGTTCCCATTCTCTAGTTAAGCCGAGTTCGCGGATTGGGGCGATAACGTCGAAATCCGTTTCGCGCCAAACAGCTTCGAAGCGGAGTTGGTCGTTTCCTTTGCCGGTACAACCGTGGGCGAGGGCGTCACAGTTGTGTTCTTCGGCGATGTCGATGATGGCGTTGGCGATAACGGGACGGGCTAGGGCAGTCCCGAGGGGGTAGCCTTGGTAGGTAGCGTTGGCTTGGACGGCCGTGAGACAGAGATTAGCGAATGTGTCGAGTTCGTCAACGATGTAGTGTTCGAGGTCGAGTGCGTTTGCGGTTTCTTTGGCTTCGTGAAATTCTTCTTCGGGTTGGCCGACATCGACGGTGACGCCGATTACTTCGTCGTAGTCGTATTCTTCTTCGAGTATCGGGACGCAGACGGTGGTGTCGAGTCCCCCGGAGAAAGCAAGTGCAACACGGCTCATACCAGTGACAAAACTAGATTAGTAATTAAGTCTCACGGTATTATCAAATGAATGAAATTATAGGGCGATGGCTATCGGGGCGGAATTGCGAATACGGTTGTATCAAACGAGAGGGTGTCAGTAGTTGTTGAAGAGGTGGAGGCGGGGCTAATGGAGCCCCGGTCGGTCTCGTCGGGAAAAAATACCGGGCGCAGTGAGACGGTATGATAATGTCTCTAACGGAATGGCCCGGTTCATTGCTAAGTTCTTGCCGTGAGGTTTATTAAATCCTTTCGGAAGGATAGGAGAGTTAGCCAGTAGGTGGGGATGAGATGAGGCGTGGGTTATATGATGTTGGTTTAGGATGATAAGCGGTGTTGTTATCCACCTTGATAGAGTGGTTTAGCGTATTGCTAAGTGTTAATGTCCCAATTGGAGGTGGTGTAAAACGCGTGATATCGGAGTTACATCCGGAGTTAATGGTATTCGACCAGGTACGCGACTGGCATACCTTGGTGTGCAAACGGTTTGAACAGGATGTGACTGGGAGTATCGATGCAGTTGAAACTGAGGTACGAATGGCGCTTCGTGGGACGCAACCGTTTGGCGTGCAGGTTACTGGAATCGGGATGTTCAGCGAACCTGTGTCGGGGAGTGCACCGGTGGTGTATTTGGAAGTAGAAAGTGCGGGGTTAGAAAAAGTGCATTTGGCGTTGACAGATACATTTGGGGCGGTTCCTGAACTCGAAGGAGCGTCGTATGTGCCGCATATTACGATTGCTCGAGGCGGAACGGAAGAGGCGGCGGTAGCGTTATTGCAGCGAGATGTTGATCCGATTTCGTGGACTGTGAATGAAATCTGGTTATGGGATGGGAGGTACGGGGAGCAGATTCGAGCCATATCGCTGCCAGTGTAACGGAGGGTCGAGGGATCGATTGATGGTAATCAAACGGTTGTTAGGGAGTAGGTTTGTGGCTAGACGAGTGAAGTCGGGTGGATATCGATGGACTAACAACTAGGTAGAGAGATTGTGGAAAGTGTGTTGGTCGTTGTTGGTGATACGCATGGAACGTCCTCTGCGAACCTCGAGGGCGAAGTGTTAGCCGATGTTAAGCAAGCAGATATGGTGTTACATACGGGTGATTTTTTAACGGAGTCTGTTTTGGATGAATTCGAGGAACTGTCCCATGAATTTACCGCGGTTCATGGGAATAATGATAGTAAAGAAGTCTGTGACCGGGTGCCAGCACAAGTGACGGTAACTGAACTTGGATTGAAATTAGTGATGGTGCATGGGAATAACCATTCGCACACTGGGTTGGAGATGTTAGGACGAGAAGTTGACGCTGATGTTGTGGTGTTTGGACATTCGCATAGTCCACAGATTATTGATACAGATGAGGTGTGGTTGTTTAATCCAGGGAGTTATGCGGTACCAAGGCAGTTTCGGGCGGCGTATGGGATTATAGAAAAGCATGGGTCGCAAGTTCGGGGCCGGTTGTGTGGGTTGGATGGGGAGCCGTTCAGAAAATTCGTTATGTAGGGGAGGGCCGATTGGAGCGGTGCGGTTTGTCAACCGCATTTAGGGGTTGTGGTGGCTGGTAAAAGAGTGTCAGGGAGAGTAAAATCAGTGTTTTAGTTGAACGGTTGGAATTGTCGAGATTGGTATGTGTAGATTGAGTAGTCGGGAAGGAAATCATTTTCTGGGTTTAGCACCCACGATTGGGCATGTCATATTCGGATCCTATTTTTATCGGGATAATTGTGCTCCTTGTTGTATTCTTTTTCTTTTTATTGTTGATGGTGAGACGGGCGATTCAAGGGTTCCGGGAAGGATTTGAACGTGGACAACAATGACACCGAGTCGGGAATAAGAGCGCGTTAGGCTGGTGATGGAGTTACTTTGGGACGGGGTTTCTCTTACGCTGTGGGATTTGTATCGAAAGGAGTTTGGTTTTCTCCCCTGGAAAGAGGGCTATGGATCCGCGTATTCGAGAACATGCTGAAATAATCGTTGATCACTCAACGCGGGTGACGGAGGGTGATGATGTCGTAATTGCCGCGCCACATGTTGCTGAGGATTTAGTCATAGCGTTACATGAGTATCTTGGTGACAAAGGAGCCAATCCCGTGTATGTATCCGGGAATCAACGAGCTCGACGGGCGTATTTGCGAGCGAGAGATGAGTTCGAAACTCCTGCGCACGAGTTGGCATTAATGGAGGAAACTGATGCCGTGATTCATGTCAGGAGTGAAGTGAATGCTACTGAAGGGAGTGATATTCCACCTGAGACGGAAGCAGAGTATTCGAGGGCGATTAAACCAATCCGTGAGGAACGATTATCGAAACGCTGGTGTTTGACGCAATACCCGTCCTCTGGGAATGCTCAATTAGCCGAGATGAGTATTGAAGCGTATGAGAATTTCGTGTGGGATGCGATCAATTTGGATTGGGATCAGCAGCGGCAGCACCAAGAACAATTGGTGGAATTGCTGGAACCGGCTGGTACGGTGCGGATTGTGAGTGAAGAAACCGATATATCGATGTCGATTAAGGGGAATAACCCGATTAATGATTTTGGGGAACACAATTTACCGGGCGGCGAGGTGTTTACGGCGCCGGTAGTTGATTCAGTAGAGGGGAGTGTGTTGTTTGATAAACCGTTGTACCATCAGAGCCGCGAAATCGATGATGTCTTCCTCGAATTTGAGGATGGGGTTGTGGTTGATCATCATGCGAAGAAGAACAACGAGGTGTTAACGGAAGTATTGAATACTGATGAGGGGGCGCGGCATTTGGGCGAGTTAGGGATTGGGATGAATCGGGATATCGATCGGTTCACGTACAATATGTTATTCGATGAGAAAATGGGTGATACAGTGCATATGGCGGTTGGAATGGCATATGACGATTGCGTCGGTGAGGAAAACACGGTGAACGAGAGTGCAGTGCATGTTGATATGATCATTGACATGAGTGAAGACTCGTTTATTGAAGTCGATGGGGAGGTAATCCAGCGGGATGGGGCGTTTGTGTTCGAGGACGAATTCTGATAAATCCTAGGCAGAAGGGAGGGGATCGTGGTTATTCGGTTGATGCAGTTGGCGGAAAGATCTTTTCTGGATTCATAATATCGTTCGGATCTATCGTGTGCTTTAGGGTACGCATCAAATCTAGACTTGGGCCGTGTTCATCGGCCATGAATCGTTTCTTCCCGGTCCCAATACCGTGTTCGCCCGTTGCGCTACCGCCGAGTTCTATGGCGGTAGTGACGATTTCTTCGTTTAATTGCGTGGCGCGGGATACCATATCGTCGTCAGTTGGATCGACGAGCGGTGCATAATGCAGATTCCCGTCACCGGCGTGTCCGAGTGCGGGACAGACCAGGTCTAGCTCTGTACTTAAAGTCGAGACTTGCTTCACTATTGTTGGGTATAGTGATATTGGGACGACGATATCTCCGACCATCGCGATTTCCCAGTCAGCTCGGTAGGCCCGGATCGCATCGTAGGCATCGTCACGTGCCTCCCACAACTCGTTCATAGCATCAGGTGAGGCTGCCGCCCAATTGTTGGAATCATGGTCAGCACAGATTTGTTTCGTCAGAGCAACATCTTCAGTTATCCCTGAGTTGCTCGCGTGTAGTTCGATGAACAAAGTCGGGGTCTCTGTGAAATCCGTTCCGGCGTACGAATTGATTAATCGGAGTGCGGTCTCACCCACGTACTCGATGGCTCCCGGGACGAGACCGCTGCCAATTATGTCACTAACTGCTTCGGACGCGTCTTCGGTAGAAGAAAATGGGACAATCGCGCCCTGTTTGTGTTCAGGGAGTCCCGTAAGCGCAATCGTTGCCTCCGTGACCACGCCGAGCGTGCCTTCACTGCCAATAAAGAGATCTTTCAAACTATAGCCTGATGATGTTTTGATGACGTTCCGCCCACACGTGATGATCTGACCGTCCGGTAATACGACTTCCAGTTGAAGTATGTGATCACGAGTCTCTCCGTACCTTACCGAATTATATCCACTTGCATTCGTGGCGATCATCCCGCCAATGGTGGCGAGATTCCCGCTTGAAATACCGGGTGGGAACCAGAGACCGTACGATGATAACTCGTCGTTCAGTGAGTCATAAATCACGCCAGGACCGACTGCAACCCGTAAATCCTCCGGGTGGACGGTAACGCCCGTTAATTCCGTGGTGATGAGTACTATTCCTCCTCGTGAAGGGATTGCGTTACCCTCAAGCCCAGACCCCCCACCCCAGGGAACAATGGGAACACCTCTTTCGTTCGCGGCTGTCACCACTTGGCTCGTTTCTTCCTGGGTTGTTGGCCATACCACCGCATCAGGGAATGACGCGTGATGTGGACTTGCATCGGCACTATATTGTTCCCTGATTGAGTCTGAAAATCCAACTTCGCCGTCTAACTTGAGGTCGGATAAGAAGGAACAGTCATGTCGATCAGAATTGCGCATAGGCAACGACTAATTCATCAGTCGGTATGAGTCAATAGGTTGCGGAAACCAGACCAATTGTTGTATCCCTCACTGGGTACGGGACACCCGTCAGAGTAACCGGGCACGGCGGGATTCGAACCCGCGGCCGTCGGATGTCTCCCTAGAGCCGGGTCGAGCGACTACAGTTAGAAGTCCGACGCTCTGTCCAGACTGAGCTACGTGCCCACGGGTAGTCTAAATTGACCACTCGTCATAAAATGCTCTGTCTATTGCGTTCGCCGAGCGGACACAGTGCATAGTCCTTAAATCACGGTCAGTTCTACGCACAACCACGAGAACGATGCATGTTATCGGATTGGTCGGGTTGCCGGGGAGTGGGAAAAGCGAGGCAGCGACCGTCGCTGAAGAACTAGGGGTCCCCGTAATTACGATGGGTGATGTAATTAGGAATGCTTGTGTTGATCGTGGTCTAGATCCGGCGAGTGATCACGGACGGGTTGCGAAAGAATTACGAGAAGAAGGTGGACCTGGTGCGATAGCTGAAGAATCGATCCCAGTAATTATTGACGCTCTTGAAGATCATGAATCAGTAGTGGTGGACGGGATTCGGTCGGAGGCAGAGGTCGATCGATTCAAAGCGGAGTTCGGGGACGACTTCATTCTGGTATGTATCGAAGCTCCCTTCGCGGTACGAGAACAACGAATCACGGATCGGGGACGCGATGATACGTGCGAACTAGGAGAATCGCTCAAGGACCGTGATGAGCGTGAACTCGGGTTCGGTATGGGCGAGGCGATGGAGAACGCAGACGTCTATATAGAAAATACCGACTCACTCATGGAATTTCGACAACGAATCCGTGAGTTTCTCCCATGATTTACCGTATTACCGTCACGGTAACAGCGCCGGTGAACCCGACAGAAGATCCCGAACGGGTACAGACAGCCATTCAGAATCTCTTCCCGAACGCCTC
This sequence comes from uncultured Halobacteriales archaeon, assembly GCA_964542445.1. Lineage (GTDB taxonomy): Archaea > Halobacteriota > Halobacteria > Halobacteriales > Hikarchaeaceae > CAZITY01. The sequence continues at coordinate 39,203 of CAZITY010000002.1, read as the reverse complement.
ACTCACAGAAACCCCCGAGGCGATCACGGGAACCACGCATTCGATTGATACCTTCACAGAGAAACTCACCGAACAGAACATCATGGAAACGGCCCAAGACGTATTCTTTGAAAACAGTACCTCGGGTGAGTTTTCGTTCCGGTTGAAAAAACAAGCGGCACTGATGGGCACAGTTAATTTCGCTGTTGGGAACGAAGATGAACTCGGTGACATCACCATTACCGTTGAAGTAGAGGAACCAACCGTCGATGCATTCATTGACCAACTCCCCTCGATTCCTTCTTAACCCGACCTATTCGTAACTAGAAAGAGCACGCCTAGTATCAAAATGCCGACCGCTATGTCGAACGCAAGTACGGTAAACGCAACGGTGAAATCTTGCACTTCAGAAAAATACCCAACAACCGCTGGTGCCGAACCACCCACAACCATCATTAACGTTCGAACAATCCCTAATGTTCCACCGGAAACACCAGCCGGAATGAGTGCCATCAGATACGCTTCTCGCGCCGGTCTGAATCCGTGGAATCCAATCCCCATCATGAATACTACGGCTACGATTAGCACTCTCGATAACGGTTGTAACAGCATCAACACCGAACCAAGTGACACTATCAACGTGCCGATCATCACCGGAAGGTACCCGACCCGATCACTAATCGACCCAGTGACGGGTTGAACTAAACTCATAATGAACAGCAAGCTATACAACAGGCCGGCAGTGACACTCGACATATTTTGTTCGCTAATTAAGAATAACGGAAAGAACGCCGCTAGCCCATTCCATGCGAACGTAAACGCCATCGCCCCAAGGACAAGTAACACGAACGACGGCTTTCGGAACGGCCGTAAATATCGTTTAGCGCCTGGAGAATCCTGCGCCTGATCCCCTGACTCCGAATCAGAATTGCCACGTTCCTGCCCTGATGAACGATACACCAGTACCGCAAACACTACCCCAGCGATACCTGCGCCTAGATACAGCGAATACCACCCGATTGAGACGGCTAATACCACAGAAACAACCGCCGGTGCCACCACGCCACCTAACTGACCGATCCCATCGAGCACCCCTAACGCCCGACCGGTCCGATCTGGATACACGATTGATAATAATGCAATAGCGACCGTCTTGTGCATCCCAGTCCCGATCCCAATCAATATCACCGCTACGACAAGAATCGGGAAAATCTGCCAAGAAAACAATAACAGGACCGCCACCGATAAAATCAACGCCCCGACAGAAATTACGGTCGCCTCCCCGACACGATCAGCAACAACCCCAGACGGAAACTGCATCCCGCCGTACGCAAGTAACAACGCAGAAAACAATAACCCTAACACTGTATTCGACACCCCATACGTCACTTGGAACGTTTCGAACAACGGTGGAAACGAATATCGGACAAACTGCCCAAGAAACCAAAGTAACGACGTTAAAATCAATATATCATACGCCCGAAACTGACCACGAATCTTCTCAATCCCCCTAATCATCGTGAAATACCTGCAGCGTATAGTGTGCTTAGCCGAACGGCCCGCCGAGACCACCTAACCCGCCTTCACCCTGCATTTTCTTCATCATACGTTGCATATCACCATCCCCCATCCCTTGTAATTGTTGGATCGTCCGGGACATCATCTGATACTGATCAAGTAACTCACGGACTACACTCTCTGATTTACCACTTCCACGAGATATCCGTTCTATTTGACTCGCTCCAATGATACTTGGGTCCTCAAGCTCCGCATCAGTCATCGAATCCATAACGACCTCAAAATCCCGTAATCGGTCCTGCGTAACATCCATCGCATCGTCCGGTAATTGATCCATTAACCCCCCACCCAGCCCTGGGATCATATCGAGCACCTGATCCAACGGGCCCATCCGATTCATCGCCTGCATCTGCTGGCGCATATCTCGTAACGTAAACTCACCCGAAAGCATATCCTCTGGATCCCAGTCTTCGTCTTCTTCTTGGGTCTCCATCATTGCCCGTTCGACCCGTTCCGTCAACTGCTTGAGATCCCCCATCCCAAGCAACCGGGAAATAAATCCAGACGGCTCAAACCGTTCGATATCCTGAACGGATTCACCAGTACCGAGAAACGCAATTGACGAACCAGTTTCCTTAATCGCCGTCAATGCCCCGCCCCCCTTCGCTGTCCCATCTAACTTCGCAATTGTCACCCCATCGATCCCGACTGCATCATGAAACCGATTCGCTTGCTCCTTCGCTCCCTGCCCAATCGCTGCATCTAACACCAATAACGTCCGATCAGGATCAACAACGCCATCTATCGATTCTAACTCCTCTATTAACTCATCCTCAAGAGCGTGACGGCCAGCAGTATCAACGATCAAGACATCAGCCTCGCTCACCGCCTCTAGTCCATCTCGCGCGATATTGACCGGATCGTCCTCATCCGGATCCCCGTAGAAATCAACGTCTGCTTGTTCCGCTAATTGCCGAGCCTGTTCAAACGACCCAGGGCGAAACGTATCAGTTTGAATAACCGCTGGCCGCAATCCCTTCGTTGAGAACCACCATGCGATCTTCGCCGCAGTCGTCGTCTTCCCCGACCCTTGTAACCCCGCTAGCATGATCGTCTGCGGTTCCAATGGTAATTCGGTTGAATCACCGACAAACGACACTAACTCCTCGTACACGATCCGTAAAACGTGATCCCGCGCCGTCGTTCCCGGCGGAGGTTCCTCAGAAAGCGATCGGGATCGAATTGAATCCGACAACTCCATCACGAGATCCACATCAACATCAGCCGATAACAACGACCGTTGGATCTCTTTTACAATATCGTCAACATCCTCTTCGCTTAACCGAGACTTCCCTCGGAGATTAGAGAGAGCGTTTCTGAGGGAACTCCCGAGATTATCTAATACCATTATGAATACGTACGAGGTAACCGAATTAAAGACTTTAGGACTACACAAACCCACCGTCAACCGATACCTATCGTTTCTCACCCGGGATTCCGGGGCACCCAAGAATCCCGCGGACCCCGATTATTTCTTATGCGTAAAAATTAACGGCAATTCGTCATGTAAACCGATACAGAAATCTAACTGCTCGGTTAAATTCAGACTCGTTAGTTCTTGTTTGCACACAACTAAATCATCAAACGGCTCGTCGCACGCCGGGCACGCAATTGCTGTCGTGTTTTGATATGATTTTATCGCTTCATTCTCTTCTCGTGGCGTCAGGAATGAAATGAGTTCCTCGTAATCGTCCATACCAGTGGTTACTCCCGCCTGTTCATAAATTATTACGTGCAATGTCGAAGAACAATCACGTATCCTGCTACCCGCAATACCCCGCCGCTCTGCTGGTACCCCAAATTCAATCCGGCTATCCCCCGCACCGTTACGCGTCGCTCACTAACTCTGAAACGAGACTTTCCGGATGAAACTTCTCTAAATCATCATACCCCTGCCCAGTCCCCAAGAACAAAATCGGTTTTCCCGTTACTTCTGCGATCGAAATCGCCGCCCCACCACTCGTATCGGCATCCGCCTTCGTCAATATTGCCCCATCAATTTCCGCGGCCGAATTAAACTCCCGCGCCCGATTTATCGCGTCCTGCCCAGCAACGGCTTCATCCACGAAAATCGTGCAATCAGGCCCGACAACCCGATTAATTTTCTCCAATTGATTCATTAAATCCTCATTCGTATGCAAACGACCAGCCGTATCCCCTAATACCACATCAACATCATTTGCTTCCGCAAATTCAACCGCATCATAAATTACCGCCGCAGGATCGCCGCCCTGTTCGTGAGAAATAAACTTGACTCCAAGCCGGTCCGCATGCTCCGCCAACTGCTCGTTAGCACCAGCCCGAAACGTATCCGCATTCGCCAGCACCACGGAATATGACTCGGATTCGAGATACTTCGCAATCTTCGCAATAGTCGTTGTTTTCCCGACTCCATTGACACCAGTGAAAATAATCACGGCAGGCGGTTCGGTCGACTGAAGGAACTCATCGAAATCGAACCCATCAACATCGAGAACATCAATCAGCGCCTCAGCCACCGCATCGGTAATAACAGATGATGTTCGCATGGTCACAGACCGAGTATCCCCGACGAGTTCTGTTTTAATCCGATTTGTGATACGCTCTGCAACCTCCATCTCAACGTCATTCGACAGCAACGACAATTGTAATCGCTCTAACGGCTCTGTTAAATCATCTTCATCAATAACGACCTGACCCCGAGCTAACGATCTAGCGCGGCGAACCATACCATCCGACTTTTCACGCTCTTCACGGTCATCGTCGGTGGTTTCCGTATCTTCCTCACTCGTATCGGTCGACTCTACCGAATCTCGAAAGGAACCAATCGTCTGTTTGATTCCATCAAACATCGCGACCTTTCACGTAAGAAATCACGGACCACCAGGGCCACCCGGACCGAGCTGATTCTGTTGTTGCTGTTGCTCTTGCTGTTGTTGTAACCGTTGTTGGGCTCGTTGGCCGAGTTGCTCCCCTTGCTCTTCAAGGTCTGAAATCGCGGAGGTCACTTCAGAAATACGTTCGTCAATCAACTCTTTTCTATCTTCAAGCAACGACGTAGCCTTCGATTGGTTTTGTTCAGACGCATACCCCCCACCAATACTCACAATAACTTCATCGATATCCTCTATCGTGGCTTTCACGTAGGCACCGCCTCCGACCGGAACTTGCACATCCGACCCGGTCTCAAGGGTTTCTAGCGCCTCAATTGCTTCATCAATATTTTGTTTGGTCGACTGCATCTGCTGCAGTTGAGCCTCCAACGCCTCGATTTGATCTTCAACAGCTTGCAACTGCTCCGATAATTCTTGGAGTTCCTGATTCCCACTCATACCCCACCCCACGATTGGATACCACCATTCGTGATAGTTGGTTCGAGCGATAAAGTGTCCCGTCCGCTATCGCCATGAGAACGACTGGAGAACACAAGATTAGTCATTGACCCACTGCGGAAGCGCGGAATCATATCAGGCCATAACGAATCTGGAGGGAAGTATCTTCCTACTTCTCTAACGCATATACCTACCAACCAGCAGCCATATGGAGAGTATTTTCTTGGATGCTTGTATGGCGTATTACTCAAGTAACGCCAGTGCTTCTTCAATCCGACCGAGTTCCGGCCCAGTCGTATCATCCCCCGCGATATACCCGCGGGAATTCGCCACCAAACCAGCCCCAATTAGCGGCCCACCATAATTGATCGTCCCGATATCAGCTGGAACACCTAACACTGATTCAATGGTCTCGAACTCCTGTTCGGTAGTTTTCGGATGACATAACACACCATCATTCGTTGCAACCGCCGCCGAACCAACGGTCTCCATCCCACCAATCGTGCCCTTTGAAACTTCCACATCTAATCCCGTTGAGATTGACTCAACCGCGGCATCACTGAGTTCTGGATGGACCACTGCGCCAGTATCATTCGCTAAAATAACATTCCCCGCCGCATTAATTCGCCCAGGCAACTCAATGACACTCAATCCAGTATCTTCATAGAGTGATTCTTGTTCAAACGCCATAATCCGACCGCTCGTTACGATCCCTGACGAATTACCAGTGCAAAGCGACCCGACGGTCGTCGACCCACCAATAGTGCTTCCTACAAGAACACTCTCAAGCTCCTCTTCAATTACCCCAGCCAACTCTTCTTCAACATCAGGCCGAATAAAAACATATTCCTCAGTCACCGCTAGAAATACCCCAATATTAGTTGACCCGAAAATAGACGTTCGAAGCACGTTAGGCGTGCTCGGCTTCGACGACGCGTTCACCAGCTTCGTCGAAGCGAGCGGCCCGAATCCGGATTTTCCGTGGGGGTTTTTTTCTCCCGCGCTCCCACACCGCTTCATTAATAGAAGGATCCAACCGGACATCATCCGGTGAAACACTAAAATGCCTGGCGAGATGTTCGCGGATTACTTTCATTGCTCTATCCGCCCGTTCATGTTTCGGGACAGCTGACACATCGCGTAATGGAACCGTAATAACGCGCTCCTCGAAATCACTCGTGCTCATACTTACTCGTCAGTGTCACTCCGACGCCAATTCCGGCGTTTCGGGTTCTGCATTACTTCCCGATCCGTCTTCATTATCACCCACGCGGGCACCCGTGAATTCTGCTTATCTAGCTTCGCGAGCCGCTTCTTCTTCGCTTTCGTTTTCTTACTCATGATGACAGAAACTAGTACGGGACAATGGTAAAACCCTGTCCTTTAGCCGTGGCCCTTGGGAGGTATATTTGCTCCTAGTACTCATCCCAACGAAGACTTAATAAATGGGTCGAGTGCCTCGCTAGTAGTCAACGATGGGTTGACTATCACGGAAGTAGTACGTAATACCAATGACTGGAAACGACGAACTCAACATCTTATTAACCAATGATGATGGGATTAACGCCCCCGGAATACGGGCGCTTTACGACGCATTGACTGATATCGCGAATGTGACTACTGTGGCGCCAGCGACGAATCAAAGCGCTGTCGGTCGATCGTTATCCTATGGACGGACCGCAGAGTCAACGGATGATAATGAAACTGGTCTTGATTTCAGTAATGGGCGGTTCAACTGTCACATCCCTCATACAGAAGCCGATATCGGGTATGCTGTAAATGGGACACCGTGTGATTGTGTAATTCTAGGGGCACATGCATTCGATGAGCAACCTGACCTCGTCGTGTCAGGCTGCAATCCAGGAGCGAATTTAGGGACATATGTGTTGTCTAGGTCGGGGACGGCAAGTTCCGCGATGGAAGCCGCCTTCCTCGAGATACCTGCCATTGCTGTCTCGATGAATACGCTTGGATACCAAAACGAGATCACTATTGACGCATTTCAAGAGACAGCTCGGTTCACGACTAATTTTATTCAACAACTTGGGATCGATGAATGGTATGATTCTATTGATTATTTCAATATTAATACCCCTGGACCGGATGACTCTCTAGATACAATTGAGGTGACGGAACCGACGCCAGTGTACGAAATGGATGCGTCAATCGAGCAACAAAAATTCTATCTGCGGAATACCTTATGGGAACAAATGGCGAATGACGAGTTACCCGATCCGCCGGGGACTGACCGTCGTGCCATCAAGGAAGGAAAGGTCAGTATTTCCCCGTTATCGGTGCCAATAGAACCGGTGAAGGAGGAACGGATTACGGAGCGAATTACGAAGTTAGTCCGGCTTTAAATCTATTCATCGAGGGGAAACGACCGTACAGTTGAGTACCGGGGGCCTGATTCTGTTAATTCGCTTTTCGTCAATCGAACCTGGTTTACTTCCATAGTGCCGACATGTGGATTCGTAGTTTCAAGTAACTCTTGGACTGTTTCCTTTCCCCGCGCGTCCTCCATCCGTGCGATCGTGATATGCGGAGTGAATTCGTGCGATTCCGGTTCAATACCAATCGCGGTGAGACTTGTTTCAATTGATTCGTGAAGAGCAGTTGTTTCCTCACTACCTGTCGTTACACCGAGCCACACAACGCGGATGTAATCTGTACTTGGGAAGGCACCAATGCCATTGATTTCCATCGGGAAAGAAGACAGCCCCGTAGAAGCGATGCTGTCAGACAGTGCAGATTCGATCGTAGACACCCGGTCTGGGTCGGTATCCCCGATGAATTTCAGCGTGAGGTGGGCTTGTGTGGGATCAACGAGATTGAGACTCGGGATATCCGAAAATGGCTCTTGGATTGACTCAACTGCTCCCGTGAACCCTGGGAATAGATCGATACTCACAAACAACCGCATGATAGTGTTTTTTAGTGAGCCGTAGCGCTTAATCCCCGTCCCTCCTTAGAAGTGCTAATGACTGATGGTGAGGATCACGCATTCTCGGAGGGCAGTGGATTTGATGATCCGTACGAGGGATTTCGACTGGACCCTGACGAGTTAACTGTTGATCTAGACCCCGATCAATTTGATCCGACTGATTCTCACGCGCTCCCCGATTTGATTGATGAAGATATTATTCCCCGTGACGCCGTGGACACGGAGACGCTGATTGATGTTGGATTGTCGTATATGGAGATTAATCGATTCGAAGAAGCCACTGAGACGTTCGAACGTGCTGCCCAATTTGCGACAGATGAATTGGTGGAGCAAGAAGCGTGGGTGAATAAGGGAAGTGCGCACGCTGAACTTGAAGAATGGGATCCGGCTATCGGAGCATTCGAGGAAGCCATCTTTATCGATGATTCAACGGAGCACGCCGCTACTGCAGAGAATAATTTAGCGTTCGCGCTGTGGGAATTCGGGAGGGATAACGAAGCGTTAGAGCACACGGAACGAGCGCTTGAAATCGACGAGCGATTCGCTGAAGCGTGGTATAACAGGGGATTCTTCTTGAACGAACGTGGACTCGAATCTCAAGCAGTTGGAAGTTTAGAGAACGCAATCAGGTTAGGGTACCGATCGGTCGAAGTTTATGAAGAGAAAGCTCGGGCCCATGAAGCGTTAAATGAGGATGAGGAAGCTGAAGCGCTCCGAGAAAAGGTCGAGGAGATACAGGAGCGATCAGAGCAACAGTTAATTAAATGATTCTGCGGGAACGGCAAACAAGAGAGGGGTTACTTGTCGCAGTTTGCGATACTGATGTGCTCGGTGAAACGTTTGAAAATGGGGATGTTTCGATAACAGTAACCGAGGAGTTCTATGGTGGCGAAGAAGCAAATCAAGAGGCAGTAGTAAATAGTTTGACGCGGGCATCTATCGCGAATATTGTTGGAACAGAAGCAGTTGAGGTTGCTGTAGAAGCCGGGATAATCGATCGGCAAAACGTACTCGAAATAGGGAGTACTCAACACGCACAATTAGTACGGATTTGATTAAACTAAATAATTATTGACGGATGGATGCCGATGGCGTGACCCCAGCGATGTGTGCGGAACTGCGCAGAGCAGCAAAACGAGGAAAACCATTTGGAACCCTCGCAACCGCGTTTGACCTTTCTTACGGGACCGTGGCAGTCCATGTCCGTGGGAATTGCGACCATCCAGTAACTGAACCACCCGCACCACTGGAATAACTAGAGAATAGCGTCGTTAGTCGTTATCTTTGAATGACCAGAAATATTGGTCTTTTTTGACGAGAGATTGAAAGCGACCAAGCGCGAGTAAAATAGCGAATAAAAACATTACAATTCCTGCTATCCACAAAGCGGTCGGGAGCCACCAGACAGCTTCGCTTAACGTCGCACTTGTGGCAGCCACGATGGAAATAAATCCGGTAGCGACGGCAAGGGTGAACAGTATACTCCGTCGGATCCCGGAGGGCGTACCAGGAAAGAACGACAGAAACGTCTTTGATTCCTCAATGTCTGTCGTCTCTACTTCGTCAGGCTCGTTATTTGCCATAGACCCTTGATACCACCTTACACCAGTGTCTTTATTAAAGTATGTCAGACAGAAAGCAGACATATACGCGGAAATCCAATGATTTTCAGTATATATACGGTGATCGAAGGTTCGGGGAAAATATAGCGATCTAGGGAAAATCGGATTGTTTCAATTGCTATGTGAATGAAAACGCGGCAGGACAGTCATGAGAAACAGAACACGTTTGACAGTCCGGCGATTGGGACGGACAAATCGCTCGCCCATGATTAATGAATAAATACGTGACCCAGGGCCACCGTGATTGTGGCACTAATTCCATGAGATCTTTCTCTACGCGGTTTTGGGTGTTCGCAGAACTATACCCGAGTCGATCGGCTAATCGATCGACATGCGTATCGACCGTGATACCACATATTTTCCCAAATGAATACCATAATACGGCGGTGGCGGTTTTTCTCGCGACACCAGGGAGCGCAGTTAAGCCATCTAAAGATCGAGGAATTTCGTCATTGTATTCTTCGTGAATAACCGATGCGGTCTCCTGGATATACCCGGCTTTGTTTTTATAAAAACCAGTACTATAAATGAGTTCTTCAACGTCATCTCTTGGGGCCGCCGCCAACGACTCTGGCGCAGGATACTTGTCGAATAAATCTGGGGTTGTTTGATTAACGATTTCATCAGTACATTGAGCTGATAAAATCACGGCAACCAATAGCTGAAAGGGGGTTTCAGCATCGAGAAAACAATACATTGGAGGGTATTCAGTTTCGAGTTGTTGGAGAACCCGCTGGCAACGCTCACCGAGACTGGTATTGACGCGTTGTTCGGCGTCGGCATAGATTTCATCCGGAGAAGGGGAGGGGAGCTCGGTCAAAAGCGGCAGATCATAAATCGGCATTGTTCGTTCTTATTGATTGAGGTGGATTACGGTATCGGAACACTACCCAAAGCATAGTTTGGTTTCAGTCAGGCAAAGATAGTGATTCTGTGATGAACAGGCGCAAAACCTCGCCCTTCAGAGCGGGGGAGGATGTTAATCCAGATAGTCTCCGTACTCCTCAAGGAATTCCTCAGCCGGGATAATGGTGACTCCGTTGTCTTCTGCGTCGGTAAGTTTCTGTGAGCCAGGATCGGTACCTCGAACCAAGATATCCGTATTCCCACTGACTGACGAGGTCACTCGTGCACCATGCTCTTCGAATGCTTCGGTTAATTCGCTGCGAGAATACTCCGGAACGGATCCGGTAAATACAATCGTCAGTCCATCAAGTTCATCTGATTGTTCGATCGATGAAGGTTCGAGTCCCGCAGCCAGCAATTGATCAATTGTTCCGCGATTATTGGGGTTTTGGAAAAAGGAATGAATGCTGTTAGCGACTTCCGTTCCAATGTCAGACACCGCTTCAAATTCACGAACATTCGCTTCCAGTAATTCATCAAGGGTAAACTGCGTTGCTAATTGCCGAGCGCGTTCTTGACCGACATGCCGGATGCCTAGACCGAATAAAAATCGATCTAGTGACCGATCTTTACTTGCGTCTAGTTCGGACAATAAATTCGATGCTGTTTTTTCTCCCACTGCTGGAAGCTCAAGCAAATCTTCTTTCGATAGATAATACAGATCAGCGAGCGACTCGACTAGATTCGATTCAACCAGTTGGGAGGATAGTTTCTCCCCCACTCCATCAATATCCATCGCATCCCGCGAACAATAATGCTCAACACTTTCCCGAAGTTGTGCCGGACACGTTAATCCACCTGTGCAAAAATGATGCTCACCATCCTGCACCACGCTGCTCTCACACACAGGACATGCAGAGGGCATCGTAAACGATGATGAGGGATTCTTAATGACCTCCGTGATTTCCGGGATCACGTCTCCCGCTCGTTGCACTCGGACAACTGATCCGTCTCCCACCCCTAACTCTCGAACATTACTCTCGTTATGCAACGTCGCTCGACTAATCGTTACCCCAGTAACATCGATTGGGTCAAGGAGAGCCACCGGGGTGAGCTTCCCCGTCCGACCCACCTGAATGATTATCCGTTGCACCGTCGTTTCTTCCTGCCGAGCCGGGAATTTATACGCAAACGCCCACCGTGGATGTCGAGCCGTTTCTCCTAATTGATCTCGAACACGGAATTCATTCACTTTGATTACCACGCCATCAATTTCAACATCCAGCGTATCACGCTGCGCTAACATTGAATCGCGATATGCTATTGCCTCCGCTATATCATCTACTATCGGGCAATTGTCGTACACCCGCAACCCAAGTGACTCCAGTAACGAAAACGCCTCCTGCTGGGTGGTGACATCGTCGGTTGACGCAATTACGTCATAAAAAAAGATAGCAAGCGGACGATGCGCAATCTCACTGGGATCTAATTGCCGGATCGTGCCAGCCGCCGCATTCCGAGGATTTGCGAACGGTTCCTTCCCGGCTTGCACCCGGGACTCATTTAAATCGATGAACGCATCTCGGGGAATATAGATTTCCCCTCGTACTGAGAGAAACGAAGGAGCCTCTGGTAGGTCGAGTGGAACGCTCCGTATTGTCCGCACGTTATGCGAAATATCATCACCCCGCTCCCCATCGCCTCGAGTAACCGCCCGGTCAAATTCACCATCCACGAACACGACCTCCACAGACACTCCATCGAACTTTGGCTCACACGAATAGGCTACATCTGGGAAGTCACGTCGAACCCGGTCATCCCACTCTCGAACATCCGTTTCTTCTTCGGACGAATCGAGACTCAACATCGGTGCAGTATGTTCAACTGTTTCGAGCGAATCAACTGGTTGACCCCCTACCCGACTCGTCGGCGATGTATCGGATTCAACACCAACGACTTCTTCTAATGCCACTAATCGATCAAATAATTCATCATATGCCGCGTCAGAAATCACCGGATCCGCTTCAACATAATACCGATAATCATGATACCGAATCGCCTCCCGCAGCAACTTAATTTCTTCTCGCGCATTCGTCTCTGACAACGAATCAACAGACTCGAACGATAGATCCGGATCGCGAACAAACGGATTATCAGATGGTTCACGCACGATCCATCCACTCCTGGACCTCACCAACACTCCAAGTATTGAGAATGTTATCCGGTGAACACCACCCCTTCCTCGCTTGATAAACGCCTAACGCCATATGATCAAGACTGTCCGTACGATGCGCATCGGTTGAGACAACAAAATACACTGATTCCCGGAAATCTTTCACCAGCCGCCAATCTAGATCAAGCCGGTTAGGTTGGGCATTTATTTCAATCGCCACGCCTTCATCATTCGCTACTTCCATGATCGTAGGGAAATCCAAGTCGATTCCTTCACGCTGGTTCAAGAGCCGATTTTGTGGATGTGCAAAAACATCGACAGAGTATTCCTTCATTACTGAAGTGATTCGCTCCGTCGCATTCGTCACTTGATTATGTAATGAAAACACTACAATATCACACTCGTTAGCCCACTCACGACTGATATCTAGCCCCGATCCGGTAATATTCGCTTCAATTCCGTGAAAAACTGTCAAGTCAAGTGACTCATTGGCCGCCGCAATTCGTGACTGCTGCTCGGTGAACGCTTCCCGAGAAATCCCATTACCAATCGTCAATCCTGGACCGTGATCACTAATCAAAATATAGTCATACCCCAGTTCCACAGCTTTCTCGCCCATATTCCGCACAGAATCAACTCCGTCACTTAGGGTGGTGTGCAAATGTAAATCCCCCCGAATGTCTTGCAACGTAACTAATTGCGGGAGAGAATCAGATTCAGCGGCCTCAACCTCACCAGTATCCTCACGAAGTTCCGGCGGAATCCACGACAACCCAAGCGACTCGTAAATATCCTCTTCCGCATTCCCCGCAATTACCTCATCTGCCGAATCAAATAACCCATACTCGTTCAGCTTACAGTCCCGGGAAATCGCCCGGTTCCGCAACGAAATATTATGATCCAATGATCCAGTGAAATACTGTAGTGCAGCACCGAACTCACTAGCTGACACCACACGAAGGTCTACCTGAACCCCCGTCTCTAATCGGACGGATGAACGAGTGTCTCCTTGTTGCAATACTTCACTCACAGGGGGATACGAAGCAAAAATCTCATGCGCCGCGGACGCCGGCTCACTAGTCACCAAAATATCGATATCACCAACCGTTGGAACCCGGCGACGAAACGAACCCACAACCTCGATTTGATGAATCTCATCGAACCCAGCCAAATACTCCTCCAAGGCATCAACAACAGACACAATTTCCCCGAATAACCACTGCTCTCTAGACCGTTTCGCAAATGCAATATTATCGAGAATATTTTGTTGTGATTTCTTACCAAACCCGGAGACTGTAACAATCTCACCTGCCTCCGCAGCCGACTCTAAATCCTCTAATGTCTGTACACCTAACTCGTCATACAGCGTCTTCACTGACTTCGGACCCAGTCCTTCTACGCGCAATAACGAATCAACCGCGATCGGCAACTCACCATTCAACCGAGTATAATACTCTATCTCTCCGGTCTCAAGATACTCACCTATTTTATCCTCCAAAGCGTCCCCAATCCCATCAATTTCTGCTAATTCTCCTCGTTCATAAATCGCCTCAATATCTTCACTTAACGAGGCAATATTACGCGCCGCCCGACGGTACGCCCGGGGTTTAAATTCCTCTCCTTTTATTTCAAGGTAATCACCAATTTCAGAGAAAATATCCGCTAGTTCAGAATTCTTCATACATGAATTGTCGACTAGTTATCGTGCCAGAATTAAAGGTTATTACCAAACCTCCCGGCTATCTCTCGGATCCTAATCGACCCGCTCCAAATTGTAAAAAACCAAAACACGTCCCCGGCGAATGAATCATTGGAAGGGAAAGTAGTTCGAATCACACAGAGTTATCCCCCTAATCCCACTACATCGATGCAATGCTCGTGCTCGGCGACGCACACGCAGACAACCAACAGCACCAGAAATTCCTGAAACGAGCATATGCTGACACAACCGAAGAACACGCGGTCCAAGTCGGCGATCTCCTCTATTATTCCCTCCCGAAACCAACCTGGTTCATTGCCGGTAATAACGAAGACCACGACCGAACTGAACCGGCAAAACACAACCGAACCCCGACCGACATTGGATCCAACGCCTACCTGCTAAATGGAACCACTGTCGAGATTGAAAATCTCACTATCACCGGATTATCAGGGAATTATGCACCCACACAATTCGATAAATCACGGTCGGAACTTACTCAAGCCCGCCGCCGGCATTTTACCCATGAAGACATCGACCGATTACTCGAGTTTAACCCAACTGAAATCGATATTCTACTGGCACACGAAGCCCCATTCAATCTAATAACGAGTAAAAACTACACCGTCGGTTGTCCACACATCAATACCCTCATTGACGAATTACAACCAACACTGTGTCTCGTTGGCCACCACCACGAACATGCCGAATCCCACATCAACCAAACCAGGGTCATCAGCCTTGCTCCCGTATGGGAGGGATATTACACGCTCTCATCCAACACCCTCATCCTCGAATTCGAACCGTGGAACCAAACCTCACTCACCGATTACTAACCCACTCACTTTCATTCTGGTCTGAGAACATTCAATACAAATACCGCACAAAGAACGCCAACAAATGGACAATCCCCCGGACACCTCCTCCCTCCTTAGACGACCCACGATCGAACCCAGCGCAATCGGTCAATTCATCGCATTGGACGGGTGTCCCCAATACTTCCAATTTGAATTCAAAGACGAATACAGAAAAGAACAACAACGAAAACACGAATATAAAGAAGCGTTCGAACCCCTGAGTCTCCTATTATCGAAAGAAGGGAAAGAATTCGAACACGCTACCCGCGAACAACTTACTAATATAACTACCGACCCCCCCGAACACCTCACCGGCACATCGGGGGAACAACCAAAAAAAACCCTCACAACAATACTCGAGCACGCTAGCAGCCTTCCACCCAGCCACACTCCAATCTCACTTTCCGAAGTCAGATTAACAGCAGAAATCGGCGCGTGGAATATCTCGGGATTCGCCGATTCGATCCTGATATGGCCCACCACTGACGGAATACGGATTCGCGTGTTCGAAATCAAAGCTGCACACGAAGAAAAAACCTATCAACAAATCCAAGTCGCAACCTACACGCTGATCATTCGTACCCTCCTCGAATCCATCGACCCATCCTATCAATGGGAAATTGAAGGCGGCATAATCCACCGACACACACCCCTATCGTCGAATGCTCCCACCAACCTCCCAATATTTGACCTTGAACCGAGAGAACTTGACGTCAAACGCCTCCTCGAAACAGACGGTAAACTAGACGAACTGTGGGCCAAAAACCCACAACAAGTCAAGTATCAAATTAACGGGAAATGCCATAATTGTACATACAAAGAAGCATGTCAATCAAACGCTATTGAAAACGAATCGACAGCATTACTCGGGTTAACACGAGGGGAACAAACGACACTCACTGCCCACAACATTACGACTATCGAGGAACTTGCTGAACTAGCTTATCCTCCGAGCGACCCTCGTCCCTACCAATACGAAGAACTAACCCCGGTTAGAGAATCAAAATACCAATCGCTCACTAATCAAACAGGAATCGGTGAACGTCTCCCCCAATACATTCAACGAGCCCAATCATACCTCCAAATATTCTCACCGAACAACACATTTACCCCAGGGTTCGATCAGCAACCACCATGGTTAGTTGGGAGTGGTCCAGGGAACCTGCCCGAAGATAACCCAGGATTTGACGACGAATACCTCGACATTCCCCGAAATGAATTACTCCGTGTGTCCATCAACGTACAATATGATCATCGGCAAGATCGAATAGTGATGCTCAGCGGGTATTTATCCGCAACAAAATATCTCGAACACCATCCCCCACTAACGATCAGTTGTATCGCAGACGATATCGCCAATGCAGAACAAGAACGTGATAGGATAGAAAGAGAATTACTTGAACGGTTCTGCTCTGAATTACTCAACGGTATCCAAGAAATCTCGGCGAGCATGAATACGTCTACGCCCGTTTTTCACTGGTATTTTTACACACCAAACGAACGAGAGAACTTACGGGAAGCAGTCGAACGACACGCGGATAACCAGGTAATCAGGTGTTGTCGCGATATTCTCGACCACCGCGAATCGATCGACCAAGCGTTGGTTTCGACCGTTCAACCGGAAATACGAACCCGGCTCGCGATACCGAACAATAATTACGGGTTATTACCCGTCGTCGATTGCTTTCATCCATCCCAAGAAGCGTTCCAGAAAACTAATTGGGAATATGAACGCGCTGATGGAACAACGATTGATTTACGTACCGCATTCAAGAAAAAATTCTTCGATTACTATGTCCCCTATTCGAAAACCCCGACCGGAATTGAATTATATGATACTGACGACCCAGATGGATTTTATCCGTCAAGACGACGCGTCGGTGCGCAACTCCCCCTAGAATATATTTGGGGAGCGATAGGCGCATTGAAACCAGAGTGGGAAGACACCATTGATGATCAATATAGCGTGGCACGAGCTGTCGATCCGTTCCGATGGGTCGATTCATCAATACAGGATACTCGGATCCAAAAGCAGGATTTACACGCTCTCGGGGAACGATTAGCAATGTGCTTAGCGCACGTTGAGCGAGGAATCAGATATCGAAACCCCAACCTGACGAAACGACCGGTAAATACAGCGGAATTCACGAGTGATATCTTACCACCGGCATCGTTACGACGGGCAGCCATCGAGTATCTCCAACTAGAGCATTCCACACAGCGAAGTGAGTTATTTTCTCATTACCGGTTACCCGTTAAACAACGCGTTCGGAGCGGTGAATCTATACCGCTGGTGATACGTTCCGTGGAACTAGACCAGGGGGAAGCGATCATTGAAGGAGAGTTATTGTATGATCCAATGTTTCCCGACGGCGATCGAGTTGCCGGGGCATGTCGACAAAAAGGCGCAACAGGAGAGACGAGTGGCAGTTGGATGGTCGCGAATCAAATTGATCGCCAAGGAGAACCTATGAGGAGTAGTAATCCCCGGGATATCGAACGCGGGCCCGGCGTAATCCTCGAAGAGTTAGATATTGAGAATCGATTTATTCGTATTCGGAGTATCCCATCGTACGTATGGCGGGATCAGGAGTTTCAGCGGAAGCATAAAGATTGGACAACCAATCCAAGTGAAGAAGACGAGGATACGGTGTTCTATGAGGAAGACCGCTTGTTAATTCTGGATCCGCGGAGTGACGACATTACTTCACAACGAGCGTGGGATGTGCTGCAAGCTGGGGAATCTTCGATTACGATGAAAATGGAGGAGTTGATCGCCGGGGGCACGCAATCACCTCGGATTAACGGGTTTAGAACGGATGGACAGCTGGAGTTTCTTTCCTGGTTGGACGTGGAAAGTTCGCTTGCGCCGAATGAGCGACAACGAGCGTTTATTACTGCTGTGGAATCGCAATTTGTGTTATTACAAGGGCCCCCTGGTACGGGAAAAACGAGTGGAGCGTTAGCTTCAGCAGTCGCCGCTCGAGCTGCGAGTAAATACCAGCGTGGGGAAAATCTGATTGGTGTGGTGAGTGGTGAATCTCATAAGGCAGTGAATGAAATCGTCAATGCGGTATGTACCCGTTTAGAGGAGTATCACGAATCAGTTGTCGGGGATTCGTTTGTTGACAGAGTAGAACTCGTTCAGTTGACAGATGCTGAACCGAAAAACCCGCGCCGATTAATTACGTATCTTGATTATCATTCGGAATCGACGGAACGGGATCGGGTTCTCTCCCGGATCGCCGAAGACACTGACTCAACTAGTTCGGTAGATGAGACTTCTTCGTTAGTGCTTGTGTTTGGGACGCCGGCTCGGATTTATGGGTTAGTTAATAAACTCGATGAAGGGACAGGTGAATCCATTTCGCCGGAAGACCGGGTGAAACGAAACGATGATCTGTTTGATTTAGTCGCGGTGGATGAAGCATCGATGATGCGGTTGTCGTCATTCTTGATGGTTGGTGCTTTCTCGCACGCCCATACGCAATTTCTCATTACTGGTGATCACAGACAATTATCCCCCGTACAACAACATGATTGGCCTAGTGAATCCCGTCGGATTATCCAGGAATATGCCCCGTTTCTTTCGGTGTTAGATTATTTCAGAGCGATTAATGGCGAGTCACTTGATGTGAATCCGGATGATACGAGTATTGCGGGACAGGGTAATCTCCCGTTTTATCGCCTCGCGGAAACCTACCGGTGTCATGAGGCTGTTGCTTCGGTGTTACAAAAATATGTGTATGCTCGTGATGGGATTGATTATCACTCAAACGTAACACGGACTATCAACGGGGGGCTAGAAGTGTTGTCGCCTGGATTGGAGGCAATACTCAATTCCAGCCCGATTACGCTTGTTATTCATGATGACCGGTCGAGTCAACAATCGAATGTCTCGGAGGCAGTTTTGTGCGCGGAGATTATGGCGGCTATTAACGGAACGATTGAGTCGGGAGTGGTCACGCCACATAACGCCCAACGCGGTCGATTGAAATCATTGCTTGGAGAAGAAACAGAAGTCGAGACGGTTGAACGATATCAAGGTGGACAGCGTGAGTGTATGATCGTGTCTGCGACTGCCAGTGATCCTGATTTTTTGTTTGCTGAACAAGATTTTATTTTGAATCCAAATCGATTAAATGTGGCCTTGAGTCGGATGAAAACCAAACTCATCGTGACGGCAGCCGAATCGATATTCGAGTTAATACCGAGAGAGACGGAAAAATACGAACGAAGTCGGTTATGGAAGGGATTATATAATGAAGTCGGTGTGTTCGGTCGGGACCCCGATTGGGAGGGCTCTATCCAGTCGGTACAGTCGTCGGTTACCGCTGGCGTCGACGCCCCAGATGTAACAGTCCGCGTGTATTCATTCTCAGAAGTTCCGTCACCGTAGTACGCCCGATAGCAACGAATAGAGACGAAATCGAAGTCGGTTGAAACAGAGTGGGAGACACTTTCACTCTGCTCGGAACAGCATTATGGTATGGGTATCCATTAGATAATACATGGGTAGCGAGTGTGAACAACGTCGCCCGATCGACATACCAGTTTTCTGGGGATACTAACTAAAATGCCGGTTTTCATTCACACCGCGGACACGCACCTCGGCTACAGACAGTACCAACGGCCAGAACGGGAACAGGATTATCTCGAAGTTTTTACGGAAATCATTGACGAAGCAATTGAAATTGACTGTGACGGTGTGATTCATGCTGGAGACCTGTTTCACGACAGTCGTCCGACGACTGATACGTTACGAGCAACGCTTGAGCAGCTCCGGCGGCTTCGCACACACGACATCCCGTTTTTGGGGGTTGTCGGGAACCATGAAGGCACCCAAAATCACCAATGGATCGATTTATTTAACGAATTAAATTTGGCGCATCACCTGTCAAAATCACCGTACATTGTGGGAGACACAGCCGTATATGGGCTTGATCACGTACCGGAATCACAGCAAGGAGCACTTGATTACTCGTTCGATTCACACGAGGTAGAACACGCAATTCTCGTAGCCCACGGATTGTTCACTCCAGTGTCGCCCTATGGGACGTGGGAAATATCTAAGATTCTGGATCAAAGCCCAGTGAAGTTCGATGCCGTCCTTCTCGGAGATGATCACGATCGGAGAATAATGGAAGTCGATGAGACAACTGTAACGTATGCTGGGTCGCCGGAACGGACGGCAACTGATCAGACGCAGGACCGTTCATTCAATCTTGTAACAACGCGTGACCCACCGGATTCTACCGTGCAAGTTGAGCCGCAACCGGTTGCCGCGCGACCACATTCGCTTATCTCCATTGAATTATCGGAAACGGATGGGTTTGACCGGATAAAACGAGTAATCAAGAACGCATCGATTACAGACGCAGTAGTGGGTATTGTTCTGACTGGCGAGGGTGACTCAATTCCACCAGCACAAATAGAAGAGTTTGGGAAAAACCAAGGCGCATTCGCGGTCCGCGTCAGTGATCGCCGAATACTTGACATTGAGGACATCGATATTGATGTTTCATTTGCTGACCCCGATGATGTTATTGAACAACATATCCGAGATATGAAGTTAAGCCCGGTTGCAGAAGAAATTGAAAACCGAGTGCGAGACATCGCGTCGGTTCCGAAAACGAACCTCACCGAAACCATCGAAACAGAAGTGACGGAAACATTGGACTCAGATCCCAGTCGGTTGCGTCAACCAACAACAGTGGACGATAACGCGACTTCTTCAGCATCCGAATCCCCTGCGAGTGATGCCTCCGATCAATTGGATGAAACGAATCAATCGGAACGTGAGGGTGCTTCTGCGGAGGCAGATAGATCCGATACGTCTACTCAGAAACAACTCTCATTAAGTGATTTAGCCCAATAAGTATGCTATTTTCCAGACTCAGGTTACAGAACTACAAATGTTATGAAACTCTAGACGTCGAATTGCGACCTGGAGTGACTGTCGTTCATGGGGTTAATGGTAGCGGGAAGTCATCGTTACTGAATGCGTGTTTTTTCGGGTTATATGGCACTGACGCACTCGAAGTAAATCAGACTCTTGAATCGATTATTACGAAGAATAAAGACACTACTGAAGTTGAATTATGGTTTGAGCATGCCGGTATAAATTACCAGTTAGAACGTAAAATTCGGCGATCTGGTTCCCAGGTGTCACATCAGGCGACGCTACAAACCCCAGACGGGCATATTGATGGGATTACTGAAACTGAAGAGAAAATTCAAGAGTTACTTCGGATGGATGCGGAGGCGTTTTTGAATTGTGCGTTTGTTCGGCAAGGGGATATCGCACGACTTCTCACAGCGACGCCTCGTGAACGGCAGCGAATGATTGATGAGTTGCTTCAGTTGGGGAAACTCGATGCGTATCAAGAACGCATGGATAATGCGCGAGTGGGAGTCGACCGGGTACGTCGCGCGCAGGAAACAAAGCTGTCATCAGTGCAAGAGGAAATCGAAAAGTTGGAAGATGCGGAGTTACAGACCCAACTTGAGTCTTTGAACACCAAAATAACAGAGATTGAAACAGAACAAGAAAACCTAGAGGAGAATCGTGAGGACGTAGCGGAGGCGATGCGAGAGATCGAAGAAAAGCTGGAGGATGTTACCGAATTACAAAACGAATTACAATCGAAAACGGGGTCGTTAGAGGAGAAACAGGAAGAGTTCCAACAGACAAAGGAACGTATTGAGGCGCTTGATGACGAGATCGAGGGGTTACGTTCGGAGCAACAACGGGTATTCGAGGGCATTCTATCGAAGCAGGAAACGGTTGACGCTGATATCCCGGAACCGTCTTCGATTGAAGAAGCACTGGAGCATGCAGATGTTATTAATGACGAGATTTCGGTGATTAGTGATCAGGTTGAGGAAAAATCAGAGGAAATCACCGAGTTGCGCGAAAAAGCACAAGCAGCGGCGGCAACTGGGAGTCAACTTGCAGAGCAACTGTCAGAACTCCGTGAAGAGGCTGAAAAAGAAGAGTCACGGGCGGAAGAATTGGTTGCCGAAGCGGATGAGAAAGAAGCAACTATGGAAAAGCGAGAAGAACGATTGAGGGAGAAAGAGGCTCGCATCAAAGAGAAAAAAGCGGCGTTTGCTGCTCCAGACATTCCTGAATCTGTTGGTTTCGGAGATGCAGAGGCGCATGAAGAGTCGTTGGCCGAGCGGTTAGTTGAACTAGAGAGCGAAGAACGAGAATTACAAGCGGAATGTACGCGGGTAGAGGAACGAGTATCCCACGCAGAAACCTTGCTGGCAGAGGGGAAATGCCCAGAGTGTGGTCAGTCGGTTGAAACTGCTCCAGAGGTAGCATCAATTGAGGCGGATCGTGAGACGTTACAGCGGCTTGAATCAGAATTGGACGCGCTAAGTGAATCATTAACTGAGGTTCGAGCGGAACGAGAGCGGGCAGAGGAATTACGTGAAACGGAAACTGAAATAAGGCAATTAGAATCTGAGTGTGAATCGCTCCGAGAGTTGTTGACCGAACAAGAGTCGAATATTCAGAGTTTACGCGATTCGGCTGAGCGGCTCTTTGCAGCGAGCGAGGAAAAACAAGAAAAACGCGCCTCGCTCGAGGAGAAGAAAACCCAAAAAGAGCAAACTCGTGATCAATATCTTGCTGCTATAGAGAAGCTGTCTGAAGAAAAATCACAGCTGACTGATGAGGAAGAATTGTTAGAATCGCTGCTTGAGTCGATCAGGAAAGGAGACCAAATAGTCGCTGAAGTGACAGAGAAACAGTCGCGGCGTGAGGATATCGAAGCCCTCAAGTCCGAACAAGAAGCGCAAATCGATGCGCTAACGGATGAGATTGCGGCGCTCAAGGAGCGGGTCGATCCTGCGGAAATCGAGGAATTGGAATCTGAGTACGAAACGCGGAAGAAGGAATATGACGAGATCACGGAACAAGTATCGGCGCTGTCGAGTGAACTTGAGGACTTGACTGAGGAGCGAGGGCGAGTTCGATCAGCGGTCAATCGGTTAGAAACGAAACGAGAGGAAGCAGAAACGATCGAAGAGAAGCTCATGGCTGTCGCTTCTGTTGTAGAGGAATGCGAAGAACTCGAATTGTTATATGGGGAGTTACAAACTGATTTGCGGCAACAAAACATCACTCAATTAGAACAGTTAGTGAACGAGATTTTTAGTCTGGTGTATCAGAATGATTCGTATTCTCGGATCGAGCTGACCGGCGAGTACGAATTATCGATTTATGAAAAAAGCGGTGAATCGCTTGATCCAACGGAATTGTCTGGCGGCGAGAAAGCGTTGTTTAATTTGTCGTTGCGCTGTGCGATTTATCAATTGCTTGCGGAAGGAATTGAGGGGAAAGCACCGTTACCGCCGTTAATTCTCGACGAGCCGACTGTGCACTTGGATGAAGAGCATGTTAATCGGATTAGTGATGTTGTTGATCGGATGCGACAGCTAGGGGTAGATCAGACGATTGTGGTGAGTCACGAACCTGAGATTGTTGAAAGCGCTGATGAACGGATTGAGGTGACACAGAATCCGAGTACGAATCGGTCTAGTGTGAACGTTGAGAGTACTGATTTACTCGCGGGATTGCCTAGTTAACGACGTATATGATGGTTTATGGGTAGAAAACTCATATAGATAGCTAGCGAATGAGGATTAGGAATGGATTCGTCGATAGGGATTCTTTCGCGGTCGTTTTTTGGTGCTGATCCGCGGATTGCCGTGTTTGATGTTCGAGTGCGGAAGGCGTCGGGGTTATGGGAGTTGGATGGGGTTTCAATTCCGGTGCATGAAGTTATTGATATTTTTCGATCGCACGAGGCGTTCGTGGTGAATGGCCATGTGATACTGCCGTTACACGAATTGGATTCAGCTGAGCTTACGGGGGAGTATGTGGTGGTTGTCACGGATGGGTCAACTGAGTATGTTGGGTTTTTTGATTATGAGTCAGGGAAACCAGTGCGTGTTTCAGTGGATGAGTTCGGAAGGAGTGTACCGAGTTTACAGTGTCGGTACTGGCATCCTGATTATCGGCCGGCGGATACGCCGTCATTTTTAGCGGAGTATTATCAGGCGGTAGAGGAGGTTGAAGAAAGTTCGTTGATTTCGTCGTCTCAGGGGCGGGATACATCGTCGTTCTTTGAGGAGGTGAAGTTGTTTGTTGAACGGGAGCGAGATGCGGAACGGTCGAATCGTTGGGAGCAGTATGAGTCACAACAGTTGTCTCAATTTATTGCGACTTATGGGGGGATAGAGGGGTGTGACCCCGCTGGGCGGCGAGTTGATGAGGATGCTGGGCAGATTTGTCGAGTACGGGTTCCTCCATCGTTGGTTGAAGAGTCTTCAAGTGAGCGGGAGATTCTACGCGAAGCAGGGTTGTACGAGGGGAGTGAGGTGATAGTAGATAGTGCGAAAGGGAATGACGGTTTGCCTGTTGAGGGAATCATTGAGAGTGTCGAGGAGGGATATATTGAGTTGTCGATTCGATGGTCGTCGTCTAGGAATCACAGTGCAGCAGAGTCGGCGTTCGATGCGGATGCTGATACGGACTTTGTGTTGGTGGAGTTGTTGAATCCGACGACGTTTGATCGGCAGCAGCAAGCGATTGACTTGGTAGCGGGGGATGAACAAAAAAAGGATGTATTAATGGGCGAAGAGTCGTTGTCGTTTGCTGCAGTTGATCGATTAGGGCGAAAATCGCGGCGGTTAAATGAGTATCAGCGCCGGTCGGTTCGACGGTCGCTCGGGGCGTCTGATGTATCACTCATTCATGGGCCGCCTGGGACAGGGAAAACGCGGGTTTTGCGGGCGGTGATTCGGGAAGCCGTAATGGATGGTGAGAAAGTACTTGCATGCGCGCATTCTAACCAGGCGGTTGATAATTTATTGGTGGGGGCGAGCACGATGGAATCGGTAGACGAGGATTCGTTGCATGCGAGTGTACAGGATGACGAGTTTGTAATGAGTCGAGTGGGGAATAATAGTACGAATTCAGTTGTTAGCAATTATTATACGGACATTGAGTCTTGGGAGGCTAATGTTGTGGGGGCTACTGCAGATGCGGCGTTCGAGTGTCGAGTCGATGAATTCGATTTGGTAGTGATGGACGAAGCGAGCCAATGCAGTATTCCGTCTGCGTTGATTGCGTATTCTCGTGGGAAGAGACTCGTGTTAGCAGGGGATCATAAGCAACTTCCTCCGTATATTTCTTCAGAGGATGCCGAGCGGGAGGAGATGGAAATTTCGTTGTTTGATCATTTGGGAGCTCAATATGGTGATGACGCGATGACGTTACTTCGGAAACAGTATCGGATGAATCAACAAATCGTTGCATTCCCGAACCAGGCGTTTTATGACGGGAGGTTGACGCATGGACAACGAAACCGAGATTGGGTGATTAATGAATTGGATCCCCTCGCTGGATTCAACGTGAAGGGAGAGGAATCCCTTACCCCTGGGGGGTCGTTTTATAATGAAGCGGAGGTACGAGTAGTTCGTGAGGAAGTCGAACAGTTATTGCAACATGGGACACCCGCGAGCCAGATTGGGGTGGTTACGCCTTACTCTGGGCAAGTTGGGAAAATAACCCAATCGCTAGGCGATCACGGTGTTTCGGATCGGGTGACAGTAAGTACAGTTGATGGATTCCAGGGGAGCGAACGCGACGCGATAGTCGTGTCGTTTGTCCGGTCTAATTCGACGGGAAATATCGGGTTTCTTGGATTCCCTGAGGAAGGCCCCCGTCGGTTGAATGTAGCTTTGACTCGTGGGAAGAAACGGTGTACGCTTATCGGCGATTGGGAAACGCTCGCCGGGCAACGTGATACTGGAGAGAAGCGTTCTGGTCGGTGGGTATACCGAGAATTATGGGAGTTTCTGCAACAGAATGATTTGCTTCGTGAACCGCCAGTAGTGCAGTGACTCCAGTGAAGGAGAGTAGGAGAACACAGTAGGCTTATAGTGGTTCCCTTTGATGCGCTTCACATGGGAATCCCGGATGAAACTCAGGGATTTATTATTCGCGCACTTCTCTTGATCGGGATTTCAACGTTTGTATTAACGGCCAGTTTCGTGGGGATCCTCGGGATTGTTACAGGGAGAACGAGCGGGGTCGGTGGTCGGTTACCGTATTATTTGATTATTATGGGAATCGCGTTCGTGAGTACGATTTTGTTCCTCGAAGAGTTCGGGACAGACAGTCGAGTAATAATATTAACGGCGACAGCGATTGGGTTGGTGACGTTTGTCGCGACGACGCTTACGGTAGAAGGGATTTTGTTTTCATTTCTGGTGCCGGAAGAAGTATTTGGTCGACAGCTTGTGTTTTATTTCGTCGCTGCTGCGCTCGTCGGAACGGGTATTGGATATTGGGGGATTCGGCATTGGCGAGAGTATACGGACCGATCGACAGGTGGCGGGATTTAAAAGTTAAATAATAAGTAGGACAAGTGAGGCGAACCCAAGGATAAGGATGAGGATCGTTCCTGGGACGACGTATTTTCTTGTTAATTCCCTTCGGCGAGATTCCGGGCCATCAAGGATAATTGGGTACGCGTGACTACGGGTGGGTTGGGAGATTGTTGGAGTTAATCCAATGTGTTGTTGGATAGTGACGATTCCGCGACGGAAACTATTCCCTAGTTTGAACAACAGGTATGTTACTAGCAATCCGGCTTCGACGAGTATATTTGCCGGTCCATCTACACTGTTTTCGGAAAATATATCGTTTTGATTGGGGGTTGGTCCGGTGTCGTTGTCTTGCTTAGTGTGAGTTGGCCGATCCAAAGTGTCGATAATTGTTTTCAATTCCTTGATTTCACCTTCGAGAATTTCGTTTCGTTTTCGTTCTTCTTGGAGTCGGGCTTGCAGTTCGGTTGGATCAGTCGTATCCGGGTCCGTTCGTTCGACTTGGTTGACCACGAGATTTAGTTCGTCCTCAAAATCAGTTGGCGGATCAGTTGATTCACTGGATGAGGATTCCTCGGAAGACGCATCCGCGGTGCTAGGTTGCTGTGAAGGTTCGTCCTGCGGAGGAGGATGGCCAGTGGATGTGTCTGCGAGTGGTATTTCTTCCTCAGAATCGAGTAATTCGGTTGCAGTCACATCGTTTATCGATGAGATATCCGGTCGATCGTAGCCCTCCAGTCCCGGGGTGGCGCCAGCATCAAAGGTTGTTTTTTGTCTGAATTGAACGCGTTCGATTGATTCATCCCAATCAGTCATAAGGTATGCTTCCCCATCCCGTAATTCGGGGATTTCATTCGCGATGTCGCGCCCGAGGATGCTCTCTACGACACCAAGATCAGTTTCCCATGTTAACCGATGCCAGACCAACCAATCGCATTGTGTGATAAAGTCTTTATCAACGGCAGATGGACGTTGACTCAACCCACATAATCCTAGGCCGCGTTTTCGTCCCCGTTTGGCGACACGAAGAAGAAGTTTGGATAAGTCATCAGATCCGCCAGATTGGGGGAGGTATTCCTGCATTTCTTCTACAATCAGCAAAAAAGGTTTCCTGAGGGTGTTTTCGAGAACAAAGAGTTCATTGACAACACCTTGTATCAGTTTTTTCGCTTCATCGACATCGTTGAAGCCAGAGACATCAAGGATGACGGGGAGGTTTTGTTTCAGAGCGAGTTCGGCAAGTCGTTTTGAATGTTCGGAAGTTACGGTGATATCACATCGATCAGTAGCGCCGGCATGAAGGAGTTGATATTTTTCTTTGAGCCCGAAATACTCGCCGTCAGTATCGACAATAAGGAGGTTGTAGCCGCCATCAAGGAGTTCTTCTGCGATAACGCTCATTGTGTTACTTTTTCCGCTTCCTGATTTGCCAGTAATGAATCCTCGGCCGGTGAGGAGTTCATTCGCTGGGAGTGTTCGGGCTTCCTCAGTCGCAACGATGAACTCCTTCCTGTTGGTGCTACTCATTCCGTAGGCCTCCTAGTGGAGTAGCGTCTAAATCCTTTGTGCGAATGGCCATTTCTTGTGGTTCGTTCGAAATATAGGGCGGGACAGAAATATAATACTTATTACACGAAAGATTGTGGTCTGTCTGACGAATGGCGGACTCTAGAACAACAAGCAGGTACTAATGAGGTATCAGGTCGTTTCGGGAGTGCTTCACCAGTACTACGGATTTTTGGAGATGTGTATACTTGAGGTTCAAGTAACGAGATTCATAGGAGACAGTCCGGTGGTATGGTGGTAAGCATTGGAGGCTTTATTATGGTTTTATGCAGATTGATGGTGTGAATAGAAATACAATGCGTGTAGGCGCTCATGTTTCAATTAGTGGAGGGTTTTCCCAAGCAGTGAACCGAGAGGTAGACCTCGGTGGGAATTGTGGACAGATTTTTGTTGGATCACCAAGAGGGTGGGCGGTTAATGAGGTAGAGGCGGGGGAAGCGTCCGAGTTTGTCGACGCGTCGACGGATGCGGAGGTCGGGCCGTGGATTGTCCACGGAACGTATCTCATTAATTTTGCGACTCCAAAGGATGATCTAGGCGAGCGGTCCGTGGAAACGGTGCAAGCCGAAATAAATGCCGCGAGTATGTTAGACATCCCGTATTATACGTTTCACCCTGGCTCGCATACAGGAGCGGGTGTAGAGCAAGGAATCGAGAATATCGGGGAGCGGTTGTCCAAATTGGACATCCCAGATAATGTAACAGTGTTATTGGAAAATACAGCCGGAGCAGGAACGTCACTTGGGAAATCATTCGATCAACTAGATACAATGATCTCTGTCTCGTCGTTTGGCTATGACGATCTCGGCGTGTGTCTTGACACATGTCATTTGTTCGCGGGCGGGTATGATTTCAAGACTGAATCTGGCCTGACGGAAATGATGGATTCGCTTGATCAAACAATCGGCGTGGATAACGTACATTATCTTCATTTGAATGATTCGAAGCATCCGTTTGATTCAGCAAAAGACGAACACGAACATATTGGTGAAGGAGAGATTGGGAATGAGGGGTTCCGATTGTTGATTAATCACCCGGATTTCCGGGGTTTGCCAATGGCTTTGGAGACGCCTGAGGATGAGAAGGGGTACGAGTGGAATATTGAGCAGATTAGAGAGTTACGTGACTAATAGGCTGGAAGAGTGAATCGGCTATTGTTACAGGGAGGGTATTCACGTGAAGGAGTCAATCGTGGTTTGGTTTTTAAGTAGTGGCTGGGCGTTATAATCGTGTTCGCGGGCGAGGTAGGTTGCGAACTCGGTGCAAAAGCCATGGTGGGTATAGATTTCATCGGGGTCAACCGTTTTGACAACGTCTAATAGTTCGGTGAAATCGCAGTGATCGGAGAGGGGAAAGGTGATGTCATAACCGCCGCGGTAGCGATACGAATCAGTGACGGCCCATCCAGAAAATCCGGCTTTGATACCGTTTGAACTCTCGATTAAGGAATTAATGCTGTCTCGGCGGCTGTAGTGGGTTGGGAGAATTATAACGTCTCCTGGGTCATAGGAGTGGGATTGGTTGAATGGTTTGGCGGTGAACGATACATCGGTGTTGTCTGTAATGGTCTGGTTGATTGTTGCGATTGGGTCGGCGGCATAAATTGAGGAAATAGCAGGGTGATTGCTCGCGATGTAATGGAGTTTTTGGGCTCGTCCGAGGGAATACCCAAAGAGAAACAAAGGTGAATCTTGATTTTCGGTGATCCAGTTGTTGATTCGGGTGGTTAGTGTTGCTTGATCTGGGAATTTGTATGGAGGGATTCCGTAGGTTGATTCAATAATGAGGATGTCTGCGTTGGGTGGGGTGAACCCGTCGAGGTAGTATCGGTCGCGTGTACAGAGGTCACCAGTGTATAGGATCCGGTATTTGTCTTCTATAAGCGCCGCTCGAGAACCGAGTATATGGCCAGAGGGAATCAACGTGATCTGTGGTGTACTTGATGAATAATCAGGAACCGTAGCGTTGGTTCGGGATTTGATGAGCGATGCAGTAATAGGGGAACAAAGTAGTGACGAGGATAGGTTATTGGTGAGATGGTCGGTGTGGGCATGGCTGATGATGGTGTGATCTGCAGTGTCAGCATGACCATCGGCGATTATGGTAGATCCATTGGGGAGGTCAATATTGATTCCATCCGTGAGAGATATCATGGGAACGTAACAGTTGTCCTACTGATTCGTACCTTGTGAGATTACTTATTGCTACGGCTTACACAGAAAGAAAAATTCAATCGGTAGAATTTGTATTCTCGGGGAATTTAGTAGCGTTAGCTGTCGTTTTTCACTTTCGGTTTGCTTGCCGGAGTTTGATGTTGTTATCGAGGGAATAGAGTGATATGAGTAATGCTCAAGAAGTCACCCCAGATATCAGCACACCGGTCTCAACTGGTTCCGAGAGAAAAGGTAATCGTGTTGCAGTGACTGACATGGAATTACAAAATCTGATTTCATTTGCTAATACGACACCGGAAGACTCGACTGAAGTCTATGTCGAGCGCAAAGGCTCGGAAAGTTACCTATGGTATAAATAACACTGTACCGAATCTAGGATGCAACACGTTTTCACCGTAGTCACTTCGGTTGAGTGCTGAAACAAGTCCGCCTCAATTGTGATATTTGCATTTGCTTGCAGTGTTTTGCGCCAGGTATTGGGAGCGATATTTTTTCTCTCTTTTTTCCTTATATTTTAATGAACAAATGATCAAATAATTAAATGTAATAACTAATTAAAACGTCGGTTGGTATAAACTAGATCGGTTTTGCCGATGGAAATGGATGTGGAGTTTTCTGAGGAATCTACCCATTAGTTTGGAAATTTCACTAGTGATTTCACTGATTACAAAAAGTAATTGTAAGTTGATAATACCAGTTTGACAAGGGCAAAGGAAGATTTTATGACCCTGGGATTCGACTGATTTCTCTACGATAAGCGGGGCCCAGAAGAACCGTCAATTGGCTCTAGTTAGTGGGGGAGTCAATAGTTGTTGGTGTGACATTCCAATTGAATTTCGGTGATGGTTCGGGCGCTGCACTTGAGAACAAATATGGCCGATAAGGATTCAAAGTCGAACCGACCGCTCTCAGATGAAGAGTTGTCACATAATTTAAATGATAAGGGATCTGCAGGCCGGCACCGAACTAACGGAAACAACTCCGCCGAAGCTATCAATAATGAGATACCAGATGTTAACGAAATAATGAACAACGAAGAGTCCGGAGCATCAGGACTCTTCTCTGACATACTAGAATCCGACCCGATATTCGAACAAAAAGACGTTTTACGCCCGTCCTACACGCCGACAAACCTGCCGCATCGAGACTCACAAATAGAGACAATCGCGACGATACTAGCATCCGCACTTAGAGGGGATACCCCGTCTAATATCCTTATTTATGGAAAAACCGGGACCGGGAAGACAGCAAGTGCAAAATACGTTAGTCAAGAATTATCCGAGTCATCAAAACAATACGAGGTACCGTGCGAAGTCGTCTACATTAATTGTGAGGTAACAGACACCAAGTATCGAGTATTGGCGCAGCTTGCGAACAAATTCATTGACGACAACTGCACCTACATCACGGAGCGCATCGAAACGTTAGAAACAACAAAAACCGACGTGACTGACGGGAAAACATCCCTAGAACAAAGTGAATTTTCGTCCGTAGAAGAAATCGAAGAGACCATCACCCGACTCAAATCTGAGCGTGACGGGTTCGAAGAAGTCCCGATGACTGGGTGGCCGACCGACCGGGTGTATAGCGAGTTATTCGACGCGGTCGATTATCGAGAACGGGTAGTCATTGTGATGATCGATGAGATCGATAAACTCGTTGAGAAAAGTGGCGATGATACGTTGTATAATTTATCACGGATGAATTCAGATCTCGACCAAGCAAAGCTGTCTATCATGGGGATCAGTAATGATTTGAAATTCACTGAATTCCTCGATCCGCGCGTCAAATCGAGTCTGGGAGAAGAAGAAATTGTCTTTCCCCCCTATGATGCAAATCAATTACGGGATATTCTTGAGCACAGGGCGGAAACCGCATTCAAACCGGATGCGTTGTCACCGGATGTGATTCCGTTGTGTGCAGCATTTGCTGCGCAAGAGCATGGTGATGCCCGCCGGGCGCTTGATTTGTTACGAACAGCCGGGGAATTAACGGAGCGAGAACCGATGGATACGGTGAAAGAAAAACACGTTCGGCAGGCCCAAGATAAATTGGAATTGGATCGCGTTGTGGAGGTTGTGACGACGTTACCGACCCAATCTAAAATCGTGCTGTATGCGATCATTCTCCTTGAGAAGCATGGCGTAACTGACACGAATACTGGCCGGGTGTTTAATACGTATAAGCGATTGTGTAATCAGGTTAGTGCGGACGTGTTAACGCAGCGTCGAGTGACTGATTTGATTGACGAACTCGACATGCTTGGAATTGTGAATGCCGTGGTAGTAAGTAAGGGACGGTACGGTCGGACAAAGGATATTAGTTTATCAGTGCCCCTTGCTGAAACGGAAAAAGTCGTTACGACAGAATCCAGGCTAGACGAGTTAGAAAACGTTGAACCGTTCATTCAAACGAAATTTGATAATCAATAAAGTATCTATTAGGTAGGAGTGATCGTCGTTCATGCGGAAATACTGTTCAGTTGCGAGTAGCGTTCTTTATCGGGGTATCAAGCGTAGTGTTCTAGCATGCCAAGTGTAAATGAAATCGCACCTTCTTTCGAATTGAAAAATCAAGATGGTCAACTGGTGGCATTAGATGAGTTTGAAGATGAAATCGTCGTTGTATACTTGTATCCGCGAGCTGATACGTCGGGGTGTACGACCGAAGCGTGTGGGTTTCGAGACGACTGGGATGGCTTTATGGAGAGGAACGTCACCGTATTTGGGATTAGTGATGATCCCGTTGGGGATATTAAAAAATTCCATGAAAAATACGATCTACCCTTTGATTTATTGAGCGACGAAACAGGGGAAGTCGCATCACAATATGAGTCGTATGGAGAAAAAAAGATGTTTGGGAATACTTTCGACGGGGTGTTCCGGAATACGTTCGTGATCGGGCGTGACGGAAAAATAAAACGAGTTTTTAATGACGTGTCGCCCGAGGAGCACGCAGAAGAAATCCTCGAAGCGGTCGACGAGATAATTACCGATTCGTGAGATTGGGAGTGGTATCAATAATTACACGCTGTCCATTGACAAGTGTGGCATTGTGTGCATCCTTCTTGGTAGCGAAGAGTTTGTCTGTTACACATCGGGCATTTATCGGGGGGATGATTCATGAGACGAATTGTATCGTTAAAGTCTCGGACAGTTGTTCGTTCTCCAAGTAGAGTGAAAGTTAACGACGATCGTCAACCTAACTGGATGACTAGCAGAGTAATTCGCATACCGGTTAGTGATCAATAAAATCAAGCAGTGTCGATTGACCAGATTGCCGTCGAGCGTGAACAGAAACACTGAGATCCGGTGGGGATGGCTCGTCACCTGTACTCCAAGAGGCAAGATCTGCTTGGTTCCGATCGGTGAATGATAAATTCGACACCCGAACCCCGAATTTCCTAATCGGGGTATCAGAGAATTCATCGAGTAAGTCAAACGCTATAGAACGCACTAAGTCAGTGTCCTGCACGGGGCCGTTTAGGGAATGCTCGCGGGTATTGATTTCGTATGGTGGAGTTACAACTTTGATTCCGATGGTTTGATACATCGCGTTTTTCTCCCGAGCGCGTTTCGCGACGCGTTCGGCCAATGATTCAATCTTCGATTGTTTCTCCGCAATAGAGACGAGCGGTTCTGATACAGAGGATTCCTTCGACAGACTTTTTGGGTCGTCTGGTGGGGTCACTGGCCGGGGGTCAATCCCATGGATACGATCATAGAATTCACGCCCCCGTGACCCGAATTCTGATTCTAGCAAGGCTGGATCAGTCTCCGCAAGTTTATCGGCGGTTTCAATACCCATCTCCCGAAGCTGACTTGCTGTAACGGGGCCGATACCGTGGACCGCTTCGATGGAAAGACCTGAAAAAAAGCCCTGCACCTCGCCGGGATGGACGATAACAAGCCCATCGGGTTTATCACGATCGCTGGCAATCTTCGCTGCGCTTTTCGTGGGAGCAACACCGATACTCGCCGTGACACCGACCTCAGTAGTTATTCGATCCTTGATCCGGCAAGCAAACTGCCTTACTGATTCCCACGTAGTTTGCTCAGTTACATCCATGTAGGCTTCATCGATGCTCACGGGTTCGAAGACATCGGCGAAGGTCCGGAGAATATCCCTTACTTGTTGACTAATGTCAGAGTAATACTCCATATCAACCGGTCGATACAGTCCACTTGGTTCGGCCCTATCATCAGACTTATCGACTCGCCGCGGTAGGATCTCTAAAGCCTCACTGATCGGCATCGCGCTTTCGATACCATGTTCTCTCGCCTCATAGCTGGCAGTCGCTACGGCCCCCGAAGGATCATCGGCGTCATAACCCATGCCAATTATAACCGGTTCACCCGCAAGGTCTGGTTCACGAAGTCGTTCACAGGCTGCATAAAAACAATCCATATCGATATGGAGAATAATATTTGGGGAATCCGTTGACTCATTGGCCCCAAACAACGGATCATTCCCCGGTTCTGTCATTCAGTCCACCTAGGGGCTATAATCCCATTTGTGTTACCCTTAATCCGAATGATAGAATCCGCGAACTCACCAGGGACAACAACCGTGTGGATGAGATGATGCACTTGGAGAGAATAAGACCTTATTAGTGGATCAGGTGCCTGAGTAGCATCAATGGGTGTAACGCAGTTTTCACAACCTACTATTCCTGAATTTATCCGAGTTGTGAACCAATCACTCAGAGAAAACGCGGTTGTGGTGTTGTGTATAAACTGTGAGGTTGATTACGATGGACGAGCGGCTGGGTACCTCGGGCCCGGAGAACGAATTGTGATTTGTAAACCCGATGGAACGATCTTGGTCCACCGACCACGAGATCATGATCCTGTTAATTGGCAACCACCGGGAAGTACCATCGTGGCCGAGGAAACGAGTGATCACCCAGTGATTCGATCTCGACGATCTAATCCCGAAGAAACCATCACGGTCGTTGTCCACGACGTGTATTCAATTACGCGCTTCGATGCCGATGACACAGCGCCATTACGGCTGGAAGGAACTGAATCAGACATGCATCAATACATCGAGAAGAACCCTGATGCGATTGAACCAGACCTCCGAATTATTGAGCACGAACGGCCCACGCCGTACGGGAGTATTGATTTTTTCGCACACGATACCCGCGGAGATCCAGTTATCATTGAAGTGAAACGGCGCCAAGCCGCACTCACCCATGTCGACCAACTCAGACGATATTTATCATTATACCGAGAATCGAATCCGAGTACACGTGGGATTCTTGTCGCCCCCACAGCAAGTGAGAAAGTCAAGCGAACCCTCCGCGACCACGACCTAGAGTTTGTGAAAGTGGACGCGTTCTCAGAAATCCAGTCGGGGATTACCCGAACGACATTCGCTGATTACGAATGACTCGAGGACAGTGGAAAAGAGGATTCATACGGTTCGAAGCCGAGTAAGATAGCAAGACGGATTGAGTACT
The DNA here is from genome assembly GCA_964542445.1 of uncultured Halobacteriales archaeon. Taxonomy (GTDB): domain Archaea; phylum Halobacteriota; class Halobacteria; order Halobacteriales; family Hikarchaeaceae; genus CAZITY01. The sequence goes on along the minus strand of CAZITY010000002.1, from coordinate 3,584 downwards.
GTGTCGAATGATGAAGACCAAAATCCAGCCTTTTCATTAAATACGGTACCCGACGGCGCGTGGGAGGATTTCTTCGGGTTTGATAAGCCCTACCCTAACCAAGTAAACGCTATTCAATCCGGTATTTCAGCAGGAGAACAACAAGGGTTTTTCGTGATGGAAGGGCCGTGCGGCACAGGGAAAACGATGGCAGCATTAACCGCGGCAGTTACATTGGTCCAGGAATCACGAGAGTACGATAATGTCCTCGTCGTAACTGCAGTGAAACAACAACTCCAGCAATTCGTGAGCGACTTACGGACAATTAATCAAACCATCGACACCCCAGTAACTGGGGTTACCCTCACTGGTAAAACAGATCTTTGTCCGTACGGTATCGAGAACGTGTTCGATTCCCCAGTGAACACAGAGTGTGAAGAATTACGAGATACTACGGCGAGTCTCATCGAAACAACAACTAACAGCGGACCCCAAGCGTCGTTACCTGACGAAAACGCTCGTTCTAACAGCATAGAAGGGGTGCGGGAATCTGCAGAAACGTGGTGGGATTCGACCATCGCTGATTCTCTCGTGTCGAATGCAAGAGATGCAGCGAACACCTACCAAACCTTCTCTAGTCCACTAGAAATACACTCAGAAACCGCACCGTACCCGCGGCACCTGCCAACTGCACCCGAATCACTGACTGATTCGTCCGAGGAGGTTCACTATTGTCCGTTTGAAGCTGAGTGGTATGCTAGAAATAAAGGATCCCCGTTGGGATTCGATACCGGTACGAACCAAGTACTTGACGTAACCGAGTACCTCCCTGCCGCCGTAAAACACGGGATCTGTCCGCATCGAGCAATGGGCGTACTCCTTGAGAACGCTGACGTAATAATAGGGAATTATAATCACCTGTTCGATCAACAAACCCGCCACTTAACGGAAACCGTGATCGATGAGTCCACGTTCGTAATTATTGATGAAGCCCACCGACTAGAGGATCGAGTGCGCGATTTACTCAGTGATACAATCGGTACACAATCCATTCGCCACGCCAGAGGCGATCTGGAGTTCCTACTGCGGTATGCAAATGAAACATCCGAAAACCGAGAGCAAATTGCGGCATACCTCGATGAATTTGCTCTTGCACTCCAAGATATTTCCCGAGTGATTTCTTTTTTCACGGATATACTTGGTTGGGTCCATGAAACCGTAGACGACTACCTCAAATCACAGCACACCCACCGTGATCCCTCAAACGAGACCAAGAAAACGATAGAAATCCCACTTCGCGATCCAAGTACCACCGAACAAGATGAACTTTCATCGTGGGCGGAATCGAAAGGGTACGATGATGAATTCTGGAATTCTCTCAGATTAATCGGTGACGTCGTAGAAGAAATCCATCACACGATCAATCCAGATCGAAGCTGCGTAGTCGGTGCCATCGGAGCACTATTTCAACGATGGAAAACGCAAGATAACGGGTCGTATTTCAGAGAAATAGAACTCGAATACTCCTCGAAACAATCCTCACCTATCGAGTACGAATGGGGAGAGTCCTATACACCCAGATTGCACCAATATAATTGTTTACCCCGCGATGCACTCGCATCGATATTCGCTGGGATCGGTGGTGGGATCTTAATGAGTGCGACATTAGAACCAATCGACGTGTTCAGGGAAGTCACCGGGCTTAATCACCTCCAAACCGAGCAGTCATTCTCAGAACGACCAGTGATTGAGCGAAGTTACGATATGCCGTTTCCGAGCAAAAATCGGGCGAGTTGGATTATCGATGCCCCGCCGTACACCGCGAGTAATAGAGGTGCTCTTGACACTGGAGCAACGACACGAGTTCGAGAACAATACGCGTCTATAATAACACTGATTGCGGAAAGTTACGGAAACATCTTATTGTGCCTCCCGAATTATGCCGAAGCCACATGGGCCGGAGACCTACTCGCAGATGCAATTTCCAAACCAGTGATCACTGATTATTCGTCAAGCAATACGGAAACAAACGAATTGAAACAATCATTCTTCAGCGGAGACGACAAAGTACTCGTGACGAGCGCCCGTGGTACCCTTACTGAGGGTGTGGATTACGATGGGGATAAACTCCATACATGTGCCGTTATTGGTCTTCCACTCGTGAATATAGGATCCCCTCGCGTGCAAGCCGTAAAACACGCGTACGGAGAAGAATTCGGCGCGAATCACGCGTTTGACTACGCACTTAGCATCCCAGCCGTTCGTCGAGCTCGCCAAGCATTGGGACGAGTAATCCGGGGACCCGAGGAAGTTGGCGTCCGGATACTCGTGGATAACCGATACACAGCTAGTCATTCCTATGCCTCTGTATTTGAGTACTTATCACCAGATGAACAAGACGAATTCATCACGATGCAACCGGATTTCCTCGAGTCACAATTAACCAGGTTCTGGGACGAGCACTCCACTATGACGAATTAAATTGCGGTATAGTTTCCGAGGCGAGTGCCATCAAGTAAATAAAGTTCTCCGTCTGAGATCCCTTTAGGTAGAAATGGGGCGAGGAAATCTTGATGTGCGGTATTCACCCACGTCCCACCAACCAGATCGTTAAAAGCAGGGAAAACAATCAATTTCCCCGTCACGCGGGCTGGGTCCACGTGCGAAAATCCATCAGGGGTCAATGACCCTCGTAACCAAGCGCGTTCAATTCGCCGCCCACCTACTGAATCCTCAATGCTAGCCGTCACGTGTTCATGACCGCTACAGACAATATCCGCTGATACCACTTCTTCACTTGGGTTTGTATGGCCATGCACGAACCCAACATTATCGATAACAAGACCGTCCGATGGTGATACAGGAATATCAATCGCATCCTCTATTTTCCCGTCATGATTGCCTTTGATCAACGTGGCAGGAACAATATCAGTAACTGCAGCTAAGAGTTGTTGTAATTCATCAAGTTCAGCACCATACGGCTCCCCGATCCAATGCGCCAAATCACCCAGAAAAATAACTTTATCTGCATCGACTTGTCGAATTAATCTGACAACTGACTCTCTTCGGGCTTGCTCACGGCTTTCGATTTCCAGCCCTTCATATCGAAACGCAGTTTCTATTCCCGCATGATAGTCAGCGATCACTAACGCCAGTTCACCAGCCAAGCTAACGGTTGCCGCTGGCGTATTCGGAATCGGCTTAACACGCATTTACAACACCGCCCGATTCACTAGCAAATGGACTTATCAAACACCTATCTGTAATGTCGTGAGACGTATAGATATTACTTTCAACGACTAAATCGCCGGGAAGCAGTCAGGTAACCTTGCTGACCGAAGGAGTGTTAGGTATACAAACCAATAGTTGGATAATGAGTGTTCGAGAGTCTGACATCCTCAATGTCCAAGAGATACGCGATGATTTCCCGATTCTCAATCGCACTCTCTCTGACGATACTCCTCTCGTGTATCTCGATAACGCCGCCACTACTCAAACGCCCAAACAAGTCGTTGAAACGATCGTAGAGTACTATTATTCAACGAATGCGAATGTCCATCGAGGAATTCATACCTTGAGTCAGGAGGCTTCGATCGCGTATGAGA
>CAZITY010000001.1:108312-140909 GCA_964542445.1 uncultured Halobacteriales archaeon | reverse complement strand
TGGCAAATAAGCACTAAATCAGTGGAAGGAAATCAATCGCTGACCCTTCCGGATAATTCAGTAATCGCTGATAATAAAATCTATCAGGCCTGGAAGAAAATGACCGAAGAAGTCGATATTTCCCGGCCAAAAACAAGTGCACCACGAGAGTACGCGCAACAAGCCATCGAGGACGGAAAACACCCAGGCGCTGTGGAACGGCTTACCGCCCTTTTCGAGGAAATCAGATACGGCACAAAACAACCCACACCCGAATCAGAAACAGAAGCTGAAGAAGCAATAGAAGAAATCACTCGGGAATCAAACGGAGACACTGAATCGTGACACGACTACGGGACTTTCTTATCACCGTTGGGGTTGGGGCCATCGCGTTCGCGGTATTCCTCATAGCATTTCCCAGTACAGCTGGATCACTCTCACTCCCACAGACAACAACCGTGATCATCGGTTTCATCGCTCTCATTCAAGGCTTCCGATCTGTCCAAACACGCCGACATACCCAGATCGAGCAAGCGAAAATACCTCCGATCGAAAAAAGGGAAACTACGCCAATACCCGGGGAGGATTTCGATGAACGAATCCAGCACTTGCGTGGAGTCTATTCGCGAGGCACCGCGAGTGAGGAAGAACGAATCAAACAACGACTGCAAAGTACCGCCGTTGATGTCCTCACCCGGACCCAAGACATCTCGAACGAAACAGCCAGACGACAACTCGAAACCGGAGAATGGACGAATGATCCGATCGCAGCAGCATTTCTCGGCGGGAGTGACGCTCCGAACTCCCCGATGGGGTTTAGACTTCAATCTAGGGTCAGTTCCGGTTCGTATAAACGACGAGTGGCGATCCGGACGACGGATGAAATCGTCTCACTGTGGGAAAACAGATGATCGAGCGGGAAACAAACCGATGGCACGGCATCGTCGCTGTCGCATTTATCTCCGCTGGAATTGGTATCATCCTTAGCCGGCCTGGCCTTCTTCTCGCGAGTATCGTCGGACTAGCTTACAGTACGTATGCCTCTACCACAACTGCTCCGTCAGTTTCCCTTTCCATCAATCGACGAATCAGTACAGATTCCCCACAACCCGGGGAGGAAGTTGAAGTCTCTCTCGAAATAACCAACACAGGCCCCACGCTCACCGATCTTAGAGTCATTGATGGCGTCCCGTCTAGATTACGCGTCACTGCCAATTCTCCGCGCCTCGGGACAGCCCTCAGAACGGGAAAATCAGCCGAATTCACCTACACAATCACGGCAAGACGTGGAGAACACGAATTCACGCCGGTGACGATCCTTGCGCGGGATCAAAGTGGCGCAATAGAAATCGAAACTACCTATGAGGAACCAACGAAGATCACGTGCATTCCCTCCCTCACACCAATGCCAATTTCGTTCCCCTTACGCGCCAAAACCGTGCATTTTGCCGGTTCAGTTGAATCGAAATCCGCCGGCGCAGGGGTCGAATTTCACGCAACAAGAGACTACCGTCCAGGAGACCCGATCGGTCGGATTGACTGGAACCGCCTCGCTAAAACCGGTGATCTGACTACAATCGAATATATTGAACGCCATCGGGCAACCGTCGTGCTCTTGATCGACTCGCGGAGAAGCGCGTACGTCGGAGGAGAAAACCATGCCGTTGACCGGAATGTAGAAGCCGCTTATTCAGTGTTCTCAACATTGATCCAAGATGGTCATCGCGTAGGGCTCTCAGCCCTCAATCCCATCCCGTTCTGGTTACCACCGAACACGGGAGATAATCACGCTTCGACGGTACGACAAGAGTTAGCCTCGAATCCTTCGTTTTCCCCGCATCCCACTGATCAGCAAATCGTCGCTACACTCCAAATCAAAGAACTACTGAAACGAATTCCGGCGAACGCTCAAATCATCTTTTTTTCACCGATGACCGATGACAATGTCCAAGTCGCCACAGCCAGACTCGACTCAAGTGGTCATCGAGTTACGGTTGTCAGCCCAAATGTCACGAACACAAAGACACCAGGGCAACGGTTGGCTCGAGTCGAACGAATTCTCCGATTAGAGTCACTCCACCAACAGGGCATTCCCGTGATCAACTGGGAGCCGGATGAAACCCTCTCTGACATTATACTCGGCCATACCCAACTGGAAGGATGACAAGTATCAATCAACGAGCCGCAAAAACCAGTTCACTCTTGGCGTTCATAACAGCAGGAATCGCTCTCGTTGCAATGGATAATCCGTTTGCGACGGCAGTTGGTACGCTTGGGATCATCATCTTCACACTAGGGCTCGTCAGTAGCTCACGGAAAATCCTTTCAATCGGAACCGTGTTTTTATTCATTGGAATTATCGCCGGCGGGATATTCCAAACTTCCACTGAACAACTCCTCGTCGGTATGACCGCTGTCGTCCTCTCATGGGATACCGGAGAACACGCCATTAACGTTGGAGAGCAACTCGGGAGAAACGCAAAAACACAACGAGCGGAACTTTCGCATTTCGCAAATAGTACCCTGGTAGGAATCATCGCCGTCCTCACCGGGTATATCATTTTCAAAATAGCCTCGGGTGGGCAACCTGTCGCAGCACTAATTCTCCTATTGTTTGCTGCAATAGTCCTGCTATCGGTCCTAAAAGAATAAGAGCTATTGGACGGTCGGGACCGGAATTGAATCGAGAACAGACTGGATGATCGACTCTTTTGTTTCCTCACCAACGCTCGCTTCGGGGGTCAGGACGAGGCGATGCGCTAACACTGCACTGGCAACGGCTTTGACGTCGTCAGGTGTCACGAACGAACGACCCTTAACCACCGCATGTGCCCGTGCAATCTCAAATAATCGCTGGGTCCCCCGTGGAGAAACACCCACCGCGACGCGACGATCATCCCGCGTCGAGCGAGAGAGGTGGGCGACATATTCATTGACATCGTCATCAACATGAATTGATTCGGGTACCGCTTGTAACTCCCTCACATCCGATTGACCCGCCAATACGCTGTCTACACTCGGTGAACGATCAGTTCGGTCGCCACGGCGATGGAGCAACTCAACTTCGCCATCGAAATCGGGATACCCGATACTTGTCTTGATCGCGAATCGATCTATTTGCGCTTCAGGTAACGGAAACGTTCCTTCTGTTTCGACAGGATTCTGCGTTGCCATGACAAAAAACGGATCCGGGAGAGTCGATGTCTCCCCTCCCACGGTAACTTGATGTTCCTCCATCGCTTCCAGTAACGCTGCTTGGGTCTTTGGTGGGGCGCGGTTTATCTCATCTCCCAATACCACATTTGCGAATATGGGGCCTTTTCTAAATTCGAAAACCCGGTCTTTTTCATTGAAAATATGTGTTCCAGTGACATCAGTCGGTAACAAATCCGGGGTGAATTGAATCCGGCTAAAAGACAAACCAAGCGCAGAAGAAAAACTCCTCGCGAGTAATGTTTTCCCCGTACCCGGCACATCCTCTAGTAAAATGTGTCCGCGTGCGAGGATCCCGGCGAGAATAAGTTCGAGAGGAACAGGGTCGATGATGACTGCTCGTCTGACTTCCTCAAGAACAGTTGAACATACTTCGCTCGCCTCTTCACTGTCCATACGCCAATGGGAGAGCCCCGCATCCTTATGTGCCGCGGTCCGAATGAGAAGTCGTAACCGCTAAGCAATTCTCCTGAATAAGCGCTACCAGAGCCGAGGTAGCCTAGCCCGGCCAAGGCGGTTGCCTCGAGAGCAACTGTCCGAGAGGACTCGTGAGTTCAAATCTCACCCTCGGCGTCTGCCTGTCCATTCCGATCGGTGCAAGGGTTTTTGAAAATTATGTATCGTGCCTAGAAGTCGACGGATTCGGGGCAAGGATACGGGCGATTAATAAACACAGAATACTGCCGCCGCCGCCAAGGATCGCAGTAGTGATACCAGCTAATTTAACAGATGATGCAAATCCGAACGTAGGGGTCAGGAATGCAATGAGACCGCCAATGAGAATGGGTGTGAGCGTGGTGGTGAGTTGACCGATCGCAGAGGAAATACTCACAAGACTTGCTCGGAGATACATTGGGGATAACCCAGTAATTACGCTTCGATACATCGAGAACGTCGTGCCACCCCCCGCGCCTGCCAGAACAAGCCCAAATACTGCGGTTACCGTTGATTGAGCGAACAGGAACACGGTGAAACCGCCGCCTAAGAGGGCGCTTGTGACAATGAGCGGGCGTAATTGTTCAGGGAATGCCGCAGTGATTCGGCCGACTTGTGTTGCCGCCATCGCAGCAACTCCCGTCCAAATTGCGACAAAAACTCCGGCCTGGGGTGCAGTTCCGTCATGCAGCGTAACGACGATAATTGAGTTGTAGGTGACGAACCCGATCCACACAAAATATGGGAGACTCAATCCAATGAGTAAGATTACAACCCGTGGATGAACGAGGAGTCGAACAAGTCCCGTTGTGAACGGTTCTGATTCCTCTGTACAGGGGGGACTAATTTCACTTGGTTCATCGAACCAGAGTTGGATCGCGACTGCGATGGGGATCGCAAGGCCATAGAGAAAAAATGGATATTGCCACGCAAATATGACGAGGATTCCGGCGGTGACAGGGAGGATGATTCCACTGATATTGCTTGTGGTTAACCTGAGTCCTTGGCCGGCAGCTTCCTTCGGCCGTGATTCTGCGAAAATATCACCGATTACGGTCGTGACAGTCGGGCGAATTCCCGCAATTCCAATTCCTTGCAGTAATCGAAGCCCGAGGACGACGGAAAATTCCGACGTGAAAGCGATCGCGATACCGCTAACTCCAAATAATAAGATGGTGCTCACGAGGATTGGCTTACGGCCAACACGATCAGCTAATACGCCAGCGAAAGGAGACAAGAAAATCGCTGGAGCGCTGAAGACGGAGATCACGAGGCCAATGCGAGCGGCAGTCGTGTCCAGTGGGGTTATAAGCGAATCCAGTATGGGGGAAAGCATGGTGGTTCCAAGAACTGGGAGCACAGCGACAATGAGAATTAATTGGAAATTTCGCTCGTGGATGATGGTCGCGTTCTCCCCGAAGAAGGATTTGATAGACACCACGCTCGGTACAAAAGTCCTCTCAGCGAATTGATAAAGGATCCGAATACACGTTGAATTGATACACTAAGACAATAGCTATCGAAGGAACCCTTGAAATACGTGGGGTACGCGCTGGGATAGGTGTCCGAAGATTCGTATTCTGAAATTCAGATGCGTGATTTTCAAACTCCGATAACACCCGATTGATTCTCGAAGCAAGTCACGTCCTGATGGCGTCAGTCTACGTAATCCCTCAGAAGTAAACGGAGTGATTTTGCCTTAGTGGGTACTGTTTTGTAAAACGGGAGTACGGTTCTGACTAAGGGGAAAAGTGTGAAAAGGAGAACGGCTACACAGATGAAATTCCGGCAATAACCATCTAGACTGGAAAAGTCAATTTGGAGTGGAGTTGCCCATCCCAAGTCTATCAAGCACACCAAGATCTATTTTATCAAAAACCCCCACTCCATAGAGCCAGGCGATGACAGCAAACACGGCACCAATGAACGAAACAAGGGCCACCGCGGCTTTATTTGGTTGTCCCAGGGCTAGATTGATTCTAATCAAATTTACCCAATAGAAACCTGCCAACCCCACGATATTAACCACAAGGACCCATTTAATCAACGAATTCAAATAACTCAAACCTGTGGATACGGCTGTTTGCAGGTCGTCTAGATGTGAACTGGCCACCGATGGAGTTGATGATTGCGTCGACATCCAAACTCTTCTACTCGTGCCCACTACTAATTAAACCCGAGCAGTTTCAATCAGCGAAGATCAACACCAGATCAACCGCTAATTCTTGTAAGAGGATCCATTGATATTCGGTGTGTGAATCTGATTCCGGTTCTTTGGCATAGAGAACTAACCAAGTGATATGGAAAAACACCAGGCACTTCTCGGAATGAGTCTCGTTTTCAGAGTGATAATATCAACCATATCGACTGGTGCAGCGGCATAACAACAAACCCGTCAACTACCAGTATACAGTCAACCCACCGAACTTGCAACTGTACACACAAGTGACGAAACCTTCACTGTCTACGAATACAACAATCTCCTCCTATACGCCAGTGGTTTCGAAGTATATGCGAATGGCGAACGGGTCACATCGCGAGAAACAATCGACGAAGTGTTTCAGGCACTTGCACGACGAAAAGCCACCAAATTCCAACCCGAGCGAACAACAATTGAACGATTACATGACGTAATTGATCAGAATAATGCGATCGAATCTGAAGTTAACAAATCAATTGCACCGATCAATGACACCATCGTGTTAAAACAATCTCTCAAAACGACCGAAATGAACAACACAACGACGTGGAAAATCGCTACCGATCAATCAACACAACTAGACCGAATGTTGGGTCGGAGTGTCATTGGGCCCTCCGAAGTCGAAACGCTCTAACAACAATTACTCAAACTCCGTGCCACATCGGGTGAGCTAGAAACCAATAGCCACCGGGTAATCACTCTTCTTGAACGACGGCAAGCGGGACAAGAAATAAATCGATCTGATCTATACCGACGATACGACGCTGTCCAAACAGAATTATCGAATATTAGGCGCCAAGCAGACATCATGCAAGAATTGTCACGACAATTATCCACGGCAAGTATCACCGGGGGAGCAGAAACGAGTGCAATCGAACCAGTTGAATCGAATATCTCTCGATAAATTACCGAACTCGGAAGCACCCTTGACACAACGTCAAAATCGCTCGCCACAACTAGTAATAACCTAATCAAAACCCAACAAGCCCTCCCGCAAGTTGCCACCAACCGACACTATCAATCTCAATTAACGAAGCGGTGGGAAGAACGGGATGGAGCAACAGAATACATATTCCTAACGTTCGCACTAATCGGAATACTGTTCGTCGCGGTTGGGGTTACCGTCATCGAACAACGATCGCTGTAATTCACGATTTCATTGTAACGTCTAATACCGGCGATTACAAAACCCGAAAAATCCCCCGACTATTAATGACCCAGAGTCCATACACTTCGTCATTAAATGAGTGAAAAAGAGTGGGAACCCACTGATGTCTTTGATTTATTCGGTGATGAACTCACTCGACGTATTCTGATTCTCGCGAGTGACCACCCGCTATCAGCAGACGACGCAGCCTCAATGCTCGACGCATCCCCACCCACAATTTATCGCCGCTTCAATGCACTTCACGAATACGACCTCGTCAAAGAACGACAACAAATTGACAAAGACGGGAATCACTTCAAAACGTTCGAAACAACGCTGAATAAAGTCGTCCTTGAAATCGAAGACGGTGGTTTCAACATTAACTTACAAATGAGGAAAAGTCTCGTCAATCAATTTGGCGATATGTGGTCAGACCTTGGGCAATCAAGTCCGTCTGAGTCAGTAGATCACAAGGATACCTCACCAAACCGAAGTGAATCTCCCAATGGCTGAACCTCTCGAATTCTGGACCTTCGTGTTAACAAACTTCATGATGTTCGGATTCGGGTTTCTCCTTACAGGATTGAGTTACTTCGCATACCGAAGGGACACATCTCGAGTAGCGCTTCGAAACGCAACGATTGGATTCGGTTTGTTAACTATCGGAGGACTAATCGCTCCGATCTATCAAATTGGGTACAAAACACAATACCAGCTTGATGGCCGGGAACTCCTTGCCGTTCAATCCGTCGAAGGATTATTTTTAGCCGCTGGACTCGGAATGTTGTTCTATTCAATCTACCGATACAGCAACGGAAGACAATACAATAACATCGATACCTTCGAAACGGTAGAGGAAATCAAAGACCACTAAACCAACAAACCCCGAGTGGCTAACCCCGATCATTACTCCCTCCTAGATTACACTAACTAAACCAATCGAAAAAGTAACTCTTGTTGTGAGTTCGCTATGAGTCATCCAAACAAATTCTCCCCGTACACCTCCTCGTACGACAGGTGATTTTCCACACTATTCGTAATTTGCTCATTCGTTTGTCGAATCTTGTCTTTTACCGCTTCTTCAACAGAGAAATTTATTGATTCATAAAACTCTGATTCCAAATTCAAACTTCGCAACACCCGATAAAACAAATACTGGTTAAAAATCAACAGTGTCGGTCCATCATATCCGTCGAACTCCTGATGGGAATTGAACCCATTCTCTTTGAATCGCTGAACATACTGCTCTAGCTTATCAGGCTCATTCACTTCCTGCATCGCTTGCCAGAACTCATTCTCACCCGAAGAGTAGCGATAATGAATACTCACAAAATCATACACATTTTGCCAAATCGTCTCTGACAACGAATTATAGATCCGTCGAATCCCCGGGTGATTATACCGTGAATGATCCGCGAGTAATTTCGCTAAATGCTCTGTCAACTCTGCATTCGTTGTAACCGCCGTTGATTGCAACGGCTCGACGAACCCAAGGGCATTCCCAATCGCTACACAATTGCCAACCCACGCATCGGCATACGAACCCGCTTGGAATTCATACGATTTGATGTCATCTTCAGTTATCTCGGACCGTTCATCAAGAAACTCCTTAACGGCCTCTTCTTTATTTATATAATCGGACGAATACACGTATCCTAAATCACGACAATCAAACGTGTCAATCTGCCAAAACCACCCATGCGGGCCAGAACTAATCATCGTTGCAGGATCAATATCGGATAACGAAACGTCCGCCTGTGCTACCAATGCAGCATTCAATGGGAAATCATACTCGATAAACTCATTGTCGAGTTCACCCATCAACAACCGTCTGAATCCAGTCGAATCAACGAACAAATCAGCTTCATACACAGTATCCTCGCTATCGATCCGTTCAATCGAATGATCAGTCGCCTCAACATCAACAATCCGATCATCAATTAATTCCACGCCTCGCTCCTCGCATACCGTCCGAAGAAACCTATTTAACCGATTCGTCCCGAAATGATATGCCACATGATCGTACGTCGAATAATTCCCCTGTCCTGATGCATCTATAATGGGCGTGGCGCCTTTTTCCGCCATCTCACACCCGATAGTCCGATACTCCTTCTCGACATACCGATGATACATCTCAGCGAATTTCTGCTCATTGTCATTTGGGAGAATTGTGAATCCATCAAACGGGACATGGAATGGGTCGCATCCGCACCAATCAGTAAAGAATACAGAGGCTTTCCAGATCGGTTTCACTTCGGAAATAAATCGAGATTTATCGATTTCGAGTACTTCATGAAACGTATGTAAAATATACGAAATTGTACTCTTCCCGACCTCGGGAATATCTTCACTGAAATCATCAATGATTCGGATGCGGCAATCTGGATTGATTTTTCTCAATAATAGCGCTGCTATTAATCCTGCGTCGCCACCCCCGACGAACACGATATCATTAACACGCTCAGTTTGATAGTTGGCGGAGATAGTGGAATCCGCTGAATCCCGAGACTCGAAAGAATTAGTAGTATTGGATGTCGACTCCATTATCGGTGTATTACTGCCGAGATGATAATAATGGTTTTCGAGACGACCACAATAATATTACTACAATAAATAATTTGAGTTGCGTCATTCCTGACAGAAATGACCAGTCTTGATTTCATTGACCTTCATTAGCCAGGGCAAAGTATCATTAGCCATGAGTACTGTTGGATTACGGCTCCCCAACCCCCGAGAAGTAACCCGTGAAACAAGCATTGAATTCGCCCGCTTAGCAGAGAAGAACGGCGTCGAATCGATTTGGATTGGGGAATCATGGCAACGAAACAGTGTCCCATTACTTACAGAAATACTCAACGAAACCGAAACGGTCGATGTCTGTTCAGGGATCTTCAATATCTATAGTCGCACCCCGGGGCTCATAGCAATGACTGCCGCATCATTGGCTGATATTTCAAATAATCGGTTTCGGCTCGGCATTGGGACAAGCGGTCCCCGCGTGATCGAGGATTTTCACGGCCAAACTTTTACCTCGCCGCTACGGCGAACACGCGAATACATAGAAATAATTCGAGCGTTCCTTCAAGGTAAAGAAGTGAAATACAAAGGAGAATTATTTTCGCTCAACGGGTTCTCCTTACCGATTGAAGAGCCATATTCTGTACCCATCTATTTAGCAGCAATGGGCGAGAAGAACCTCGAATTAACCGGCGCGTTTGCCGACGGTTGGATCCCTCTCTTGGTTCCAAAAAGCGGAATCGAATCAGCAATGAAGGACCTCACTCGGGGCGCAAACAAATTCGATCGAGCAGTGAACGATATCACTGTTGCGCCTTGGATACCCACATGTATTTCGGCAGACCACCCGAACGAGGCAAAGAACTATGTCCGATCCCTACTCGGATTTTACATCGGGGCAATGGGAGATTATTATGCGAATGCCGTAAGCCGGTATGGCTATGAAACCGAAGCAACGGCGATTCAAGACGCATGGAATAATGAAGGAAGTGATGGAGCAGCGTCCGCTGTGACTGACGAAATGGTACGTGAATTTACTGCGTCCGGTTCACCAAATGAAGCGACGGCTTCACTAGCGGAATATCGAGAAGATGGAGCGGATATGCCGATCGCGTACATCCCGTCGTATTGGGCGCCAGAGGAATTCATCACCGAGACTATCACCGCACTCAAATAAAATCAAATCCGGAGCAATATCCAACATAACTGACTTCGGTTGCCCTCGAAAATTATATTCCGTTGGTAAAATTAGACTCGGAAGCTACCATTGGAAAAAGATAAATAACACGATCCACGTATATTAATCCACATGGCCCGAGTCGTACTCCCGCGAGAGGACGTATCTCCGGTAGGTCCAGACTCGGGTATCAGCTTTTTATTGAAGCCTAAGAAAGACTAATCGTAGCTACTGGCAGGAGTGGCGATCCTGTCTTTGGCATTTTCATCGAACGAACCAACCGTTGACTACCCTACAATCATAGATAATCATGACACGAACAACTGAACCGTTTGCTGGTTTATACCCAGCAATGACCACACCGTTTAACGACGACAATAGCATCGACTTTGAAACACTCCAATCCGACGCACAACGGCTTGAAAACGCAGGTGTCGATGGACTCGTCCCGGTCGGATCAACCGGTGAAAGCGCCACACTGACACACGACGAACACATTGAGGTCGTAAGCGCTGTTATTGACGCCGTCGATGACAGTCCTGTAATCGCAGGAGCTGGGAGTAATTCAACTCGCGAAGCAGTATCGTTATCACAACGATCTGAAGACGTGGGGGCCGACGCAGTTCTCCATATCTCACCGTATTATAACAAACCAGAACCGGCTGGGATGGAAGAACATTTCAGGGCAATCGCGGACGCAATCGATATACCAGTCATTGTATATAACGTCCCCAGTCGAACCGGGAGAACCATTGAAATCAGTACGACGGAAGCACTTGCCCAGCACCCGAATATTACTGGTTATAAAGCTGCAAGCGGTGATATTGGATTTATTTCTGAAGTAATTGAACGAACGCAAGACGAAGAATTTTCGGTGCTCTCAGGAGACGACGGTATGACGTTTCCGATCATTACAACTGGTGGCTCCGGAGTGATTAGCGTGGCAGGGAACGTGTTTCCCGAATTGGTATCTGACATGGTGTGGGCAGCAATCGACGGTAACATCGATACTGGTAGAGAATTACACCATGAATTAGCCCCGTTATTCAGAGGAATGTTCATTGAAACTAATCCTATTCCAGTGAAAGAAGCAATGGCACTGATTCACGACGCACCATCAACGGTAAGGCCCCCGTTAACTCGGTTAAGCGAAGTTAATCGAGATGAATTAGCAGCTATCCTAGCTGAATATCAACCGCAAGTCGAAGTATGAATATTGCGGTGACCGGTGCAACCGGGAGTATGGGTCGGGCAGTCCTCACCGCCGCAACCAACCGTCCGGATATTACTGTTGCGCTTGCGGTTAATCGAACTCCGCAGACTGATCGCGTCGCCGGAGTCAGAGTTCGACCAGCCAAGGAATTAGCAACGTTACTTCAGACGTATCATCCGGATGTGTTGATTGATTTCACTGGCCCAGAATCAACGGTTGAGTATGCCAATATAGCTGGTGGGAATGGCGTGGCGTTTGTGTCTGGGACAACCGGGTTGACAGCCGCCCAAGAAGAGACATTACGATCGGTGGGGAGCGATGTGCCGGTGTTGCTGTCACCGAACTTTTCCCCCGGTATCCACGTGTTGTTAGCAGCAGTAAAAGAGGCAGCTGAGAAGCTGCCGTCGTATGACATTGAAATCCTCGAAACACACCATAACCGGAAACGAGATGCACCGAGTGGAACTGCCCACAGAATCCGTGAACAAATCGAGGCAGTTCGAGGTGAAAGTCCGATTGTGTATGGTCGAGAAGGGGATCAACCGCGGGAATCCGGGGAGATTGGAGTGCATGCGCGCCGCGCCGGAAACATACGAGGAGAGCACGAAGTGTTGTTTGGGGGGAAAGATGAGGTCATCGAATTTAATCATCGGGCGGAAAGCAGACACGTGTTCGCGGAGGGCGCACTAGACGCTGCGGTATGGATCGCCGGACAACCGCCAGGTTGGTATGAATTCACTGATACCTTTGAATCATGAGTTTGAAAGCCGACATTACATCGCTGTGGGATGCGAATGAAGCTGATGAAATTGATGCTGCCGATGCGGATCGGTCGACTATCGATACGTTAGAGCGGTTTTTATCTGGGTTAGAGACCGGTGAGATTCGTGCGGCAGAAAAAGAGAACGGAGAATGGGTAACGAACTACTGGGTGAAACAAGGGATACTATTGAATTTTATCCTCCGTGAAACAGAAGCGCGAGACTATGGTGGCGTGACGTACCATGATGTGTTGCCGCTGCAAGATACGGCAGAGATCGGGGCGAGGCGAACGAGAAATACGCCAGATGGTACCGTGATTCGCCGGGGAGCATACATTGGTTCGAACGCCATATTGATGAGTCCGAGTTTTGTGAATATCGGAGCGTTTGTGGGAGATGAGACTCTTGTCGATTCGTGTGATACGGTTGGGTCATGTGCGCAAGTCGGGTCGAATGTAAAAATCGGGGGGAACGTGCTTATTGGTGGGGTCCTGGAGCCGGTCGAGGAAATCCCGGTTGTAATTGAGGATAACGTCGCGTTGGGCGGCGGGTGTCGGGTGACATCTGGTTTTGTCGTTGGAGAAAATTCAATTGTGGGTGAAAACACGTTGTTGACCCCACGAATCCCGGTGTATGATCTCGTGGAGGAAACAGTGTTGTACGGAGAATTACCGCCAAACCGCCGAGCGTTTACCCGGTTCGTCCAATCGGACATTAGTTCGCACGAGTTGTTCGATGGAGGAGCGTACAAACCGGCTGTCGTTGCGACAGATATCGAGACGGAAACCATTGAAGCGACAACAAGAGAGGATGCCCTGCGGGAATGACTAGTGGTGACAACCCGACGGTTCGACGGATCAATGATTGGGAAATAGAACAACTGCAAGCGGTCGCTGAGACAGCGGGGACACCGACGTATGTAATTGACGTTACACGGGTCCGTGAAAATTTCGAGCGGATGCGAGACGCATTTCCCGCGACTGGAATTTATTATGCGGTGAAAGCAAATACGAGTCCCCCAGTGGTTCGGGCATTGAATGAAATGGGAGCTGGAATGGAGTGCGTGTCAGCAGGAGAAGTAAGAAGAGTGATGAACGCTGGTGTGGACGAGAGTAAGATTTTGTATACAGCAGTAAATCCACCAGGGAGAGATTTAGATGTCATCACTGGCATCGATGAGCTAACCATTACTGTTGGCTCTCGGGACACGCTTGATCGGTTAGCGGAACGAGGGGTTACTGGTCGGATTTGTGTCCGAGTAAATCCTGGAGTTGGAGCTGGACATCACGAACATGTTGCAACAGGTGCAAATCCAAAGTTCGGTATTCCGTATGGTGAAGCGGAAAAAGTAATGGAATACGCGATCGAGCAAGGGTTTGCGGTCGTGGGCGTCCATGCGCACGCAGGTAGCGGGATGTTAGGCGATGATATTGAAGCGCACACAGAACTCGTATCACGATTAGCGAGTGTCGTCCAGTCCGCCGCAATGGATCTCGAGTTTGTGGATGTCGGGGGTGGTTTTGGTGTTCCATATCGACCAGAAGATCCGCCATTGAATCTAGAGCTTGTGGCAGAGGCGACGAGGGAAGCGTTGGAAGACGTATCAGTGAAAGTAATCATTGAACCCGGACGGTATCTCGTCGCAGATGCGGGGGTACTTCTCACTCGCGTTAATACTGTAAAAGACACTCCTGAGACAGTTGTTGCCGGCGTAGATGCCGGGATGAATACGTTAATTCGACCGGCGCTATACGATGCTTACCATTCAATTCGTACGGTGGAGCACGGTGCAACTGATCGGGAGAAACAGCGGGTGACTGTGGCTGGTCCGATCTGTGAAAGCGCTGATGTCTTTGGGACTGATCGATGTCTACCAGCGCCAGTACGGGGTGATTTACTTGCGATTGGGAACGCAGGTGCTTACGGGTGGGAAATGAGCAGTCAATATAACTCGCATCCACGCGCACCCATTGTTGGATTAGATACCGATGGGGAGTTTCCTATTCGTGAACGAGAAACATTAGCTGACCTAACCCGTGGTGAAATAGAGGTGGACGAATCTGAGTCGTTTTGAAAAATGGAGCGGTGCTGGAAATGATTTCATTCTCATCGAGGATGATGGCTCCATTTCAGATCCTGCTGCGTTCGCAGTAGAGCATTGTGACGAAGAACGAAGCATCGGAGCGGATGGTGTGTTACTCCTACGATTGGATACAAGTAGGCATCCGCCGCGGGTATCGATGCGGCTATTTCAGCCTGATGGGAGTACCGCTGCTATGTGTGGGAATGGAGCACGGTGCGCGGCGAAGTGGGCGAATGAGCGTACCGGCGAAAATATCGTTATCGTCGATACTCCGGCGGGAGAACGACGAGCGGAAATCGATGAGGGCAGTGTGTCGATTGAGATGGGTCGGTTTTCATTTGCCCCGGAAGATATTCCCGCGGACACGTCTTCACCAGTGATTGATCGACGTCTTGGTGAATTGATAATCACAGCAGTAAATACTGGAGTGCCGCACGCGGTGTCGTTTGTTCCAGATATTGGGGCGATTTGTCTTGAGGAAGTAGCGCCGCCGATTCGGTCTGCTGACCTGTTCCCAGAAGGGACGAATGTGAGTATTGCTGAAGAGCAATCTGGGGAATATTTGCAGCGGACGTTCGAACGGGGGGTTGAAGGGGAAACTGTCGCGTGTGGGACGGGGGCCGTTGCGATTGCGGCGGTTGCGTATAAAAACGGCGCGGTTAAACCAGGGGATAAAGTACGAATCCGTCCACCTGGCGGAGAATTACAGGTTGTTATTCATGAGGATGAGACCGCGTTGTTGATTGGCCCGGTAACGAAAGAATTCTCCGGGGATCTCTCGTCTAATAACGTATGACGTATGACCCGATTGATTTCTTGGAACGAGCGGTCCAGACGCCGTCGCATGACGGGGTTGATGAGATGCGGTCGTTGTTGGTATCGGAGTTAGAAGCGGCGGGTGTGGAGGTTTCAGTTGATCAGGCTGGGAATACAATTGCGTCGAGGGGAACGGGCGATACGCATATTGTGCTCAATACGCACATTGACACAGTGACTCCACACGTTCCGTTTAGGCGTGACGATGGAATCATTCGGGGTCGTGGATCATGTGATGCAAAAGGACCACTTGCGGCGATGATCGGTGGGTTTCTCCACAATGAGTGCGATGGGAAGGTAACACTCGCTATTACGCCGGATGAAGAGACGGCATCCATCGGTGCTGATTCGCTGTCCGTAGAGGGTGATTACGTGATCGTCGGTGAGCCAACCGGGCTCGATGTGTGTAATGCAGCGAGAGGACGGTTTGAGGGGACTATTACGATCGAAGGTGAGAATGCGCATGCAGCTGAACCGGACGCGGGGCGGAATGCAATTCGGGCCGCCGGTGATATCATTGGATTACTCGAGGGATTTGACGAAAAGCATGGCCCAGGAGAGCACGAATCACTTGGACGGCCGCTGTTAACGCCGACGGTGATAGAGGGCGGGGGGGCAAGGAATCAAATTCCTGATTCGTGCTCGATTGTGTTTGATCGGCGGAGCGTTCCACCGGAAACAGCCTGTGGGTTTCGTGAGTCTCTCGAATCGTTTCTGGTGTCCTGCGTCCCTGAGAGTATCCAGGTGGATGTTGGGTTGACGCCACGGGACACGCCGTTTCTGGAGGCATTTGAAACTGATCCTGAATCAGTGCTCGTGCAGGCTATGGCCACGGCGAGTTCAGGTGAGGTACGGCCGTTTGGCGCGGCGACTGAGGCGTCATATTTCGCGGCGGATGGCACCCCAACGGTGGTATTCGGCCCGGGGGTCCTTGCTGATGCGAATGGTCCGGTGGCACATGCAGATCGAGAATACATCAAGTGTGCAGAGGTGGTTCAAGCGAGTGATATCCTTACAACAGTAATTAATAAACTTGGTACCGGTGAAGCCATCCCCTAGAGGATTGGGAGATTTGGGCGGAGGGAGTGTCAGGATGAAATTGTGGGTAGAGCTCGAGGCTAGTGATCGAGTGATGAGAACTCGGTTACGAGTTGTTCTGCGATTCCAACGTATTTCTTCGGACTGAGGGATTTTAATTCGTTTTTTGTTGCCTGATCGATATCGAATTCATCGATAGCCGCATAAATGTCTTCGATGGTGAGGTCTTTCCCTCGCGACATCGCTTTAACTTGTTCATAGGCGTCGGATTGGCCGTCTCGTCTGAGGACCGTTTGTATTGCCTCCGTAATGACGGCAGGGTTCTCTGTGAGTTCTTGATCCATTTGTGTAACGTTCGGTTCGGTTTTTCTGAGGCCAGTGAGTGTTTTCGTGTACCCAATAAGGCAATGAGCGAGGGCGCTACCGATATTTCGTTTGACGGTTGAATCTGATAAATCTCGTTGTAACCGCGAGGTGGTAATTGCTTCAGCGAGAAACGTGAGGGCACTATTCGCTTTTTCGAGGTTGCCTTCTGAATTCTCGAAATCGATGGGGTTGACTTTGTGCGGCATCGTAGAGGAGCCAGTTTCGGTGGACGTAGATTGCTGGCCGAGATATCGTTTACTGATATAGAACCACATATCTTCATTGAGATCGATGATGATCTGGTTGATTCGGGTGAGGGCGTGGAAGAGCGCGGCGAGATCGTCACCTGGATTGATTTGTGTCACAAGTCCGCGGTATTCTAATCCGAGGTCTGCAATGAAAGAACGAGCAAAATCGGACCAGTCGACATCGGGATACGCGGCATGGTGAGCGGCGAATGTCCCGGAAGCACCAGCGAGTTTCCCTGTGAGTCCATCTAGTCCTTGGGTGAGTGATTTCCGTTCGCGTTGTAATCGATCGGCGTACACGGCGAGTTCTTTTCCGTACGTTGTAGGGGTTGCAGGTTGTCCGTGGGTGTGGGCAAGCATCGCGGTCGATTTATGATTTTTCGCTTCGGTGATAAGGTGGTCAAGGAGATCAGTAATGTGGGGGATAAGAACGGTTGATGTTGCCTCTTTAATTAGCAGTCGATAAGCGAGATTATTGACATCTTCACTAGTGAGTCCAAAGTGAATCCATGGATGGACATCTACTAGGTGATCGGGTAGTTGATGGCGGATGAAATATTCGATAGCTTTGACATCATGATTAGTTGCGGGATAATCTGCGTACCCTTCAGTTTCTATTTGTTTAATGATCCGGGCGGAATCTTCGTCGAAATCGTCATACAGCGCTCGACAAGTGGCACGGTCATCGGTGGTTAATGAGAGTGGGAGTTCTCCGAGGGAACTGAGAGCAATGAGGTATTCGACTTCCACCCTAACCCGGGCCCGCATCAATGCTGCCTCACTAGCATATTCCTGGAGCGGCGCTGTGTATCGTTCGTATCGCCCATCTAAGGGAGAGACAGCAAACAGAGAATCAGGCATATCGTACGTGTTCTTCGAACGAGAAAAAACGTATCGGATGGGTTAGAACAATGAAAATCAGAACGCATTTGCAGTCCGCTCGCCGTCCATGTGTATGGTTCGTGTTGCTGGGCTTGCAAGTACGCACGGTGAAACCCTATTACGCATACATGACATTTCGCCCGGTGGTGCGTCGCTCGAAGTCATTGTCTCATCGGACCCGGACGCATCGGTACTCGGGGAAGCGGCGAAACGAGGTATTGCAACCGAAGTACTTCCGAGTGCTGACGCGGAACGCCTCCGTGACGTGTTGTCAGCGTATGCGTTTGACGTGGTTTGTTGCGATTCGTTCCCAGTTGAAATTCCGGCCGAATTGATCGCAGAGTTACCGCCAGTGTTGGATACGCATTATTCGCTATTACCGGCGTTTGACGGTGATACTCCTGTGCAAGCAGCCCTCGATGCCGGTGTTAACATCACTGGATGTTCTGTAGTGCTCAAACCAGTAGAATCGCCATTTCGGGTTGTTACGCAAGATCCAGTGGTTGTGTATCTCGATGACTCAGTAGAAACACTTCGGGATCGAATCCGGGAAATCGCGACGTATGGGACTATGCCTCGCGCGATTCAGTGGTTTGCGGAAGACCGGGTATCGGTCACTGCTGACTCGGGGGAAGTTGAGATTGCTGGTGATGACGGGACGAAATTCCCGCTTCGACGCATCGCAAGCCATGATCGACATGATGATTTGCGATATGGTGAGAATCCACATCAGGACGCCAGTGTGTACCTAGACCCAACGCCTGGGACGGGAACGGTCCTCCGAGCGGCCCAGTTGAATCCCTCAGCGAAGTCGTTATCGTATAATAATTATAATGATGCAGAAGCTGCAGTAGAATTGGTCCACGAATTCAATGACCCCGCAGCTGCCGTAATAAAACATACCAATCCCGCGGGATGCGCAACAGCTGGAGCGATAGAGTCAGCATATGAAGAAGCGCTCGCAACCGACCCCATGAGCGCTTTCGGAGGCGTAGTTGCGCTCAACCGTGAGTGTGATGCGAGAACCGCAACGTCGATTACCGATTCATTTAAAGAAGTCGTTGCGGCACCGTCGTATACCCCAGAGTCGCTGGACGTGTTGCGAGAATCGGAGAATTTACGGGTATTAGAGTTAGGTGAGTTGTCAGATCTTGAAGGGTCGGTGAGAGAACGACAGTTACGAGGCGGTCGATTAGTGCAGGAACGTGATACCCTCCAATTATCAGCAGATGACCTCGAGGTTGTTACGGACCGGGAACCAACCGAAGACCAATTGGAGTCTATGTTGTTTGGATGGCACGTGGTAAAACACGTCAAATCCAATGCGATTGTGTTTACGACGGGTACCGAAACGGTGGGGGTCGGTGCAGGGCAAATGAGTCGTGTTGATGCCGTAAAGATCGCTTCAATGAAAGCGGATGAGCATGCCGAAGGGAAAACAGCGGATGGCGGTGTAATGGCAAGTGATGCATTCTTCCCGTTTCCTGACGGGATAGAAGAAGCAGTTGAAGCTGGAATTGAGGGTGTAATTCAACCTGGAGGGTCCGTGAACGATGAAACAGTAATTGAAGCGGCAAACGAACATGATGTCGCGATGGTATTCACCGGCTATCGATGCTTCCGGCATGACTAAGGAACTAAAGAGTAAAAGGCGATAATCTAACAAGATCAGGAAAGCGTGTATTGTTATGGACTATCTTGATGCTGCTGAGTTTATTTTTGATTTACGTCGGTTCCGGATGAAACCCGGAACGGATGCTACGCAGGAGTTATTATCGTTTCTAGGGAATCCTGAGCGGGGACCGCGGTACATTCAGGTTGCGGGTTCGAATGGGAAGGGGAGTACGGCGAAGATGATTGAGTCGATTTTGCGGGAGTCGGGGTTACAAGTTGGATTGTATACGTCACCGCATATGGAAGACATGCGTGATAGAATCCAGGTTGATGGCCGGTCGATACCGGAATCAGCAGTAGTTGAGTTTGTGTCCGCAGTTAAAGAATACGTTATTGAACATGCGGCGGTAGGGGAGTCACCGACGTTTTTTGAGGTGTTAACCGCGATGGCGTTCTGGTATTTTGGTCGGCAAGATGTTGATGTGGCGGTAATTGAGGTTGGGATTGGCGGGCAGTACGATGCAACAAGTGCGGTTGATCCTGAAGTCAGTGCGTTAACCTCGGTAGCATTGGAACACACCGAATTACTCGGTGATACGATCGAGGAAATAGCGCGGGATAAGGCGGCGGTTGCGCCGAGGGATGGGGTATTGGTTACCGGAGCCAGTGGGGAGGCATTACATACGATCCGGGGTGAAGTTTCGTCGTTGGTTGTGGTTGGTGAGTCTGGGGAAGAGTGTGATATTCGAGTTGAGTATGCGGGTGTGGTGAATGGTGTGGAGGGGAAAGTACAGTTTGCAGGGCACGCGGGTGATTTCACGAGTCTCATTGGGTTAGTGGGGGCGCATCAAGCACGAAATGCTGGAATCGCGATTGGGGTTGTACATGAGATCTGTGATGTTTCACAGGCTAATATCAAACAAGGCTTGCGATCGGTTCGGTGGCCTGGGAGGTTCGAGATCATGGAACAAGAGCCTCTCGTTGTGCTTGATGGAGCACATAATCCAGCTGCTTGTAGTGAGTTACGGGATGTGATGCGTGAATTCGAGTTTGATGAGTTGTATCTCGTTTTTGGCGCAATGCATGATAAGAACCACTCGAAGATGGTCAATGCGCTCCCGAGGCCAGTTGTCGCGGTTGCGTGTCAGCCGGATTTAGACCGGGCTGAGGACCGTGATGTACTTCGAGAGGTATTTGAACAACACGACATCGCCCAGGTGGAAGATTTCTATTCAGTTGAGCGGGCTGTGGATTACGCAGTAAACGAGGCCGGGTCAACGGATTGTGTGTTAGTGACTGGTTCGTTATACACCGTTGGTGAAGCAAGAGTCCGGTGGTCTCGCATACAAATCGAGAAGAAAGTGACAGATATCCCATCGTCGCGATCGGTATTAACTGATGCGCACGTGACAGATAATGGTGTCTGGCGAATGCGTGGGAAAGGCGTTCATCGGGTAGTTAAGGCAAAACTCCAGCCCCGGCAAGCCAGAATCGTTAAGGAAGAAATGTTGTCATTGGGAGGGGAGTGTGCGGTTTCGGGATTAATCGATCAGGAAGAAGAACTCGTTGATGTCGTGATTATGGGGACGTTGTTCCAACTGAATCGACTCGTTGCGAAACTCAAAAACCAACCATTTGGTTTGAAGGTTGTCGGTAAGGCGTTATGGGAAACTGTCCGTGATTCAAATAATTCAGGCACTGAACAGCATCACTGGGAGGCCGAACCAGTGATCATGGGGATTTTGAATGTCACCCCGGACAGCTTCTATGACGGGAACGAGTACGCTGACACTGCCACCGCGGTTTCGCGAGCTGAACAAATGATTGAGGAAGGAGCCTCAATAATTGATATCGGTGGCGAGAGTACCCGCCCAGGGGCTTCACCAGTTTCGGTGACTGAAGAAATAAATCGTATCATACCAGTAATTGAGCAAGTTTCCTCGATGGATACAACCGTGTCTGTCGACACAAGGAAAGCAGCGGTCGCTGAACACGCAATCGAGGCAGGAGCGTCTCTTATTAACGATGTTTCCGGTCTAGGAGATCCAGAAATGCGGTTTGTAGCTGCTAAGCATGACGTTCCGCTCGTAATTATGCATAGCATTGAGACACCCGTCAACCCTGATCGAACAATCACGTATAATGATGTAGTTGAAGACTGCATTCGATCGCTCAGGGATCAAGTGCTTAAAGCTGAACAAGCGGGCGTTCCCCGATCGAATATAATCGTTGATCCGGGACTGGGTTTCGGGAAAACAGCAGAAGAAAATTTCCAAATACTCAGTCGACTCAATGAATTTCATGCACTTCAATGTCCTGTGCTCGTGGGGCATTCTCATAAATCAATGTTTGAACACCTTGGGTATGGTCCAGCCGACCGATCAGAATGTACGATAGCGGCTAGTGCCATAGCCGCTGATAGAGGAGCAGATATCATTCGAGTCCATGATATCAAAGAAAATGTCGCAGCGTTGCAAACAATACAAGCAATCAACGAATTGACGTATTGACCGTCGTCCTTATAATAACCCGTAGCGGGAACGTAACTGGCGGTAGAGTTCAATGTATTGTTCCAAAAACTCCGATAAATCATAATTTGCGTATGACTCATCGATGTCTAGATTCTCGAGACTCCCTGATTCTTGGATCGCAGAAGCAAGTTCGGATTCACTAGTCGTACGAAAACCACGGGGTCGTTGCACGACGAGTTCATGGGCACTTGAATTCTCATGGTATTCCGCTATTCCCACACATCCGCAAGCTAACGCTCGTAAAAAGTCAGTTGGGAACGGCGAATATGTCGCTGTGTGAACGGCCACATGGGCACCTTTGAAAATCCCGATTCGGCGTTCGAGTGGTTGCGCGCCAACGAAATTGACGCGATCATCTATCCGGAGATCACGCGCATGTTGTTCATATCGACCGCGATCTGGCCCGTCGCCAATAACAATTGCTTCCCACCCATAATCTCGAAGTTCAGCGAGTCCAAGAAGTAAACTCTCAAGATTAGCATACGGATCAAGATTCCGAGAATAAACGATTTCACCAAGTGACTCGGGGTCGACTTCTCGGATTAGTTCCATATCAATGCCGTTCGGGATAACTTCAAGATTGTGTTCACCCCGACCGAGTTCCGTTACTTTGGTCCGAACCAATTGTGACGGGGTTATCACTGCATCTGGTGTTCGGACGGCTCTCCTTCGAAAATACTGCTGGATATCGGTTGTCGATGGAACATCGTACCAATCAACTAATAACGGAACTCGAAGGACTTGGTTAGCGAGGGTCGCGTAGAGGACCGCGAGTGGATTTGATTCTGTCGTGTGAATAATATCTGGTTGAAACGATTTCAATGCGGCTGGGAGCCGGACTGCAAATCGATGCGTTGAGCCGTCATATGCATCTGAAAGTGCATAAAACGAAATATCGTTTTTAGTGAATTCCACTGGTGTCCCTTCCCACCATTGAGAGCAAAACACACGAACATCGTGTCCCCGGTTTGCGAGTAAGTTAGACAGTATCGCTGTGCGGGACGGGTTGTCCGTCACGTCGTTCGGAAAATCCATCTCTTCGGCGACAACCGCCACTCGCATATAATACAGCAATGGTTACCTGAATCAAATAGCCACCGGTCCAGTAGAAATCACGCAAAAAGACGGTTCAATGGGTGAATCAGGACTCTGGTTCGATGACCCCAGTTCGCACCGCTACTTCTCGTGCCGCTTTTTTGCTGATTCCGTTCCCGAGAATAGTGTATCGATCCCTGATTTCGTTCGCAGAGGTTAAGGCGTCTATCACAACGCTCGGTTCAATATCGAGTTCCTTTGCGGTTGTTGGCGCACCAATCATGGCCAGCGCATCACGGATGTCTCGCCATCGACCAGCGTCCCCGCTATGAAGATAATCGGTCATGATAGCACCAATACCGACTTGATGGCCATGCAACGCTGTATTAGGACTAATACGATCAAGTTGATGTGAGAACAAATGCTCAGCTCCGCTCGCCGGACGGGACGAACCGGCAATACTCATGGCAACACCTGAGGAGACGAGTGCTTTCACGACAATCCAAGCGGACTCTTCTAACCCTGGTCGAATTGTTTCAGCGCTCTCAACAAGTAGTTCCGCCGTCATTTCAGAGAGAGCTCCAGCGTACTCAGAGTACTCAACTCCCTGCAGTCGTTCTGCGAGTCGCCAATCTTTGACCGCCGTGTAGTTCGAAATGATGTCCGCACAGCCCGCCGTGGTCAACCGCCACGGTGCATCAGCCAAGATGCTAGTGTCCGCAATCACACCGAGCGGTGGATTCGCAGCAATGCTATGGCGAGTATCCTCTTCTGGGATAGAACTACGACCGCTAACGATACCATCGTGACTAGCAGTGGTTGGGACAGAAAGAAACCCGGTGTTCAGGGAATTCCCCGCCATTTTTGCCACATCAATCACTTTCCCCCCGCCAATAGCAATTAGGATTGACGCGTCAATCTCTTGGGTTTTGGAAGCGACCTGTTCTACTACGTCAAACGTAGCCTCTTCAATCACGACCGTTTCGGGTGTCAATCCTTCTGCTTCCAACAAATCATGAATGGAATCACCCGCAATACGATTGGGCGTTGGACTGGTAACGATCAGGGGAGTTCCAGTAATTTGAAGATCACTCACCACTTCACCCAGTGATCCGAGTACCTCATGGCCGACGAGGACGTGTCGAGGTAACCGAATCCACGTGGATTTATCGAACATACTCGAATAACTCGTTACCCCGTAAAACTCATTACGTTTGATATTTCAGTATTTCTGGTCGATAAACTCAATGACCTGTGATTCGGTGGCTCGATCTGGCCCGGGTTCTGATCCGTCACGGTCAAATTCGATGTGATGGCGAACTGTCGTCCCGATACTCTCAGTTGGTGGGGTGGCATTCCAGCCGATACTTTCGAGTTTATTCGTACTTAGGACATAGGGGTACGCCCGATAGAGTGGGAAATCACTCGGGGATAAGCCGGCAGTCGCCAGTTCCCGCTCGTTTGCACAAATCACATCAACGGTGGTTTGTGCAGTATCTGCTATTATCTCGAGTTGATCGATGATCGTTGTTAATTCATGATCGGCGACGTTGTACGCTTCACCAGGCTGACCGTTCTCCGCGACGCATCGCAGGGCACTTGCGACATCTTTTACGTAGGTTTGATGCCGGAGATTTTGTCCGTCGCCCGGAACCACCACTTGGTCGTATTCTTCCACGCGATCAATCCAATAATCATATCGATTCAAATAATCATAGGGACCGATCACAACAGGAGGCCGGATACTCATCGCGTTTACACCTCGTTCAGCAGCTTCGAAAATTATCCTGTCGCCCTCAGCCTTTCTGGGACCATACGTCTCATAAGCATCGTCAGTTGCTTGCTCAGGAGTACATGGGTTAAGCGGGGTTTCTCCTTCTCGCATTGGGATTTTTTGCTCGCGATACGCCGCAGCACTTGAAACATACACGTAGGCTGAAACATCCTCAAAGACGTCAACACCGAGTTCTACACCGTTCGGGTAATACGCGACTGAATCAATCACAATATCTGGATCGGTTTGCTGCGCTGCAGCTTCGAGGTCGGATCGCTCATATCGATCGCCCTGGATATGCGTGACGTTTTCCTCGTCAATAAACGGGTTCTCAGCTCGTCCACGAGTAAAAATCGTCACTGAATATCCATTCTGGAGCAGTTCCTCAACAGTATGCCGTCCGATGAAACGAGTGCCACCAATAATGAACGCGGAATCCATGAATCAGGACAAATCGCCTGAGACGAAAATAAGTATCGCTTACCCCATTGAGCCGAAATTATCGATTCTCAAATCTATGCCTTCAATACGAGGAAGACGATCAGAGACAGCCTCCCAAAAACAGTGGGTCCAAAACCTGATTGGTTAGGGAAATTAACTACGTTCTGGTGCGATCAGGCTAGTCGGCGCTTTCGGACACTGCTTGATCCGTAACACCCGGACTCGACGGCAGTGAAAGACGCGCATCAGCATCTGGTCGTTCTTGAATCGCTTGCTGGTAGGCATCCGGCATGATCTTGACAAAGGATCCCTGGGCGGACTCCCAATTTTCAAGAATCTCTATTGCCCGGTCGCTCTCAGTGTACGCAGCGTGATTCTGTACGAGTCGATGG
The DNA here is from genome assembly GCA_964542445.1 of uncultured Halobacteriales archaeon. Taxonomy (GTDB): domain Archaea; phylum Halobacteriota; class Halobacteria; order Halobacteriales; family Hikarchaeaceae; genus CAZITY01. Next base: position 115,047 of record CAZITY010000001.1, on the reverse strand, counting down.
ATCGCTTGGGTATCACTCTCGTCCAACTCTCGAGACAAGCGAACCATATCTCGATTACATTTCCTGTCAAACGACTCATCCGGATCAAACACATAGGCGACACCCCCACTCATCCCAGCGGCGAAATTCTTTCCAGTCTCACCGAGTACCACAACTAACCCACTCGTCATGTACTCACACCCGTGATCGCCTACACCCTCAACAACGGCGCGCACACCAGAATTCCGGACGGCAAACCGTTCCCCGGCAATCCCGTTAATGTACGCTTCACCTTCCGTTCCCCCATACAACGCGACGTTCCCAATCAACGTGTTTTCCAACGGGTCAAACGAGGCATTCGGCGGATTCTGTACGATTAACCGCCCACCTGAAAGTCCCTTCCCGAAATAATCATTCGCGACACCACGCAGATCGAACGTTACACCGGTTTGGAGGAACGCCCCAAAGCTCTGGCCCGCTGCACCATTAAAGTCGACATGGATTGTGTCGTCCGGTAATCCTGCTTCGCCGTATTTTTTCGAGATCACGTTAGATAGAGTTGCCCCAACCGCCCGGTGGACACTCCGAATGTCCTTTGCCAGGACAACAGGATCATGCGAATCAATCGCAGCAGTTGATTCCTCGATGAGGCCCCAATCCAATTGATCCTCGATATCATGGTCTTGTTCCTTAGTTTTCACTCGATCGACATCATATGGTGTATCCGGATCCGAAAGGATCGATGATAACTCGACTTTCCTGGCTTTCGGATGATCCACATCATCTCGTTGCTCGAGAACATCAACTTGTCCGACCATTTCATCGACGGTTCTGAACCCGAGATCAGCCATAATTTCCCGAAGTTCTTGGGCCATAAACGTCATGTAATTAATAACCTGTTCCGGTTGGCCGGGGAAGCGGGCTCTGAGTTCTTCTCGCTGTGTCGCCACCCCCACTGGACATGTGTTCTGATGGCATTGTCGGGCCATAACGCATCCTTCCGAAACGAGACCAGCGGTTCCGTAAATGAATTCTTCAGCACCGAGTAACGCCGCAATAGCGGCATCTCTCCCGGTTTTCAACCCGCCATCCGTGCTCACTTTAATCCTGTCACGGAGCCCCGTCATCCTGAGCATCTGATTAGCTTCCGCGAGTCCGAGTTCCCACGGCACACCGGCGTTCTTGATTGAAGTCTTCGGCGAGGCTCCTGTGCCACCTGAATCCCCAGAAATCAATACTTGATCAGCATTGGCTTTGGCTACCCCGGCGGCGATAATCCCGACGCCTGCTTCTGCTACCAATTTGACGTTAATTTCTGCCTCGGGATTTGCGGCTTTAAGGTCGTGAATCAGTTGTTTCAAATCTTCAATGGAATAAATGTCGTGTTGAGGTGGCGGGGAAATGAGCCCAACGCCCGGTACTGACCGCCGAACATGCGCAATCATCTCATTGACTTTATGCCCGGGAAGATGGCCACCTTCGCCTGGCTTTGATCCTTGTGCCATCTTTATTTGGATGACCTCAGCATTGGTGAGATAATTACTTGTAACGCCGAATCGGCCAGATGCCACTTGTTTAATATGGGTTTCTTTCGGTGTCCCAAATCGTTCAGGAGGTTCCCCACCTTCGCCGCTCCCGCTTTTCGCCCCGAGGCGATTCATTGCCATCGAGAGGTTTTCATGTGCTTCGGGTGACAGTGATCCGAGGCTCATTGACCCGGTCGCAAATCGTTTTACGACCTCGTGTACTGGCTCAACTTCGTCCAGCGGGATCGATTCTCGATCTGAAGTGAAATCCAAGAGTCCCCGTAGCGTCTGTAACTCTTCGTGTTGGTCGTTGATTAATTCAGCAAACTCCTTGTATTTCTCGTAATCGCCGCTCCTAGCGGCTTGTTGTAACGTACCGACTGATTGGGGATTCCATTGGTGGCGGATGCCAGCTGATCGGTGTTCGAATTCCCCTTGCCGTTCGAGCTCTGGATCATCACCGAACCCAGTTTCGTGTCGTTCAAGCAGATCTTCCTCGATTTCTTCAATACCAATGCCGTTAGTTCGGTTTTCTGTCCCCTCGAAATACTCGTCGACAAATTTCTTGTTTAATCCGACTGCCTCGAAAATTTGTGCACCCTGATAACTTTCGACTGTTGAAATCCCCATTTTGGACATGACTTTGAGGAGGCCATCTTCGAGTGCACCAGCGTAGGCTTTAATGGCTTTTTCAGGATCAGCACCGTCGGGACCATCGACGAGATCGTCGATAGTTTGGTAGGCTAGGTATGGATTGATTGCGCCCGCACCATACCCGACAAGTGTAGCGATTTGATGAACGGTACGAGGCTCGCCGGATTCGAGGACTAATCCAGCGCGGTTTCGTTTCCCGTTCCGCACGAGGTGGTGGTGAACCGCCCCTGTCGCGAGCAAACTAGGGATGGGTATGCGGTTTGGACCGGCCGTTCGATCAGAAAGCACTACAATGTCATGTCCGTTATCGATCGCGTCGCCAGTTTCTACCCGTACTCGTTCTATCGCACCCGCCAAATCAGATCCGTCGTACGTAATATCGATAACAGCCGTCGACATCCCGTTTTGATCGAGGGTTTTGATGGCATCCATTTGGGCGTTTGTTAGGATCGGCGAGTCGATCACAAGTTGACGCGCATGAGCTGGAGTTTCATCAAGGAGATTCCGTTGGAACCCGAGTCGGGTTTCGAGACTGAATACGAGTTCCTCTCGAATGTTATCGATGGGAGGGTTCGAGACTTGTGCAAACAGTTGCTTAAAGTACGATGAAAGAGGCCGATTGAAATCCGACAACACTGAAAGTGGGGTGTCGTCACCCATCGATCCAACTGGGTCCTTGCCGTCGATCGCCATCGGCTCGAGGAGGTTATCGAGTTCATCGTGGGTGTATCCAAAGGCAACTTGGTTCGCCCGCAATGCTTCGATTCGACGGTCAGGAGCGAACTGTGCGCTGAGGTCGTCGTCTAGTCGGACTTGTTCGTTCGCGATCCATTTTTCGTATTGTTCATCCGTGAGTTCTTGGAATATTTCGTCGTCTGGGATGACTCGACCAGCGTCCGGGTCTGCGAGGAATAATTGTCCGGGTTGTAATCGGCCACGTTCGACTACTTCCTCGATTGGTGTTTCGAGCGCACCGGCTTCACTCGCCATAATTAATCGGTTATCGGTTGTGCGTTCGTATCGGCAAGGCCGTAGTCCATTTCGATCTAGGACACCAGCGATTCGGGTACCGTCAGTGCCGATTACGAGAGCGGGACCGTCCCAAGGTTCGACGAGAGAAGCGTGGTAATCGTACCAGTCACGGCGATTATCTGGGAGGTTGTTTTCTGAACCGCGCCAGGCTTCGGGGATGAGCATGCGTAGCGCATGCGGAAGTTCTCGATCGGTGTGAAGTAATAATTCGAGCGCGTTGTCAACGCTCGCGGTATCGGATTGTTCGGGATCTGTGATCACTGGTTTTATTTCTTCAAGTTTCTCCCCGAATTCATCGTGCTCGAATTCGGTTTCCCGGGCTCGCATCCAATTGATGTTTCCTTGGATTGTGTTGAATTCGCCGTTGTGGATGATCCGCCGGTAGGGGTGCGCAAGGTGCCAGGCACCGAGTGTGTTCGTTGAAAACCGTGCGTGAACCAACGCGAAGGCTGATTGGAGGCGGCTATCAGTCAAATCTTCGTAGTAGTGTGGAAGTTGGGTGCCTTTGAGTAACCCTTTGTATACTACAATGTCCTTATCGAGTGAACAGATATAGAACCGATCAGCACCAGGGGGATCTCGCTCCTCTACGGTGTTTTCGATGGCGCGCCGACCGACATAGAGAGACCGGGCGAACGATAATTCTGCGGCTTCGGTTTGTTCGACAAAGCATTGGACTACCCTCGGTTCAGATTCGATTGCGGTCTGGCCTAGACCGGTGTTGTCCGTGGGGATGGTTCGCCAGCGGTGGACAGCAAGATTATGAGATTTGAGAGTAGTTTCGACGAGTGATTTGAGGTTTTTTGCGAGTGTTTCATCTTTTGGAAGGAAGATCGAGCCGACGGCATACTCGTCAGGGAGATCAGGGACTACGTCGGAAAAAAATTCGTGTGGTGTTTGGAGCATGATTCCAGCGCCATCCCCGGTGTCTTTTTCGGCGCCGGTGGTTCCTCGATGCTCAAGGTTGGCGAGCAGGTCGAGTCCATCCGAGATCGTGGTGTGAGATTTCGTTCCGTCGAGATCCATGACAACACCGACACCACAGTTTGCGTGGTCGTTAGTCGGGTCCGCGAGGAGGTCTGACCTAAGGCTCGCGGATGGGGCGTGCTTCATTAGTATTGGAATTGGAGCGGTAACGTATAACGTTGATCCTACTATTATATATGTAAATTTATGACATTCAATGTTGTTTTAATATATTAATATTAACTAGGATGGGGTCGGGGAGGCAATCACCATCAATACGATCTCGCAAAATACGCTGTTTCAACAGCTGATTCACCACAAATAGCACATTCAGACATCGGCGGTTCGGTATTCTCATCGAATGGTACCATGACAATTTCAGCAGAAATTTCATCTTTAATCACGGTCTCGCATTGTTCCTGCCCACACCACGCCGTTTTCACGTACCCGCCGTATTGTCCAATTGTCCCTAATATCTCTTCGCGGGATGCAGCCGAACGAATATTTTCTTGTAATCGAGAATGAGCCGCATCGTAGAGTTTCTCATGCACCGTGTCGAGGTGGGTTTGTATTCCTTCATTAATGCTATCACGAGGTTCAGTTGATCGCTCTCCATCTGGCCGGTGAACAATCGTGACTTCTTCGTTCTCTACCTCATTTGGGCCGACTTCACATCGAATTGGAACACCTTTCAATTCCCATTCATTGAATTTGAACCCAGGATTGCGTTCGTCTCGATCGTCAAACTCGACACGATAATCAGCTACCAAATCATCCGCTAGTGACTGTGCATACTCGAGGACACTGGTTCGGGTGTCTTCCTGCCAAATCGGAACAATCACAACTTGCTCGGGAGCTAGTGATGGTGGGAGAACCAATCCTTGATTGTCGCTATGCGTCATAATAAGCGCACCGAGCGCACGCCATGATAACCCCCAAGAGGTGGTGTGCGCGATTTGATCAGTTTCATCCTCGTCAATATATGAAATATCGAACGCTTCGGAAAAACTCGTCCCGAGATAATGCGACGTTGCGCCCTGCACTGAACGCCCGTCTGGCATCAGTGCTTCGACTGTCGTTGTGGTATCCGCACCGGGGAATTTATCGTGTTCAGGTTTTCGGCCGCGAAGCACCGGAATAGCCAGATGATCTTCGTATACTTCTTCGTATTGATCGAGCCGCAACGTTGTTTCTTCCCACGCATCATCCTCGGTCGCATGCGCTGTATGTCCTTCTTGCCACAGGAATTCCTTCGTGCGGAAGAATGGCTTCGTTTCGGTTGCTTCCCATCGAACGACCGAGCACCATTGATTAACGCGGATCGGGAGATCGCGGTGGCTACGCACCCATTTGCTGATAAACGGCGCAATAATACTTTCACTCGTCGGCCGTACTGCAAGCGGTTCTTCCAGTTCCGTATAGCCGCCGCGAGTGACCCATGCCACTTCCGGATCAAACCCGTCTACAATCTCTTTTTCTCGTTCTAGATATGACTCAGGGATAAATAACGGGAAGTACACGTTGTCAACACCGGTTTGTTTAAAACGGGTATCGAGCTCCGATTGTATCCGTTCCCATATCGCATAGCCTCGCGGCTTTGTGACAATAAATCCCCCCATCGGGGCGTAGTCGGCCAAACCAGCTTTTTGAACGACTTCTGCGTACCACTCTCCTGGATTATGGTGTTTGTTTTCTGTGATTCCTAATTCCTGGTCGCCGCTCATGAGGCACAATAACGAACCCCGGTATTTAACTCGGGGTATTCCAATCGCGAGAAACCATCTTCAATACTGCTCGAGGATCTGTGATAAGTAGGAAAGAAACGATTAGTCGACTGTAAAGGGGCTTTCTCCTTTGGTCCAATTCCATCCAGGTAATCTCGTTTGGAAACCCGCGGCGAGTGAGGCATGCAGGTCATCAAGTCCAGCTGTTTCTTCTTCGTAATGCGTAGTTACATCAGCGAAATGGAATGTTGCTTCCGCTAATAATTGAAACGGCTGCTCCCCAGCGATATGCCCAGCAAGTTCCCGGCCAAGCACTTCGTCAACAATAAACCCGGGATAATCATTTTCCACATCAAGTTCCCTGAGAATACGAATCATCGCAGCTATATTCACCGCTGTCTCACCAGTCGCAAACACCGTGTTTACCTCGGCAGTAAACTGCTTTTCAGTAATCGTATCCACAGTCGTATCGAACAGTTGTCCCAAATCATCGCGCACTGCGTTGATCAAGGGAACAATCACCGTCCCTCGGTCCTGTACCCAAGTTTTTTCTTCCGCTACGATTGTTGGTGTGATCTTCATCTTACAACAATACTCATAGCACCGTTGCGAAGGCTTTTATAACGCAGGGCGTATAGTTTTTTTAAAGCGGGTTTTATCGGCGTTGTCCCGCATAATTGATTAATCTGATTAAGGTGACTGATAACACCGGAGTAGATATACAAACCATGTGGTGTCGAACGCGTACGGTTATAGTTTCAAAAGTAAATAGTCCCTACTTACAAAGCCACCACAGACTCGTATCCGAACTCCCGGGGTTGTTACCACCGAATATCCATCGCCGTCTTAGTTTT
>CAZITY010000001.1:31939-108302 GCA_964542445.1 uncultured Halobacteriales archaeon | reverse complement strand
AAAACAATTGGAAGATTTTCAAGAGCGCATCGTCAATGAAATACCCCCAGATATTTCGATAACAGATGTCAAATACGAAGGACCGGAACTCGTTATTTACACGCAAGATCCGAAAAAGTTCGCTGAAAATGGGGATCTAATTCGGACATTAGCCAGTAAGTTGCGGAAACGAATTTCGATCCGACCGGACCCCGACGTATTGGCTCGTCCCGATGAAGCCAGCGAGCGAATTCGAGACATCATCCCGAGTGATGCGGGCGTCGCTGACCTAGATTTTCACGAGGATACCGGTGAAGTGGTTATTGAAGCAGAAAAACCAGGGATTGTGATTGGGCGACACGGGGCGACACTCAGAGAAATCACGCAAGAAGTCGGATGGACTCCAGAAGTCGTGAGAACACCACCAATTGAATCGGCCACCGTCACAAACGTCCGGAATTTCCTCAAACAAGAACGCGGTGAACGCCGCGATATCCTTGAGCGAATCGGCCGACAAATCCATCGAGAACAACTTTCCGATGAAGAATGGGTTCGCATTACGACGCTCGGATGTTGTCGAGAAGTCGGTCGCGCCTGTTTCATTATTTCCACCCCCGAAACTCGCATTCTCGTCGATTGCGGAGACAAACCCGGTGCCGAAGGAGAAGTGCCGTATCTTCAAGTACCCGAAGCGAATCCACTGAACTCAATCGACGCGCTCGTGTTAACACACGCTCATCTTGATCACTCCGCGCTAGTCCCATTGTTATTCAAGTACGGTTTCGACGGCCCAATCTACACGACGGAGCCGACGCGCGATCTCATGGGGTTACTTTCCCTTGATTACTTAGATGTCGCAGTGAAGGAAGGCCGAACCCCACCATACGAGTCAGAAATGGTTCGGGAAACAATCAAACACACAATTCCAATAGAGTACGGTGACGTTACCGATATTGCTCCGGACGTAAAACTAACCCTCCACAACGCCGGCCATATCCTTGGAAGTTCAATTGCGCACTTTCATATTGGCGAAGGCCTATACAATGTTGCGTTCTCCGGTGACATTCAATACGATGATACACGACTGTTCAACGGAGCCGTCAATAACTTCCCGCGGGTGGAGACTCTTGTGCTAGAATCCACATACGGTGGTAGAAATGACTACCAGACTGACCGGGAAGACTCAGAAGAAAAACTGATTGAACTGATAAATTCGACGTGTGATAAAGGTGGGAAAATCGTTATTCCAGCGTTCGCCGTCGGCCGCTCCCAAGAAATCATGCTCGTGCTAGAAGAAGCAATCCGAGAAAACCGCATTCCAGAACTCCCAATTCACCTAGACGGGATGATTTGGGAAGCGACGGCTATTCATTCGACATACCCCGAATACTTGCGCGATGACCTTCGCGATAAAATATTTCATGACGACGAGAACCCATTCTTGGCCGAGAATTTCAATCATATCGACGAAGGGGAAGACGAACGACTTGAGGTGAGCCAAGCCGATCCGAGTATCATTCTCTCTACTTCTGGGATGATCACTGGTGGACCGATCATGTCTTGGTTGAATCATTTGGGCCCAGATCCCGATAACCGCTTGATCTTTGTCGGATACCAAGCGCAAGGAACACTCGGTCGGCGGATCCGGAACGGATGGGATGAAATCCCGATTACCGATAATGGTCAAACAAAGACACTCAAGTTACAAATGGATGTTTCCGGAGTTGACGGGTTTTCCGGTCATTCAGATCGGCAGGGACTCGTTGATTTCGTGAAAACGATGAATCCCAGGCCGGAAAAAGTGCTGTGTGTCCATGGAGACGAACGGTCTGCCCAAGATCTCTCATCAGCCCTATATCACAAGTTCAATATGCGGACGTTCGCGCCGAAAAATCTCGAAACCTTCAGATTTCTATAACTTCTCTGTCTCGTTTACCATAGCGCGTGAAGTGGGGAGCAATAGGACATTTGCGGCTTCGCCGACAATTCATTCTTGCTGCGATACACCAACCTGCTCACATACATCGATTAACGCACACTGAGACTCGTCAGTTACGCACACCGGATTTTTCGCAGTGCAATATTCGCGCCCGAATTGAATGCTCGCCGTGTGACCAAACCCACATTTTTCTCCCGGTACCGCCTCTTCTAGACGCTCTCGAACGGTCTCGTGATCCGCGTGTTCATCAACGATCCCCAATCTCCGATACAACCGATAAACATGGGTATCAACCGGGAAGACACCGTCTCTCCCACCTGCGAACAATAATACACAATCAGCTGTTTTCGACCCGATCCCTTTCTTCGAGAGTAAGGTTTCTCGAACCGTGTCCCGAGGCGCAGATTTTACGAACGAATCGAATTCATCAGCCGACCCAAATTCGGTGATCGCCCAGTCTGCCAGTTGGGTAATTACTGCCGCTTTCTGGTTATACAACCCTGCTGGTTGAATCGTCTCGGCGATTGCTTCTTGCGTGGCCTTGGAGAGTGACAAAGCGAATTCGTCGGTATTGTATCGGTCACAAAGCGCATCAAATGCAGGTTGACTCGCCTTATCACTCGTATTTTGGCTCAATACCGTCCGAACGAGACATTTAAAGGCGTCTTGTCCGCCGTATTCCTTCTGCCAATAGAGCTCGCCGAGCCTGTTCACGACTGCCTCAGCTCGTGTCGTCGAGTCAGATGAAAAATCAGTACTGGTAACACCTCCGCCATCCGCCCCGCCACTAATATTCTCTGCAGGCTCGATGTCCACCATCACTTGATGAATAAGATGCTTGAGAGCAAAATTCCACCGGCCAACTACCAACTGGAGTTAGGGAAAATGGGGGAGCAATTCTTCACTCCATAACTCAAGTTGGCGGGTAATATCAGTTGGATCTCGGACGACCGGGTGGAGAATTACTTCATCGAATCCGAGGGCTTCGTACCGCTCAAGTAACGATAAGATCCGTTCCGGCGTGCCTGTCAACCAGTTATTAACTGCATACTCCGCTGACCGATTCTCACCGAGTATTTGGTCGACGGCATTCAGTTGCTGTTGTTTAACAAGTGACGTATCATTTGATGGGACAAAATGGAGATACTGGAGAGCAACTCTCGGACATGATTCTGGGGAGTCCTGGTAGGTGCTGACTAGGGGGATGTCCGCTTCGATTTCCCCGGGTAACCGTGGTGGGGCGATCCATCCATCAGCATGCTGAAATCGTTGCTTTACTGTATCGGGCATCGTCCTTGTGCCATCCTTCTCCTCCCCACTCCCTGCAGACAAAACACGGGGTGGTTGACCATGTGAGGGTTCAAGATTCACATCCGTAATCGTGAAATACTCGCCGTCGAATGTCACTGATTCCTCCGTCAACAATCGGGTTAAGAGCTCAATTCCCTCGCGGAATCTCCCGGAACGTTCACCAATCGGGATATTCACTGCGGAAAACTCAGCCTCAACATACCCGGTGCCAAGTCCAAGAGTGAGGCGTCTAGAGGATAAATGTTGAATCGTGACGGCCCGTTTCGCGAGTAAAACGGGATTTCGAAGCGGAAGTAACAATACTGACGTGCCGATTGGAATCGATTCAGTTGCTCCGGCAACATACGATAATGTCGTGAGTGGATCGAGTAATGAAGTAGCATAGGTTGGCGGTTCGAGGAGATGTTCAATTACCCATGCACCAGCGAACCCGTAGTGTTCGGTCGTTTTTGCGATTGACTGGAATCGGTTCGGGGGAAGGACATGTGACTTACTTGAGAAGGAGGGAAGACCGACACCCAATTGCATATGGAATTCTAACAGTCTCGGAGATTTTAGTCGTATACATTTCTCAAGGAGTAAACTGACAGTTCTGCATTGTGGTTTCATAATAACAAGCAAGTTTCAAGATTGAATAGCCACTCCGGGTCACTAGTGTCAACAGACATGAGAGTTAGTCATTGTTGATAACTCGCAGCTCGACAGTCAATGGATTATCAGCTGAAAGTGACTGAATGAATTCTCGATTAATATCAGCTGCAGCCTTGTCGGCTCTGATCATAACGGTTCGATCGTCAATATATGAACTCGTTCGAAAAACGAAACTCCGGTCGCTTGCGAATGTGAGATCTGGATGCCCATATCCATGGATGACACTTTCAAAAGAATCTACCGATAATGTAACAGCTATCCTACGGTCCTGTCGTTGACAGTCCCGTTTGAATTCGTCCGGTAGGTCGCAGGGAGCGACAGTTGCATCGATCCCAATAATACAGTCCCCTGCTGGCGTGAGATAATCATCCGTTGTGATTTCAAACGTCGACTCATGGGTCCCTTGGATGTTTTTGTGGCCGTTGGCCTGGAATGAGATCACATTGACACTAGTGCTAATGCGCCATTAAACACACTCGGATCGGTAAGCGGAATAGCGATTTAAACCATGCGACACCCAATAATTATATCAAATCACAAACTAATCAATGCAGTGCGATCGGACAGGTAGTGGAACGAAACTATTAACAGTACCGACGCGGTACTATAAGAATACCGAAACTGCGTTCAGTCTTCGGCAGCACAGTGTATTTAACCAATGACCGGATCGCTCTTACTGATAACGCGAGATACACCCGAGAGTTATTGCTGTCGAAACAGCGGACCAGGAGGTATCGAGGTATAATCACATATGGCAGCGGAACTAGAACAAGAATTCCAAATAGAATCGATCACTGAAGAAGACAACATTACTATTTCTGAAGAAAAACTCGAAGACAAATCAAAAGGCCAATTAATCAAATTGGCCGGACAACTTCGGGACCGTCGGAATGAACTCAACCAAGAGGCATCCCGACGAGCGTCGCTACGCGATGAGTTAAACGCGAAAACCCGCGAGATGGTTGACGCGGCACAAAAACATCGCGAAAAACGAGATGAACTCAACGAACAGGTCCAAGAACATAAAGAAAAACGAAACGAACTCAACGCCGAAGCTAACGAATTATTCGAAGAACTCGAGCAAAAGAAGAGTGAACTCGAGCTTGATGAAGGCAAAGACCTGAGTGAACTCGAAGAAGAAATTGAACAGCTCGAATTCAAACAACAAACAGAAGTTCTCTCACCAGAAGATGAGCGGGAATTGATCGATCGGATTGACGAGAAACGAGAAGAATATCGAGACAGGAAATCGAAACTCGAAGAATCTGGTGAACTTGAATCAGTTAAAGAGAAAGCAGAAGAGGTCAGAAAACAGGCGAGCGAACATCACGAAAAAGTCACTGAACTCGCTGATGACGCCCAAAATCATCACAACAAAATGATTGAGGCGTACCGCGCAGCTGATAAAATCAGGGACAAAGCCGACGAATTACACGAAAATTTCGTTGAAGCTCAGGAACTGGCGGATCAGCACCACGAGGATTTTGTCCGCGTGCAAAAACAACTACGCGAACTCGATAAGCAAGAAGAGAAAGAACGGCAAACCGAGCGAGAAAAAGAACGAGCGGAAGCTAAACAGGAAGCAGAGGAAATTTACGAGAAATTCAAAGAGGGCGAGACGCTGGAAACTGAAGATTTGATGAAACTTCAGAAAGCCGGGTTACTCTAGAGTCGATACACGATTCTTTCGGTATTGATTTTGCGTTAGGCGTTCAGAATCTTTTATTCTCCGCGTAATCGTTGGTTTGTATGGACACAAAGATTACGCAGATACTCAGAGGATGTATTGTTCTGGTTGGCGTTCTAATCGCTGTTGGCGTCGGGGCCGTCTTGTTCATCGTACTCCCAGACTCAGGCGTGGAATTAGTTGGTGTCCTATTACTGATTCCTCTCGGTATACTCGGAATTCGAGTAGCGGGAAGTATTGCGAGTGAACTGTTTCCGCAGTATAACGTTGGGAAAGTCGCTGTCGAAGGCCCAATTACTCGGGACCCCGTGAGCCCAATACCGCCCCAACCTGGGGGAGTGGCTGCTGAACAGATCGTCCAGCAAATTCACCAAGCGGATGAAGATAATGCGGTACAGGCATTGGTCGTTGAGCTAAACACACCGGGTGGTGAGGTAGTGCCGAGTGATGATATCCGAAAAGCTGCCGTTGAATTTGAAGGCCCCACTATTGCTTACGCGACCGATCGATGTGCGAGTGGAGGGTATTGGATTGCGTCTGGCTGTGATGAAATTTGGTCACGAGAGGCAAGTATTATCGGGAGTATCGGGGTGATCGGGTCACTTGTAAATGCAAAAGAATTAGCAGATCGGCTTGGAGTCCAATACGAGCGATTTGCTGCTGGGAAGTACAAGGATGCCGGATTTCCGCTGAAAGAAGTCACCAGTGATGAGCGGGAATATTTACAAGGTCTAATTGAGGGGTATTATGATCAGTTTGTCTCGAAAATCGAAGAAGGGCGCGATCTTGATTCTGATGCGATTCGAGAAACAGAAGCACGCGTGTACCTCGGCGAGGACGCGAAATCCCGTGGATTAATTGATGAAATCGGTGACGGTGATGCGGTAGAAGATCGGCTTGAAGAGCTCCTCGAAGAGCCAATAGTTATCAACGAGTTCGAACCCTCGATAGGGTTACCCCAACGCTTCATGCACGCGTCCTACGGAGTTGCATACGCATTTGGTGCGGGGATCGGCCGACTTCTCCTCGACGAGGATATGATAAAAATCTAACTCCAAAAGCCAATCATGGTACCGCGCATCCCACGAGATTTTTTATGCCTTACCGTCTTCAGATGAATAGGGAATGTCCACCCTCGTTGTAAGTATCGATCGTGGAAATGAGCCTCGTCGTCAGTTGGCGGCTGATTACCCGGTGGTAGGGTGGGATTCAGTTGAGGAACTTGCACTGGAGGCCGGCATAACGGATCCCGAAGACAGTACGGTGAACCGCCATCTAGAAGCGTTACGGGTAACGCGGGAACTAGAAGAAGACAACGAGGGTGTGATTGTCGCCGCAGTTTCCGGGAAAGATGAATCGATGATCGGAGCTGATCGGACCATAGCACAACAGATCGATGAACTTGTTTCTGCGTACGAACCGACCGGCGTAATCATCGTCGTTGATAGCGCGGAAGATGAACGGTTAGTACCGATCATCGAGAGCCGAGTACGGGTTGATTCTGTAGACCGGGTAGTAGTACGGCAAATTCACGATTTAGAATCGACGTATTACTTACTCAAACAGTTTCTTGCTGACGAAGAACTCAGGACCACGCTACTCGTCCCCATCGGGGTGGCCCTTGTTGCCTTTCCGGTCATTTCAATGCTCGCTGGCACTGCCATTGCAGTCGCTTCTATAACCGCAGTAATTGGGGGATTTTTGCTCTATAAAGGACTCGGAATCGATGATTATCTCGAAGATCTACCCGCGCAAGCCCGCGACGCCTTTTATTCCGGTCGTGTTTCGATCGTAACGTATGTGGTCGCCGGGGGGCTTGCGCTTGTTGGATTATTCGCAGGGGCGCTCGGGTTGTCAGGATCTGGATCAAATAGTATTATTGTGATTACTATGTCGTTCGTTTATCATAGTGTACCATGGTTGGCGCTCGCAGCAATGACAGCGAGCACCGGTCGACTATTCGACGAAGTGATCCGGTCAGAACAGCTTTCAAATGCGTATTTGAACTTACCGTTTGGCGTGATTGCCGTGGGGTTGGTTATCCGAGGGTTCGCCGCATATTTCCTCCAGCGATCGACAAATATTGAACCGCTCATCATTCCCAATGTCCAAATTGGGACGATTACACTCCCAGCGTTCCCGTTAACTCCCGAAGAGCGGTTAGCGTTGTTCGTAATTGCAGGTGTTCTCGTTAGCCTTGTCGGCGTGAGAATAGCCTCATACCTCAGTGGAACAACGATTGCCGACCCAGAACCCGTCGAATAATACCATCGCTATCTGAGTACTTCAGCGACACACTCCAAACGGGACTGACGAGTTATTGTGGGCTAGGGCTTCCTGTCCCGACCTTATGATCAAGCGCTTGACCAGTAATCGATTTCAACCGGTCCACAAGGCCGTCTTTCTCAACGTCATCAGACAATGCAATTTGTAGCACTTCACTGATGTGACTGACAGGTATGATATCGACCATATCTTTATATTCATCTTCGATCATGACATCCTGCTCGTTCGCCTCTGGGATGATTACTGTTTTTAGTCCAGCTTTTGCGGCCGCTTCGATTTTGTGCGTTACGCCCCCGACCGGCAAAACATCTCCACGAACTGATAATGACCCGGTCATCGCGACACTCTGATCCACGCCGGCCTCCTCAAGCGCACTAATTACAGCAGTCGCGACGGTAATCGAGGCGGAGTCACCATCGACCCCTTGTTGCCCTGCTTGTACAAACTGGATATGAATGTCTTTCTGGGAGATGTTCTCATCAGAGAATTTCTTTATGATCGCGGACACATTCTCCACCGCTTCTTGCGCCATTTCTTTCAGTTGGCCTGTAGCGATGACTTCACCCGGACCTTGACTTGGAGTGACCTCGGCCATAACAGGGAGCACGATTCCTGAATCCTCCCCCATTACGGCTAATCCGTTCACTCGACCGACAACCGAACCCTCACCCACTGTGAGTTCGTAGTCCTTGCGTCGTTGAATATAGTCATCAGCGAGTTGTTGTTCAATGCTCCGTGACCGATCTTTGGCTCTAAGGACATGTTCTCTGTTGACATGTTCAGCACCTTCAGCCCGGGCAATGTCTCCGGCGACTCGCACCAACCCACCCAAACTCCGAAACCCGAGAGTCAAATGGCCTTTCCGTCCAGCACGACGACGAGATTCGAGAATGATTTCGCGAACGGCGTCTGCTTCAAAATGCGGGAGTCTCCCGTCTTTTTCTACTTCCTGAGCCACGAACCGGACGTATTTTCGTCGGATTTCGGGCGTGTCCTCGATGGTGTCCTCCATGTAGACCTCATAGCCATAGCCTTTGACCCGGTTCCGTAACGCTGGATGCATGTTCTCCATTGCATCAAGGTTCCCGGCAGCGATGAGGATGAAGTCACAAGGAACCGGTTCAGTTTGGACCATCGCTCCCGATGATCGCTCTGATTGTCCCGTGATCGCAAATTCACCTTCTTGAATCGCGGTCATCAGTTTTTGTTGGGTCCGGATTTCGAGCGTGTTGATTTCATCGATGAACAACACCCCTTTGTGGGCTTTGTGGATCGCGCCTGGTTCGACGCGGTCGTGACTCGGGGTTTCCATACCACCGGATTGGAATGGATCGTGTCGAACGTCACCGAGGAGGGCTCCTGCATGAGCTCCTGTTGCATCCTCAAAGGGAGCTTTCGGTTCGTCCGCGGTGTTAATCAAAAGATTCGGGACCATCGCATCCGATCCTCGATTCATGTAGCGGAATACGAGATAAATCACTCCGGCCGCAATGATACCGAGGAGCGGGCTTTGTGCGATTAAGAGCGCGTACCCAACAACCACTGCGATAATTATCCACATCAAGAACGACCGCATCTGGTTGCGCTTTCGCGCTTCTTCTTTATGGGCGTCTACGATTTGTTCTCCTTTCCCTGACGGAACCGTCCTGATCTTTGGTTCATTTCCATCATCGGGGTTGTGATACACCAAGACATCTTGGAGATCTTCTTGGGGGAGAAGTTCCGTCATCGCTTTCGCGAGCATCGATTTTCCCGTACCAGGGGAACCAATCATCATGACGTGACGATGTTGTTTCGCTGCCTTCATCACGATGTCACGGGCATGGTCTTGACCGATTACTTGGTCAATTAATTGATCGGGGACTTTGATGTCAGCGGTTGTTTCAATTTTGAGACCCCCGAGCAAGTCATTGTCAGCGATATCTTCGTCGATTTCCACACCTTCGTCTACTTCGACATCACTCCCGATTTCGTCCCGCGTTGGGAGTTCTTCTGTCGATTGGATATCCTGATCAGGGACCTCGGAGGTATCGTAACTGTCGTTACTCATGAACTGCGTGCTTACAACTAGAAGGGTAGGCCTTGCCAGTGATATACTTTCTCCCCTCGGAAAAGAAGACGATAATTTGTAACCCGGTGTGATTCTCTCGCTATGTTTATACGAATGCCATTAAACTGCTTAACGTATGACGCGTGGGTGTTACATTGGTCGTTTTCAACCGTACCACAATGGGCATCACCGAGTGGTGCGGACGATAGCGGATGAGGTAGATGAGTTGGTGCTTGGGATTGGGAGTGCAGATCAATCCCATACGAGTACTGATCCGTTTACGTCAGGGGAACGCATCATGATGATTACAAAATCGGTGGTTGATCTTGAATTGGTGACGTACCCAGTTCCGATTGAGGATCTCGACCGGAATTCGGTGTGGGTAAGTCACGTAGAGAGTATGAGTCCGGCGTTCGATGTTGCGTTTTCGAATAATCCATTAGTAATTCAGCTGTTCGAAGAAGCTGGAGTGGAAGTACGTCAATCCTCCATGTTCAATCGAGAAGTGCTTGAGGGAACTGAAGTTCGAGATCGAATGATTGCTGGAGAAGATTGGCAGGACCTCGTGCCGTCCGCAGTGGTTGGGATCATTAATGAAATCAATGGGATTGAACGGATTCAACGGGTGAACAAAAGCGATTCAAACGGGAATTGATCACGGGTAAGTAAATGATGATCGACTGTTCTGTTTTTAGGTGAAAAAATGATCACGTTGAGTTCAGATTTCAAATCGCCGTATCCGGCTGCAATGAAGGGGGTTATTGCGTCTAAGTGCGATGCCAGGATGATTGATATTTCCCATGAATTCTCTCGACAAAATATTCGTGAGTCAGCGTTTTGGCTCGACCAGATACTCCCGTGGTTTCCCCCGTGTGTCCACCTTGTAGTCGTTGATCCAGGGGTTGGAACGGATCGGCGGGCAGTCGTCGTGTCTGCCGGTAATCACCGGCTTATCGGGCCGGACAACGGTGTGTTAGTACCGGTCGCCCGGTCGCTTGGTGATGAGGATTCGTTCGATGTGTATGACATCAGGGTCGATTGCAGTGAGAGTAATACGTTTCATGGTCGTGATGTGTTCGCTCCGATGGCAGCTGAGTTAACTACATCATCAATCGACGACCTCAGAGCACAGGAGCGATTACGCAAAGTGACAACTTTTGAATCCCTAGAATTCCCTCATCCATCCCTAGAAGAGTCAACGATTAGAGGGGAAGTGCTAGTGGTGGACGGATTCGGGAATGTAATCACAAACATTCCACGCGAAACCATTGGTGCTCGGCCAGGGGGTACGCTCTTGGTCAATAATAGGGAGATTCAGCTCCTTGAAACCTATGGTGAAACGAAACGAGATGCCCCGCTTGCAACGATTGGGAGTCACAATAACCTAGAACTTGCGGTTCGTGAGGGACGGGGGGATACGTACTTCGAATTAGAACCCGGCGATTCTGTGCGTGTCGATCTGGTAGAATAACCTGCGAGGGAGGGTTAAGAAAGTTATCGGTTTGTGTGATTAATCGCTCGCTGCGATGACATCATCAATCCGGACGATCATGGTCGATGCTTCCATGGCAGATTCGACCGCTTCTCGTTTCACTTCGGCTGGATCCAAAATACCGTGGTCTAATGGATCATCGATTTCACCGACTTGCCCACCCATAATGATTCCGGCACGACCAGAATCGTTCGCCGATCGAAGGTCAACAAGAGCGTCGATTTGATCCATCCCGGCGTTTTCAGCAAGGGTACGCGGTATGATTTCGATCGCATCAGCAAAGGCCTCAACAGCGAGTTGTTTTCTGCCAGTGATCGCTGCAGCACCGTCTCGGACGGCACTGGCAATCCCGATTTCGACTACTCCGGCGCCAGGGACAACATCACCCGATTTGATGGTAGCAGAAACTACGTCAACTGCATCTTGAACAGCTCGTTCTAGTTCGTCTACCACGTGTTTAGTTCCACCTCGGACGAACAGTGTCGCCGCTTCCGTGTCAGTGCCTCCTTCGACGAACGCTAATTCGTCGTCACCGTATTTTTCGAGCCGGATTTGCTCGACATAACCGAAGTCATCAGTGTCGATGTCAGAAAGGGTTCCGATGCGATGCCCACCGATGACTCGGGAGAGTGCTCGGGCGTCGTTGCTGCCGACGTTTTCGAAGGCGAGGATGTCTCGGGCCGCGAGATGGCTGGCGACGCGGTCTTCGATATCGTCAGTACAGAATACGATATCGAGTCCTGCTTCTTCTAGTTGGTCTGCGTAGCCGCGGAGTTCAGCTTCTTCGGACTCGATAGCAGCGTTTAGTTGATCGACGTCATTGATGTTAAATTCGGCATCGATTTCGGTTTCTCGTACGTCGAGTTCAACATCGATGATAGCGGCAGTTGCGTTTTCGAGAGAACGCGGCATATCATCGTGAACGGGTTCCTCGTCGAGGATGAAGCCTTCAATGACTTCGGTTGCCCCGGAGGAGCCACCGACGCGGGTTTCGATGAAGATATCTTCGTCTCGGACAGCGGATCCGTTGCGGACGTATTCTACTGCTGTCACAACTCGTTCTGAGAGGGTATCCGCGTCCACATCGCCGGTACCTTTTCCGGTCATGCTGGTTGCTGCGACTTTGCGAAGGGTTTCCTTGTCGAGTTCGGTGTCGACAGTTAAGGTGTCGATCGCTTCTTTGGCGATTTGGGCTGCTTCGTGGTATCCTTCGACGACGGTGGTTGGATGGACATCGTCCTCAAGGAGGTTTTGGGCTTTGAGGAGGAGTTGTCCGGCGAGAACAGCAGCGGTTGTAGTGCCGTCACCGACTTCTTCTTCTTGGCTATCGGCTACTTCGACGATCATTTGGGCTGCTGGATGCTCAATGTCCATTTCGTTGAGGATCGTGGCCCCGTCGTTCGTGATGACGACATCGCCGGATGAGCCGACGAGCATTTTGTCCATGCCTTTTGGTCCGAGGGTCGTGCGGACCGATTCGGAGACCGCTTTACCAGCGGCGATGTTTGATTCTTGTGCGTCGCGTCCTTGTGTTCGTTGGGTGTCTTCGCTGAGAATGAAAATCGGTTGGCCACCCATTCGTCCTTGTGCCATGGTTGTATTCAATAGATGAAAGTTAGCGCGTCTATATAAACCTAACGCGATGGGTGTTGATTGATGGAGGCAACTAACCGGTAGGAAAAAATAGATTCGCTTACAACCAGTGCATAATGCTCGAGTTGGAACATGGGTTCCGGATCATAGATGTCCATGCCCACCTCCACTCGTCGAATCAATCGTCGTCGGACCGACGATATCCAATTAGCCCTGATCAACTCGAGCGTGAAATGCAACAAGCTGGGATCATCCGCACCGTTGTTTTCCCAGGACCACGGGAAGGTGGTTATCTTCGAGCGAATAATTCCGTCGCTCGACAGTCAGTAGACCGGCCTTTTGTTGCGTTCGCCCGAATCAACGGTCCTCGAATTCCACCGAATTCACCAGTAACGGATGTGACAAATCGATTGCGCCGGAGAGAAGATATCCATGTTTCGCCTGTGGATGTTGAGCGGTATGCGTATGACGACCGGTTTCAAGGGTTTAAGCTTAACCCGGTTGTGGATGGGATTCCGGATGATGAAGTACTAGACCGTCTTGAGAAAGTAGGTTTACCAATAATCGTTCATACAGGAGTTGGTTTCCCACCGACGGTATTGGAGGACACGGTTTTGACGAGAACATTTCCCGTGATTGTGGCGCATTTCGGTGGGTATCCATTACAACCCAAATTTATGCGTGAAACGATTGCCTTGCTCTCATCTTACGATGATTGTTATGTGGATACGAGTGTCGTCCGGTTTCGAGATATTTTAGAGCAAGCAATGCGCGAGCATCCTGACCGCGTGATATTCGGGAGCGGGAGTCCTGATGTTCATCAAAATGTTGGCGTAATGGAATTGTTAGCGTTGGATATCCCTGAGGATACGATGCGAAAGGCATTCTCGAAAAACGCAGAACGAGTTTTACCGGACATTCTCGGGTAAAACCGGTTTCGGGGGAGATCGGGGTTAGGGTTTTTCGCAGTGCCAGTACGAAACGGAAGCGAATCGATAAGCCTGGGGTAGTTTCAGGATGGAAGTGTCGATAGCGCGGAGAGGTCGAGCGATACCCATTGGTAAACTTCGGTACACGCCGAATGGGACGATGAAATCGTGCGTCGCCTCGTGTAACTCGAGGTTTGCGCCATCGATGAGGTCTGAGACATCGCTGGGTGAATATAAATGAGATCCCATCGGTAAAAGCCAGTTATACACTGATCGAGTGCTGAAGGAGTTGAATGTATCAAAAAACACGGTGTTAGATGAGACCCGTTGCATTTCTCGGAGAAATCGAAGTGGGGTGTCTGCTAGGTGAAAGAAACGAATTGCAAAAACGGCGTCAAACTGGTTATCAGCGAACGGTAATCGAGCTGCGTCTCCTCGGAGAAAATCAATTAATGCTGCTTCATGATCCGATATTTTTGACCGGCCCTGGGAAAGCATGGGTGCCGATATGTCGATCCCGGTTACTTTGGCTCCGTGATTTGCAAGCATAATCGTAAATCGGCCGGTGCCGCATGCGATTTCGAGGATTCGTTTATTTTCGTTGGGAGAAATGGCGTTCAGTACGGCTGTTCGTTCGCGTTGGTCGATAAGTCTCCCGCCCCCTGTAAACCGTTTAGACTCATACTCCTCGGCGATTGGCTCGTCTTGGTACCAATTGCGGCCTTTCACGGTTCGCGAGAAAAAAACCGAACGGGAGGAATAAAACCGTATTGGAATTCGGGTCGTTGAATTTAACGAGCAATGAGATACTGATCAGTCGATATGTGCTTATAATCGTTCTGGATTTTTTGTTCGAGTTCGATATACTGATTGTATTGGAAGGAATTTAGCTAGGTAGTGAAAATCGAGGCTGTATCTGTCCCTGTTTCAACGAGTGCACCTGGTGGAGCGACAAACGCGTATATTGTTTCTGGGGAGGAATCATTCTTAGTTGATCCTGCTGATGAGACTGAGTTACTTTCGAGTAGCGTCAAGCAGTATGGGATCGATCATATTGTTGTGACACATACCCACTCGGATCATGTCGGGGGCGTTTCGGATTATGGTGAAAGAACGGGTGCGCGTGTGTGGGCGCATGAATCCTACGTCAATCGGTTTATTGAGGCGACGGGCATGGAGCCGGATGCTACGTTCCGTGATGGTTCTTGTATCGGGGAAGTGACGGTTTTAGATGCCCCTGGGCATGCCCCTGATCACGTGGCGTATGTTTTTGGGGATAGTGGGATTACGGGCGATTTGGTGTTTGGAGAAGGAAGTGTGTTTGTTGGTGGGGCCGATGGAAATATGCGGGCGTATTTGACGAGTTTGCGACGGATGTTACAGCAACATTTCGAGAGACTGTATCCTGGTCATGGTCCAGTAATTGCTGATCCGAATGAGGCCATCACGCAGTTAATTCACCATCGGATGATGCGAGAGAAAAACGTCTTCGAAGCGGTGCAGTCCGGTGCAGAATGTATAGAGGATATTGTTTCTAAGGCCTATGAGAAGGACGTTAGTGAGGTACAGAAATTGGCGGAATTGTCTGTGCGTGCCCATCTTGAGAAACTCCGGGTGGAACAAAAAGTAACCTGGGATGGTGGAGTTGCTCGCCCCCGTAGTAATGAATGCATTATTGAGAAATGAATAGTAGTGAAGATACCTTACAGAAAGCCCGTTCACTATCGGTTGATCGTTTAGCTCAATCCATCAAGACGATTGGGTTTGAGTGTACTGATTGTGGAGAGTGTTGTACGGGTAATGTGGAGGACGAGCACGTTGCAACAGTGTTCCCAGATGAAGTTCGCTCGATGCAGGAGGATGATGAGTCGTGGGAAGCAGTTGCCAAACCGATGCCGTTTGGATTGACGCAAGACAGTAATGAGACGTTTGAATGGGCATTGCAAACTGATGATTGTGGAAGTTGTGTATTTTATGATGAAACTATGGACGAAGGGGGATGTACCCGTTATGCTGATCGGCCTATGATCTGTCAAACATACCCGTTTAGTGTCGAATTTGAAGAATCCGATGACGAAATTGTAGAGCAAGCAGGAGAGGTAGTAGCCTATGAATGTGAAGGTCTAGGGACGGATATCGCGTGGAGTGATGCAGTTTCGTTAGCGAAGGCGTTGAAGCGTCGGGCAATAATGGAAGCAAATGAAGAACGACGTGTCGTTACTACCTATCGGGAGGGGGGCGAGTCAGACGGCGGAACAGTGGTGTATGATTCCGAAGGCGTAAAGCGACCAGATGGAACGACCATAAATGATGGCGATTCCGTGCATCTAGACGACTCAGTGTAAGAATCGGCAAGAAAGATTCACTGTATTGGGCGATAGGCATATTACATCGGCGTTCCACGGTATTCGTTGGAGGGCTATTCCTGTGGAATTCTCTGATAAACTTCTGTGTGTATTCACTGCGGAAATAACGAAAACAGATGATTCTTATACGATCGAAGTCCCGAATCGGGAGATTGATATTGGGTCGGTTGATCCGAGTGAGTATTATCGGGTTGCGTTACTGTCCCAAGGGGATTCAGCAAGGGAAGACTCCATCCCTGTTGGAGAACGTGATCCGTCGCAACCCCAACCACCAGTCGAGAATGGTGAGGTGCGATACGTAGAAATCGAGGATATTGGGAAACAAGGTGACGGAATTGCGCGCGTAGAACGGGGCTACGTGATCATCGTTCCAGAATCAGAAATGGGAGAGCGGGTGAAAGTAGAGATTACAGAAGTGAAACCAAATTTCGCTGTGGGCGAGATAATCAATGAATCATTCGAATAGCGCGAACTTACTGCGCGGGCTCAGTTGGAATCGAAGGCCTCAGTGATCCGTTGCCAGGGTTAAGCTTGAGAAGATCTCGATGAAGGGTGGTGCGAAGAATGTCGAGTTTCGATGAAATCGGTTAGGTCTATTGAGAGCAGGTCTGTGACATCATTTGGGGATTCAAATGGTCGGTTAACGATGATAGTTCCGGCTCGTTGGGTGCCGATTTCTGGGAGGGTAGTCAGTTCCGACATTGAAGCCGTGTTAATGTCCAACGGCCAGGGTATGCCAGTGACGGACCGGTAGCCGTGGTCGACAAGAGCGACATCAATCGTTTGTCCTAATTCGTAGCTGCCGGGAATGCCCACGAGTAATGGGTATGTGCCCAGTTGTCGACCGAACGTGGTATCGTTTTCTTGGTATTCGAGGTGAACATCGGGTAAGATGGTTCCACTGGGAGCGACTCGTTTTAAAAACGGTTGGTCTATTGTTTCCCGGATTTCTTGTTTATAGTGCTTGAATTGTTTTTTATGTGATTCCGCGATTGCTGCACCAGTTTGACTCATCTCTGTTCCCGGAAATGCCATTACTTGCCGAATATTGATCCGGCGAACAAGCAAACCAGCGTCAAGTACTCGTTGTAAGAACGTTCGGTTATGTTCATATGTTTCTGGCCGTTCACCTATTAGTCCGTGGACGAGATTTATTCCCGGGAGTAGTTTTGGTAATCGGGATGGTGAGTCTCGGTACCCACCTTCTTCGTTCACGATTTCGATGGCTTCGAAACATTCGTCCGCCGTAACATTGAGATTATTTTTCTCTTGAACGAGTGGATCAGCACTTTCGAGACCGAACGCGGCGGTATCGCCAGCGGTATTGTATTCTGCGATAGTCCGGATGCATTCTCTTGATTGCTCTGGCCAGCGAACAATCGTAATGGGATTCATATTATCTAGGTGCAAGGTCGCCAGATCAGGGGCTGCATTATGGATCCCAGTGTAGAGATTCCGGAGAGCGGTCGGGTTTGGTGCTTCGCCATCACCCCCATAAGCCAAAATATCTGCTTGCCGTCCCAGACGGAAATTACGGATCGAATGATCATGTAATGCCCGAACTTCTCTATGAATGGAATCGGCATCGCGGAACGATGGATCGTTACCGTAGAGCGGTTCCGTGCAAAAGGAACATCGATATGGACACCCTCGTGACGTTTCGAGTTCACAAATCAAATAATCAGGGTGGTTTGGGTGTTGTTCGACGATGAATGCCCCACGGGCGGCCCAATCATTGATTTCTTCGTTCGATCGGAGACGGTCGGTGAAGCCAGTGAGATCATTAGCAATGAGATCAAACGCAGCGGCTTCGACATCTCCTTTGGCGACGAAATCGTAATCTAGGTTGTCGCGTTCCATTTCACTGGCTCCTTCGTTGCGCTCGCCAACTCCGAACCGAACTGGACCACCGAGGAGGGTTGTACCAGTGGCTGCCCAAGCGATTTCTTGGACTTCATGGGGTTCCGCGGGAGTGCCACCAACGTATTTCCCTGGAACTGTCATACCGCCGAGGTAAATGACGAAATCCGCTGATTCAATCGCGACCCAGGGTTCGTTGTTATCGCGGGCCTCATCGATTGTGTAAAACGAAATTTGCTCGGGAGGAACGCCCGCATCGGCGAGAGCTCCGGCGGTGTAACGAGGATAAGTGGATAGATATGGGGGAACCCCGAAATGCGCCGGTTCGTCTACATACCCGTCGATCAGAACGATATCGACTGTTGACGGGGTTACCATAGTGGCATTAGTTTCTCGGTATAGAAAACCACATGGGTCTTTGGGAAAAGACGAAAACCGTATTTGTTTCTCTCCCTAGGTCTAGGTATGCCTGCGACACGGGAAGTGAAATGCTCAAACGATGGATGTGAACTAGATATGTTCGAGCTTCACTACACTTATGACATGCCGGATAGTGTAGGTATTACTGATTTTCAATGCCCGTATTGCGGGTCAACGGAATCACTTGAGGAAATCATTGTCTAGGGATGTTACGAGAGGGGTATTCACGGTTGAAACTCGGGGTGGTTGGGCGGATTTCTGAAACCACTAGACGGTTTTTGCATTCGACCCCGGAAGCCAAGGAAATCAGCGAAGAATCAGAGAAATTTATCGTTGTGTTCGATGTGCCAGATGTTTCGAAAGAAAATATCAATGTGTCGTATAGGGGTGGTCGGGTGTCGGTTTGGTTGGCCCGAGAGTCGTCTGCGCATCATCGACGCGTGTCAAGTCGAGATGGGTTAGAAGGAGAGGCGTCATTGCCGGCAAATTCGGATGTCGATCCAGAGGCTGCTACTGCGATTCTTCAGGACGATGGATCGGTAAGGGTTGAATTACCGAAACGGTCCTGTAACAACTGATAGCATACATTCGAAAGTCAGTTTTGCGGAGATTGGGGTTTCCGTCACAAGCCAGTGGGGAGGTAACTCACTACTTTGTCAACACCATGGTTTTTGAGGTGGGAGATTTGGGAATTGATTGCTGAGACGGAACCAGTGAGGGCGTATTTCTGTGTTTCTCGTATGAGAATTTCCTGGTCTTCCGGATTAAGTGACGATAGTGACGTTGATTCGAGTTTGTGACGGACAGGATCCCGTCGCAGTGTATACGGACCGAGGGTTTCGAGAAGAGTATCGGTATCTTCTGTTATCAGCGTTGGTGCGTAGACGGCAATCGTACCTTCGTAGCCAACTGATCGTATTTGTTGTATGGTGCGTTTGGATTGTGGAGAGAGCAAGAAAAATAGGGGAGCGGTAGTGGCGAGAGCGATGAGGGGAATCCCTTCGGTCCCGATCCACGCGTTAGCAAACTTGTCTACAGCTGTTCCGATTCTGGGGGCGATGGATCGATCTAACTCGTTTTCTGTTAAGTAGGCCGGGTTACCGGCGACGAGTACAACCTTTGTTTCGGGTGGGATTGAATCGAGATATTCTCGGTTCCCAAGGGGATCGAACCCATCTACGCGTATGGGGAGTGTTACTCTGAGATTCGTGGTTTCTTGAAGTGATCGGATCGTTGTGTTCGAGGGGTAATGTTCGCGTCCCTCGAAATCAATGACCACGTTATTCACGGGGGTGGAGGGGATTTGGGAGAGATCAGTGTCACGGGGTTTGACTGCGAGCGCGTCGAATCCTACCTCACCGATTACTTCGAGTTGCGTCATACTACGACCACGTATTGGTTGTTGATTCGTTGATCAGTTCAAAAGGATATCGTTCCAGCCAGAACTGATCTTTCGGATCAGTCAGAATGTGCTATGTCGGATAGTTCTGGGACGGTCCATTCAGTCGTGAGCTCTAACAATTGGACGAGTATCCGACCTGTTGCTCCCCAGACCGTAAATCCATTGACGTGGAAATAATGAATAACTATGTCCCCATCGCGGGGGGTTGATCGGGGTTCTGCCTCATAATTATCTGGATCTGTTATTCCCGTGAGTGGAAGTTTTGTTATCTCTGCCACTTCGCGTTCATCAGGATGATAGTTCCGGTCTGGAATTTCAGCTACGAACGGAGTTATTGAATATCCAGAACCAGTTCGAATGTCATCTAATTGACCGATCAAAGTCACTTCGTTGGGATTCAAACTGATTTCTTCGTTGGCTTCTCGGATGGCCGTGTTTACCAATGAGTCATCGTCAGGTTCTCGGCCGCCACCAGGAAAACTCATTTGGCCTGGGTGATTTCCCAGTTCTTCTGACCGTTTTGTAAAGAGGAGGTACGGGAGTTGATCTCGATAGGTTACAGGGACTAAAACGGCGGCGTCTCGCGGTTCGTCGTAAATACGGGAGGGTGAATAATCGGCCGCCCGCGATAACTCCATACATGACTGTTAGTGTACCCTGGGTATTTAGCATATCGGGAATTCATCACTCGGGTTTGTAGGACAGACTGTTTACGAGGTTGCCTCGTCTAAGGCTGATTGTGCGTGTTCGTTTATGATAGCAGGATCGAGGGTAGTTTCATTCCAAGACGGTAACCGATCATCTGCGCCGAGCGGTTCAATAGCGTCGACATAGGTGTGGAGTTGTTGGCGTTCATCATCTGGGTCGAATTGGAGCGAATTGTAGGCTGCATCAGTTTCGTATTGGTGGATGAGGGTACGGCCAGTGGCCAGGTATTCGGCTCGAATTGTCTCGTAGTCAATTGAGATGTCGTTGTCGGCAAGGGTTCGGAATACTGCGGCGACGATTTCTTTACTCATATCAGCGAGGCCAGTAGGCCCCCCTACGGCGCGATGATCGTGTTTGTATTCTCCGAGGTCGACCTGGGCAGTTTTCTCGAATCCTGCTTGGGTGTAGGCGCCCCCAATCGTCCCGACCTCTAGTCCAAACCGGCGTTCGAATGGTAACTGTTGGATTAATGTGGCCGTGGTGGCGAATTCACCTGCAAGCGCGTATCTAAACGCAGCCAAATATTGAATGAGTGGTTCCGTTGGGTGGAGTCTGCGAAGGGCAGTGAGTAATGGAGCATATAGTAATCGGAACAATCGGCCGTAGAGTTGTTTATCTTCTACTCTGGCATAATATCCTTTTGAGAACGTGTACCCCCGGGTCAATGGATAAACAATTCGTTCCACGTAGGATCGAGAATACGATTCTGTATCCGCGTCGTGACACACGATGTATCGGTGAGAATCTGCTGCTAACCCAATCGCTAACCAAAGATCACGTCCTTTTCCTGGAGCTCCTTTGAGGCCATGAGTATCGAGAAGTTCGTTTACTGATGGTGCATTACACCACAATACTTCAAGGGGAAGATCAAATCCGGTCAACCAGTTGTGATAGGAAGGGATCTGGGTTTCACCAGCGCGTAACGCGATAATTACTGTTGCAGGCGCGACCGATTCGAGTTCCGTTAACATTTGCTCGGTGGCTAACGTCGCATAATCCCGTTCGGTCATTGGGATTATGACCGCAACATCATCAAGATTTACAGATGGAACAAACCCGGTTAGGTCGTGGAGAGTCGTAATTTTCTCCTGGACGAACTCCATTACGTAAACCGTACAGGTCACGGTCCTAAAACCAGTGTCGGTTCTTTGGAAATAGCAATCTCGGGTCGTTAATATTCTGATAATCCAGTGAAGAGTTCGTCGATAAACTCGTCTCGGGTAAGACCAGATTCCGGGCGTAAGCCTTCGAGATGAGTGACTGACACTTGGCCGCCACCCATTTGCGCGTGCCCGCCAGCAGTCGACATTGGGATGTCCTCGATGACCTTATGAAGAATGTTCCCAATGTGGACGCGATCGTCCCGGGATCGGCCAGAAAGATATATCGTGTCCTCTTTTTCTCCAATCACGATCACGGCGGTAATCCCCTCTAATTTGAGTAACTCATCCGCGGCCTGAGGAATCGCATCGACATTCGAAACCGTTCCCACGTCACTAATTCCGAACGGGCCACGGATTTCACGATTGGTGATTGCGGATGCGCGTATATCAAGAATCTCTGCATCCACTTCGGGATTAGTGATACGGTCAAGCATATCTTGATCCACAGCTGGAAACAAATAGGAACACGCGTTGAATTCACCTGGTGAACAGCCCCGAGTTAACCGGTTTGTGTCAGATAAGATACCGTACATCAAACCGGTGGCGATCGTTGTCGGCAAAACTGTCGTAGCGTCATCTTCAGGGTCGTCCTCAGTAGTTGCTTCGATCCCGAGTTCTTCACAGTATTCAGTGATGATACTAGCTGTGGCTCCGTATTCAGGACGAATGTCAACGAATTCGCCGGGCGAATCTCCGTTTGGATGATGATCAATGATGGCGGTCGGCGTGATGTTTTGGCTGCCTCCGAGATCTCGGGGAGCGTTATGATCAACGAGAATGACTGGTTCGTTCGATAAGTCTTCCGCAGAGGAAATATGAGTCAGTTCAAGATCGAGCACCGTTCGGAATGCGCGGTTTTCTTGATGTCGAATTTGGCCCGGATACTTGATATCTAACTCAGTTCCTGTCAATTTACCGATGAACGCGACCCCGACAGCAGAGGCCATTGCGTCTGGATCAGGATTCGTATGCATTAGGATGGTGCCGCTATCGATCTTAGAAAGTAGTGAGGTGAATTGTTCCCCTCTAGGAGTCGGTTGGAGGAGTCTCCAAACCCAGTAAAAAAGTAGAATTCCAATTACCAAGAGCCCAGTCCCGATAGCCACATAACGGACCTCAATCGTGGTAAGGAGGTCCGTTAATTGCGCTTGTACTCCTCCGAGACGTGGCATATGACGATAGTGTGAGGGCTAAGGTAAGTACCTTCTTTACGAAGAATAACTCGTAATTATATCCGCGTATCCGTCCCGGTAGGTTGGATACTTATATTGATACCCGAACTCCAATAATTTCTTATTAGAACACCGTTTATTCGCCGCTATTCGATCACGTCGGACGGGGTTGTCGATGGTTTGTAACCTGTCTGATATCGATTGTTTTTTCGGTGGAGTCTCCCCGCGGGATTCTGCTATCCATTGTGCAATATCCCATTTAGACACCGGGCTGTCATCCACACCATTCACGATTTCATCTTGACCCTGGTGTGTTTCTATGAGAAATCGGATGATTCCTGCAGCGTCCTCACGATGGATCAAATTAGTGTATCTTGTGGTTACGGGCCCATCTAGATACGATTGGAGGCGGTGTCGATTGGGACCGTATATCCCGCCCAGTCGAATGATTGTACCACTAGTGGTAGTCGGGTTTGTTTGTTCGAAGACCATTGTTTCGGCATCAATCAGTACCGCCTGTCGATCGCTAGTAGGTTCAAGTCCAGTAGATTCATCGACCCAGTCACCATCGTGATTTCCGTAGACCCCCGTGCTTGAAGTATAAAAAAACCGATTTGGTGGATCGGTACTTTGTAACACTTGTTGAAGTGTATTTTTGAGTCCGGTGTGATAGACATCCTTTGCAGTTTGATCATCGGTCCGGCCGGGACTCACTGCATACACAATACAGTCCACCGGGGGTAATGCATTGAGCGAGTCAGCATCTGTGACATCAGCTTGAATAGCCTGATAACCTGAATCCTGTAGTTTCGTGACACCAGAGCATGATCGTCGAACCCCAATTACTTCGTGACCATTCGTTGCTAATTGCCACGCGAGTTCAGTCCCAACGTACCCACATCCGATGATACCACATCTCACTGTCCGTCACTCCAGTCAACAAAATACTGCTTGAACACGGCAAATTCGTACAAGGTTAGTGGCAATCGACCCTCAAGTTTCGCTTGAATTTCGTTTGGGCTCAAGTCGGCGTCGATATCACCTGCGAGAGCGTCGATATTCGTGATCGCATTCGACATAGAAAGCAGTAGATCATGCCTAGTTTCGGTTAACAACTGATCAGGGTCGAGGGCCTCCGATTGACACGCCCAAATTTCTACAACTTCTGAAAGCGTTAACGATACTTCATTCCCCTCAACGACATCAGTAATGAGGTCCTCAGCAAGCTGGGTTTCTGCAAGCTGTTCAGTACTATTTGTAGACTGGAGTATCGATTGTAACTCATCCAAATATCTCTGATATAATTCCTCAGGAGAATTTCCGGGACAGATGTCGAGCTCAAGAACCGACATACGCAACGTAATGGGTCCACATACAAGGATATATCACATTCAATCACCCCCAAACCCGGTTTAATCGCTGATATTTGTAGAAAAGCCGCAGATCAGAAAGTTAGATTAAACTTTTTCCGTCGAATTCAGTGTCATCGTACGTTATCTCCAGGAGATCTAGAATAGTTGGCGCAATGTCATAGAGATTACAGTTCTCTACGGTCGCCGTCTCGTCATCAATGATCAACGTGGCATCGCTAAATGAATGCATGCCATTCCGCGGGCCCGTATCGAACACGGTGTCCTTGTCCTTGAATCCAGCTTTCAAATCAAACCCAGCGGTCGGTATCGCAACTAAATCCGGTGCGATATCGTCATGATCACCGTAAAACGCGTCTTCTTTTTCGACAACCCGTTCACAAACCGGGGTTCCATCAGGGCCCTCAATTGACAGTAACTCAGATTTCAATTCATCCCGCGTCGATTCATATTCATCCCTCGGGACTGAACCCCGGGGTTCTCGGCTGTCAAGATTAATGTAAAATCGACCTGGTATCAACGAATATGCCCGTGTCTCATTGGCTATGTCATCCAATTCATCCGGCTCGTCGGTTCTAAATGATAACCAATCGTGTTCGCGGAGCCACTGATTACAATTCACTTCATACTTCAATGGCATGAACCCATGATCCGATGCTACAATAAGCGTAACATCATCCGCAAGCGATTCTGCTAACTCTCCGATATATTCATCTAAGGTGGAATAAAAATCCAAAAACTCCTCGTAATACCTTCCTTCCTCAGCGTAATCCCGAAATAAGAAGTGATTGACCCGGTCGGTCGTCATAAACACCCCGAAAAATAAATCCCAATCGTCAGCTGTAAGATAGTGCGAAAACGCCGAATGCCGCCTCGAAAGCGTTTCATTCGCATCCTCTATGAACTCAGCTTTGTCTTCATCGTGCCCGAGTTTAGCGTTCACATCGATTTTATAATCGATCGATTGCAAGTATTCGGATACATCAGTTGGATACGAAGCTTTCTCGACCCCCGGCGATAAAAACCCTGACACCATCCGTTGAACGTTTCGTTGCGGTGGAAAACTCACTGGCACATTTAGCACCGAAGCTTCTCGATTCGCTTCATGCACTCGATCCCAAATCCTGGTCGCTTGTACATCACGACCCATTGGAATGTACGTATCATAAGATCCAATTTCACGATCTTGAAATCCATACACACCGGTTTTCCCTGGATTTACGCCCGTCGTGAGGCTTGGCCAACACGCACTTGATTCGGGGGGAATGATACTCTCCAGTGGTCCTGCACTCCCCCGCTCAATTATTCTTGTTAGATTCGGAAACTGTGACGGGTGGTCTGTAATTAGGTGAAAAGGCACCCCATCGATCCCGAGAAAAACCACTCTCGGCCCACTTTTTCCTCGTAAACGATCAAATAGCCCCATGGGGGCGATTAACCCCACCCACTACAAGAATCTTCAGTTTCTTATTTCAACCTACAATAATCGAGCGATACACGAAATAAGTTATTGCTGTGCTCGAAGAAGACATACAGAGACATCACGGGTTATT
The DNA here is from genome assembly GCA_964542445.1 of uncultured Halobacteriales archaeon. Taxonomy (GTDB): domain Archaea; phylum Halobacteriota; class Halobacteria; order Halobacteriales; family Hikarchaeaceae; genus CAZITY01. The sequence continues at coordinate 82,371 of CAZITY010000001.1, read as the reverse complement.
GTTATTCGAATTTATCCGAATATAATGATTGACTGTGTTCAATCGCCTCGTACGCAGCCGATCGATCTTCCCAACCGAGCGTCTCAACTTCCTTCCCCGGCTCAAGGTTTTTATATGTTTCAAAAAATTCATCGACTTCATCTCTGAGGTGATTCGGAACATCGGGAAGGTCCTGAATATGATCGTACCGGGGATCCTCAGTCGGCACCGCGATTACTTTGTCATCTTGTTCGCCGTCGTCATCCATTTTCATGAACGCCACAGGTCTTGCTTCAATCACGCACCCCGGGAACGTTCCATCTTTAACGAGAACCAGGACGTCTAAAGGATCGTCGTCATCGTACCACGTTTGGGGAATAAATCCATAATCGCTCGGGTAATGCACATTCGAATGCAGAACACGGTCTAATACAACACCAGGAAGATCCTTGTCGTACTCGTATTTGTTCCGTTCACCCTTGATGCATTCGATAACTGCGTGAATTACTTCCGGGGACGCCGGACCGGTATCGAGATCGCTCCAAAGGTTCACCATGAATACACGTCTGAAAGCTGCCGTAATAGCCGTTTTGACATCATCTTTCTCGCAACATCAATCTACTTGCGCGTTAGTCCTCTCACCATAATTCGTGTTTAGTCGTCTTCCACCGGCTCAAACTCCGACAAAGAGTAATCGTCATTAAAACCAAGCAGTGACAATCGAGAACTGGTGGCTAGTCTAGGACTGTCGGCACCGACGCATCAGTTTCAGTAAAAACCATCCGGAGAGATTCCTCAATAACCTGCTTCTGCGCATCCGATGGCCAAGCATTCCGCGGAAAATACTCAGATAAAAATTCCTCTAATTCCCGATTTGATGCGGACTCGATCCGACGCTTATAATGATTACTCATGAAATCTGAAAACGCCTGCACATTATCTCCGTGGACATCAGAATACTCCTCGCGAATTCGAGCCACCACAGCTTGATTGTGCGCATTGATTTCGGACCATTCTTCATCCGTTTCAGTCTGGAACAAGGGTCGCTCAACCGCTCGACCTGTATCTTCTACACGAGAAACCCGAACTTCACCGTCCGTTACCCACTCCGCCGGGTAACACACAAGCACGCGATCCAACGATTCATCATCCCGAATCCGTGCCCGAAACCCATACCTAGCAAGCACCTCATCGCGCTCTTGTTCAAATCGCTCCGTTGGAAAATTCGGAAGGTGCGCTTTTTGACTCAACTCAACCGCTTCGTCCACGACATCATCTGGCAGTTCAGCTGGCATCAAGAGCTTCGTTAGCTAACTTATTCGCCTTCTCGTTTAGCTCTCTCGGAACGTGCGAAATCGACCACTCATCAAACGAATCTAAGATTGCTCGTACATTCACTCGGTGTTCTCGCAACTGCGGATCATTCGTGTTCCACTCTCCCCGTACTTGGTTAACAATTAATTCCGAATCCCCGCGGATTGTAATTGTATCGTATCCATAGGAACGCGCCGCTTTCACACCAGCAAGTAGGGCTGCATATTCCGCCTGGTTGTTTGTCGCCGTCCCGATAGTTTCCTTTCCTGTCGCGACGATTCCGTCATCGGTCACAATCACCCATCCAATTGCTGCCGGTCCTGGATTCCCCCGAGAAGCACCGTCGAAATATAAATGACATCGACCCCCCTTGCTTTCCCGTAATACTGCATCGATCGCGACTGGATTCGTTCCTTGAATAACAATTTTATCATCATACGCTATCGCAATTGCATCGTCTAGTTCTGCTCGCCATTGTTCGTACTCTGAATTCCCGGATTCGATTGACGCCCCTGCCGCCACCAATTTTTCCTTCGCTTCTTCCGGAGAACACTCTCGAACCGGCATAATTGGGTGTAGGGTGACGGTTGTATACAGGTATCGATAACCAATTTCCATAGAAAAATACCCAAAAACACCTGCCAGATAACCGCTAACAGACAGAATCGTTCTATCACTCTACCAGGATATTCTGTCGAAATTCACCGAACTAGGCAAAGGACTTAATACCGCTGAAACTGCTACTATAAAAATGCGATGACAAGGTCCACCCGTCAGCGGGAGCGAGAACACGAGGAGGAAGAAACCGAATCTGAAGGAGTTCGGGAATGTCCTGAATGTAATTCTGCCAATTTGGTAAAAAGTTCCGACCGGGCAGAACTAATTTGTGACGAATGCGGACTGGTTATCGAAGAAGAACAAATTGATCCAGGCCCAGAGTGGCGAGCATTCAATCATCAAGAACGTCAAGAAAAATCTCGTGTTGGAGCCCCCACAACCCAAACAATGCACGATAAGGGGCTGACGACGACAATTGATTGGAAAGACAAAGATGCATACGGCCGTTCAATCTCCTCGAAAAAACGCAGCCAAATGCATCGGTTACGGAAATGGCAAGAACGCATCCGGACGAAAGATGCCGGCGAACGAAATCTCCAGTTTGCCTTATCTGAAATCGATCGAATGGCGAGCGCGCTTGGCGTCCCGCGGTCGGTCCGAGAAGTAGCGTCCGTGATTTATCGACGGGCGCTTAAGGAAGATCTTATTCGAGGCCGATCAATTGAGGGAGTTGCCACGTCTGCGTTATATGCGGCGTGTCGGAAAGAAGGGATCCCGCGATCCCTTGAGGAGATTTCTGAAGTGAGTCGGGTCGAACGGAAAGAAATTGGGCGGACTTATCGATATATTTCTCAGGAACTTGGCCTCGAAATGCGGCCGGTTGATCCGAAGAAGTACGTTCCGCGATTTTGTTCCGAACTTAGTTTATCAGAAGAAGTCCAAGGAAAGGCGAACGAAATCATTGAAACCACCGCAGAGGAAGGATTGCTATCTGGAAAATCACCAACGGGGTATGCGGCGGCCGCGATTTACGCTGCGTCGTTGTTGTGCAACGAGAAGAAAACCCAACGAGAGGTAGCTGAGGTTGCGCAGGTTACTGAAGTTACAATTCGGAACCGGTATCAAGAACAAATCGAAGCGATGGGTATCCACGGGTAAGCCGGTTGTACAGCGGTCTGGTTGAACTGGTTGTGCGTGCGTAACGAAGGCGAGACCGGGGGGGCGGTGTGGGATTGGTTATTTTTGGGAGTTTCCCGAACGTTCTTGCTTACCGGCAGTGTAGTTCATTGTAATGCGCCTCGAAGAGTATATCGAGGGGCTTGAGCGAGACGAGGAATTCGAACGGCGGCAGTTAGCGAAAGAGAAATCCTACGAAGTTCTTGATTATCTCGATAATTTTGAGCGGCGGTTCAACAATGTTGTGCAGGGGGATTCTGTCATTGGGAGTACGGCGCCATCGATTTTTGTCGGCCGATCGAATTACCCGACCGTGTCGACGGGGATTTTATCGCCGGTTGGGGTTGAGGAAAACGCGGCTAATTTTGAAACAAGCAGTGAGTGGTATACAGACGGACTTGATATACCAGATATTTTACAATATCGGACGGGGTTGTTGAACTCGAACCGGGCTTCAAATGTCAATGTCCACGAGGTGTGGGATGGATTTGTGGGAGTACAACGTGAGGTTGCAATAGCTGATCATCCAGTCGATATTGAAATTGGGTTATCTGATTCCATCGATTTGGATATTGGGCTTGACGCTATCGCCACACCAACTGGCCCACGAGCACGGGCAAAAAGCGCAGAGTTAACTGAAAATCCGTCTGTCCCCCGGGACGTGAAGAAAACAGTCAAGGATGACGATTGGCGGGCGGAAGGAGCAATGACGTATTTGTATCGGAACGGATTTGACGTGTATAATATCAATACGATTTTGTCAGCTGGGGCGTTGGGTCAGGAACCGAATCGCCGGTTAGTACCGACGAGATGGTCGATAACGGCGGTTGATGATACGCTAGGGAAGTATTTACGGGGCCAAGTAAAAACTAATCAAAGTATTGACAAGCCGACAGTCTGGGTCAATAATTATATTGGCAATCGATATTGGGTTGTGCTGGCTCCTGGACGGTGGGAATATGAATTAGTGGAGATGAAATCACCGGGGAGTATTTGGAATCCAGATCGGGAAGGAAACACGTGGATAGCGAGCGCTCATGAGGGGTTTGGAGGGAGAACTGGGTATGTTGAGGAGACAGCTGGGGCATATTACGCGTCGCGATTGGGCGTACTTGAGTATCTAGATTCAATTGATCGGCAAGCAAAATGCCTTGTAATACGAGAAGTGTCAGATGACTATTGGGCGCCTGTTGGGGTGTGGCAAGTTAGAGAAAGTGTTCGTGGAGCATTCGAGTCAGAGCCAGGTATTGTCGAATCGTTTCATGATGCAGTGAAAACAATCGCGCCGAAACTCCCCGTCTCTTATAAAGACATCCAGCGAAAATCGTCGCTAGTTACCGGCATGCAAAGTCAATTACATCGGTTTTCCGACCAATAATACTCGGGAACCGTGCCACGACAAAGATCAGGATGGGGTGAAATAATTCCTGGGGGTTAGAGTGGGATCGGGAGCCATGATAACCATTTGAGCGTGGTCTCCGGGGGGATGAGGGGATCAGTGAGAACGAGCCAATCGAGGAGCACTAACCCGCCGCCGTGGGCGATTACTGAGGGGAAGATAGAATCACTGTAATAATCGACCGAACCGAACAAGACGTCGGTTGGGCCGGATAGCAAAAGTTCGATTGGTGGTTTCGTCGAATGGATTATTGCGTACACTAGTGGACTAATAAAAATGCATTTGGCGCCAAGTTCTCTGAGACCTACGCAGAGAAATCCGCGGAAATACGTCTCGGTTGCGGCTGCAAGTATGAATAATGCGATGGCGTTCGGAACAAATTCTGTCAGCGCGGTGGTCGTAGTCCACATTGGATAATACGTCCGGATGGTGGGAAGACTAGCCCCGATAATGTAGAACGGGAAAACAAAGAGAAACAACGCTAGTGCATTCTTGAATACACCTCGGTCAACTCGCCACCCGATTTTCTTGCCGTGTGAAATCGCGATGATACCAGGGATACCGATGAATAAGACCACATCTCGAAAGAGTCGATGGCTAAGCGAAGACGCCGACCACTGCCAGTAAGTGAAAATAATGAGTGCGCCGGTGAGAGCTACCACCCATCTCCAAGGAATTGAATAGTGGCGTAATGAGTTGGACACGGTATTATGGGCTGATTGGGCCGTTTCCAATAGCTTCCTCAACAGCCTTGACGAAATCTTGGCGTCGCGCAAAGTAGGTTGTCTCGACCTCCTCTAGTACCTCCGACAGGGGCGTGGGGCCGTTTGGGGTGCGGACTTCAGTCGCTCCTTCTTTCCGATCTATTTCACTTTTTTCTTGTGGCCATGATAATCGTGCCGCGATACGAGCGATTGGAGCTCCCGGCGCGGGTGCATCTTCACCTAGTTCCACGGTCGGTGGTTCCTCCTCTGATTCATCTGAACTCATTAATTGATAGTCGACTTGGAAATCGATTAAAGCCTTCGGGACCCCTTACATTCGCAATCACGAGTGAAAAATACCGAGTCATTCGTAAGGCAAACCGTCTGCTTTCTGTCTGACGTATGTTTTTGACAACACGTGCCGAATCGCCAAGTATGACTAGTCTGGCGGAGGTATACGATGGAGTTGGTGGAACGAGCCTCCGGCGCATCTACCTTGGAACCACGTTATTTGCCAGTGGGGCTATTCTCGTCGTTTCGGCTATTATTATCGCGTCTACAGATATCTTGGCGATATATGACATTGGAACGTTTGGCGCCCGGCGGATTGCGGGGCTACTCGCCGGGATTGGTGTCCCGGCCGTTTTTGTCGGGATTTTTACTGTATTACCTGCGAATCCTAGGGAACGAGCTACCGCAGCTATCGGTGGGAGTGTTGCGTTGTTCGGTGTAGTCTTGTTTTGGGAAGTATACCCAAGTCAATGGTACGGGGCCACCCCAGATCATCTTACTCTCCCGGTGGTTGTGGTGTATTTTGTCGGGTTAATAACGACATTCTGGGCGCTGTTTACAGCCGTTATTAACTTTAAAACGCGGAATGACCCGGGGGGAACAATTACGTTAAAACGGACGGTCGAAGGAGAAACCCAATTCGTCGAAGTACCCTTATCAGAAATAGAAGGGAAAACACTCCAAGAAGCATCGACTGGAAGTTCGGTGGGAGTACTTGGAGGAGTAGATAAGAATGAAGTAATGAGTCCCTCGCAAAATACGTCAACTGAATCGGAGGGAGAAATAATGCAACAACGCAATCCCGAACCGTCACAAAACGATTCCTCCCCCGCAAGTGACGGCGGCCTTACACCAGAAGAACCGCGACCTAGTGCAAATCGATCAGATAAATATTGCGGAAATTGTCAATACTTTGCGTATGAGCAAACGGTTGACGGCCTCCAACCATCGTGTGAGTATTTTGAAACCTTAATGGATGACATGGAAGCGTGTGATAATTGGGAACCGAACCTCCCAACGCCAGAAGCTAATTGACAATTGACGCTACGGATCGTGTGATAGTTGCGGTTAATTCCGGAGTTTTCCTCTATCTGTATCCGAATCGAGGACGTCATTGAGGAATGAAATCCATCGTTTTTGATCGGCAGCTTTTGACGCTTCGGCCTCCGATTCTAGGTCGCTCGGGTCAAGGTTCGATAATGCATTTAACGCTCGGTCAATTCCTAATATTACCGCTGTGTGGGTTTCGCCCTCCGCAAACGAAACACTACCTTCTTCGATAATATCTCGGCGGCGAACTCGTTCTCGACGGAGTTGCTTTTGAAATTCCTTAATCCGTTCTTTGAGCTCAGCTGGATAGGTGTCGTGGCGTTTGAATTCAAAAACTGCTGCATTCAAGTCGATGAGCTGATCCTGGATTGTGACTTCGGTAGGAATTTGGTGCCCGACTGTAGCGCCGTCACGTGAAATCCGCTCGAGTAATTGCTTGCGTTGATACTGCTTCACGGTACGTGCTAGGACTGGCTGTGTCAAAGTACCATCGTCATAAATAATGGATCCAAACCCCTATGCAACAGGATTCCCAACAGGTTTCAATGGCAAAGTGCGACGTGTGTGGTCGGGCGGAAAACATGCCGTATCAATGCCGATATTGTGGTGGGACCCATTGCTCATCTCATAGACTCCCGGAGAATCATGATTGTTCAGGACTTGAAAACTGGGACGATCCGGGTGGGATTTTCGATAGCGGGTTCGATGCCAGTGTGCAATCCGCTTCTACGTCCCGCTCCCAAGCCGCCCTAGATCGGTTGGATTCCTCAACAGGGATCGGTGGACTGCTTGGGTATTTTCGGGGGAACTTAACGTACTTATTTCTCGCCATCATTTGGGTTACTTTCTTCATCCAAACGATTGTGTTCCAGTTCTCTCCAGCGATGTTTGAACGAGTATTCGTGTTATCAACCGAGCACCCGTTCGACGTGTGGACCTGGATAACCTCGATATTTACCCACGGTTCCTTCGGTCATATCGTAATCAATAGTATTGTTCTGTATTTCTTCGGGCCGCTAGTCGAGCGACGGATGTCATCAAAAAAATTCGTTGCGCTGTTTATTATATCCGGAATAGCTGCCGGTTTATCGCAAATCATAGCCGCTATTCTCCTCGGCGAATCAAGTGCGGTTGTTGGTGCAAGTGGTGCGATCATGGCCCTGATGGGTATACTGACAGTGTTGAATCCGAATCTCCGGGTATATCTCTTTTTCATCATTCCAATGCCACTTTGGTTACTCACCATCGGCTTTGCGATCTACTCGGTATTCATTGCGATTGGATCAGGTATTGGAGCAGGCCAAGTTGCCCATCTAGCCCACCTAGTAGGGTTAGTGATTGGATTAGTGTACGGTGATAAACTCCGGCGGGAAGGCCAACGATTACCAGAAGAACTCAGATTGGGCCCGGGCGGACCGGGGAGACAAGGGCCTGGTCGCGGGCGCTTTTGATGGTTTCTGTTCATCATTCTGAATTGGTTCCTGATGCTGGATTGTCTGATTCAGAAATGGAGTCGTTGCAATTCCAAGTCAAAGAAACCGCAGTGTTTGAAACGACCGTGGATTTGGATGATCCGTCGTCGCTCACGATTGCGGGGATCGATCAATCATTCATCGGTGATACCGCATTGAGTGCGATTGTCGTACGGAAAGAAAATGACATTATCGAGCGGGTGTACGAAACGACCTCACTCTCCATTCCCTATATCCCTGGATATCTCGCATTCCGCGAAGGACCGCCGATCATTCAAGCATTATCGCAATTGGACTCTGATCCTGATGTGTTGCTCGTGGACGGAAATGGTCGGTTACATTACCGAGAAGCCGGGCTAGCAACCCATATCGGAGTTGTTGTCGATTTACCTACCATCGGGGTAGCAAAATCATTACTGTGTGGCCAGTATGAGCAATCTATTGACAATCTATCGCAGGGTTCGCAAGTACCGATCTACGCAAGGGAAAAAGTTGAAACAACTCAACGAGAGGTCATTGGGTACGCTGTGCAAACGAGACAATATGAATCAGGGACTCAAACCATCAATCCAGTGTTTGTCAGTGCCGGTCACCGCATTAATGGTAGAGATTCGGTTGATCTCGTCCTCGAACAGTGCGCGGGGTATAAATTACCCGAACCGATTAGGTTAGCTGATCAGTATGCCGCCTCTGCGAAACAAACACACACTGAATCAAATGACGCGTAAGTATTGTAATTAGAATGTCTGTTGAATCTGAGGGCGAACTCCCATCGAATCCCGACGATTCAACCACGGACGTCGTGGTGATTACAGGATGTTCATCGGGGATCGGAGAAGCAACAGCGCGTGCATTTTTAAATGAAGGATGGACGGTTCACGCGACCGCTCGAAACATTGATGATTTGAAGAGCCTCGAAACAGCTGGATGTTACACGCATGAACTAGATGTGACAAAGACTGACCAAGTTAGTACAGTTGTGGACCAAATCGTTGACGAACACGGCCGTATCGATTGTCTCGTTAATAACGCTGGTATCGGGATTTATGGGCCAATAGAGGATATCTCGCTTCAGAAATTCCACAAACAGTTCGATGTTAATGTCTACGGACCAACACGACTTATACGCGCGGCCCTCCCCGTTATGCGTGTACAACAAGAGGGCACAATCATTAACATCTCGAGTTATCTTGGTCGATTAACCATCCCGGGGAGTGGAGCCTATTCCGGGTCAAAATACGCGTTGGAGGCGATCAGTGACGCACTTCGAATCGAGACTAAACAATGTGATGTAAATGTGGTCTTGATCGAACCCGGTCCTGTTAGCAGTGAATTTCACGAGAAAATCCGGAAATATCATCCAGCAAAATCTGCACAAACACCTGCGTACGATGCAATTTACGAATTAATCAGCGATGGATCGATGATTACTCAGGATGGCCCTTTAACCTCCAGCCCAGAGGCAGTAGCAGAGACGATTGTAAATGCAGCGAGTTGCAAAGTACCAAAAGATCGGTACATCGTTGGGACGTTCGCAAATATAATGTTGTGGCTCCGATATCTGCCGGTGCATTGGCGAGATAAACTTTACCACCTCGCAATCAAACTAATCGGCTAAACACCGGGCGATGACCTCAATCATTGCTTCATCGGTGACCCCTTCAGCGAAAAGCGGCACGCGTTTTATCGAATTCACTCGAAATAATTCGTTGACTTCCGTGAGTGCATCTTGCTGAACGTCCCAACGTTGTTTGCAAAACGGACAGGATTCAAGATCGGGGGAAACGAATTCCCTCTCCACATCAATAATTGCATTTACTGGTTCTAGTACACGGTTCACAACAACTGTATCTACAGGAATCTGGTATTCTTGTAGCCGTCGGATGAGCCGGCGTGATTCAAAGACACTCAGTTTCTCAGGGACCATTACGATCCGGAAATCTGTTTGTGACGGATCACGAAGGATTTGCCGTAAGGCAGTGATTTGTTCCTGTAATTCAGTGAGAGACATATCCGGTGAGTTTTGCTCGGTATCGGCATCTCCGAACATCCCGGTAAACCCCTCAACGAATCCGCTAATCCGCTCCTTGAGTGTCAACAATTGCCCGGTCATCGACTCCATCATTTCTGGGAGTTCTAACAACCGCAGCGTATGGCCCGTCGGCGCAGTATCGATGATGATTTGATCGAATCTGTCGTCTTCCATAAATTCCAGTAATTCGAACATAGCCGTGAGTTCATCCGCTCCGGGAACAAGCCCATCGAGCCCTATATCGTCACCCATCAATTCATCTAGTCCGCCCATTTCGGAAAATAGAGCGTCACTATCGAACAGATCGTAATCCGTTATTGATTGGTTTGGATTGATCTCCACGGCATACAGTGGAAGAGATTCTCTGATTTGAGTTGGGGTCTCATTGATTTGGGTATCGAAAATATCGGATAATGAATGGGCCGGGTCGGTAGAAATGACGAGTGTTTGTGTACCTGCGGCTGCGTTTGCTACCCCGGTCGCGGCTGCCATGGTTGTTTTCCCAACGCCGCCTTTGCCACCGTACAACACATATTTCGGAGATGTGAAGCTTAACTCTTCAACCGGTTGAACATCTAATTCTGTCATACACTAATTCTCACCGCAATAGTCCAACACGCTCGTATACGAAGTTACGATTCGAAGATAAAAACATTCGTGATTACTCGGTGCAGCGCAAGAATTCATCTATTCGGTGACCCGAAGACCCAATGGTTCTGTTCTCGATGCTTCTTGTATGGATGAACCTACCAACGAATCTGCTATTGAAACCAAGGTCAGTACATTACTCAAGGACAGAAGTGAGACGGTTACGGTTGTAGAAACATGTACAGGCGGGATGCTTTCTATGCTATTGACATCGGTACCTGGGGCGAGTGAGTATTTCAACGAAGGTCTCATTCCGTATAGCTATGATGCGCATAGAACACGTCTGGGTGTACCTCGGGAAATATTGGACGAACATGGCGCGGCTAGTGCCACTACGACGCGGGTCTTAGCTGAACGAGCGCGTGATTTAACAGACTCAGATTGGGGACTCGCTGTAAGTGGGATAGCCGGGCCAAGCGGTGGAAGCGCCGAAAAACCAGTTGGAACCGCATTCGTTGGGGTTGCGTATGCCGCAGAGTGGGAAACCAATGAATCCTATAGCGAATCCACCCGGAACAAATTCTCGGGAGATAGGCCACAGATTAGAGAACAAATTGCGCGGTACGCACTCGAATGTCTCGCTGATCATCTGTCCCGCGACGGATTTTAATCGCCATAGACCGCGTCATCATCGAATTTTCCTTCGTATAATGGATTGTTCGGTGTTGTTGTTCGACTATCATGCACCGTGTGGAGTAATTTCTGAATCGTATTCTCGTACAACAAATGACTGACTTCTGCGCTCCGTCGGACCTGATGCCAAACGCCAGACCGTGCCTCGACCTTCCGCGGTGACCCATCTCGAATTGACGATAATATTGCTGTTCTTTCTGGGGCACAGTTCGGAAAGATTGTTGTAACTTCGCCAATCGAACCACACAAATGGGCATACGAACTTCCAAATTCCGGGAGATTAACCGCCGAAATCACTGATTCTGCCCTAGTATTGTGATACCACAAATGCTTGAGGTTATTCACTTCTACTCCATGAATATCCTGTTGGTATTCTTTGACATCTCGGCGCGATAAACTAATATTCGCAAACAGTGGATGCGGAATAAGAATAATTGCCTGTTGTCGGGTCAACTCAGTAAATGCGGTATCTAGGTGAATGAAATCAGGGACGGGGGCAGCCAGATCTAATGCTAGAATATGTTTCCGGTTCTTCCACGTGCCTGTGAAAATCTCTCTGGCCGGCAGAACGAGAAACTCATCATCACTGTATTTTCGTGCACTTGCTTGGATGTCGGGGAGTGGGGTAAAATGTGGCGCGTATACTACAGCGTCTACACCTCTTGCCTTAGCTCGCTTCACAACTGAATCATTCAATATCTTAACATGTGGATCGATCGTCACTCCCGGCCGACCAGACATCTTGCTTTTGTTTTACGTGTAACGAAATAGTCGTTTTGTTAGGCACCCGATTATCACTCATGAATAATTCATAGCAAAGATTTTAATGGGTGGTTACCTATCAATAATTTATTCCATGTCATCCTGGCAATGCGGGATCATGGGCTGCGGTGAGACTTACCAGTCGGTCGATGCAGTCGTTCGACACCAACTAAACGACCATCAATCCCGAGAATGCCAGGTTTGTGGTACGTTGGTCCCCGCTGGCTTCGGCGCTATTAAACACGCGTTAGACGAGAATACACGGGCTGAGTACGTTCGAGCCTACGATGCTTCTTCCAACGATATCCGGTATCGCGAAGAACTCAAAGAATATATTGAAGAAACCGTTGACTTAACGGAGATTTATCCCTCAGACGAAGACGTAAATCCACAAGTCGCAAGCGCAGGCGACTGAAGACAAATTCTTTATCGCTACTAGCGTTCTTCAGAGTCCAGCACGCGGATTTGATCACCACGGACTGTAACTGGGATCGGGACAGTAGCCTCGTATAACTCAACCGTGACTTGGTCCTTTGATTCATCGATTCGTTGCACTTGGGCTTTTTCTCCCTTGAACGGCCCAGCCACCAATTCAACGATATCGCCCTCCGCAATCCCTTCAACATCAGGTTTCGGTGAAAGAAAATGTTCAACTTCGGCGATTGAACTTTCACCTGGCACAATGCCACGGGCGTGCGGAATTTCATCGAGAATCCGATCAAAAACACTCGAATCCTCTGCCTCTACCATCACGTAACTCGTTAACGAGTCTGGTGCCAGTACCGCATGAATCGATTCCTCTTCCCGACTCGCTATCATATCAGCAACTGTCTGTTCCTGGCTCGCCGTTGTCTTTATTGCAAACATTCCCATTCTGAATCACCTCATGATGGTACAAACGTCATTATTGCAAACACGATGAAGCCGAGCAACCCAACGAGGAGAATCCCGAGACCAGCGATTTTCGACACCTGAGAGAACTCTTCCCAAGACGGTGTACTCGCTAATTTGAGTACTCGGATATACGATGCTAAATCATACGGAACGTCCATTGATTGAAAAATAACACGCCTGGGTTTTTCTATCTATCGACCCCGGGCCTTCAAGTTGAAGGAGCAACGCATGGATTCCACTCGCACACAAGAAACCTACTGGCCTCAAAAAAGTTATTCTACGTAATCAATATCTTCAAGGCGTTGTTCTGCTTTGGCTTGAGCGGCTTCGTTCCGTCCATAAATTTGAGGAGAATCAACACCGGTGACAACGATCATTGTCCGCATTTTACCCTCGAGATCGGGATCAATTGAAGTCCCCCAAATGATGCGTGCATCTGGGTCGATCCGGTCATAAATCTCTTCAACGACCCCTTCTGCTTCCTCGATAGCCATATCAGAGCCACCTGTCACGTTAACAAGCGCAGAGTTAGCATCCGAAATATCGACATCTAATAACGGGGAACGCAACGCGGCTTTGACTGAATCGGTAGATTTCGCTTCAGAATCCGATTCACCGAGCCCGATCATCGCTACACCACCTCGTTCCATTACTGTCCGAACATCGGCGAAGTCCAAGTTAACCAACCCAGGCATGGTGATGAGTTCCGTGATCCCCTTCACACTCCGCATGAGGACTTCATCTGCCACCTTGAACGCTTGCCGAACAGGTAATTTACCGACCGAATCCAGTAATCGATCATTTGGGACCACAATCACCGTATCGCTCACGTCCCGTAACCGCTCTAGACCTGCTTCGGCATTCGTTCGGCGGACCTCCCCCTCAGCCGTGAATGGCGTGGTTACAATCGAAATTGTGAGAGCACCAGAATCACGGGCCGCTTTAGCAACAACAGGAGCAGCGCCCGTACCCGTGCCACCGCCGAGCCCCGCAGTAACGAACACCATGTCCGCCCCTTCTAAGGCATCACGAATGTCACCTTGACTCTCTAACGCGGCTTCTTCCCCAACCTGTGGGAGCGACCCAGCCCCTCGGCCTTTCGTTTTTTGTTCACCGAGGAGGATTTTCGTATCGGCACTGATTTCTACTAAATGCTGGACATCGGTATTAGCTGCAACCAAGTGCGCACCATGAATACCTTCTTCAAACATCCGATTCACTGTGTTCCCACCGCCCCCACCACAACCCACTACCGTAATATTCGTTTGCAGGTCCTCGAGTACTTCCCGCAATTCTTCATCAGTCATTTCCCCGGAGGCGTTGACATCTGGCGAACTCACTTGTTTTTCAGCAGTTTGTTGCTGGTCAATTTGATCGCCGTTTTCTTCAGCCTCGTCGATCGCATCTTCGACGATAGAATCCATGCTAACGGTCAGTTACCAACGAAGACTCATTATTGTTCCCCCTGTTGTCATACGATTGTCTGACAATTACAGTGATTTTGAGAATGTTAATGGGAACGTTTCGGTGTATTCTCGAAAAACCATATTAGGAGTAACCCGTGTTCCATTTACTTCGACAGGCTCACCTGCTGTCAATTTCCCAAACGCTGGTCCTTCCGCTACACCATGTTTTTTTGCGAGATCGGGTCGGAATTCCCGGTCAGTCACGTGAACCGCATCGGTTGTTCGTTCAACAACCTCAAATTCCCTAGTAAAAATCTCAATGATCCCCTCAAGAATGTCATGTATCTTGGCCTCGGAAGTTACCGCTACTTCCCCGGTGACCAAATTCCCATTTTCTTCCGTCAGATACGCAATTGCATGATCACGCAATACAGATCGGGTTTCTTGGGCGTCAAGACTAGCCGCTTTCGAGATGAGTTCCGGGGCGATTGTAAAAATTCCGTAATTCTGAGGGTTCTCTCGGTCCACACCGAACCGGAGACCAGCGTCAATCGTATCTAGCGCTGATTCAAGCTCCTCGACAAGCGATAGCGGGACGCCGGTGGTTTCTCTAATCCAGGTTTCACTGACAATGCGATACTCACGAGAACAGAGATATGATTCCAACACTGGTCGGTCACCATCTATGAGCGCAAAATGCGTGTTGCTCCGTTCGAATAATTGATCGATGATCCCAGATTCGAAAGAAGATATTCGATCGAGACACCACTCAGCTGCGATGTGTCCGAGAGACCAATCCGTTTCGCTGAGAATGCGTTCGAATCGTGGTGCATAATGACCACCGCCAAATCCCACGATGACACGATCAGTACCAACGCCCTCTGTTGGGAGGTCTAGAATCGCGCGAGCGATAGTTTCTGCAGGGACAGGATCAGTCCATTCTGATTCACTGCTACCGACTTCTACAAACAACGACGGTACCTCTGTCACTAGGGGACCGTGATGTGTTGCCTCAATCCCGACATCATACTGAGACGAGGCGTTTTCGGACAGAGACCTGTAAAAATAAGTCAACACAGCCGGTGCAGCGAGCGAGACCTCGTTTGCGTTTCCCCCGTAATCAGCTGGCCCGATATTCCCCGTAAAATGCGCAGTAAGTAATTTACCTGACTCACCGGCATGCCGCGACGGGAAAACAATCAGATCGACATCATCGAACGCCTGTTCGACGTTCGATAACTCAATGTGTAACGCATCAAATTCCCGTAACGAGAATCCAGGCAGCGAATAAAACACC
The DNA here is from genome assembly GCA_964542445.1 of uncultured Halobacteriales archaeon. Lineage (GTDB taxonomy): Archaea > Halobacteriota > Halobacteria > Halobacteriales > Hikarchaeaceae > CAZITY01. The sequence continues at coordinate 66,756 of CAZITY010000001.1, read as the reverse complement.
CCACCCCCCTCGGCATCGCAACGAGACTCATCGTACCGTTCTTGCCATGACGCAATTTGTCGCAGACGTCCTCCAATCCGTGTCGAAGCCGTATCTTCTCGACTGATTACTATACCGATCACGACTAGTTACTCATAAGACTTCACGGTACACTGATATATGGTTGGATCGAGTAATACTTGGGAACGGTTTACTTATACAATATCCAGTAAGCGATACACACATGAAGGTATTCGGGCTGATCGGTAATCCCGTTGGCCATTCTCATTCACCGATTCTACACGAAACAGCGTACGAAGAATACGACTTCAACGCTCGCTATGTTATTTTCGAACCAACGATGGATAACCTCAACGCTGCGTTGGAGGGAGCAGAGGCACTCGGAATTCAAGGTCTCAATGTCACAATCCCCTTTAAAGAAGAAGTGTTAGCATTCGTGGATCCTGACTCTCTGACCGCCCGAATCGGGGCAACGAACACTATCGATTTCAGTCAGTCACCACCAACTGGTCATAATACGGATGCATCGGGGGTTGTCAGAGCATTCGAATATCACGATGTCTCGCTAGCGGAGACACGAGTACTCCTCATTGGAGCGGGCGGTGCTGGGAAAGCAATCGCACACGGATTAACCGACGCTGGAGCTACGGTTAACATAGCGAACAGAACAACGGATCGGGCACAATCCCTCGCGAGTTCGATCAATAATGCCTCAAGCTACAGTCTCGACGAAATACCTACAATCGCACCAAAGAGTGACATACTAGTAAATTCAACAAGCGTCGGAATGGGTGAAGACAAAACGGTTATTCCACCAGGGAGTATCACGGGTGATCACGTCGTAATGGATATTGTCTACCATCCTATCCGTACAACGTTACTGCAAGCTGCCGAAAATGCCGGTGCAGAAACGATAGATGGTGGGTGGATGTTACTGTTCCAAGCGGCCGAAGCATTCGAAATTTGGACAGGAAAAAAGGCAGCTGTTGATTCTATGAACCATGCACTCCGGGAACGACTTTAAGTACTATTGGGACGGACATATCAGAAAATGGGAATCATATCCAAATTGAAAAATGCACTGGGACTGAACTCTAATCGAGCGACTCGTCCCCAAGAGGATTATTCACCCTCTATACCCCAAGAACCAGCAGCCGAAGATGACTCAACAGATTCATCGATCACTGAAGCGGAACCCCAAGAACCAGACACTACGGTTCCCGATGAAACCCCGAGTGAACCAGTAGATTCTATAAAAGGAATCGGGCCCTCGTACGCCAAAAAACTCGGTGAAGCCGGTGTCAACACAGTCGACGATCTTGCCGGCGCTGAGCCTGAAACCCTTGCAGAACAAACCGGAATTGCAGAATCCAGAATCCAAAATTGGATCGACCAAGCCAGCTAATTCACCTAGCCAGAGCTAGCACGCCATTGGATGCTGAGTAGACGGGATTAATCAGACCGGCCCGCCTACTATGGTGGAACAACTGGTTATAAATCGCGAGGCTGAACGGTTTTCCGGTCATTTGCCTCAGCCCGCCGAGAGGCGTCATCCAGTAAATCTTCAACCTTCTCGTTAAGGGCATCATAAAAGTCAGATGAAACGTTGATATCGCCGAGTTTGTCCTTGACGTTGGATTTTACAATCAAGTCCGTCATACGGTCAGATTATTCTCATTCACGGATATAAACTTTGTAGTTTTACGCTCAGAATTGTCGAATAAATCGAGGTAGACCTCCCCTCGCACCAAATCGACTATTGATACTAGTCCTGTTTCGGAATCGTGCGCGGTGTTGGATGAGTGAAAGGATGATTAGAATTCGATATTCGAGGTAGAAGTTAAATCAGTAGGGTCGGTACACTCTGGACCAACGGCGATGAACTCATAGTGGGGATCATCTAGATACACTGCTTCGTTATCGATGGTTATCGAAAGCTCCGTGAGGTACGCTCCTTCACACGGGCCATAGTTACAATACCCATCGTCAAGTTCGAAATAGGCGCCGTGATTTGTACATCCTACTTCTCCATCCCTGATTTCGGCACCAGTTCCCTTGTCCAACCGAATATGCGTTAAATGCTGGCAATAATTGAACCATGCGCTGATCTCCCCGTAACTCGGGTTAAAAAGGCTTCTTTCTCCTGCTCAGTTTTCGTATTGCGAACACGAAATACCATCGTTGACTCTGATGGAACAGCAGAAACAGTAGTAATCTGAGGCCCGGTCTCCATTACCCGTTTGATTACGAGACCCAGTAATATTTCCATTGGATTTAGCTAACTGACGGACACGAAGCCGCGAAGAATAGTTCAATCGGAGGCTCGACCTCGGGCTTTTTATAAGGACCCATCACCCAAGATTTGGTAATGAGTACAAAGGCCGAACCTGAACTTGCTGTTATAATCGGCCTTGAGGTCCACGTTCAATTAGAAACAACCACGAAGATTTTTTGTGGGTGTTCAACCGCGATTCCCGATGAACCCAATACCAATGTCTGCCCAGTATGTTTGGGGTTACCAGGGGCATTACCAGTCCTGAACGAATCGGCTGTCGAATCGGCGGTGAAAATCGGGAAAGCCATTAATGCTGATATTCCGGAAGAAACAGTGTTTCATCGGAAGAATTATTTTTATCCTGATTTGCCGAAAGGATTCCAGATATCTCAGTATGATGCCCCGATTTGTGAGGGTGGGGAGTTATCGATTTCCGTCGAGAATGAAGAACGGAGCGTTACGATTGAACGAGCGCATCTAGAGGAAGATCCAGGGAGCCTCCAACATGTCGGGGGGAGTATCGATTCTGCTGACTACACCTTAATTGATTACAATCGTGCCGGCACGCCGTTAATGGAGATTGTGACCGCCCCGGATTTACGATCGCCACAAGAAGTTCGTGTATTTTTGAAAAAACTCGAGGAAGTGCTCGAATATCTTGATGTGTTTGATTCGAATCGGGATGGGAGTCTGCGGGTTGATGCAAATATATCACTGATCGAAAATGACTCAATCGGCGCGTCAGGTCAACCAACGAAAGCCATGTTGGAGGCGGCGAATCGGACTGAAGTAAAGAATATATCGAGTTATCGTGGTGCTGAAAAAGCGTTGGCGTTTGAGATTTCTCGGCAGAAAAACGCGGTGAAACATGGGCGTTCTGTGGCACAAGAAACGCGGCATTGGGATGAGGATAAGGGCATCACGTTATCGATGCGGGCAAAAGAAGCGGAGAAGGATTATCGGTATTTCCAAGAGGCCGATTTGCCAGCGCTTCGAGTGGCTGGTTGGCGAGAAGAGATCGAAATTCCAGAATTGCCAGATGCCCGGCGAGTGCGTTTTAGAGAGGAGTACGAATTGTCAGCAGAAGAGGCATCTAAGTTAACAACGACAAAGAATACAGCGGATTTCTTCGAGGAGGTAGCTAGTGAGTTTGACCCAGAGCTAGCATCAGCGTGGGTAGCTGATACCTTGCTTGGTGAACTTAATTATCGCGGGTTGTCGATTAGTGCGGTTGATGACCAGTTAGATGAGTTCAAACAAATAATTGAGTTAGTGAATACGGGAGAGATTACGCAGAAGAACGCGGAGGAAGTTGTGTTGCGAGAACTGCTTGATACGGGTGATTCGCCGGCAACGATCATCGAACGGGAAGATCTACGGAAAGCCGGTGAATCGATCGTTGCAGAGGCGGTCGCTGAGGCCATTGAGGAGAATCCAGAGGTCGTGGATGATTATCTGTCTGGAGAGGATAACGCGATTAATTATCTTGTTGGACAAGTGATGCAGAAAACAGGGGGGCGAGCCGATCCGAAAACGGTAAATGGATTGTTACAGGAGCGGTTACCGGCCCAATGACCGCTTCGGCCGCTCCGTGCTAGTCGTGGATATGAGAGTGTTTGACGAAGTGTTTTCTTTATGGGTCATGTACTGGTGTAATAATTGAGTTGTAACGTGTCAACATGAGATTAATAGTCTCTGAAAAGGATAACGCTGCGCGGCGGATCGCTGACATCCTGAGTGATGGATCTGCGAAAAACAAGCGATCTGGATCTGTGAACGTGTATGCGTGGAGTGGGAATCGTGTAATTGGATTGTCGGGGCATGTTGTTGGTGTTGATTTTCCGGATGAGTATTCAAATTGGAATCAGATAGATCCCTCTGCACTCGTGGATGCGGAGATAGTGAAATCACCGACGCGGAGTAATATTGTTCGGGAGTTACAACGATTGGCGACTAGTGCGTCTGGAGCCGTGATTGCAACTGATTATGACCGGGAGGGTGAACTAATTGGGAAAGAAGCCGCCGAGTTGGTCCGTGAAGTAGCCGCTGACGTGCCGATTGATCGGGTGCGGTTCTCTTCACTCACTGAAACTGCCGTGAAGGATGCGTTTGCATCACCGTCGGCCATCGATTACGAATTGGCGGCTGCGGGGGAAGCTCGGCAGATCATTGACTTGATTTGGGGAGCGGCGTTGACCCGGTTTTTGTCGTTAGCAGCGAATCGGTATGGAGATGATTTTATTTCTGTGGGGCGGGTGCAGTCACCAACGTTAAAACTCATCGTCGATCGTGAACGTGAAATAGAAGAATTCGAACCAACCTCGTTTTGGGAATTATTCGCGACGGTAGTGAAGAACGATTCGTCGTTCGAAGCGCAGTACTACCACCTAGACGTTGATGATAATGAGAAAGAGCGGATTTGGGATGAATCAGAAGCGACTGCCGTTACAAGAGTATTAGAGGGGGCTGAGCGGGCGACGATTAATCACGTTGAACGAAATACGCGGAACGATTACCCGCCGGTGCCATTTAACACGACGCAGTTCATCCGGGCAGCAGGTGCGATTGGGTTTGGGGCGAAGCAAGCGATGAGTATTGCGGAGTCGCTGTATATGAAAGGCCATATTACGTATCCGAGGACGGATAATACGGTGTACCCGGGGGGATTGAATCTTCGTGGGGTGTTGTCGACGCTTGCGAAAACCGGGCAGTTTGAGGGGGATGCATCGCGATTATTGGATGGAGATGTAAGCCCAACTCGGGGGGATACGCGCACGACTGACCACCCGCCGATTCACCCGACTTTCGACGTTCCGCGAAAGCAATCCTTGTCGAGTAGCGAATGGCGAGTGTATGAGTTGGTAGTTCGCCGGTTTATGGCTACGGTTGCTTCGCCTGCGACGTGGGAGCATGTCCGGGTTGAGTTACGGGCAAATGGATTGGCGTTAAAAGCCACCGGGAAACGGTTAGTGACGCCGGGATATCATGCGGTGTATCCATACTTTAACACGGCTGAATCACCGATTCCTTCTGTAAGCGAAGGGGAGTCGATCGATGTTACTGAGGTGGAGTTAATGGAGAAGGAAACTCAACCACCAAATCGGTTCGGTCAGTCTCAACTTATTGAAAAAATGGAATCGATGGGGATTGGGACGAAGTCAACGCGGCACAATGTGATCGATAAATTGTATGAACGGGGGTATGCGGAGGGCGATCCTCCCCGACCGACACAATTAGCGCGAGGGGTGGTTGAAGCCGCAGCAGAATACGCTGAGCTGGTGGTGAGTGAGTCGATGACAGCGGAACTCGAAGCCGATATGGAAGCAATCGCGGACGGCGAGAAATCCCTAGAGGAGGTAACCGCTGAATCGAGAGAAATGCTCCGTCGCGTCTTCACTGAGCTTGCTACTTCAGAAGAGGAAATTGGGGCGTATATTCAGGATAAATTAAAGGATGACCAGTCGGTTGGTGAGTGTCCTGAGTGTTCAAGTCGGTTATTGATTCGATCTGGGAGTAGTGGACAGTTCATTGGGTGTGACGGGTATCCGGATTGTGATTTTACGCTGCCGTTACCTAAGAAAGGGGACCCTGTGATTCTGAGTGAGGAATGCTCAGATCACGGGTTGAAACAGGTGAAAATGGAAGCGGGAAAGCAGTCATTTGTGCATGGGTGTCCGGCGTGTGAAGCGGAAGCCACAGAGGAGCAAGAGGCAATAGTGATTGGTGATTGCCCGGAATGTGGATCGCTTGGCGGGGAACTCGCGGTTAAACGAGTTAATAGTGGGTCGCGGCTAGTTGGATGTACTCGGTATCCAACGTGTGAGTATTCGTTACCGTTGCCTCGTCGAGGCGACCTCGAAATAACATCGACTGAATGCGCGGAACACGAATTACCAGAAGTGGTGATTCACAATGGGGGCGATCCATGGGAACTCGGTTGTCCAATCTGTAATTATCAGAATTACATTGGCGAAGCGGATGAATTGAATGGGATACAGTCTATTCGTGGGATTGGTGGGAAAACAGCTGAGAAACTAGCAGATGCTGGGATTGAGACGGTGAGTGAGTTATGTGAAGCGGATCCGAGTGTGGTTGCTAGTGGGATTTCTGGAGTGAGCGCTCGGCAGATTGAGGATTGGCAGTCAAACGCGGAAGGCTAGAAAACGGTTTGCGTCTGGGTTATTCTTGGTGAGTTGGAATACGGTCGTTTAAGGCGAATCCTTTCGAACGGCACTTATGAATAATCGCACACCCGTTGCAGAGGCGGAAGCAGGAGATGAAGTGACAATTGCGGGGTGGGTTCATGAGATCCGGGATCTCGGTGGAATTGCGTTCTTGATCCTTCGGGATCGGTCGGGTCGGATTCAAGTAAAATTTGAGAAAGACACATTGGCGGAGGATCTCGTTGAGCAGGGATTATCGGTGCATCGAGAGAGTGCGGTGAAAATCCAGGGTGCCGTGGCTGAGGAACCCCGTGCCCCTACGGGCGTTGAAATCACGCCTGAGGTTTTTGAAGTAATCGCAGATGCCGATCCGGAACTACCCCTCGATCCGACAGGGAAAGTTGACTCAGAACTTTCAACTCGATTGAACAATCGGACACTTGATTTAAGGAATGACTCGGTGAACGCAATTTTCAAAATCCGGGGGGAAGTTCTCAACTCGATTCGGGATGAATTCCGGGCACTCGATTGTACTGAGATTACGACTCCGAAAATAGTGGCGACGGGGACGGAGGGAGGGACGGAACTGTTCCCGATTACGTATTTCGGTCGGGAAGCGTTCATGAATCAATCACCACAGTTATTCAAACAGTTAATTGCGGGGAGTAGTCTTGAGCGGGTATTCGAGATCGGACCAATTTTTCGCGCGGAAGAACATAACACCCCCCGGCATTTGAATGAGGCGACGTCTATTGATTTTGAAGCGGCTTTCTTCTCTCACGAAGAGGCGATGGATGCCTGCGAGCGGATCGTGAGAGCAGCATACAAGGGAGTGACTTCCACATGCGTAGACGAACTCGATACGTTGGACTTGTCCCCAGTGGTACCCAACGAGCGATTTCCGCGCATTACGTATGAAGAAGCTATTGCTCGGTTAAATGCGAGTGGACAATTAGACGAAGAACTTGTGTGGGGTGACGATTTACATACCGAAGCTGAACGTGTACTCGGGAAAGAAATCGGTCAGCATTATTTCATCACTGATTGGCCGTCGGAGGTGAAACCCTTCTATATTCAGGATTATGATGACGACCCTTCGGTTTCGAAGGGCTTCGACTTGATGCATCCGGACCTCGAATTAGTCTCCGGAGGACAACGCGAACATCGATACGAGGCGCTTGTCGAGGGGTTCGAGCAACAGGGATTGGATCCCGAGGAATTCGCGTATTATACTGAGATGTTCCGGTTCGGGATGCCGCCGCATGCGGGATGGGGGATGGGAGCGGAACGGTTGCTGATGACGATCCTTGACTTGGATAATATTCGGGAGACGGTTTTGTTCCCACGGGACCGTCAACGATTGTCACCCTAGTGGATTTTGTCGATGGTACATGATGGTGTGATGTGGTGGTGTGGTGAGTGGAATGTTGATATGGAAATTGTAAGGGTTAAACAACCGGGTTGAGCATAGGGTAGTGATGACAGACAGGGTGGTCCAGCAAGCATTCGTCCCTGGGCACGTTACTGTGTTTTTTCAACCATGTTGGGGTGATACACCCGAGGAAACAGGGTCGATTGGGAGCGGAATCACTTTGTCTGAGGGTGTGACGGTTACGGTCTCAGAGGAACGCGAATCAACGGTTGTATTAAACGGTCGAGAAATAGATATGGACCCGATTCGGTACGTTTTGGAATCGTTTTCAAAATCGGCCCAGGTTGAGATCGAGACTGATCTTCCGATTGGGTGTGGATTTGGTGTTTCTGGGGGTGCAGCTCTCGGGACTGCGCTAGGTGTTAATGAGCTATCGAGACAGGAAAAAACGGAGAATGAATTAGTTACGATCGCGCATTGTGCTGAAGTAAAAGCAGAGACTGGTCTGGGGGATGTTGTTGCGCAAGCGCGTGGGGGGATTCCAATTCGGTTGTCCGCTGGGGCACCAGAATTCGGTGATATCGATGGGATTCCTGGGATGCGGAGAATTGAGTATCTCTCATTTGGTGAAGTTGCTACAACGGATGTTATTCGTGATTCCGATCTATTTGCTTCAGCAGGTATAGAGGCACTTTCAAGATTGACAAAGGTGCCGACAGTGGAGAACCTGTTTGAGATCGGGCGGACATTCGCTGAAGAGACCGGGTTATTGCCAGAGTCTATTGCCCCGATTGTGGATGATGTCGTTTCTGCTGGTGGTGAAGCAACGATTGCGATGCTTGGTGAAACGGTGATCTCACTCGATACTGGATTATCTGATGTCGGTTACGATCCGTGTGTATGTTCTATACGGGCGCCCGGGGCATCACTCCAAATATCATAACTGGGTAGGTACCGTCGTTCAAGTGGGAGAACTCTTGGGCAGTAGTCTGTGGTATCGGGGTGTTTTTTAATACGCATATCCTTCGGTGGGTATGGGTTCGGAGGAGGGGGGAGATGTTCCAAAAAGCCACCCTCGGTATGAGTCACTCACCACGCGGCATCGGATAGAGGACGGTGTAGAGAAGGGAATCACGAGTAAACAAGGGTTGATTGCGCAAGGGCGTGGGGAGGCGTTTGATTATTTATTGGGGGAAGAAACGATTCCAAGTGCACAAGCGGCGGCTCGGGCGGCGGCCGCACAGTTGCTCGTTGCGGAACACGCAGTGATTTCAGTAAATGGAAATGCAGCCGCGCTCGTTCCAGGTGAGATAGTAGAGCTTGCCGAGGTGGTTGGGGCAGATATTGAAGTGAACTTGTTCCACCGGACAGATGAGCGACTCCGTAAGATCCGTCAGCACCTAGAGGAGTTCGGCGCAGTGGGTGTTAAGGGCTTAGAGGGGGATGCGACTATTCCTGGATTGGATCATGGTCGGGGATTAGTTGACCGGGATGGGATTTATGAAGCGGATGTGGTGTTGGTTCCGCTCGAAGATGGCGATCGGGCGGAGGCGTTGCGGGATATGGGGAAGGTTGAAATTGTGATCGATTTGAATCCGATGTCACGGTCGGCGGTGGTTGCTGATATTCCGATAGTGGATAACATTGTCCGGGCGATTCCGAATATGATTGCTGAGGCGGAAAATCTCGCTGGCAGCTCGATGGCCAAATTGGAGTCCGTTGTACAATCGTTTGATGGTTGTGCAGCACTGGAGGATGGCGAGCGGCAGATCCGGTGTGGTGAGAAGGATTAGGAAGCTTAGCGTTCTCGTAGTTATTTAGTGGGTAGTTCGTTGGATGCAGAGTTTGTTGTCTGGGTAGGTGGACCGCAACTACTTTAGACTACCGAGTAATACAACTTGGTGGTATGAGCCAGTACGAGCAATTTAGTGAAGTTGGCGAAGCAGACGTAACACGCGCAATCGGTCAAGAATGGACCGAGGAATTCATGGATTTCTCAGACAGCGACGTCATCGTTGTAGGAGGTGGCCCATCCGGGCTAGCTGCGGCCACAGAACTCTCAAATAGAGGTGTGAAAACAATGGTCGTCGAGAAAAACAACTACCTCGGCGGCGGCTTCTGGCTCGGCGGATTCCTGATGAATAAAGTAACCGTCCGAAGCCCTGCCCAAGAAATCCTCGACGATCTCGACGTCGATTATAAACCTGCCCAAGACAGCGAAGGATTGTATGTCGCGAACGGACCCCACGCCTGCTCTGCGCTGATAAAAGCCGCCTGTGACGCTGGTGCAAAAATCCAGAACATGACAGAATTCACAGACATCGTCATTCGCGAAGACCACCGAGTTTCAGGGATTGTCATGAACTGGACACCCGTCCACTCCCTGCCACGAGAACTCACATGTGTCGATCCAATTGCCGTTGAAGGAAATATCGTGATTGATGCAACCGGTCATGACGCCATGGTCATCTCAAAACTCCAAGAACGAGGAGTCCTCAATGCACCTGGAATCTCTTCGTCATCCGAAAACAACACTGGAATGGACCAAACTGAAGACGGACAATACGGAGCACCAGGACATGACTCACCAGGACATGACTCGATGTGGGTTGGTGAGTCTGAAGACGCTGTCGTCGAACACACTGGCCTAGCCCATGACGGAGTGATCGTCACTGGGATGGCGGTCGCAACGACATACGGACTACCCCGAATGGGACCGACGTTCGGAGCGATGCTGGTATCCGGGAAACGCGCAGCGCAAACCGCCTTGGACGAACTTGGTGTAGACGCAGATCCAGTGGAATTGAGTTCTCCAACCGCGCCAGCCGACGACTGAACACTGAGCGATGGTTGAGACTGTCGTATTGTACGAAGCCCCAACATCCCCAGTGGATATGGAGGTACTTGGCGCGTGGTTACCGAGAGCAACAGGCGTTGAAGTGGAAACCCGAGACCGGGTGTTTGAGCTCATCGACACCGAAGGAATAGCCCAAGAATTTGCTGAAGCGCGTGTCGTCTCCCCATATCAACGAGACACTGGGAACACTATGTTGGGAGTCGTACGATATGAAGAACGAGCCCTCAAAAACCCCGAAAAAGCCGGGGGTGTGTTATACGATGGTCGAGCGATCCAACAAGCGTTGAATGCACGACTCACAACGAGACGAACAGCATTTGAGACACTTCACATAGTGCTTCTTGACCGCGTAATCGGTACGTGGGGATCTGATGGTCGGTGGCATAAACGAATAAATATTCTCGGGCAACCAGCCATTGTTTCAGTTCCTGGCCTGTATGAAGCCCCAGCAAAGCCGGAAGAATACTATAAAGAAAAGCAACGACACGCACTCATTTCGGGCGATGCTCCACCAAGAGAGATCCTTGAGAATCAGATAAATGGCGAGTTCCTCATCCAAAATGACCCCCGAACCACAGATACACTGAAAGGCTATCTACTACAAGCGTTTCACTACCTAAACACCGGTGAAGCATTTTGTGACGACCCAGCCTGTTGCCTATATAACGCCCACCATCAAGAAGAGTTGATTACTGCCCAACTGGAGGAACCACGGTTTTGCGAAACCCACGCGGAGAAATACGCGGACGGAATTAATCAAACTGCTTAACGATGACGAGACCGAAATGACCGAAGCAACCAATATGTATCTTCTGGGATATTACCACTAAAACGCTCGCTCAGGCAGGTGGTTTTTGCCCACTCCAGAGGTGGAGCGTCCCAAAGAAGAGCGAATCATGAGACACAGCGGTCAACGATTGATCAATCGCAGTATGCGCTTCTTTAACTCGCGACTCTAATTCCGTTACTAAATTGTCTTTGTTTCGGCGTGATTGCTTTGGGGCTGACAGGTACACGAACCCCCCAAATAACCATCGAAGGAATGCATTTGTATTCCCCGAGAAAATCGCAGCATCTAGGAGTGAGAATCGCCCGCCGGGACGTAATACCTCACACCACTTTGACACTACTGCCGCTGGCTCTGCGAACATGCCAGTAACAAAAGTCCCGAGTACCGCATCCGCCCTTGACAGCTGAGGATAGCGCGCATCCCCATAAAGCACAGAAACATTCTCCCAGTCTTCTCGCGCAATCCGACGATCGGCAAACACTAACATACCGGGTGTAACATCAATACCAATGATCTGCCCAGCCGATCCGACTTGCTCATAGAGATACCCAAAGTTCGCCCCGGTTCCACATCCCAATTCAACAACGACATCTCCCTTCGATAGATCAAGCGAATCAATCACTCGAGTACGGACCCGCTGTATGCCGGGCGTCCACCGGGCGAGCACCGAATACACCCGCGCCCACTTCCCATAAAAATCTGCGATTCGGTGAATATCATCCATTGTCAGTTAAGGTCAGCACACGGTTGACGGATTCTTCAGCCGATGCGCCAAGCACATAAATAATCGGTTCAATCCCGAACCCTCCAGTTTGATACAAAATACTAATCTCGGGTTCGAATATTTCACCGATAGCCTGTGATACATCCGAATAATCAGCCGTAAATTCCGCGCTTCGATAGCCCGCATCTTCGAACCGCTGAATAAACTCCCGGGAATACCGCATATTAATCGCTGCCCGCTGGTCACCACCAGCCGCTCTAGCCGCTAATAAAACCAATGCGACATGCTCACTAGCACCGAATTCTGGATCTGCTGGAACCGACAACTGTCCAGTGACATCGAATAATCGACCGGGGATCCCAGCAACTTCACTAATCGATGTAGCGTCGGGTAAGCATTCGACGAGATTTGACCCGACATTCGGAATGAGGGAAACGAAACCCCCTGATTGCTCAAGCAAACGCAATCCCCGCTTAACTGATGCGAGAACTTGCTCGGAGGCCCGAAGTTCACTATCCGGATCATGAATCGAGAACGACAAATCATACGACTCCAATTCCGGCATTGCTTCTTCGTGTAACCGGGCTAGTAAATCGGCGCGTTCTAATTGTCGAATAAAGACCTCTATTTCAACGACAGCTTGGACCTGAGACATCTCACCAGAGGCCAACCCGTCAGCAACCGTTTCTACTAATTCTTGGACGCGGGGATCTTCAAGAATCACCGGGTGGCGATCAACCGTCCCATGTGCGTATTTCGAAACCGCGCTTTGGGAAATACCAAGCGCTGTTGCCACCTCCCGTTGAGTAAAGCCTTTGTCACGGAGCGACTCAGCGAGCATCGATCGGAACGTCGGTAAGAACGCGTCAACTACGATTTCTTCAATTAATTTCACTTTTGATCGCCACTGAATTCGTGATCATATTGCACTCTGGAGGCCTGCGGTCCTTTTTGGTCTTGATACTTTGATCCCCGTCCGCTCCCGTACGGCCGACGGGCGGGAGAACTGAGTTCAGTAAACGTCAGTTGGGAGATTCGCATCCCGGGTGTGAGTGACACGGGTGCTGAACCAAGGTTCGATAATTCCAGCGTGATTTGGCCGCGGTAGCCCGGGTCGACAATGCCGGCAGTAGCATGGACGACAATTGCTAAACGACCGAGCGAAGAGCGACCTTCAACGTGCGCGATGAGATCGTCTGGGATTTCAACCCGTTCAATTGTGGTGCCAAGAACGAAATCACCCGGGTGTAAAATGAATTCATTCCGTGTGCGTTGATCATCAGCATTATAGCCTCCGAGAGTCGTTTGAGCTTGCCCGGCCCCCGGAGGAACCGTTGTTTTCATAACGTATTCGTCGACTTCTTCTTCCCGATCGGGGTGGATACACGCGATGTTCGTTCGATTAAATTCGAGGAACTCTCTACCGAGCCGCAAATCGACGCTTGCGGGTTGAATTTGAAGATCGCGGTCAGCCAACGGTTCAATGATAAGATCACCGCTTTCCAAACGCTTCTCGATATCCCGATCCGACAAGATCATTATCGCTACTGGACGGGTCAGTTACTAAAAAATCCTCGTTCAAAACGCCAGTGTTTAGCTAATCTGATCGGAATCATGGAGCATGAAGCAGGTAATTGTCGCCCGGTCGGACCTTGGAATGTCGCCGGGAAAAGTAGCTGCACAAGTCGCTCATGCGTCGTTGCGGTCATATGAATCAAGTTCGAATACGGACCAGCAGGCCTGGAAAGATGAGGGACAAAAGAAAGTTGTACTCCAAGTCAACTCTGAATCGGAATTATTTCAGCTTGCAGATGTGGCAGAACGAGAGGGCGTCCCATATGCGGTTATTCGAGACGCCGGTCACACGGAACTAGAAGCGGGATCGGTAACGGCTCTAGGGATCGGTCCGGCAGGAGATGCTGTTATTGATGAGATTACCGGACACCTATCATTGTATCAATGATTGCGTCGCAACCGATTGAGCAGTCCATTGGGATGGAGTATTACGTTAGCGAAACTCCAGGCGTGGGTGGGAAGCTCCGATCGACACCAGATGAGTTCCAGGTTACGGAAATCGAGCGCGCTGAATTCCAACCGATTAATGCGTCTACTGAAAAATACCCGTTTCTGGTTGTTCGAGTAACGCTACAAGATTGGGATACAAATCAATTTGCGCGGGCGCTTTCAAACCAACTCGGTATTAGTCGAGAGCGAGTATCGTGGGCAGGAACGAAAGACAAGCGAGCAGTGACAACGCAGTTGATGTCGATTGAAAACATCGAGCCAGAATCGCTCCCTTCAATTTCGGGTAGTACGATTACGGCGGTCGGTCGGATGGGTCGGAAAATTGTGCTGGGTGATCTCGCGGGGAATAAATTCGGAATTACGGTGCGCGAGCCGGACAGCCCAGATCGTGTCACAGCTATTTCGGAAACACTACGGGAGTTTGGGAACGGGATAGTTGGGGTACCGAATTATTTCGGGCACCAGCGATTTGGAAGTATTCGACCGGTCACGCATGAGGTGGGGTTTCGCATCCTCGATGGTGATTGGAAAGGTGCGGTAATGGCGTATGTGGGTAATCCACACGAAAACGAATCTGAGCAGACCCAAGACGCAAGACGGTTCGTTACTGAGACGGAAAACTGGACGGAGGCACTCGGGTTTTTCCCGAAACATTTGCAGTACGAACGATCAATGCTTCACCACCTCGCGGGATCTAATCACGAAAACGAAGAAGATTTTCGGTTAGCATTGATGGAACTTCCGTGGAACATTCAGCAATTATTCATTCACGCGGCCCAGTCCTATTTATTCAATCAGATTCTCTCGCATCGGTTAGCGGAAAAACTCCCGTTCGGTGAAGCTGTTGTTGGTGATGTCGTGTGTTTCGCTGAAGAGCAACAGGGGATCCGGTTACCTGATCCAGACCGAACCCAACGGGTAACGAGCGAGAATGTTTCGACCGTTAATCGACACGTCACACGAGGCCGTGCCTATGTCACAGCGCCCTTGATTGGGACTGAGACAACGTTTGGCGATAGAAGAATCGGTAAAATCGAACAACAAGTGTTATCGTCCATTCAGCTCGAGCGAGCAGATTTCGAATTGCCTGATCCGTTCGAATCATCAGGGACCCGTCGAGCGATACTGGTTCACACTGATCTCACAATCGAATGTGATCCGTTACGATTCGTTTTCGCGTTACCGAAAGGAGCGTACGCGACAGTGATATTACGAGAATTCATGAAAGTGTCACCGCTTGAACTCTAGGAAATCACCGTCCGCTTCGAAAGTCGAAATGGACTGTCAGCGGGAAACCAGCCTACACACTACGGAATACGGTGGGTGTATCAGGCAAACATTCTAAGGTATTGCTGGGAATAGACGAGTGCTTTGGGTGGGTTGCTTCCCGGTGGAAATCCCCAGTAGGAGTGAGAAAGTACCGGAAACCGGATTACAAAGGGTTTTTCTCGCTCACTCTGTTACCAGTGTATATGTCTGAGCGACAGGGAGAAGTTGGGTCTGCCGGGAGATATGGCGTCCGCTATGGGCGTGTTGCCCGGCGACGAGTGGCCGACATAGAGGCTGCTACGAATCAAAAACACGTATGTCCGGAATGCGGTGAGGAAAAAGTGGCACGGATCGGGACTGGCGTTTGGCAGTGTGATAAGTGCGACTATCAGTTTGCTGGTGGAGCGTATCAACCTGAAACTCCAGCAGGATCAACTGTCTCACGGTCCATTCGCGCGGCGTTAGCCGAAGAAGAAGAAGGGGAAGAGGAGGCCGACCAATGAGTTATCGTTGTTCTCGATGCAAACGAAATGTAGAATTAGATGAGTATAGTGGGGTTCGTTGTCCGTATTGTGGGCATCGAGTCTTGTTGAAGGAACGAAGCGGTGCGATCAAAGAGATTTCTGTAGAGTAATTTAGAATCGGTCAGTATTCTTGGATGAACAAGGTACTGGCGGGTTGAAAGGTTGAAGTGGTTTGCTTGCGTGGAGGGTGGTAGTTGATTGGTATGGGTAACTTTGCCCATCACATAAAATTTGACCTCGAATACGATTCCTCCGAGATGGCGCGTATTATTTATCGGAGTGTTGGACAGGAAATCGGGGAAATCGATGATGATCGATCAGAAACAGCCGTTACGCAGGAAGATAACACCGTTAAAATTTCGATTGATGCCGCGGATCTCGTGGCATTGCGTGCTGCATCGAATACGTGGCTCTCGTTGATTGAAGTGGCGGAAGATACAACGTCAATCGCGAAGTAAGTGATCCTCTTCCCGCGAATACGGGGGTAAATTATTCCCGCTGATCCAGGAATGTCTTACAACTTGATCTCGCGGTGCTCGTAGTGGTCTGTCGGGAGCGATGCGATTGATATCGATATGCGTGGATTTTTCCCTGCCGGTATTGACTAAAAACATATGCAAGGGAATCTGCCGCCGGAAGCACAAGAAAAAATCCAGAACCTTCGTGATTTACAGGAGAAAGCGCAACAAGTCTCGATGCAGAAACAACAAGCAGAAACAGAATTGTCAGATGCGGAAACGGCGATGGAAGCGCTCGAAGAAGTCGGCGATGATGCACAGATGTATCGTGAAGTCGGCGAATTATTCATAGAAACAGAGCGGGGAGCCGCAGAAGAAGATCTAGAGGACCGAATCGATAGTCTCGAAATCCGCGTTGAGACGTTGAAAAAACAAGAACAACGCGTGAAAGAACAATTCGAACAGTTGCAAAGTGACCTGCAGGAATTAATACAGGGTAGCGGACTTGGGGGACCAGGTGGGGGCGGCCTCAGTGGACCAGGACCTGGCGCAGGAGACTAGGCAGTGACCGGATGGAGCGGAATTGAATGGATGAGACAGCTGTTGTGAACACCGGTGTTTCAGCCGCTGAATCCGTTATTTTTTCACGGTATTCTCGGGATGAGATCAGTGATCTTGATATAGCTATCCGGTATGAAAACAAGGAAGTGTCAATCGATATTTACCTCTCCATTCCGTCCGCGGAAGACGAGGAGACAGTCGCACATGACGCCGCGTTAGCAGCGCAACATGCGATCGATGAAGTACTAGAAGAACCTGATGCAGATTAGTAATGCGTTATGATCGGCAAAGAGTAATGAAGTTCTCGAAGAGTTCTTGGCCCTCTTCGGTATGTGCGACTTCTGGGTGCCATTGAACGCCGTATCGGTCATTTTCGGTGTCACTAATTGCCTCAATATTACAAATATCACTATGGGCGGTTCGGGTAAACCCGTCCGGGGTTTCTTTGACTTCGTCGGCGTGACTGGCCCAGACTTTTGTCGTTGGGGCTAGGGAGCCAATAAGGGGATCAGAAGGATCGTCGATAGTAACGGTTACGTCAGCGTATCCACCGTACTCCCCAGGACCGACTTGGCCACCACACCCCACTGCCATATCCTGCATTCCTAGACAAATGCCAAGGACGGGAATATCGAGGGAGAAGTATCGAGTGCCGCGGTCCGCCGATGCGGTGTGGGGGCCACCGGAGAGAATGATCCCGTCAGCGTCAATTTCGGTTGGTTGTGTAGTGTTCGGGAGGATGCGTGCGTCCGATCCGAGGTCCCGGACCGCTCGCTGTTCGAGGTGAGTGAATTGACCGTCATTGTCGATAACGACGATCCGAGTCATTACGGTTATAGAGGAGTGGTATCGGTAAAAGCACAATCGATATCAATGCGATCATGTTTTTCGTGGTCGGTGCTGGGAAGCGGTGACTGAATCGGAACCGGGGAAGCAGTTATTGGTGGTTGTATCGGTCTGCAGCTGTGGTAAATTCGGTTTCTTCGAGTTCGACTGATCGGCGCCCTTCTTTTTCAGCGATCGCTTCCGGGTCTGGATTAACGTCGTCGGTAATCCTTGCCCATGAATCATGGACTTTGGCGTGACACCAGCGACATAGCATGACAGTGATTTCGTGTTCGAGTGGGCTATTAGGGTATGACAAATGGTGTTCTTCGAGTAGCGGACGGGCTTCAGAATGAGCATCTAGGTACTCAGTGAGACCACACCGGATGCATTCGGTTTCGGTGCTTCGTGATCGGTAATGCGGGCAGTCTCGCCACGCGACATCATCGTTGGCAACGGGGCATTTGAGTGATTGTTCTCTGAGTTTTTTACTAAACGAGGGGTCTGCGGAGGGGTTTTCGAACGCGTATCTGCAGGTGCCTTCGCTCGTTAGGTGATCGCATTTGTCGGCGAAGTCGTATGGGTCATCCACACCGACGGGGGTGCCGGTGGGAGTACGGTTCATATGCATAGGTGATTGGGTCAGCCACAAACGTTTTACCCTCGGGTTAGGTGCAAAGAGTGTGCGTCTCGAGCATGAGGGGCAGATGGTGGCTGACTCGGTGGAAGTGGCAGAAACGCTTCGGGCGAAAATTCGGGGGTTGATGTTCAGGGATGAGATCCCTGAGGGGTACGGGTTGGTGTTCCCGTTTGATGAAGTGAAGCGGCGGAGTGTGCATATGTTGTTTGTGCGGGTGCCAATTGATGTTGTATGGGTGGTTGATGGGAAAGTAACGAACGTTCAGACGCTCTCGCCATGGACGGGGTTTGGTTGGGGGCGAGGAGACATGATCGTTGAACTACGCGCTGGGAGCGCGAGTGAAATACGCGGAGGAGATATACTCCGGGTAGTAGAGTCTGGTTCTGCAGACTGAAGATTCGGTGGCTGAGGGCGTTGGTTTTAGTGAAATCAGCGCTGAATGGTGTATAGATGAGTGGGTATGTCGTCGCGATTAAACCGTCAGCGCGACGAATAAACCGATTTGCTTCCGAGTGGGTTGGTCGTCGGCAGTCAACCCGAACCTTCGCGAGTAAATCGGACGCGAAAGAGTGGGCGCAAGTGATTAGTAGTGTAGGTCGGGTTCGGGTTCAGGATGTCGCGCCTAATGATCCTGCGGATGTAGATGGGTATCTGGTAGCTGATCCGCTCTACTCGACGAAGCGATCCCAGCGTGTCGGGGAACAACATGGGTTTCCTGACGAGAATTGAGCTGATTGGTTAGGTTGGTTTACTGGGGAAATTCACGTATCGATCGAGTTTCGAATCGGCGTTTTCGAGGACTGACGAGCCGTGAAAAACAAGTGCGGAATCGAATGAATACGTGAGTAGGCGTTCGAGGCTGTTTTCTGCTTGATTTAGATCTTTCGAATAATATGCTGGAGGGAGGTGGAATTCCCCAACTGGGAGGCCTCGTTGGTCTGCCCCAGACACGGCGTCCCCCATAACGGCAATCCCAGTTGATTCCTCTATATACACGTAGTTGTCATCCTCGTGTCCCGGGGTGTGGACGGCGGTAAAAGATCCTATCGTGTCCCTATCAGAGACGCGATAGTCAGGTGCGTTGGTGGTCTCCGCAATGGTCTCCGTGGGAACGTATGTTTCAACGCCATATTCGTCGACAATCATATCGAACGCTTCGAAGTGGTCCCCATCACCGTGCGTAATGATGAGTCGTTCCGGTTCAACCCCGATTTCTTCGATGCCAGCGAATAACGCGTCAGTGGTGTCGTTGAACGCAGTGTCGAACAACGTAGGAGTGTCTCGGTCAAACAAAAAGACGCGGTACCGTTTCCCGCTGGGTTCTTCTCGGCACGTGATGTCATAGACGTCGGGGAGAATTTCTTCTGGCATAGGAGCACCTACCTCGCCGTGAGGCTAAGAATGTATCCGTACTAGTTTATCCCCTGACACAAGTGAGGATTTGCGGGCAGGTCTGTTGCCGCGTAGGCTGGAACGGTTAGGCTATTGTCCCGTGGCCACAACCATCGAGTATGCGGCGAGTTATGGCGCAGGGAACGTTCGATATTGTCCATCCAGGACATCTCCATTATTTGCGTGAAAGCGCTGGGCTAGGGGACGAATTACATGTGGTCATCTCGAGAGATTCACGGATGGAGTCCCGGAAAGATCTATTTATGGATGATGAGAGTCGTCGGGAAGTCGTAGAAGCTTTAGAGATGGTGGATTCTGCTCGGCTGGGATCAAAGGGGAGTATTTTTGACAGCGTCGAAAGCATCCAACCAGCGATAATCACAATTGGGTACGATCAAAAATTCGATCTTGCACAATTATCGGAGGAACTAGCAAACGCTGGGTATCCAGAGGTAGAGGTCGAACGAATCAGCGAGTATACAGGGAATGGTGTCCGGTCATCGAGTGATGTGAAACAACGCATCAAAGAGCAGCTTGGGGTGGGAGTGTTTCATTCAGTAACCGATGAGTGATCGGGGGTAGCGAGCTAGGGTGCCGGTGCAGCTGTGGTCGGTGGGTAGAATTCAGGTGTGTCGATGGTTGATTCAATCGATTGAGCGATAGTGAGAACGAGTTCATCGTCATGTCGTCGACCGGCGATTTGCATTCCTATCGGGAGACCGGTGTCGGTCAGTCCTATCGGTAGTGAAGCGGCGGGATGCCCCGTCATATTGAAGAGTTGTGTTAGGTACCAATCTGTATATTTGTTGACGTTTACCCCATCGATTTCGTCTGGGCCGATATCCGACAAAGCGAAAGGTGGGACGGCAAGCGTAGGGGTAAGTAAAATGTCATATGTGTCAAAAAACGTGGCGACTGCATCATAAACAAGCGAGCGGGTCCCGTTGGCCGTACTGAGATCAGTCACCGTGAATTCCCGGCCACGTTCGACCATCGCTCGAAGTGAGTACGTTACCGAATCGAGGTTGCCTGTTAAATCAACCCCAAATGCCTGCTCTGAGCCAGCGATGACTGCCGCCATCCGCGATTGGAATATTGTGAATGAGGCCTCTCGTAATGCGTCCCAATTATCCGCAACTGCAGGGGTGTCTTGCTGGATGTTAAACCCATGGGAGCCGAGTGACTGAATCACGCTGTCGAGTTGTGAACGAATCCGGGGATCGATAGAAAAACAACCGAGATCGGGACTATAGGCGAGTGACACGTCAGCGATCTGGACGTCCTCGTGGTCAAGTGGTGAGAGATGAGTTGCCGGTGTACTGAAGGGATCACTGCTATGAATCCCACTGATGGCATTGAGGACTAACACAGCATCCTCGATGGATCGAGTCAGCGGCCCGGTGCACGTAAATGGATTTGTATCCAACGTAAAGTCAGGGCGTGCGTTCCGAGGGACACGGCCGAATGTTGGTTTGATTCCGAACACCCCACAGGCGCTCGCTGGGATGCGTATGGACCCGCCGGCATCGGTCCCGATTGCGATTGGGACAAGTCCATCGGCGACTGCCGCGGCACTCCCCCCGGAGGACCCTCCGGCTGTCTTACTGGGGTCAAACGGAGTGCCGGTTGGACCGAATACTTCGTTGTCCGTGACAGCAATATGCCCGAATTCGGAGGTGTTTGTTTTCCCCAAGATAATCGCGCCAGCGTCCCGTAACCGCTGCACAACAGGTGCATCTTGCTCACTGACATGATCCGATAGTGGCACGGATCCATACGTCGTTTTGTGGCCAGCTACTGGAATCAAATCCTTTATCGCGACCGGTACACCGTGTAGCGTGCCAAGTTCCGCATCTGGCGTTACGTCCTCATCTGCGAGTTGGGCGGCTTCTCGGGCCTCCGATTCATAAATGTCCACAAATGCATTTGTGGTCTGGTTTCGCTCGTCGATCCGTTCGAGAAATGCATCAATGACGGAGACCGACGTAATATCACCAGTTCGAATCCTGTTGGCTAGGTCGCTCGCCGAACTAAAACAAAGGTCCGCATCCATACGCGGTCCGTTCAGGAGCACCCACTTAATCATTCGCCTCCACAATCTGTCATATCGCGCTGAGTTGTTCCGGCGGGATGATATTAGTGAATCGGAGAGGCTATCGGGCTCAATTAAAATAATGACATAATGACTATTCGACACCCGACTCAGCGGGTCGCAGTACTTGTGGACGCGCAAAACCTGTATCATACCTCCCAAAGCCTTCATTCACGGAACATTGACTACGCGGCGCTACTCGATGAAGCCGTTGGAGATCGGTCGCTCGTTCGAGCAATCGCGTATGTTATTCGGGCTGATAGCCCTGAAGAAACGCGGTTTTTCGAAGCGCTTGATGACATCGGTTTCGAGACGAAAATCAAGGATCTCAAGACTCACCCTGACGGGACGAAACACGCAGATTGGGATGTGGGGATGATTCTCGATGCGGTTACACTCGCGAACCACGTAGATTCCGTCGTGTTATGCACGGGAGATGGGGACTTCATGAGATTGTGTTCGCACCTTCGTCATGCTGGTGTTCTCGTGGAGGTTCTTTCCTTTGTGGAGTCGACATCAGATGAACTGATTGATGCAGCTGATCATTTTATTGATATGAGCGAGCAACTGGAAACATTTTTGCTCTGACTATTACAGCACGAAAGACCCAACCGATCGAGGATACACAACAAGAGGTCATGACATACCAACAGTTGGATGCAGAAGCGATTCCTACCGGTAGCTGATGACGGGAGTACTGTGGGAGGTTGGGGATCTCCAAACGATCGCTGACTTCCAATTTGGGAAACCCGCTGGGAAAGCGTTGTTTCCGTCGGATGAATCGATTGAAATCGAGCGATCCCGGTCCGGGCGACCGCGACAAATCCATGTGACTCACGGGCGGCTCGTCTCGCTCACGACTCTCGGCCGCTTTACGCTCGGACTCGAGGGCGGCAAACGATTACATGAGACTCTCGAATATCCATCGTATCGGGTCAAAGTAGGTACCGAGAGCGAACCCTATATTCGATCGGGGAAGAACGCGTTCGCGAAATTCGTGGTTGATGTCGATTCTGGCATCCGAAGCGGAGATGAGGTGCTCGTAGTTTCCGATGACAATGAACTTCTAGGCGTAGGTCGAGCGGAGTTGAACGCAAGAGCTATGCAGGATTTTACTACTGGGATGGCCGTTCAGATCAGGCATGGATCACCGTGATAACCAATTTATTGGCACGGAAAATTCATTGACCGTATCGTTGAATCGAGAGTGGAACGATTGGTGTTAGGAGCGAACGTCATCCTTTTCATAACAGGGAACGAGAATCAAGTATGTTTGGTGGCGGTGGTGGGCTTAACCCACGAAAAATGCAGCAAATGATGGAACAGATGGGGATCGATGTCGACGAACTCGAGGCCGATTCAGTCGTAATTCAATTAACTGATGGTACTGAACTCGTGTTCACGGGTCCGGACGTCACAAAAATGGAAGCCCGCGGCCAAGAAACGTATCAGGTCGTGGGGGAACCGGAAGAACGTGAGGCAACCGCGACGGATTCCGAGAATAAGGGAATTCCCGATGACGACGTTGAGTTAATCATGGAACGAACGGGCGCAACTGAATCAAATGCACGGGAAGCGCTAGCGGACGCTGACGGCGATCTCGCGGCCGCAATTAGTCAATTAGAGTGACGTTCTTACTGGTTCGGGAAGACCGTGAGTACCTAGGTGAACCGGGCGATGAACTCCACACTGACCTAGGTATTCTATCGATCCCTGATTCTGTTTCACCGGATAGCACAATCGAAACCCATCTAGGGAACGAATTTCGCGTCCGTCGGTTACGGAATCGGGATTTATTCAACCATTTTGAACGGACTGGCGCACCATTACTCCCCCGCGATATCGGGCTCATAATCGGGTTAACAGGAGTTCAAACCGGTGACCGAGTTCTAGACGCGGGGACGGGAAGCGGTGTACTGGCCGCATTCCTCGGACGAATGGGTGCTACAGTGGTATCGTTTGAGCAGAATGCCGATTTCGCCGCTGTCGCTCGTGAAAACATGGCACTCGCGGAGGTCACTGATAACGTTACGGTCAGGTCAGAAAACGTAATTGAAGCGATACCGTCGCTCTCGTCCGAGTTTGACGTTATCACGCTCGACATGAAAAACGCTCCAGCGATCGTAAAACACGGCGATGAGTTACTTACACCGGGTGGCGCACTGAGTGTGTACTCCCCGTTCGTTGAAGCTGCAAAAGCCGCCGTAACCACAGCAAAAGAAACCGGCCTTGCTGACGTCGTGACATACGAAACGATCCAACGGGAAATGGAATTTGACGACCGGGGATCACGACCGACCACTCGCGGCGTCGGTCATTCCGGATACCTCAGTTTCGCTAGGAACGAACCCACTCTCGAGTGAGGCGTACCCCGAAGTTTATGGAGGATACCGAGGTTACTCGGTGGTACCGTCACCATGAATATTGGGACTCGCACCGAACGTATCGCAGAAGAGCTCCGTACCAGTCCAATGGTCACCACCCATGAACTCGCATATTATACTGAAAACGATTGGTCCTGGATAGCACCAACCCAGTCGGGTGAAAACTCGAAGAATCAAGAGAAAATCATTACGAACGCCACCCTTGAAGGATTAACGAGACACGCAAAACAATCGGTTTGGGGAGCCGGAGACGTCCAGTATTTCATTAATCGATTCGAGCACGCCATCGTCGTCAACCGATCAATCAACGATACCACCGGGATTATTGTGAAACTCGACACAACATCCGAACACGCATTACTGGCGTTACTCCAAGTACTCGACACACTCTCGGTACCCAACTCATCACAAAACCACTACTCTTCTGAGTAAAAACAATCCAAGAAACAGACACCTAAGGTGGTCAGGTAACTAATGATCGTCTTCCCGCCATCGATGTTCACACGAGGTACACACAAAAAACCGGGTTTCCGACTCATCCGCCGACCGAATCTGTTGTAAATACCAATACGCCTCATTATTCTCGCACTTCGAACACCGAACCTCAGTCGTCGGTAACCCCGTATCACCACCGGACGATTCAATGATTTCACTCACCTCTTGACCCTGCGTCACTACGTACTCCGCATCTTCTGACACTGACGCTTCATACCCACACGCACCACACACCCAAACATCGCCTTCCTTTTTCATCATCGACCCGCACTCATCACAGAATTCCATTCCACTACCGGGTAACCGCCGAATATGTATAAATTCGATGACTTCGCCAACGTCAGTCAAAATCGGGATGGCGCCGCTCTAAAAACGCCGCCATTCCTTCCTCTTGCCCCGGCGTCCCGAATAACCCACTCCACGCTCGACGCTCGTACGCAAGGCCCGCTTCCGGTTCGTGTAACCGCTCCAGATTCAAGGCTTCTTTCGCCGCAACTAACGCAAACCGAGGCTTGTCTACTAACTCATCAGTAAGATCCGAAACACTCGCATCCAACTCATCTTTCGGGACGACCTCGCTCACAAACCCATACTGAAGGGCTTCTTCGGCCGATATCCGCTCACCAAGAAAAATCATGCGCCGCGCGCGCTCATCTCCCACTACCCGCGGGAGTCGTTGAGTCCCACCCCACCCAGGGATAATCCCCAGATCAATCTCTGTTTGTCCTATTACCGCATTCTCACTTGCTACCCGGAAATCACACGCCAGTGCGATCTCAGACCCACCACCAAACGCATACCCATTGATCTTCGCAATAACCGGTACGGGGAACGATTCAATCGCGTTAACCACCCCATGTCCCAGTTCCGCATATCGATGCGCCGCTGGAGTCTCCAACTCACTCATATACTCAATATCCGCTCCAGCCGCAAACGACTCATCACCCGCCCCAGTCACCACCAACGCCTTCGTGTCAGGTGAATCCGCCTCCTCTAATGCATCACGGAACGCAATTAACGTCTCGATAGTGAGCGTGTTCAATGCCTCCGGCCGAGAGATCGTGATCGTTGACACCCGCCCCGCAGCAACATCCACTAACGAACTCATACCTCCTAATACACAGGACCTCAATAACCCCCTTTCGCTACCGCCCCGAACACCCCCTAGACACCATTCGAATCGAGGAAATCATGCGCATCGCGAAGGATATCGCGCGGACCGTCCTGCGTAATCGTATTAATCGCTTGGTCATAATCCCGCCACTGATGATCACTGTGCTCATTTGACAACTCCGCACTGGCTTCAAACGACTTCGCAATAAACAGATGCACTGTTTTATGAATCGTCGATCCATTCGCCTGGAACACGTAATCATAATCGTCCCGAAACCCATCGATTAACCGAAACTCACTAATCCCCGCCTCCTCCTCCACTTCACGAATAGCTGTTTGCTGTAGCTCTTCATCACCTTCAACTCCACCTTTGGGGAATTCCCAATCACCCGGGCGACTCTTCAACAAGAGATACTCGCGCCGTTCACGAGAATCCCGGAAGAGAATAGCACCCGCGCTTGTTGCCTGTATCATTACCCAAGAATACAAGATGGTCGATTAAGAGGATATCGGCGTAAACGATACCACACCACTAACCGCGCTACACACCCCTAGACGCACCGGAGCAGTAAGTTTAGGCCCGTCGGGCCCATGAACGATACATAACCCGTGCCCTTCGTCACGACGATAACTCTAAAAAGCGGTGATCGTCAGGCATTGGACACGATCGTGTCCGAAATCAGAGACAGCGCCGAACGCAAAGGTATCGAACTCAAAGGACCCCATTCACGCCCCCCGCAAACCTACCGCGTCCCATTGTTCGAATCACTCACCGATACAACCACAGAAACCAGCGTGTGGGAATACATCGTGTACGAACGCGAACTCCAAATTTCTGGACATAATGAAACCGTACGACAAGTCACCGATTGGGAGTTCCCGCCATCAATCCAGGTTGAAGTAACCGTTGACCGCGTCCGATCAATCGGCTCACAATAACACCGGAAAAACAACCACCTTGGTAGTGTCCATAATCACGGGTCAACGGCCATAAACCGACTCGAAACCGGTTCTCCCGACAACAACGCCACTGTGTTTTCTGCAAGTAACGTCGAAGTCTTCTCCCTGACCTCTTTTCGAACCCCAGCAATGTGCGGTGTCGTAACAACATTATCAAACGAATGTAAATCAGAATCCGCCGGTAAGGGTTCCTCCTCAAACACATCCAACGCCACTCCCGCTAATGCGTCGTCCCGGAGCGCCCGCAACAACGCTGCCTCATCAATAATTGGACCCCGTGCCGTATTAACAATAAATCCATCAGAACCGAGCAATGCCAATTCATCATCACTAATCAATTTCTTTGTTTCCGGCGTCAACTCGGCATTCACCGACACGATATCACTTCGCTCAAGTAAATCATCTAACTCCGTGAGCGTCGCCCCACCATAATCCGTATCAATATCCTCAACATACGGATCGTACGCTAAAATATCGACATTAAACCCAGTAAGTAACATTGCTAGTCGACTCCCGATGTTCCCATACCCAATAATCCCAATCGTCTTCTCATCGACCACCGTCCCGGGTTCTAGTTCATCACGCCAAATTCCTTCTCGTAACGCATCCTGACCGACACCCACTCGGCCAGTCACCATTATGATCAAACACAAACTATGCTCAGCAACAGATAACGCATTGACGCCCGGCGTGTGGGTTACTGGAATCCCTAGTTCCGCTGCTGCCTCCAAATCCACGTTATCGATCCCCGTACCAATTTTCGCCACCACCGACAAATCAGTCGCTTCCAACACTGCTCGAGAAATCGGTAATCGCGACGTCGTGAACACAATATCCTTCTCCGACAACACCTCAATCAACGCATCCTCATCATCCGGCCCCCCAATCTCCAAGTCAACTACCGACCCCGCAATTCGCGTAATGTTATCCAACGGCGAAATATCCTGATCCACTAGTCCATGATACATGCAATACCCTCCCGTTAGGATGACATGGAAGATACGGAAACCATTTCGGTTTCATCCCAAAACACCCCACACCCGAAATAACGCTCATATACCAGTCTTATAATTCGACGTACACCACCCCATCCTCAACCCGCACCGGATACGACGGTAACGACAACCCCTGTCTAGACAAACAATCGCCAGACTTGATTTCATACTCCCACCCGTGCCACGGACAGTTCAATATCTCATCTTCCCGATCCCACGTCAACACGGTCTCCCGATTCTCCCGATCATACCACGCAGAATACGTCCCAGACACCGGACCCTCACAACACGGCCCCCCCTGATGTAAACACCAATTCAAATACGCGTAATACTCACCATCCAAATAAAACACAGCAACTTCTTTTCCCTCAATTTCGGCCACTAACCGATCGCCGTCCTCTAACTCACTAACGGCACCGATTTCATAACTCGTCATAGCGACATCACAAGGATAACCCGAACGCCTCGATCGCCGTCCCATGCAAAATCCGGCGTCGATCTTCTTCAGTCTCAAATTTCTGCACATGCGCATCGAGCGCACTCGGATGATCAAAATCCCA
Source organism: uncultured Halobacteriales archaeon (assembly GCA_964542445.1). Taxonomy (GTDB): domain Archaea; phylum Halobacteriota; class Halobacteria; order Halobacteriales; family Hikarchaeaceae; genus CAZITY01. Next base: position 38,282 of record CAZITY010000001.1, on the reverse strand, counting down.
ATGCGGATAATCCGTCGATAACATCAACCGATCAGTCCCCAACACATCGATAATAGCATCCAAATGTGAAGGATCATTTGGCTCCCCAACCGGTTGACTCGCGAAATAAAACGACTCACGAACATACTCTTCCGGACTCCGCTGTAATAACGGCGCCTCACTTCGGCGCATAGAGTACTCCTTATTGAACCGGAACATCATATATGGCACCCACGAATATCCCGCTTCAAGAAACGAAAAATTCAGGTCAGGGAACTTCTCCGGCGCCCCATTGACCAACAAACTCGTGAACGTCAACATGTGCGCCCATGGATGCGCCAAAATATGCGTCCCCAGAAATCGATTGAGCTGGGAGTTCTGAATCGGGAAATCCCGCGCAAACGGCGCCCCGGCCGATGCGTGGTACGCGACATGCAGATCGTACTTCATCGCTGCTTCATACAACACATCATACACCGGATCACCAAGTGGTGGATGAGCACCACTATTCAATATATAGACACCAACGATCTGTTCCTCAGATTGTATCCGTTCTAGTTCCGCTGCCGCAGCATCCGGATCCTGCACCGCTATACTAGCAAGTCCAAAGAACTCATCGTACTCATCGAGATAATTGTCCAACAAATAATCATTGTATGCCCGCATCAAATGCACCGCGCGATCGTCCTCCGGGACGGAATTCAATACCGGGAACGCATTAATAATCGGATAATCAATCTCGAACTCACCACAAATCTTAGTATACAACCGATCAGCCGATCGAACATTCTGCTTCTCCGGCGTAATTTTCCCACCCATATACCGATCCCACCCCGTCCGATCTACAGCCGTATACGTCGGGTTCGCTGTGGTACTTCGATACGGTTCATCACAGTACGCCGCTAACTCATCCATCGGGATACTCAGATGCACATCCGTATCCACAACCGTTGCATCCTGAACAGATTCGATTGGTTTCACTTCACTGGCCATTAATACCAAGAAACTTGCACGTACCAACGAATAAACCTTCTTAACCCACTCACACCGCCAACCTCTCCAGGTAAACCGAACAAATCAGTACTTCTGCTCAGCACCAGTCACACGATACACATCGTCCATAATCAAATCCCGTTCCGACTGCCAGCTCGTAAAGTCATCAGGATCACCCGGGTAATTCTCGTAATGCGAAATAAGCGTGTCTGCGTGTTGCTTCGTCTTATAAAACGTATAGATAACGTCCCAATATCCGAAACTCTTCAACGCAGTCTTAATTTTCAACGCCAACCCCAATTTCGCACTTCCGGCGTACAACGACTCTGAAATCTTATCTGTGGGTAACGCCGCTAGTAACCCCATCAGATCATCAACGTCCACCGCAGTTGATAAGATATTATAAATATCAAGCCCAGCATACCGCGCGCCAAAATGACTCATTACCCGTTCATTATACCGCCATAACGACGCTTCACTGACATCACTCCCAGAAACCGCACGAACAGCTTCCTGACCCGCATAATACCCCGCATAAGCTGCGCCCGCAATCCCCCCACCAGTCGTCGGATTAACATGCCCAGCTGCGTCCCCCACCGCAATGAACCCCGGCGCCACCGCCGAATCATACGGTCGACGAGTAGGCAACGCAGCCCCCAACTTATCCTTCACCTCAGCACCTCGGAACTCATCTCGAGACTGTAGATCGTTCTTCAACACCTCAACCAGTTCCATGGGTTGCTCCGTCATCTGAAACCCAAGCCCAGCATTAATTTCAACCCCAGTCCTCGGGAAATACCACAAATACCCAGCAGCCCGTTCCGTCGGCTTGAAAACCAACGCATCCTTCCACGGAACCTCCTCCGGGACAGTTACAATTTCCCGATATGCAGAACAAAATTGCTGGTAATTAACGTTCGTATCGAAAGTCGATTCGGAAAAATCAGCTTTATCCTGTAATATCGATAACGCACCCGCCCCATCAATGACCAACGGTGCCTGATACTCCACTGCTTCACCCTTTTGTACCGCCATCACTCCAGTAACCTGCCCGCCAGATTGCTGAACATCTTGCACCACCGTGTCATACACTATTTCAGCACCCGCAGACTCAGCTCCATCAATAATCCGCCTCCCGTACTCCCATCGGTCAATAACAGCGAGTTCACCTGGCACCGGAATCTCAAGAACAACATCTTCCTTCGGAATCTCAAACCTCCCATGATCAACCCCCGTGTTCGTAAACGCCGGTTCAATCTGTGATTTCGGAATAACCTCCGGAAAACTATCAGCGCCCTTCAATGCATCTCCACACGCGATATGACCTGCATCTTCCCGGGATTTCCGTTCAAGTATGACGACGTCAAAATCCTACTTCGCGGCTGTTGCCGCCGCATAACAGCCAGCTGTTCCTGCACCCACCACAACGACGTCATACGAACACGTAGCCATTGCTTCGAAAGTGATCCGTCGGGAAAGAAAACTCTTGCCGTTAACGCAAGAGGAAACCAAAAATCGGGAAACTGATTACACGACAAGTCGATAATGAGGGTGTGACAAACTTGGACGAGACTACCGATCAATCGGGCCCCCTAGCTGGGATCGAAGTGATCGAAGTTTGCTCTGCGGTGGCCGGTCCGTTTACCGGGAAAGTCCTCGGTGATAACGGCGCCCACGTAACGAAAGTTGAGCCACTTTGGGGGGCGAATTTCCGGAATCGCCCGTTGCATTATGACACCCATGGAACGGATGGGTTTACGTACCGGTTTTTAATGTATAACACGGGAAAAGAGAGTATCGCGATCGATCTCAAAACTTCCAGGGGCAAGGAAATTATGTGGGAATTAATCGAACGAGCAGACGTGCTCGTCGAGAATCTAAGTTCCGGGACGTTCGAAAGACTCGGGTTTTCATGGGAGGAAATGCATAATCGGAACGACGAATTAATTTATTGCTCGATCACTGGGTATGGAGATGAAGGGCCGTATTCGGACTTACCAGCGTATGATGCAACGATTCAAGGAGTAAGTGGATGGGTTGATCTGATCGGTGAAAGCGAGTATCCGGAAAAAACAGCACTACTGGCGATCGACCACTCAACCGCGTTATATGCTGTAAACGGGATTTTGATGGCATTACTGGAACGAGCAGGGAGTGGTGAGGGCCAACGTGTCGATATTGCGATGATTGAGGCGGCTATCTCATTTTTAGGTCATCAGATGGCCGAGTACTCAGCGGTACAAGAAGATGATTCGATTACGCCGTATTATTGGAAGCAAGAACCGGGTGGAGTGTACAAAGTCGATGATGGATATATTTCGTTAAATATCATGGTGGAACGGTGGGAATCGTTTTGTGAAGCGATTGAACGCGAAGAGTTCACGGAGGCCGATCATAGATTCTCGACGAAGCGTGGCAGAATTAAACACCGTCAAGAATTGCGCGAGGCAATCGAGGAAGCGCTCGCTGGAAAAACAAAAGAGGAATGGCTTGATCGATTTGAGGAGGTTGATCCGCGGATGGCGTATGCGCCAGCGAATCGGATCCCTGAGTTACCGAACGATCCGCACGTGATTGATCGAGATATACTTGTGGAGCGTTCGCATTCTGTGATGGGGGACTATACAGTGCCGTCGCCAGCATTACGGTTTTCTCGATCAGACACAGAGTTTGAGGAGGCGCCTGCGTTGGCGGAGCATACTGATTTGATTCTCGGTGCGCTAGGGTATTCCAACGCAGATATCGCTGAGTTACGATCGAATGACGTCGTAAAATAGTCGGAAGCGGTCCTAAAGAGTTTAGTTCTAATCACCAATATACGTGGGTATGGCAGAGTATATGGTGGAGTTCGTTGGGCCGGGAGAGACGATTCAAGTTTCTGATACTCAAACGATTCTCAGAGCGTGTTTGGATGCGGGGATAGCTCAAGAGTATTCGTGTCGAGTTGGTATGTGTTTGGCGTGTTGTGCTAAAATTATCGAGGGAGAAGTTACCCAACCCGCGGCGCATGCGTTAACGGACGGAGAAAAAGAAGAGTACGCATTAACGTGTATGGCCCGACCACAGAGTGATCTTGTTTTGCGACGTGGTGAGTACCCACCAAGTATAGAAGTACCAGCGGCGATGAGCGCGACGCAAGCCCCAGCTGACGATTAGGACCGAAGTTAGTGGATAATGAATTACTCGCTGAGAAATTCTCACTGTACATTCTATTGAGTATATCGTCTCAAAGCTAGGGACAGGTCAACTCTAGCGCGGGACTAGTGGGACTTTGGTTGTGTGGTATGGAAAATGATAGTCGGCGGATAGGGTTTATACGATCAGAAAAATGGGTGTATGATGAACCGAGTTAGTCGGTGATTCGTGATGTCGAAACATGCGTTAGTCGAGCAAGTAAGGCATATGCTCCAATTCGAAGAGGAGGTAATAGCGAGTGAACAGATTGAAAATTCAATCATTGCATTGACTGATAAACGGCTGCTTGTGTTTTCTCCGGAAAGTGAAGACAAACAGTTTCATTCAGTGTATTTACCGAATGTAACCGGGGTTGGTGTCCAGAGCGGAGGGGAACCGGCAAACGCAATGAAAGCAGTCAGAACCGGCGTGTATGCAGTGTTATTATTGGGAGCTGGTATGCTCGTTGATCTGGGAAGCATCATTGATCCAATTACCGCGCCGAGTGGAATCGGGATCGCGGGGATTCTTTCCGTTATTAACACGTTTATCGTGATGCTTGGGTTCCTAGATGAGGTGTTACTACTTCTTGGGTTTTGCTTTTTACTAGTTACTGGTTGGTTCGGGTTGCGGTATTTGCAGAGTTGCGAGTATGCGGTGACGGTCGATGTTGCAGGAGAAGAACCGATTACCATTTCCATTGAAAATAAAGGCCAGATTGATGTGTCAATGGAGCAACTAAATCAGGCAATAGAGACAGCTTCAATGGGCCAGAGGGCGTAACGCCAATCACGATGGACGCCGATTCTGTTCGCGAACTCGCAGGGGAGTTCCCGAACGAACCAGGCGTGTACCAATTCGTTGACGAGACCCGTATTATTTATATTGGGAAGGCAGTTGATATTCGGTCTCGTGTCTTATCATATGCGGATCCGCGGAGTTATCGGATCCAGCAAATGGTGGAATCGGCGGTTGATATTGAGATTGCTGTAACCGATACCGAGACACAGGCGTTACTGTTGGAGGCTAATTTGATTAAGCGCCACCAGCCTCGGTTCAATGTTCGGTTGACGGATGATAAATCGTATCCGCTGGTGCAATTAACGAATCATGAGTTTCCGCGGATTGAGGTTACACGGGAGCCGAGTGAGGAAGCACTGGTGTGGGGACCGTTTACGGATAAAGGTCGGGTTGATGTAGTGGTGAAAGCGATCAGAGAGACATACGGATTACGGGGGTGTTCGGATCATAAATTCGCGAATCGCGATCGGCCGTGTCTCGACTATGATATCGGATTGTGTAGTGCGCCATGTACAAATGAAATAACTGCCGGGGCGTACAGTTCGGATGTAGAGACGGTCAAGCAGTTTTTTGACGGGGCAAAGGGGGTATTGACTGACTCGCTTCGAGATTCGATGGAGGAAGCAGCGGCTGAGAAGGAGTTTGAGCGGGCAGCGAATATTCGGGATCGATTAGTAGCAGTAGAGGCGTTTAATGAGGGGGGTGCGGATGCAGTGCGGTCAGAAGATGAGTATCGGACACGGGATGTTCTCGGCGCCGTGGTTGCGGGTGAGGACGCGATTGTTGGTCGGCTCCACACCGAGGGTGGGAAGTTGATAGATCGAGAGCAACACGTACTAGAAACGCCGGGGCATACGACGACGGCCACTGTGTTAGCAGCGTTTATTCCGCAGTTTTATGCTGAGCGTGAGTTTCCGGATGCATTAATCCTGTCTGATCATCCTGCTGATGATGAGGTCGTTTCGTGGTTGGAGCAAGAAGGAGTGACGGTGTCAGTACCGGGAGGGGGGCGGGAAGCGCGATTGGTGGATCTAGCGTTAAAGAATGCGAATAGACGACCGACGGGAGACACGAGTGGAGTCCTTGCTGAAGCGTTAGGGATATCTCAGGCAAATCGGATTGAGGGATTCGATGTGAGTCATGCTGGTGGGAAGTCGACGGTGGGGAGTAATGTGGTGTTTGACGATGGGATCCCTGATAAATCAGGGTATCGGCGAAAACGGTTACGTGATCAGAATGATGACCCAGCAGCGATAGAGGAATTAATTCGGTGGCGGGTGAGCCGGGCGATTGAGGACAGGGACAATCGGCGGGATCCAGATTTGCTTGTGATCGATGGCGGGAAGGCACAACTAGCCGTAGCGTGTGAGGTCGTTGGAGAATACATGTGGGACGT
>CAZITY010000001.1:22198-31929 GCA_964542445.1 uncultured Halobacteriales archaeon | reverse complement strand
GTGTATACCCCGCAAGATGAGTTTAATTGGTCGCGCGATGCGGCCCATCTGCATTTATTACAACGTGTTCGCGATGAAGCTCATCGGTTTGCTCGACAATACCATGAACTAGTTCGTGATGAGGTAACGACCGTAATCGATGATGTCCCTGGTGTAGGGCCGGTGTTACGAAATCGGTTGTTGCGCCGGTTCGGGAGTGTCGATGGGATTCGGTCGGCATCGGTCGCGGAATTACGAGACATAGAGGGTGTGGGAGATGAGACGGCTGCTACAATTACCGCTCACTTCTGACGGTAAACTCGTTGTAGTGGGATACCCAGTTAGAAGTCCTCTGGTTCGGGTGTTATCCCTGTTTGTTCCTCTAGATCGAATTCGGATCGGATCTCGATTAGTCGGTCGCGAATATCCGCTGCTAATTCGAATTCAAGGTTATTAGCGGCTGATTCCATGCGAGACTCAAGCTCTTCAACGTATCGAGCGGCCTCCATGGTATCTTGAGGATCCGTCCGTGAGATATCTCCTGTTTTTGTCTTACTTCCAGGGAGGTCTGTTTCTGTGACTGCTTTCTCAATCGTTTGAGGTTCGTGACCATGGGTTTCGTTGAATTCACGTTGGATTTCTCGACGACGATTCGTTTCGTCGATTGCTGATTCCATAGCGTTTGTAACTGAGTCGGCGTAAAGAATTACGTTCCCGTTGACATTTCGGGCGGCCCGTCCCATGGTTTGGATGAGCGTGGTTTCTGATCGGAGGAATCCTTCTTGGTCTGCATCTAGAATAGCTACGAGTGATACTTCGGGAATGTCGAGGCCTTCTCTTAGGAGGTTAATGCCGACGAGGACGTTGAATTCGCCGAGTCGAAGGCCGCGGACAAGTTCGTGGCGTTCCAGGGTGTCCGTTTCATCGTGCATGTATTCGACGGCGATGCCGGCTTCTTCGAGGAATTCTGTGAGGTCCTCGGCCATTCGTTTTGTGAGGGTGGTGACGAGGGCTCGTTCATCACTCGGGAGTTCATTCAATCGGGAAAGTAGGTCGTCAATTTGATCGGTGGCAGGTTTGACATCGACCGCAGGGTCTACGAGGTACGTGGGGCGAACGATTTGTTCAGCGATATTTGCTGATTCTTCACGTTCATAATCTCCGGGGGTGGCACTAACATACAGGGTTTTGTTGGCTCGGGTTTCGAATTCTTCGAACGTCAACGGTCGGTTGTCATAGGCTGTTGGTAACCGGAAGCCGTTGTCGATGAGGGATTCTTTTCTGGAGCGATCGCCTTCGAACTGACCGCGGATTTGGGGGATTGTTTGGTGGGACTCGTCAATGACGGTGAGGAACTCATCAGGGAAGTAATCGAGGAGCGTATGGGGTGGGTCACCTGGTGAACGGTCTGATAAGTGAACGGAATAGTTCTCGATCCCGGAACAATAACCGGTTTCTTTGAGCATTTCGAGGTCGAAAGTCGTGCGGTCTTCGATGCGTTGGGCGGCCACGAGATCGCCTTGTCGTTCGAAGTAACTGATTCGTTCGTCGAGTAATTCTTCGATCTCATCGATCGCTATTTGGAGTTGCTCGGGGGGGATCGCGTAGTGTTCTGCGGGGTGGATTAAGACAGCTGGTTCTTCGCCTTTGAGGTCGCCTTCGAGTGGATCGAGTTTGGAGAGTCGATCGATTTCGTCACCCCAGAATTCAATCCTGATGGCGTACCGTCCATACATTGGGTAGACTTCGACGGTGTCTCCCCGCACGCGGAATGTTCCTTGGGTGAAGTCAATATCGTTACGTGAATAATTGAGGTCAACGAGTGCTGCCAGTAACTCGTCTCGGTCGATTTGTTGGCTGCGTTCCAGTCGTAGCGACATTTCTTCGTAATTTGATGGGTCACCGAGACCGTAGATAGCAGAGACAGAGGCCACAACGATGACGTCGTTTCGGGTTAGTAGCGACCTGGTTGCTGAATGTCGTAATCGGTCGATTTGATCGTTAATGGATGCGTCCTTGTCGATGTAGGTGTCAGTTTGTTCGATGTATGCTTCTGGCTGGTAGTAGTCGTAATATGAAACAAAATATTCCACTGCGTTGTTTGGGAAGAGAGAACGGAATTCTTCATAGAGTTGGGCTGCGAGGGTTTTATTATGAGCAATCACCAGGGTTGGGAGTTGGAGTTCTTCTATTACCCAAGAAACTGTGTTGGTTTTTCCAGAGCCTGTAACCCCAAGGAGAGTTTGTTTCGTGCGCCCATTTTCGAAGCCGGTAGCGAGTGACTCTATTGCCTTCGGTTGGTCGCCAGCTGGTTCGAAGGGCGCGTCGACAACGAATTCGTTATTCGTCCCGGGCCGGTCGGGTTGAATCGGTCCAGATCTGGTGTCACTCACGGTATGGTCTAGTATGGTTCGGTGTACTTTATGAATACGGTTCCTGATTCGGAAATCCGTGTTGCGTAAGGTGTCAGAGGGAAGACGAGTGTGATCTCTATTCACTCTGGAACCAAAATATCGCCAGGTGGAGGTGTTGCTCGTTCGGGTATCTTGATCGGTAGTCGAAAGAGTTAGAAATGATTCTCGGTAAGTGGAACGATCAAATTACGCTCGATTTATTGAGTATTGTGGGTTGATTAAATAGTTCGGTTGTTATTGCCATTCGTCAAGGTTGACGGCCGCCGGGACGCTGACAGATAGCCATGAATCATCATCGGTTACGTCTGCGATTATCAAGCGTTCTAATTCGTGAGTAGTGTCGATCGCTGCCATCACAGTGTCTCGTGACTTCCCAACCATGGTGTGTCACTTGGTGCCACATAACATAAGGGCGTTGGAATTGCTTTTCGGTCGTAGGGTACAAGACTACAGACACCATATCCCGATCACAATGAGAGTCGCTGATGCGATGACACCCCGCTCAGAGGTTATCACTGCTGAACTTCCAGGGACACGAGAGGATGTGCTTGAACAATTTCAGGAGCGATCATTTTCATCAGTTCCCGTGTTGAATAAATCAACTGGTGACGAGGAATATCGCGGGATTATCTCCCGTAAGGACCTGATTGAACGACCAGAGGAAGATCAGTTGGCGCTATTGATGCGTGAGACGCCGACGATTGGTTCAGATGCGACGATCGAGGAGTTAGTAGCGTTGATCCTCCAGGAAAAACACCGGCGTATACCGGTAGTGAATGATCGTCTTGAAGGAATAATTACGGTGACTGATGTTGTCAAGGCAATAGCTGATGGTGCGGTAAAGACAGAGGCAACGGTCGGTGAGGTTGCGACACGGGAAATCAATACAACGTACGCGCAAACCCCGCTCACGGTCGCTGAACAGGAGATTTATTTTGCGAATGAACCGTACTCGGTTGTTTTGGACGATGAAGGAGAGATGACTGGTATTTTGACTGAGGTTGATATTATTGACGTCGCGAGAGTGGTGGAAGGGGAAACAAAAACGGGAGATAGTATTGCGGGGCAGGACGATGAGTGGATGTGGGAAGGCATTAAAGCGGTCGGAAACCGGTATTTACCGACGCGAAATGTAGAAATCCCGGTTGGTCCGGTGGCTGAATTCATGACTGACGAAGTGGTTACGGTGTCTGATCGGCGAACTGTTAATGAGGCAGCGCAACTGTTCATCTCGAACGATATCGAGCAAGTTCCTGTTGTTAGTGGCCATGAACTGACCGCTATAGTGCGAGATATGGATTTATTGGAGGCTGTATGAACGAGGGCGATCAGCTCGTAGAACTCGCGAAACGACGCGGGTTCTTTTTCCCTGCGAACGAAGCCTATGGGGGGACCGGTGGGTTTTACGCGTATGGCCCGCAGGGTGCGGGTCTGAAGGACAACATCGAATCCTCGTGGCGAGAGTTGTTCGTTGTTCAAGAGGGGAATATGGAGATTGAGACACCGACTGTAATGCCTGAAGTGGTGTTTGAGGCGTCTGGTCATCTCGATGGGTTTGATGACTTACTTGTCGAATGTCCGTCGTGCCAGGAGACGCATCGAGCCGATCATTTAATCGAAGCAGTTTCTGCGTTAGAAGATGTTGAATCTCGGTCCCCAGCGGAGGTAAGTTCGTTACTAGGTGAGTACGATATTCACTGCCCGGGGTGTGGTGAGATGTTAGCTGATGAGCCGGTAGAGGAGTTCAACTTGATGTTCGGGACGAATATCGGGCCTGGTGATGGCACGCCAGGGTATTTACGACCAGAAACTGCGCAAGGGATTTTCGTTGAATTTCCACGGCTTATTGAGTATGCGCGTGGGCAGCTTCCAGCCGGGGTCACGCAGATTGGGCCGGCGTATCGAAATGAGATCAGTCCTCGACGGGGGTTGATTCGGTTGCGTGAGTTTACCCAGGCGGAATTGGAGTTATTCATTGATCCGGAGACTGATCGACCGTCGTTGGAGTCCGTGGCGTCCGAGGAACTCCGGTTGTATCCGGTATCGAATCAACACGAATCATCTGACGATTTGGTGACGTATTCGGTTGCAGATGCGGTCGAATCAGAGATTATTACGAGTGAGTGGATTGCATATTATCTGGGGGTGGCAAACCAGTGGTTTCAATCGATTGGGATTGATCCTGAGCGGTTCCGGTTTCGACAGCATCTTGCGGGGGAGCGAGCGCATTATGCCGCAGATTGTTGGGATGCTGAGGCAGAAATTAATGGGAACTGGATTGAGATCACGGGGTTTGCGTATCGATCAGATTACGATTTGCGCAAACACGGCGAGTATGCAGAAGATGACTACACGGTGTTTAAGCAGTATGATGAACCGATTGTAGAAGAGAAAGCCCAGTTGGATCCGGATATGAGTTATTTCGGGCCGGAATTCGGAGAGGAAGCGAACGCGGTGGTGCGGGCGCTGGAGTCGGAACTAGTTGAGAACCCTGATGCGTTTAATGGAGAGACTGTTTCCGTCGAGTTCGACGATAAAGAGGTGGCGATTCCAGTGGACAAAGCTGGAGTTACGATTGAAGAAACAAAGGTATCTGGAGAGCATTTCATTCCGCACGTGATCGAACCGTCATTTGGGATAGATAGACTTGTGTATGCTGTATTGGCTCATTCTCTCGAAGAAGATGTGATAGATGAGGAGGAGCGAACTGTGCTACAGTTACCCGATTCGATTGCCCCCACGTTCGTGGGGGTGTTTCCATTAATGGATCGCGACGGACTCGGTAGTACAGCTCAAGAAATAACGACAACACTCCGTAAGCAAGGATTTTCGGTTAGTTTTGATGATTCGGGGAGTATCGGGCGGCGATATCGGCGGCAGGATGAAATCGGGACGCCATATTGTGTGACGGTAGATTATGAATCGCTCGAAAACGAGACGGTGACGCTCAGGGATCGTGATTCCGCCGCCCAGCACCGCGTTCCTATCGAGTCCCTTCCGGCAGTTCTAGAGAAGTTACAGTCGGATGAAGTTTCATTCCAGCGCATCGGGAGTGAAATTCCTGGGACGTAACGGATGGGGGGTGAGTTACAACGCCGGATTGTCCATGCGAGCGGGGCAGTTTTGCCACTTGCTTATATACTAGGGGTATTCGAGTGGGAGGTAATCGTTGGGGTGTTTGTGCTTGGAACGGGTATGACGGGGATTCTGGAATTTGTACGGTTACGAATCGGGCTCGATTGGGTGGTGTTCAATCGGTTGACACGGGAATATGAACAGGAGAAAGTAGCGGGGTACGCGTATTATGTGCTTGGGGGGACAGTGACGGTCGTGTTGTTTTCACCGGAAATCGCAGTGCCATCGGTATTGATGTTGATGCTTGTTGATCCGATTAGTGGTTGGTTAGGATCGAGTAGTCCAGGGTCACGGAAACGGTTCTCGGTGTTATTTGTGACGTTCGTCTTGTGTTTCGCCGTCGCGTTTCCTTTTACATCCGTTGTGCCTGCAATAGCAGGGGGAGCGGCGGCGACGGTAGCTGATGGCATGAAACCCGTAATTGCCGGCCGAATTATCGATGATAATCTCACGATTCCTATTGGGGCCGGGGCAGCGATGTGGCTCAGCGAGATTATCATATCGTTCTAGTCCGCTTTTACGGGGTTCCAAGGAGGTCCAAAGCCAACAGTATGTGATTACGAGCCGGGGGAAATGGTGAACTATCACATTCACTGTGGGCTCGGAAAGTCTTTGAACTATCTGGGAGTATAAGTGTATACGATGGCCGCGAGTGACGAGATCGAATTCATTGATCATCCACTTATTACTATGAATTCCATCGAGTATCGTGCGTATCAGCACGAGCTCGCGGAGATAGCTCGGGAGACCCATACACTGATTTGTCTACCAACGGGGTTAGGGAAAACCGCGGTGAGTTTGTTAGTCACCGCTGAAGTCCTTCATTCTAAGGGCGGGAAGGCACTCTTGCTCGCCCCAACTAAACCGCTCGTGCAACAACACGCTGATGAGTATCGGCGTTGGCTCGATATCCCTCGGGATGAGATAGTTGCGTTTACGGGAGATGTGAAACCCGCTGATCGCGGGGATTTGTGGGACGAATCGAGTGTGATTATCGCGACTCCCCAAGTCATTGAAAATGACCTGATTGCTGATCGGATCTCATTCAATAGTCTCGTGCACTGTACGTTTGACGAATGTCACCGGGCGACGGGAAATTATCCGTATTCATTTATTGCCGATCGTGTCTTTCAGGACGCTACAGACCCTCTTGTCACGGGATTGTCAGCGTCTCCGGGGGATTCTACTGAGAAAATACTAACGGTGTGTGAGAATCTGGGAATTGAGAAAATCGAGGTTCGGACGGAAGATGATCCGAGTGTGGAACCGTATACGCATACGACGGATGTCGAATGGGAAACAATCGAATTACCCGAGGAAATCATTACGATTCGGGATACGCTTAACGAAGTGATTAAAGATCGATTGAATCGGTTGCAGGAGATAGGAGTGGTTTCTTCGACTGATCCGTCGTTATCGGAGCAGGATTTACGAAAAATCCGTGGTCAGTTACAGGAGTTAATTGATGACGGGGAGGCTACTGGGTATTCCGGGATGTCAATTCATGCTGAAATTAGGAAATTGAAAACCGCAGTGACGTATATTGAGACGCAGGGGGTTGAGGCGTTAACACAGTTTTTTGAACGGCAACGGAATGCGGCGCGATCGTCTGGAGCGTCGAAAGCAACCCAACGGTTTGTGTCCGATCCGAAAGTGCAAAAATCGATGCGGCTTGCAGGGTCGTTTGATGATATTCACCCGAAATTCCGCCGGACACGAATGTTGCTTGCGGAGACACTCGGGATTCAGGGTGGTGATCGGGTGATTGTGTTCACGGAGTCACGGGATACAGCAGAGACGCTCACTGAATTTTTACAGGGTCATTTCGATACGCGGCGATTTGTTGGGCAAAACACGAGAGAGGGTTCAACCGGGATGTCGCAAAGAGAGCAACAAGAGACTCTAGATGCATTTCGGGCGGGTGAGTTTGAGGTTTTGGTGAGTACATCAGTCGCAGAGGAGGGATTGGATGTGCCGGAAGTTGATTTGGTGTTGTTTTTTGAGCCGGTGCCGACGGCGATTCGATCGATTCAGCGGAAAGGCCGGACGGGACGGCAAGCGAAGGGGCGTGTTGTGGTGTTGATCGCGGAGGATACCCGGGATGAGGCGTATTTCTGGATTTCCCGGCGGCGAGAAAAAGAAATGCGAGCGGAACTCAGATCGGTGGATTCGGTGCGAGAAGAGATCGAAGCACAACTGGCAGGTGAGGAAATTGACTCGGGTAGTTCGGAGTCAGTGGAAAATAATGATGATGGGCAGGCTGGATTGACGGAATTCGCTGAGGAGGCACCAGATCAGGCCGACGCTACTGGTGAGGGGAATCCGAAGAAGGTCCATCCTGATAGCGAGGGAGATAAGGTGGAGATCGTTGCTGATCAACGGGAATTGAATTCCACGATCGGGCGGGAGTTGTCGTCAAGAGAGAATACGACTGTTCGATTGGAGTCGTTAGAAATTGGTGATTATATTTTGTCGGATCGGGTGATTGTGGAGCGGAAATCGGTTCGTGATTTCCTTGCGACGTTAACTGGAGAGGAGCGGTCGGTGTTTGAGCAGGTGAGCGGGATGAAGGAGTATTATTCTCGGCCGATTTTGGTGATTGAGGGATCGGAGAATTTGTATGAAGAACGGAATGTGCATCCAAATGCGATACGGGGGGTGTTCGCGTCGTTAGCGGTTGATTTTGGAGTGAGTGTGTTGTGGACGGTTGACGAGTCGGATACGGCTGCGTTGTTAGGTGTGATTGCCGAGCGGGAGCAATTGACGCAGGATCGTCAGGTTCGGGTGCATGGAGAGAAGACGACGAAAACGTTAGCTGAGCAACAGGAATATGTTGTGTCGTCGATTGCGGATGTTGGGCCGGTGACGGCTGAGGCGTTACTTGATTCGCTTGGGAGTGTTGAGGCTGTGTTGACGGCTGATATTGCGGATCTTGAATCTGTCAAAGGTGTTGGGCCAGTTACGGCGGAACGGATCCATGAAGTGGTGACGAGTCCATACGATACGTAAGGCGAGGGGGTGGTGCTGGGAGGGAGTAGTTTTATTCGAGTTTGTTTGGTAGTTATAGTATGGAGTTTGATTTAGTGAAGACGGTGGTGGTGTTTCTCGTGTTGTTCGGGATTATCGCGGTTGGGACGGTTATGAGTCCGATGGATATGAGTACAGTGGCGATGGTCCTCGTTGGGATTGGGGTGTTCGGGGTTATTTCGCTATTGATTGGTGTCCAACATGGAGAGTACCGGGCGCAGGGATAATGCGGTAAGGTTCTCTGTGGGATCGGCAGCGGCGTACTTGGATTATTAACTTTTATCTGTTATTGGGTGTGTTCGTGATAATTCTTAATAGTTCATACTCGATTGATATTACATGGTTGTGGTGAGTGTCTCGATGCCTGATGACCTCCTTGAGCGAATAGACGAGTTCGCGGAGAATCACGGGTATACGGGGCGAAGTGAAGTGCTCAGAGAAGCATCCCGGAATTTACTCGGGGAGTTCGAAGACAAGCAACTCGTCGACCGGCAATTAATGGGGATTGTCACGGTCTTATTTAATTACGAGTCGACACAAGTCGAGGAACGGATGATTCGAATTCGGCATGAAAACGAAGAACTTGTCGCGGCGAATTTCCATAGTCACGTTGGGGATCACTATTGTCTGGAACTGTTCGTGATAGAGGGATCGCTTGATGAAATTTCTGCGTTTGTGGGGAGGATTCGGGCGACAAAGGATACCTTAACAGTTGATTATTCGGTGACGCCAGTGGATGACTTCAATCCGATAACGAATTCTTGAGAAACCGATTGAAATAGTTGGGTTTGATTAGAGTCCTTGGAGCGTACGGAGCGTTTCTGCTGCGTCTTTGGCGAGTTGTAGATGGTCGCGTGCGCGTTGGATGTCAGTGGATTCTGCAGCGTTCTTGGTGTTGGTGATGATGATTCGTTGGAGGTGGGTTCGTGAGTGCTGAAGGGATGTAGTTTGAGCGGGAGGGTCCGTGTTCCGTTCGTGAGTTGTGTTAGAGGGGTCGTCGTCAGAGTGGGGTACTGATTGGCCTGATTCGTGGTCGTTTGGTGTGGTTTCCCCGTTGATTTGGATATCTACGCTTTCTTCCTGGTCTAGACCCGCTTCAAGGTCTTCCTGCGTTTGTTGTGATTGGGACGGAGTGTTCTGGTCGGTGGTCTCGTCTTCTTGCACGACAGGTCTCTG
>CAZITY010000001.1:0-22188 GCA_964542445.1 uncultured Halobacteriales archaeon | reverse complement strand
ACGGACCGCCAACAGCGAATCATTGTCCATCTCTGGCAGGTCGGACAGAATTCCTGACCGTCAGAGCGGAAAATCGGGTCGCCACACTCATCACAGTGGATGTTCGTCATTGTGGCGCCTTTCAAGAGTAGTTCACTCATGCGTTGGGTCGCTTCGCGGTCTTGTTCTTCTTTTTCGAGTTTTTTCCGAAGTTCTTCTCGCTCCGCTTCCTTATCGAATTCACTCATATGTATTCTGAGGCATGGCACATCAAAAAGGGCTACGAACGCTGTCAGCCTAGATAATGGTAGGGAAGCGGTGGTAAACAGAGGCGGTGTCAGCTGGTATTTATAACTTTATTAATAAATGTGTCGAACGCGCCGCTGGCAGGGTGGAGGTGTCCATACATCCCGAGGGTTCGGTGCGCTGTTATTCCATCAGAGTCGCCAGTAATGCCGGATCCTCGGTTAACGGTAAATACATACCGAGCATCAGAGTGGGGTTTAGCATTTGAGTAGTGGAATTCGTGGCCGCGGTATGTTTGATCGGTAGTGGCAAGTATAGAATCTGAGCAGGCGGTGTATTCAGTGTGGTCTAGAGCTTGATATCTGTCATGCATCGTTACTTCGAGCGGGAGTATCCCAGTCATCGAGTGGGAAATGTCGTCGGTTGTTGTGAGGGTTTCTGCAAGTACCATCATTCCGCCGCATTCACCGTAGATTGGGAGTCCGGTGGTTGCTCGGTCAGCTAGTTCAAGTAGTGTTTGGGAGTCGCTCAAGGTGGGTGCGTGGAGTTCTGGATACCCACCAGGCAGATACACGCCGTCGCAGTCTGGGAGCGGATCATCGTTTATTGGTGAGAATGTTTTGACAGTCGCTACTGACTGGAGTCGTGCGCGAGTTTCGGGATAAATGAAGGTGAACGCCTCGTCGAGGGCGATTCCGATTGTCGAAGGTGAAGAAACTGGTGATGCTGGTGGATAATCGGGTCGAGGTGGGGGCGATCGGGCGATTTTCTTTAGTCGAGTGGTTTCAATTGATTGTGCAGCTTCTGCGAGGGTAGGTTTGGCCACGGGGGATTCTGATCCGAGGTGGAGGCCGAGGTGGCGGTCGGGGATTGTCAGTTCCGAGTTGGGCGGGATGCGGCCGAGGTACGGGATGTCGGAGGGGAGTGCGTTCTTTATGCCGTCTTCGTGTCTGCCTTCGTGTGCTTGTTGGGCGATGATTCCGGCGATATCGATGTTAAACTCTGTGTGATTCGCGTATTTCTTGAATCCGAGTGCGGTGGCGGCGACGCTTTCCATTGATGCGGTAGCGTCAACGACAAGGACAATTGGAAGATCGAGAGCGGCTGCAATAGCGGTGGTGCTCGAAACTTCCCCGTCATATAGCCCCATTACTCCTTCGATGACACAGATATCGCCAGTTCCGCGGTAGTAATTCCGTCGCATGCCCCGAGGGCCTTGCATCCATAAATCAAGGGTTCTAGAGGGGTGTTCGGTTATTGTGGCGTGATGGGTGGGGTCAATGAAATCCGGGCCGCATTTGGCGGGTTGTACGGTCAGGCCATCTTCTTGCAGGGCTGTGATGACAGTGAGTGTGGCAATGGTCTTTCCCACGCCCGATGCTGTACCGCCGATGATAAATCCATCCATCAGTTGTGATACCCTTTGTGGATACCGGGCGAATGGTGGAGGTGATTCGTGAGCATAGCTGTCGTGGTGCGTTAATCGGTGATGCCGGTTACGGTGGTGGTCCCCGTAAGGGTGATGCCATACGTTGCGTCTGTTTCGTCAGAGGGATACTGCTGATTCGGATAGTTCGAGTGTAAGCTTGCGAGAATAGCGTCGCGGGTACATCGTCGAACCGCTTGGCCGAGATCCGTGGCGCTACCTGCGAACTGTAATTCTTCGTCGGTCTGTGTGCATCCGGCGATAGCGGCGTCGGTTGTTGTGGATGGGATGCCGGTTTCCTGAAGGAGGGTGAGGGTTTTAGCTTCGATTGCTCCACAGAGAACTTCGATTAGACAATGATCTGGGAGGTTTCGTTCGATGCCGAGGAGGAGATTAACAGTCCCACGTGCTTCTCGGTTGGCGGAATCGCCAGACGACCGACTAGTGGGGGATTGGTAGTTGGTGGGATTAGATAATCCGGCAGTCGCGATAACGGAGACCGGGTAATCAGTGGTGATATATGCATGTTCAAGGCTCACACTCGTAAATAAGGACGGGCCTGGTGTTGAGAATCCTGCTTGACTGCGGCGGTTTTCCTCGTAAGTTCCGAGGTCAGTGTGTTCCCAGGGGTCTGGGACTGAGATGTTATACGCGCTGTGTGCGGTGGTAATCCCGCCGTTCCACCCGGAGGATACCCATTTTGCATTCCGGTAGGCTAGTTGGAGAACACCCTCGTTGTGGGTTGTTTCAAACATTTAATAACACAGACAATAACTGGTCGTTTTCTCCCCGGGTTCGAATTGCTATTCGACAATGAGAGTCCAGATTTTGGAAGGAACGAGCGTCCCGGATGATGATTCCGTCTTGTTTGCAGGCGTCGATGAGCGTATCGATGGCTGAGTGTTTAGGTTCGAGTAAGAGAAATGGGGCATCTGACGGGTAGACGGTGTAATCACCCGCGAGTTTCTTCCTGAGTCGTTCTCGTTCCGTGGTTGTGCGGTGGATCGTGTTCTCAATGAATTCAGTTTGCTGCATGACATACGTGCCGACGGAGAGTGCGGGTGTCCCGATGTTCCATGGCCGTCGAGCAGTCGTTAATATTTGTGTATATGATTCGGGCGCGATGATGAAGCCTGCTCTGAGTCCAGGCAGTCCGAAAAGTTTAGTGAGCGATCGAATGACGATTGTATTTGGTGCACCGGCCATCGACGGGTCGGTCGTAAAGCCGAGGAACGCTTCGTCAACAAGCAGGGTAGTATCTGTTTTCGCACAATTATCGGCGAACTCGCGTAATGACTTTGGGTCATATGAGTTACCAGTGGGATTGTTTGGGTTACAGACGAAGCAAACAGCGTAATCCGAGGGGTCGAGCGTGAGAATTTCATTGTGGGGAACTGTCTCGATCTGACAGCCCTGGAGTGTTGCTTCGCGCTTGTATTCACTGAAACTCGGGTAGGGAATCGCGACACGATCATCGGGGGACACGAGTGTTTCAAGGGCCAAGCGAATTCCGGCAAGACCACCTGCGGTTGGGGTTATGGTATGAGGTGAGACACCGATGTAATCGGCGGCAGATTCGATGAAGTGCGTAGGGGGTTCGGGGGGGTACGATTGTGCCACTTCCAGTGCGTCGTGGTATTGTTTTTTCGTTCCTTGCGGGATATTTGGATTGATGTTTGCACTGAAATCAATGTACCCCGGAGCAGTCGAACCGCCGTGAGGAACATGGGGTGCATTGGGAATGGCGTCACGTTTCATGGGCTTGTTGTAGAGAATCGTACCGGTTCATTATTTGGTCGTGAAGCGTATCGGTCTCGATTGAGTGTTGATTTGCGATCCATAAGGCACCACCCATCGCGACTCCTTCTTTGGCCATACCAGCAGCAAATTGGGAGAAGACAGGATCATTGGTTTGATCGAATGCTGGATCAGAAATCTGTAAAGAAATGTCGAGGTCGGTCGCAGCCTGTTCGATATCACTTGACTGATCATCCGCGAGGTAAACGGTTGTCGAGATAGAGAAAGAATCAGTGCGTTTGGCATGGCGTAGTAACGCACCGACAGCAATCATTTGGGTCCCCCCACAAAGGATGAGTTGGGAGTCAGTCGTGAGGACGCCTTTTGCGAGGCCAAATATGGTTGCCAATACCGGGTCACCCATAGTTTCGAGCGCAAGAAAGGGGTTATTGGCAGCGTCCCCCGGCGCAAGATCGCTTGCCGCTAATCCGTTCCCGACAGTAGTTTCTTTGAGTGAGAGCGGGTTCGATTCGAGTGACGAGGAGACCCCAAATGCTTCCCCGAGGGCACGAAGGATTCCTAGGGCAGTTGTGGTTCCACCAGGAATGCTTTCACCGATCAAAAGATGATCATCTGCGAGTTCCTTCCCGAGTGAAGTTGCGGCGGTGACGATTCGGTCAACATCCGGGACTGCTATTGGAGAGCGAATGTCATTCCCGGGAGGAATAGACTGGTCAATGAGGGGTGCGGCGCATGGTTTGGTGAGGCCAGCGTCAATGTACGTGACTGGAATTTCCACGAGATCACGGACGGCTCGAGTGACGATGGCCGGCGTGGGACACCCGCTCGGGCTGATCGGAACTATTGGCGCGCGGCATGGAGCGCCGAAGTGAACGATTTCTGCGTCAGCTGCAGGCGTGTGGAACACTGCTTGGGGGGTCTTCCCGGCTGCCGTTATGCCCGGGATCGTCGCGGTTTTTGTCGATCCGAGAACAAGCGCTAATTTCATACGAACACTTCCGCTATCTGGAGATCCCCTAGTCGATTCACATTCACGGCTAACCGCGGATTGTTGGATATGTAATACGTGGATTCGTCTCCATGAACTATGTTCAAGCCAGTAGGGACAAGGTTTTCATCGTTTTTCGTGACAGTAGTATCGATTGAAACCCCTAGACGGCGTTTGAAGGCTGCGGGAACATAGACCGTGAGTGAGATACCCGTGTATTGTTCCAGCACGTGGTCGATGATGTTCGAGGTAAGTAGTGGGAGATCAGCAGTGATAGTGAGGACTGGGAGGGAAATTCGGTCATCGGCTATCGCGGTTTGGAGATCCGGTACGTATCCTTCCCCGGGGGTGTGAATAACGGGAACGTCGACTTGCCGGGTGGTTTCGGGCGTGTGGTCTGAAGCGATTGCATACACTGTCTCGCAGGCACTGTCCTCAAGGGACGTAATGACATGGCGTATGAGTGGGCGGCCCGCGAGTTGGACAAGTGGTTTTTCAGTTGGGCATTGAAACCGGGTGCCCTTGCCACCGCACATGATCAAAGCATCCATCCGATCACCCCCAGATGGAGAGTTGTGATACGAACAAGTTCGTTGGTAGCCCCGAGTGCATCTCCGTTTATGCCACCTAGACTCGTGCGTGAGACCTGGAGAAGAACTCCAGTGAGTACAATCCCACCGGCGACCACTAAGAGAGTACTCTGAACAGTTGGGAGCAATAAGAGGACTGGAACCGTCGCGAGGAGTGGTAACCCAAGAGACTTCGGGGCGGTATTCCTAGTGAATTGACTGCCTAGACCTTCGTGGAACCCGGATCCGAAACCAGTGAGTATCACGATACTTGATTTTGACACAACTTCAGCGGCCACGACAATACCGAGCGCTGTAACCGGGAGGCTCGCAACGAGGTAACCGCCAGCAAATAACCCAAGTAGCACAATCCCAATCCCGAGTGCACCACCCGTCCCGACTGCCGGATCGGAAAGCACATCGTGTTTCTGAGAAATCGAACCAGTTGTCACGAGTGCGTCGGTGAAATCCGCGACCCCGTCTAGGTGCGTGATACCCGTGAGAAGAAACACCCAGCAAACGAACACCACCGCGATCGTTACCCGTGGCAGATCGAATAAAAACGGAAATACAAAGAACGTCCCGATAACGTACCCAGCGATTGGGAATGTCACTGGGGTAGACATGAACGCGTCCCATGTCTCAGCTGACTGGGGGACAGGGATCCGCGTCAAAAACCCGAGCGCTCCTCGGGTGCCCAGAACAATGGATGGTACTGGAGTTACAACCATGTGAGTCCTCCAGCAATGACGAATGCCATCAACCCACTGATTCGGACATGATCGATCCCCGAGAAGACAGCCTCGAGCGACGGAAGTTCCTGTGATGGATTAATGATGTACTCGCCGGGTTTTCGAAGTTGCACCTGCAAATGGGCAGCGATAACGCTCATGGGCCAGCCAGCATTCGGCGATTCTACCGCCCCTTGCCAACGCCTTGCCACAACGAGTAGTGCTGGGTGTTTCGCGGTTACACTCAGTAATATAGCCGTTAGCCGGGCAGGCACCCACATCACGACATCATCTAGACGGGCGCTCCCTGTCCCATGGGGTTTTGCGTGATACCCGAGCATCGAGTCACCGGTATTAACGCTTTTCACCCAGACCGCCAACCCAATTCCGGCTGCTACCGACCAATAACTAAGGAGAACGAATCCGAGGAGTGGCGCGACCAACCCATCTGATAGATTTTCAGCTACACTTTCAATGATAGCGCTACGAATTTCGGGAATCGTTAATTCGTCAGGTGCGCGACCGACAAGAGCTGGAAGTTCTTGTTTCGCAAACGCTGGGTCGGTGTTGGTTTCTGCCGCCACCGCTGTAGCGATCGTCACTAAGCGGTGTAAACTCGTCACACTAAAGAGAATAAAACCGGCGACCACACCGCCTACTACCCAGTGGATAGCGATAGCAAGAGTTGTGGCGAAATACGAAATAACAGTGGGAATCACGGGGAAGACAATCGCAATGAACACTCCAGTGAGGAATGGATACGACCAGTCTCGGTCTGCGTTCGCGTATAACTGACCGAATAAGGCAACTGGATGAAGCGGGGTCGGGAGTTCCTCGATCAACCGATCAAGGCCCAGAGCGAGAAGGATAGCTAGTGTATCGACAGGAACCATTACGTGTCACAATTATTACTCTTTCTATAGCGGAGATCCCGATGGATTCGGATTCGCCCGATATGACCATAAATCTATTTTTATGGAGGTAACCAAACCCAGCTTGAATTAACCCAGTGGGACCCGCCATAAGATCTAACCCACCACGATTACGATTCAGTCTGATCCGGGTATATCTCCCAAACCCCAAGTTTCGCAAGCACAGCCCGCACAAACAAATAGGCCATCAATGCGACCGCAACAACAGTTACAGGCATAGCAAGTAATTGAGCTGTTTCATACGATAACAATACCCGACCAAACCCGAGAATAACGAAATTCACGAGAATTAACCCAAATGTCACCAACGCTAACTTAACATACGTCGATTGATTCATCTCCTCACCACCGACCCCCTAGTCATCACCTAGAACACAAGACGTACCATCCTTATTAACCCATAGATTGTTATCACTCTCATGCCGGATCTAACAATCACCATTAACTCCACCATCCTCGAAGCAAATTGGACTAATAACAACGAAACCACACGCTCCGCCATCAACGAAGCTCTCCCGATTGAGGGTGATGCATCCCGCTGGGGAGACGAATTATACTTCCAGACCAATATTGACGTCCCAGAAGAATCGAGTCAAACCGAAGTCCCAGTTGGGACGGTAGCGTACTGGCCGCAAGGAAACGCCATCTGTATCTTCTGGGGACCAACCCCGGCAAGTACCGATTCAACTCCCCGCGCCGCCTCTCCCGTCAACATCGTCGCCACGATCACCGATACAACACCCCTAGACGCCATAGCGGGCGATGCAATGGTACGAATCGAATAACCAGTCCCTATTTCTCTATAACAAGGAGCGAGACTCGTTCAATCACCAACGCTTCAAGCGACGCCGAACTCACCGATCGCTCCTCGTCCGTAATCCCAAAAAACGACATAATCTGCGCTTCATCCCGATGCGCATCGAGAACAGATTGCTCCCGAACCAATTCAGCTATCGCAGTTTTCGCTGCCGCTTCACGAGCACCACTAATTACAACTATCACTGGTTGCGAACCAGCAGTAACTCCCATTTCGAGCGCTTGATTGATCTGTCGACGCCCTGCTGCATAACACAAAATCTCCACCGCTAACTCGTCCGCAATCATATCGTCACGTGACTCCGCTCGTTCGGCGCGATCCACGGCAACACGGAGATGGTCCATCCCCGCCACATACGCCGGGTCAAACGCCTGCACCACACACCCGTACTCAGCTCCAATCTCAGTCAACTGCTCGATAAATGCCGGGACGGAACTAATCGCCGCGATCCCTTCCACCCACTCCATCTCACCACACACCCCGCACCCACACCAAGAACGCTTTGCAAGTGTAATTCACGAGCCGAAATCACCCAACCCTGATTGCTCGGACGACGATCCATCCTCAGACACAGACTGAGCAACTACTTCTGAACGATCCGGAGACAAATCCTCCATCGACGGATCCTCTCTACCCGCATTCCGAAGAATATTCTCCGCCGTTTTCTTCCGTCCCTCAAGCGCCCGCAACACAACCGCCTTATCCGCGTTCCGTAACTCCGAACGCGTCGTGATCCCTGCATCATACAACCGACGCGCTCGCTTCCGACCGATCCCACGAACCCCAACGAGATCGAGTAACTCCGCAGACACCCCATGCTCCACTCGCTTACGCGCGGTACGAACCGCAGACACACACGACGCATCACACTCACTCGCAAGCCGCTCCGCGGCCGACAACAACCACTCCGCGGTGTCTACTTTCCCACGAATATCACCCGGCCCAACCCCATACCGGTTCGTAAGTTTATCCTCATCCATTTCACTTGCCCAATCTGCAAGGAGTTTCCCGGTCTTCAACGCCGACAACCAATCCTCCCACTCCGTCTCAAACTCCGACGGAACCCGCCCCAACATCTCGTCCTCGTGCTCATACGCCAATTCGGTGTACGTCTCATCATCCCCCGACCGTAAATACAACTCATACATATCCGGCGTACGGCTAATCAACTGATATAAGCCAAGCGGCGACGCCTCCTCCACTCCCTCTAGGCCATTGATAATGATCGCCGCACTCATTGGATCCAAATACAACTGGGACACCGTATGACCGATCGACGTCGCCACAACAGAGTCCCCATCCCGCTCAATAAAATCATTCCGAACCAAATACTCAATGACATCATCCAACACTCCTTCAATCCGCCCGCGTTCCACCGTCTGAATCGCATACAGCGTCTCAGATAAAAACGATACCAACCCCTCCCGCGTACTCGCAAACCCCGTTGCAACCGACGCCAACACATGTGTCCGTAACGCTGGCTCCGCTGCAAGCTTCGACCGAACATCCTCCGGCTCCCCATAAATATACCGATCAAATAACTCCTCATACTCATCATGACTACTCGCCAATAACACCGCCTCCCCGTACGGATCATACCCGGGTCGACCCGCCCGCCCAAACATCTGATGCACCTCCAACGTCGACAACGGCGCCATCCCCCCAACACTCGCATCATACCGACGCCAATCACGCACAACCACCCGGCGACTCGGCGTATTCACCCCAGCCGCCAACGTCGGCGTCGCACACACCACTTTGATATCCCGATCACGAAACGCATCCTCAACTAACGACCGATGTTCAGCCATACAACCAGCATGATGAAACGCAGCTCCTTTCGCCACAGCCCGAGCCAAATCTCTACTCGTATCAGTATCACTAACTTGTCGAATCTCCTCAGCAATGGATTCTACCCGTTCCCGCTCCTCCGTCGATAACAAAGATTCGACCGCGTCACTCAACCGACGTGCTGCGGCCTCAGCGTTCCGCCGGGAATTCACAAACACCAACACTGAACCCCCATCCGACACCGTATCCGTAACAATACCCTCCGTGGGATTCCCATTCTCCACCGGCACCTCAGTCTGGGAACCATCCGCAAAATTAACCGCATTCCCATAATGCACCCCCCGTTTCAACGATATCGGTCGCCACGACGAATCAACCAACTCAGCATCCAACCATTCCGCAATCGCATCCGCATTCCCAATCGTAGCCGATAAGGCAATAATTTGACACGCAGTTTTCCGACGCAATTTCGCCAGCGTTACCTCCAACGTCGGCCCCCGACTCCCGTCATCAACCAGATGCACTTCATCCGCCACCACACACGTCAAATCATCAATCCACGACGCATCATTCCGAATCAACGAATCAACCTTCTCACTCGTCGCCACAATAATATCCTTCGAGGCAAGCCACTCATCCGTCGCTTCATAATTCCCGGTCGACATCCCCACCGTAACACCAAGCGACTCGTATTTCTCAAACTCCGCGTGCTTCTCACTCGCCAACGCCCGTAACGGCACGATATACAACGCCTTCCCACCACGCTCAATGGCGCTCAACATCCCGAGCGCAGCAATCAGTGTTTTCCCACTCGCCGTCGGCACACTCGCAACAACATTCTCCCCCGCAAGCACTCCCGCCTCAACAGCCGCAGCCTGCGGCGGATATAACTCACTAATCCCTTCCTCCTCCAAGAACGACCCCGTTCCACTCGGGAGACCCGATAACGCTCCGACATTCATTACTCCCCCTTACTCGCTCCTTTTCGTTTAAGCTGTCGTCCGTCGGCAATCTTGACATCCACCTCACCTAAAGGACGAGGATTCCCGAGCTTTGGGATATTAAGGTTCGCAACCAACCTGTTCGCTCGGGACGAACCACCCCGAGGATTTATTGAACAGATAGACTGCTGGTCGTGCCAACCGACCGTTACTCATATCCCCCGTCGGGGGACTCTGAGTTATCATTCTCCGAATGTTTACCGCCCCATTCACATCAGCGTTCATCGTCACACCGCACAAATCGCAGACGTATAGCCCGCGCTCCACGCGGTTCGCGTCACGCTTTCGCCCGCAACATTCCACAATTTCGACGCGGAGAACCCGCAGTAATCGAGGTCGTCACTCACCTGTTGGTGATTGCCGATTTTCGCCCGATACGTCCGAGTGGTCGTCAACATCTGACTGTGACCATCCTTATGAGAATTATAGTATTTAAAATATGCTCGTGGGCCGTGGAAAATCCCATTGGGGTAATCATACGTGGTGAGTGATGGAGTTGTCACCTGTATCCTCGTCCTGAACGACGGGGGTTTAGGCCCTCAACTTCCATAAACACCCACACGAGAACAATCGACCATGAAAATCGAATACGATCAAAATACGTGCACCGGAATGTTTCAGTGTATCCACGAATGGGATGCGTTCGAACAAAATCTAGACACAGGAAAAGCCGACCTAACTGACGCCACCGAAACAAATGACGGGATATTCACCCGAGAAATCCCAGAAACCGAGGAATTTGACGCAAAAATGGCGGCGAGAGTTTGCCCAGTCGACGCAATAACCATTTATGACGACGACGGTAATCAACTAATTCCAAAATAACGCAACTAACTACGCGGACGAACTAAATAATCCGTTAGGAGATTTTCTGGTATTGCTCTTGTAACTTCTCCGCTGCCGCATCCAACCCGTCTTGTTCAGATGTTGATAATTCCCACTCGACAATCTCTTCAATTCCATCAGCCCCGAGCTTAACGGGGACCCCTAACGCCACGTCATCATACCCGTATTCACCGTCGAGGTACACAGAACCGGGTAATACTGCCCCAGTATCCCGAATAATTGCTTCTACCATGTGGGCTACGCCCGTTGCCGGTCCCCATTGCGTTGCGCCTTTCCGTTCAATCACGTTCATCGCACTCTCTTGTAAATCAGACAAAATCGACTCCTGCTCCGCGTCACTAAACGCCGGATCAGCACCGTCGATACGAACCTTTGAGAACACTGGGACTTGCGCATCACCATGCTCCCCGAGAATAGTCGCTTCAACATTCCGGACCGGGACGTCCGCTCTTTCAGACAACACATAACGGAATCGGGCCGAATCCAACCGCCCCCCGAACCCAATAACGTGCTCCCGCGGCCGAGACCCGGTCTCAAACAAATGGCGATTTAACAAATCCACTGGATTCGACGTCGTGACGCTAATAAACTCATCAGTATATTCCGCCAACGAAGAACCGATGTCCTCCATAATCGGCGCGTTATCTCCTGCGAGATCAATCCGGGTTTGCCCAGGTTGCCGCGGGATTCCTGCTGTAATAATCACCACATCCGATCCAGCAGTATCCGCGTACTCCCCCTTTCGCACCCGCGTATTCGAGTCGTACGCAATGCCGTGGTTTGTGTCAGCGGCCTGCCCGACCGTGACATCTTCTTGATCTGGGATATCCACATACACAAGCTCATCTACCACATCCCGTAACG
The DNA here is from genome assembly GCA_964542445.1 of uncultured Halobacteriales archaeon. Classification (GTDB taxonomy): domain Archaea; phylum Halobacteriota; class Halobacteria; order Halobacteriales; family Hikarchaeaceae; genus CAZITY01. The sequence continues at coordinate 10,240 of CAZITY010000001.1, read as the reverse complement.
CCAAGTTATACCCGGTTGCCGCACCGACTGTCCCAGCGGCACCGATTATACTGACTTTTACCATGAATAAACGGGTAATCGGAACCTCGTTAAACGCTTCGGAACCATGCTCCCAACCACGAAATCATGATTAATGAAGACCTCCAGTCCCCGTTTACATGTCCGGAATGATACGGATTTAATCCGATACGGTCAACGCAATCCCACAACGGCGAGCTAATCATTCTCCGTAAGATAACTTTCGCAACCCCATCTTATTAGAGAACAAATCAACACAACAAATACTGAGCGAGCCATAGTACCATCTGCACGAAAAACAATCTGCTCGGAAGGCTATGAAACACGATAGCTCGGTATGGAACTACCACTTACAACGTTCTGACATCGGGTCAGTACTACTCAGTGTTCTACTCGCCGCCATCGGCGTAACTATTATTGGAGGGATTTTAGCGCTCGAAACACTCCTTGCACAAATCTTGTTCACGTTCGAAATGATCGAGATGTTCAACTACGGAGAATACAATCAAGTTGTTCTCAATGGATTTTTCTGGATACCACGGTGGCTACTCACAGGAATCGTCGTCTTGATAGGAGGATACATCCTCGGGATGGAACTCTGGGTAATCTTCAACGCCCGATCCCACATCGAATTTTTACGCGCTATATCAATCGAAACAACAATATTCGTTACCATGAACGGAGTCTTGTTAGCTCACAACGGACCCCAGACCCTACTCTTCGTTCTCGGGGTCCCACTCGTCGTACTAATGATTATTACCGTTTATTCCGGCGTAATTCTAACCCCAATTCTCCTTCGACTACTCAGTATATTACTTGGATTATGGACGGGGATTCTCGTGGCCCTTGTGCTCGTTGGACTTGGGATCAATAACGCACTCATTACAATTAGCATCGTGGTATCAAGCACCCTCGGTGTCGCCAGTCTGTTATTCCAACATTCAATTACGACCGAACGAGTAATCACTACGGGAACAACGTATGGATCAGTGTGGTTGATCGGGAGTATGTTCTTTCACGGCGCCATACCTGGTTCCTCCCCGATCCTCGCTGGGGTCCTTTCATTCATCCCGCTCGGAGCTACCATCCTTATTGTCCGATCATATCCAGGAATACCAACAATCATGTTCCCAGTGTGTTCAGGAAGCTGGGTGTTAACCGGATTCTTGTACTTAGGAAGCCAACATGCGTTAGTCTCGATTTTTCGCGGGACATGGGACGCAGTGGTTCTCGGCGTGAATTTGTTCTTAGAACAGGGAATACTCGCTGTCCCGCAGGCAGTTACTCCGTTACTTGGAGCGTTTACGGTTTCCCCAATTGTATTCTGTGTCATTTTCTGTGTGTTTGCAGCAAGTGGTTTTATCGTACAGTATACCAGGTACATTGATTCCAACTGGGTGTTTATTGTGGGGTTCATACTTCAGGCGAAGTTCGGTATTTTCCGTAAAGCGTCTAAGTTGAAACTTGTCCAAGTGATTAGTACTCAATTACGAATGGCCGAGCAAACAGGGTGGGATTCCCTTCAATACCGACCGGGTGACGAACCGGCACCCTCCCCGTACCCATGAACAAGAAGAAATCACCCGGTACGTTGGGAGTCAGTCGAGTTCTGCTAGTTCGTTAATTACGTCAGTGAGGCGGGCACGGACTTCGTTAAACAGGATTTCGCCGGTTTCAGCTGTCCCTTTGGTTGCTTCTCCGCGGACGCCAGTGTCAGTGATGCGGTCGTATGTTCGCCGCATTCCAAGCGCTCCTCCGCGGAACATATCGGTACTGGAATACGATGTTATTGGTTCGACTGGGTTGTCGGCGGCCTGCTCCATGTCAACAAGCTCATCGTATAAGTAGAGCATGAGAGAGGTTTCGACTTCACCAGCGTGATAAGCGCTCCCCGGTTCACCCTCGCGAGCTTCATCAACAACATCCGTTGCTAAGTGAATATAAGATAGTTCCGCGACATCGGTTTGGTCTTGTCTGGTTCCGATATCACCGGCAGATAAGGAGATCGCGGGACGATTGCCGCCATGTCCATTGACAAGTAAAATTGACGGGAACCCAATGTCAATGAGAGAGTTGCACACGTCATCAAGGAGGGAAAGCAGGGTTTCTTTCCTGAGCGATACCGTCCCGCCAAATGGAACGTGGTGAGGGGAGAATCCGGTCCAGATCGCTGGAAACGCCACGGCGGAAGTGCCGAGTTCATTGGCATCCTTAACTGCTTTTCGAGAAACGTGCTCAGCGAGGAGGCTGTCAGTACCGACCGGTAAGTGGGTACCGTGTTGTTCGAGGGAACCCGTCGGAACAACAGCGACGCCTCCATTGGATGCAGCATCATTGAGTTCGTCACGGGTGAGGTGTAAGGCGTAATTCGTCATGTACGCTGTCGAATTATTCTTCACGCATAAAATTCTGTCCAGATTTCCATGATGATCTGATTAGTAATTAGCCACTGGTTGCCCAGAGAATATCGATCCCTGTATTGATGGCTGGTGGGTTAGTTAGGTCGTATACCAGAACAGAACAATAATACGGGTCGGTGGTAAGAGGGCAGTAACGACACTATGAGTATTACTGACAAGGCGTTCATTGCAGGGGCGTATGAACATCCCACGAGACACGCCCCGGATAAATCAACGACGCAACTCCATGCGGAGGTAGCAGAAGGGGCATTACGGGATGCGGGAGTCGAACGAGATGCAGTTGATGGGTATTGTACCGCTGAAGGTCCTGGAGTCTTATCCCTCGCGGATTATCTTGGACTCACAGAGTTACAGTTTGTAGATGGGCATGCCGCGAGTGCGATTGCTGCAGGAAAATGTGATGTGGCGTTAGTGACATTAGCTGGGCGGCCTCGGTCTGAAACTGAATCAGGTCATTCCCGGCGTGATTTCCCATCACAAGCACCCGAAGCGGCCTTTGAGGACGTATTCGGGACGACGACTGTAGGAATGTACGCGTTAGCAGCGGCGCGGCATATGCATGAATACGGGACGACAAGCGAACAGTTAGCCGAGATCAGGGTCGCCGCGTCCGAACACGCACAATACAATGAGCATGCGATGTTTCAGGATCCAGTTACTGTCGATGATGTGGTGTCGTCTCGGTGGATTTCAGAGCCGCTTCATTTGCTTGATTGTTGCGTGATTTCTGATGGGGGTGGTGCGGTAGTGTTAGTAAGTGAAGATGTCGCCGGTCAACTTGATCGGTCGTGTGTGCCAATACTCGGGCATGGTGAGTCTGTCAAACATGTCGAGGCGGGGAACGTTGATTTGACGTATACTGGAGCGCGATGGTCCGGGCCTCCAGCGTTTTCGGAAGCTGGAGTTACAACAGATGACATCGATTATGCGTCGATTTATGACTCATTCACGATTACGGTCCTGGAAACAATCGAGGACCTCGGATTTTGCGCGAAAGGAGAAGGCGGATCTTTCGTTGAGGGAGGCACGTTGCAGGCGCCCGATGGGGCCCTACCATTCAACACTGATGGTGGTGGTTTGTGTAGTAATCACCCACAGAACAGGGGTGGAATGACGAAAGTACTTGAGGCCGTCAGGCAACTTCGAGGTGAGGCAAATGAACCGGTCCAGGTTCCTGATTGTGAGATCGCTCTGGCGCATGGCACTGGGGGGAGTCTCGGAACACGCATGGGGAGTACAACGTTACTTCTGGGAGGTGGGTTGGTATGAGTGATCAACCTCCATCACCGACGCCACCGATCACACCGGAAACCGAGCGGTTTTGGGACGCAACGCTCGATGAGCGTTTGTTATTGCGGGAATGCCAGGAATGTGGTCGTGTGTATCACTATCCTCGTAAACATTGCCCTGAGTGTGCGAGTGCGAACACTGGATGGATAGAATCGAGTGGGGATGGAACGGTTTATTCGGTCACGGTGTCGCACCAAGGTAGTGAAGACTATGCAGAAGCCACGCCATACGTCTTAGCATATGTGGAATTAGAGGAAGGTCCGAGGATGATGACGAACATCGTGAATTGTGATCCTGATGCGGTGTCAATTGGTGATTCAGTGTCAGTCGTGTTCCATGAAACTGACGGAAAGGCGGCGCTGCCACGATTTGAACTAACTGGTTAGAATATTAGTCACGTTCGTAATGTTCTTTGGGTGTGGGCATCGTTGGTAATCGTTATGCGATATAGTTCACAACTCAGGGAGTTACTCAATCGAGACGAGATCCTAGTGTGTCCCGGAGCCCATGATGCATTGTCCGCTCGAGCATTAACGTTTGACGGGGCGTTTGATTGCGTCTACATGACTGGGTACGGCACCTCATTGTCACGAGCGGGTGTACCAGATGCCGGGCTGATCACGATGCCGGAAATGATCGCGAACGCAAACACGATTCAGGAATCCATCGACGTCCCGATCATCGGTGATGCCGATAACGGGTATGGGAATGCAACGAACGTGATTCGCACGGTCCGAGAATACATCAAAACTGGCGCAGGTGGTATTCACATAGAGGATCAAACCTTCCCGAAGCGATGTGGGCACGTTAAAGGCCGACAGTTAATTCCGAAAAAAGAAGCGATTGGGAAGTATCAAGCGGCGGCGGATGTGCGTGATGAACGCGATGAGGATTTCGTGATAATCGCGCGGACGGACGCTCGAGGAGCGGTCGGCGGGTCACTCGAAATGGCGATCGAGCGAGCGAATGCGTATTGTGACGCGGGAGCGGATGTCGCGTTCGTCGAAGGCCCAGTGGATGAACAGGAAATTGCGAGAGTGGGTGAACAAGTCGATGCCCCGTTATTGTATAATTTCGCTGGGATTTCACCGAAGTTGCCGCCAGAACGGTTAGAGGAACTCGGCTTTGATATCGTTATTTTCCCGGCGTTTTCGTTCCAAGCCGCGATACTCAGTATCTATAATAATGTGAAAACGGCCCAAGAAGATGGGCTGGTTGCGTTATATGAATCGTACGACGCCGCCTTCGATGAGGTACCATTTGATTACCATGAATTCGCTGGGTTTCCGGATGTTGTCCAATGGGAAGAAGAATATTTGCCGGAAGACGAGAGCGAAAAATACGACGATACAGTCGGGGCGGACATTACCGCGTCAGAGTGACAGCCGCGGAAAATAATTGTACGCTTCGAATCTTCTCACTGCACGATTCATCTCTGGTGCCATGAAGTCGTTTGAGGGGAAAATCGATTCATTAAATCGAGGAAGAAATCACACCCCACCCCTCTTGGTAATGTTGGTGAAGAAAGTCGGAAAGGATAAACCAGTAAAGGGCTACAGTCATCCTAATTATGAGAGAATGCCGTCAAAATACAATGACGGTGATCGGTACAGAAGAAGCGTCGAGTTCCGTTATACGGATATCTCCTCATAATAATAAGAGCTGACTGACTTGAAAGATGACTGGAAATCGAGTGAAAATTGCTGACGTATCTGATTTTGCTGAGAATGGTTCCCGGATAATCCGAGAAATAGACGGAATAGAAATCGCAGTGTTTCGTCTCGACGGTGATTACTTCGCGGTAGCGAACTTCTGTCCCCATCAAGCGGGACCGCTTTGTGAAGGAGAACTCCTCGGGGACCTCCGTGGATCAGGTGACGGGTATAGTTTCACATATGATACAAAAGAACGAGTGATTTCATGCCCATGGCACGGGTGGCAATTCGATATCACATCGGGGGAAAGTCTTCAAAGCGATCAATACTCGGTCCCCACGTACGAGGTAACAGTTGAGGACGACGAGATTTTTATTGATCGGTAAACAACCACGATTCGTTACCCGTCCACGCTCGGTGTCGTTCCCGACAGTGTACACTCTAACAGTCCCTCGACGAGACTAGGTATACCGCCGCTTGTATTGTCCTCGGAAGCGTCGATGGACGGATTTAATCAACCCGCCTTCACACTACGTAGGTAAGAATTATCAATGGAATTAGAGACTTGCATCAATTCTGCTCGAGCGACCCGAGCGTTCTCAAATGAGTGTGTTGATCGAGAAATAGTCGAACAGCTAATCGATTACGCCCGCCGAGCCGGAAGCGGTCATAATCGCCAACCATGGACGTTTATTGCACTCACTGATCGAGATAGTATCGACACGCTAGCTTCATTTGGGAACTATACAACGCCACTCACGAACGCGCCAGTCGGCATCGTGATCTGTGTTGATGCGGGTGATTCGTCTCGTAGGAACGAACACAATATCTTCGATTGTGGCCGCGCAGCACAGAATTTATTCCTCGGAGCTGTCGAACTCGGTCTCGGTACAGTGCCCCAGGGGATCAGCGACCGCGAAGAAGCCGCGCAGTTTCTCGACTTACCCGATTCCAAACGAGTCCTCATGGCGATTGCCGTTGGATATCCAGACGAGACACCAGCGACAACCATCGAGGGAGTGCCAAAATACGAGGAACTCCATCACCCAGGACGAAAACCAGTGGCCGAGGTTCTCCACTGGGAAACCCATGATGACTAATGCCGTAACTCCCAAGAAATATCTCCTAGACTGAAGTGCATAGGTTCGTTCGCAGAGATACGATCAGGTCGTATCGTGTAAGCCGTTACAAAAGAACCAAGCAAGTGCTCATCAAATTCCCTGTATGGATTTTGGGCTCTTTCTCAGTGCACAAGCACCAATTGAAACTGAACCGGAAACGCTATTCGATGAATTACGCCAGCAAACCCGAACCGCCGAAGCCGCAGGTTTCGACGTGCTGTCAATGGGGCAACATTACCTCACTGATTATAACCAGCTCCAACTGATCCCGGTCCTCTCACGGCTTAGCGCAGAAAGCGGGGACATGACCATCGCTACCGGAATCGTCTTACTCCCATTGCATCAACCCGTAGAAATTGCTGAACAAATAACGACTCTCGATACAATCGCGGACAATGCAATCGCTGGTGTCGGCGCCGGTTACCGAGACGTTGAGTTCCAGAATTTCGGGATTCCAAAATCAGAACGCGCAGGTCGACTCGAAGAAAGCGTTGAAATAATGAACCGGTTATGGACAGAGACAGACGTCACGTACGACGGAGAGTATTATTCGATTGAGAACGCTACAATCAATCCCCGCCCAGATACCAAACCGCCCGTGTGGATCGCGGCAAACGTCCGTCCGGCGATCGAACGCGCGGCAAGAATCAGTGACGCGTGGTACGTCAATCCGCACGCAACGATGACGGAAATCAAAGAACAAAAAACTGCGTATGATACGGTGAGGGAAGAACTCGGGAAAGACACGAGCGTACCAGTGTTCAGGGAAACATTTGTCGCCGAGTCATCCGACGCAGCGTACGAAACCGCCCGTGACTTCCTCGAAGCTAAATATCAACGCTACGCCGAATGGGGACAAGACGAAGCAATGGAGGACGCAGATGACATCCACCGACCATTCGACGACCTTGCCGAGGACCGCTTCCTCCTTGGAACACCTGAGGAAATCTGTGAAGAAATTGAACGGTACGAAGCCGAACTTAACGCGAGCCACATCATGATGCGCGTCCGCTGGCCGGGGCTTCCCGTAGAACAAGCCTGTGAGTGCATCGAATTAATTGGTGACGAAGTTATCCCGAACGTCTAGGGATTATTCTTCGGAAACCGGTGGTATTCCCTCAGCCGTGTATGTTTCTCCCGTGATGTAACTAGCCCCTGACGACAGTAAGAACGCAGCGAGATCAGCAATTTCATCCGGGTGCCCTATGTCCCGATCAATCACCGATTGATCAATATTTTCAGCCGTTACTCCCCGATTCTCGGCCACGCCAGGCGTCGCGACTAAGCCCGGTCGAATACAATTCACTCGAATATTCCGGTCGGCCCATTCCATCGCTATCGTCCGAGTCAACAATTCAATACCAGCTTTCGACGAGGCGTAATGCGCACTGTTCGGATATCCATCCCGACCAACGACACTCCCCATTGTCACGACCCGTCCCTGGGACGCCTTTGTTAATGCATCAGAAAACGCATGACAACACAGAAACGTCCCATTGAGGTTAATATCGATAATCGTCGACCAGGCGTTTAAACTCATATCAGCTACACTCGCGTGGAAATTTGCACCAGCGTTTGCAACCAACATCTCGACCGATCCATCCCCAAATTCTGCCGCCTCCGCCGCAAGATTCGCTACCGCATCCTCCTCTCGTACATCTACTGTTACGGCTAATGCATCAACACCGACATCATCCTCCAGTTCACCCACTAACGACTCTAATGCGTCGGTCGACCGAGCAGCCACAACCACATTTGCTCCCGCTTCAGCTAACCGCCACGCAATCGCCCGCCCAATCCCCCGACTCGCACCAGTTACCACTGCTGTCTCTCCCGAAAATGGTGACGACTCAAACATCACTATCGGTTTTTCCACTCGTCACTAAACCTTATCGGCATCCGCCGAGTCCCCGAACACCCCGGCCGATTCTAACTCGTCAATCGCATCCTCCGAGACCCCGGCTTCACGGAGTACTTCTCGTGAATGCTCGCCAAGAAACGGCGCCCGCGATCGGATACCACTTGGGGTTTTCGAGAACTTGATCGGTGAACCCGCTAATTGCACCGTTTCGCCCGTGTCCGCGTGCGGGACTTCCGGTAACATGCCACGCACCTCAAAATGCTCATCCGAGAAAATATCCTCAATCGTATTTACTGGGCCACACGGCACATCGTCAGCAAGCTTCTCGAATAATTCATGTTTCGTGTGCTCTCGTGTCCATTCATTTACAATCGGTCGTAACTCATCCGCCCCATCAACTCGATCGAGATCTTCAGGATATTCCGCAGCAAGATCCGGGCGATCCATATGTCGACACAACGACTCCCATTGATGATCCCGCGGCGCCGCAATCATCACATATCCATCCGCCGCCTCAAACCGATCAAATGGGAACAACAATGGATGGGTGTTCCCTTGTGGCCCCGGCACATCACCCGCAAGCGAATGCTGATGAACGATCCGCTCACAGAGCGCTAGGACCCCATCAACCATGCTCACGTCAACATACTGGCCCTCACCAGTACGATCCCGGTGATGTAACGCCGACAACACACCCACTACAGCGAGCACTGCCGGGAAAATATCTCCCACCCCAGGTCCGACTTTCACAGGACCGCTCTCCGGGGTTCCCGTGACACTCATAATCCCCCCCATCGCTTGCGCAATAATATCGAACGCTGGTCGATCAGCATACGGACTTTCTCCCAAGCGTGGATCCCCGAACCCCCGAATCGAGGCATATACCAACTCGGGTTTACGGTCACTCAGCATCTCGTAGGACAACCCCAACCGATCCATCACCCCAACCCGATAATTCTCAATGACCACATCCGCATCGTCCACCAACGACAAAAATGCCTCACGACCACCATCGGCTTTCAAATCCAACACGATACTCCGCTTATTCCGATTCACGCTATGAAAATACCCGCCATACGCCTCATCACCCGTTAAAAACGGTCGGTTCGTCCTCGTTGTATCCCCATCAGGCGGTTCAATCTTAACGACATCCGCTCCGAGATCCGCAAGGACCATCGTAGCGAAGGGTCCCGCAAGCATCTGCGTCAAATCAACCACACGCACTCCTGCTAACGGACCGTCCGAGGCGGCTTGCGATTCAGTCACGTTCGAATCGTCTCCCGTCATCAGTCCCGTCACTCAGACCCGTAATATGCGCGTTTCTTCAACAATACTTTCTTCGTCGCACCAAGGACCTGATCGTCGTCTTGATTATACCCCCGTACGCGAAACGTCACCACCCCACCATCTGGTCGCTCATCAGACTCCCGTTTCGCGAGCACCTCACTCTCCGCGTACAACGTATCACCATGGAACACAGGATTCGTGAACTGCACATCATCATACGCCAACTCAGTGATCGCATTCTCTGAGATATCCTCTGAAGCGAGACCGCACACGAGCGATAAATTAACACCCCCATAGACGATTCGCTCACCGAATTCGCGATCCTGCATCTGATCCTCATTAAAATGTCCCTGTGCTGTGTTCAACACCAAATTTGTGATGAGGACATTATCCATCTCCGTCATTGTCTTCCCTCGCGTATGCGAGTACACCTCACCAACCTCAAAGTCCTCGTAATAATTGTGATTACTAGTTCGTCCCATTGTTATGCCCCCGAACCCGTTCCATGCACACCACGCTCAAATAATCGATCTGCGATGACGCGTTGTTGGATTTCACTCGTCCCTTCGAAGATCTTTGTCAACCGGG